>NZ_DAMDBP010000010.1:90001-158418 GCF_032092815.1 Agrobacterium sp. | reverse complement strand
GAATCTGACAGCTGAAGACAGCGATCCTTATCGATTGTCCCATCTGAAAGAGAGAGCCGCGCCCAAACTGGCCAATGGGGCTCATTACCGCCACAATACAGCACCCACTCGAACTCGCTCCGTGATCAAACCCAATTGTTCCAAGCAGGCTCATACGCTTAGTAAACGCTTGCAGTTGTGCAGCCTTCTGTGCTGATGGGTTGGTTGCCGGAGTGGTGAGTTTGTGCCTCATGACCATGCAGTTGCCGTGTAGGGGAAGTTGCAAGGGTGCGTGTCTACAGCGACGTTTTGACCGCGCAAAATCGGCTTGGAGTTAGTTACGAGGAGAGTGGACGATTTCACGTTGATATGTTGGAGAGTGGCTAAAACCAAGGCTGGGACTGGTAGGTCGTCAGTGTGATACTAGACATAGTCCAGCATGGAAATTGCTGTTTATTTGAAATCGGCAAAGAGTTTAATGCAGAAGGAAATGAACGCGTACAGCCAGACACGCGATAACAAATACACAGCGTTAGCGATTGTCGGCTTTATGCGTATATATTTGATTTTTTGAAAGAAAGCGTTGGCTGGGGAACCTGGATTCGAACCAAGATTAACGGAGTCAGAGTCCGTCGTTCTACCGTTGAACTATTCCCCAACGCTTGCGAAGTGGCTGTACCGCTTTGCTAGGGCGTCATATAAATGATTTGTCTCCGGATGCAAGTCGAAAATGCATTTTCCGGCACAGGAAATTTGTTTGTTTTAAATTTGGCCCAGCATGCCGTGTCGATGTGGCAAAAGCAGGCAGGTTTCATTGCCGGTATTGGTGAGAATGTGCCGCATGCCGTTGAAACATCAGTTTTTGTGACGCGATCCGAATGCTGAATAGGGATTATTGCAAAGTGAGTTGAGCAGTTTTTACTTAATGGGTCTGCATTACCATTTTGGCCGAATTAATGCGCAAATTGGCAGAGCTTTTGGCGCTATTTGCCAATAATTATTGTTCATCCTGCCATTCAAACATGGTCTGATCGCTTTACCAGAATTTTAGAGGAGTAAAGGCCATGGAATGCAGACTGATCGGTGCGCCATTGCAGATCGGTGCAGGGCAATTGGGCTGTGAAATGGGGCCTAGTGCTCTGAGAATTGCGGGCCTCAAGCCGGCTCTCGAAGCGCTCGGTCATACGGTCACCGATATTGGCAACGTAGCGCCCAAAGCCTTTGCCGACATTCCTCATCCAAATTCAGCTGTTCATCACCTTGGCGAAACTGTTGCCTGGACTGAAGCGCTTGCCGAGGCTGCCTATCATGAGAGTGGTCTGGGCATGCCAATCTTCATGGGTGGTGACCACGCGATTTCTGCCGGCACGGTTGCTGGGCTATCGAAGCGTGCCGCTGAAAAAGGTCGTCCGCTTTTCGTTCTGTGGCTTGATGCGCACACCGACTATCACAGCCTTGAAACGACTCGCAGCGGCAATCTGCATGGTGTTCCTGTGGCCTATTACAGCGGGCGTGATAGTTTTGCAGGCTATTTTCCACCGCTTGAACATCCTGTGGATCCAAACCGTATCTGCATGATCGGTATTCGCAGCGTCGACCCCGCTGAAAGCAATGCATTGAAGGGATCGGGTATCACCGTCAATGATATGCGCATGATCGACGAGCATGGCGTCGGCGTATTGCTGCGAGAGTTTTTGGCCAAGGTTGAGGCGGAGAATGGTCTGCTGCATGTCAGCCTCGATGTGGATTTCCTTGAGCCGGCGATCGCGCCAGCGGTTGGCACAACAGTTCCAGGCGGCGCAACGTTCCGTGAAGCCCATCTCGTCATGGAGATGTTGCATGACAGCGGGCTGGTTTCGAGCCTTGATCTGGTCGAGCTCAATCCGTTTTTGGATGAAAGAGGACGCACAGCGTTCCTGATGGTGGATCTTGCCGCCAGCCTGATGGGCAAGCGTGTGATGGATCGCCCGAACCGGGCCGGCTGATTGCGGGAGGAGAGAATTATGACAATTGTACCCAATCTGAATATCGTTCCATTCGTCAGCGTCGATCACATGATGAAACTGGTCTTGAAGATCGGCATCGACACCTTCCTGCGTGAGCTTGCCGATGTGGTTGAAGAGGATTTTCTGCGCTGGGAAAGTTTTGACAAAACACCGCGTATTGCCTCGCACTCCACCGATGGTGTCATCGAATTGATGCCGACCAGCGATGGCACGCTTTACGGCTTCAAATACGTCAATGGTCATCCGAAGAACACCAGGGAAGGCCGCCAGACCGTGACGGCATTCGGCGTATTGTCGGATGTCGGCAATGGTTATCCGATGTTGCTGACCGAAATGACGATCCTGACGGCGCTGCGCACGGCTGCAACATCGGCTGTCGCAGCAAAACATCTTGCCCGCAAGAATGCCCGCACCATGGCGATTATCGGCAATGGCGCGCAGAGCGAGTTTCAGGCCCGTGCCTTCAAGGCAATCCTTGGAGTTGATCAGCTGCGCCTTTACGACATCGATCTTTCGGCCAGCGAAAAATGCCGACGTAATCTCGCAGGGCAGGGCTTTGACATCGTTATTTGCCAGTCAGCACAGGACGCTGTGGAAGGGGTTGATATCATCACCACGGTCACGGCAGACAAACAATATGCCACGATCCTGAGCGACAACATGGTCGGCCCGGGTGTCCACATCAATGCGGTTGGTGGTGACTGCCCTGGCAAAACAGAGCTGCACAAGGACATTCTTCTGCGGTCGGATATATTCGTTGAATATCCACCACAGACCCGTATCGAGGGCGAAATCCAGCAACTGCCGGAAGACTATCCGGTGAAAGAACTGTGGCAGGTGATGACTGGAGCAATAGAGGGCAGAACAAGTGATCGGCAGATCACGCTCTTCGACAGCGTCGGTTTTGCAACGGAAGATTTTTCTGCTCTGCGTTATGTGCGCGGCAAGCTGCATGATACCGGCCTGTTTGCAGAACTTGACCTGTTGGCCGACCCGGACGATCCGCGTGATTTGTTCGGTATGCTGCTGCGCTGTGAGGCTTCCATGGCGTAAAATGCCCTGTTATCTGTTTAGGCCGCCTGCTGGCCAGATTGAGACGCATGACGTTATTCTGTCGAATTTCGTCATAGTTTCATTTGAATTTCATTGTCTTCGGTGCTGTAAGCTGTTCCGATAAGGCGATATTTCCTTTGGGGAGACAGACTTGCAGCAGGAAGTAATACACGACCTCTTCATTATTGGCGGCGGCATTAACGGTTGCGGTATCGCTCGCGATGCGGCTGGTCGTGGTTACTCGGTTGGCCTTGCCGAAATGAGCGATTTTGCTGCGGGTACGTCGTCGGGTGCTACAAAACTCATTCATGGCGGTCTGCGTTACCTCGAACATTACGAGTTTCGCCTGGTACGTGAATCGCTGATGGAGCGTGAAGTGTTGTGGGCCATGGCGCCGCACATCATCAAGCCGATGCGGTTTGTATTGCCCTACCACAAGGGTGGTGTGCGCCCGGCCTGGCTTATTCGTCTTGGCCTGTTCCTCTACGATCACTTGGGTGGTCGCAAGTTGTTGCCCGCCACCAAATCGCTGGATATGCGCCGCGACGTGGCGGGCAAACCACTCAAGCCGATCTTCGATAAGGCGTTTGAATATTCCGACGGCTGGGTGGATGATGCCCGGCTGGTGGTGCTGAATGCGCGGGACGCAGCGGATCGTGGCGCGCGCATCATGAACCGTACGCGGGTTTCTGCGGCGCGGCGTGAAGGTAAACTCTGGTCTCTGACCTTGACCGATACCGTTAGCGGTCAGACGACGACGGTCAAAACACGCATGCTGATCAATGCCGCAGGACCGTGGGTCGATGACGTTCTGGGTCAGGCAATGGGTCGCAATGGCGTACACAATGTGCGTCTTGTGCAAGGCAGCCATATCATCGTGAAAAAGAAGTTTGACGATCCCAGGGCTTATTTTTTCCAGAACCCGGACAATCGCATCATCTTTGCCATTCCCTATGAGAATGACTTTACGCTGATCGGCACGACCGATCGGGATTACAAGGCTGATCCGAAGGATGTGAAGATCAGCGATGAAGAGGTACAGTATCTTTGCAATGCCGCCAGCGAGTATTTTGCGGAAGCCGTATGCCCGCAAGATATCGTCTGGACTTATTCCGCTGTTCGCCCACTTTATGACGATGGCGCTTCAAAAGCGCAGGAAGCCACCCGTGATTACGTCCTGAAGCTGGATGGATCATCTGACGAGGCGCCGCTTCTCAATGTGTTTGGCGGCAAGCTCACCACCTATCGTCGTCTGGCAGAACACGCGATGGAAATCATTGGCAAGGCGCTGGTCGTCAAAGGCGCACCATGGACGGCACAGAGCCGCCTGCCGGGCGGCGACTTCGGTGTGACAGCGTATGAGAGTGAAGTCAAAAAGCTATCCGCAGCCTATCCATTTCTGGAGGCGGCTTTTGCACGACGTCTTGTCCGTCTGTATGGCACCAATGCCGCAAAGCTGCTCGGCTCGGCATCACACATTGCCGATCTTGGCCAGCACTTTGGAGCGGATCTATATGCCAGAGAAGTCGACTGGCTGATGGCGCAGGAATGGGCCAACCACGCGGTTGACGTCGTCTGGCGCCGTACCAAGACCGGCCTGCACTTGACAGCACAACAAATCGACGCTCTTGAGACCTACATGGTCGCGGCTGCGCATAATCCCGTAACCTGACGTGGGTCTGCTTATCCGTTATCTGTATGGCGCTTCTTGCGTGCCACCATGTGTTCGCGCCAGATCGTGAAGATCCCGGCTGCAACAACGACAACCGCTCCGATGATCATATTGCTGCTCAGGCTTTCTCCAAACAACGTCACGCCGATGATGGAGACGAGTACAAGCTGGTAATAGGAGAAGGGCTGTACCGAGGCTGCATCGGCCAGTTCAAAGGCTTTGATGAGCAGATAGTGGCCACTCATGCCGGTGGCACACAATGCAAGCATCCAGACAATGTCATGCGGCGCAAAGGGAACCCAGTAAAAAGGGCCAACAAAGGTCAGCGCGACGGCGCCAGCAACCCCGGTGTAAAAGAAGCTCGTCATGGCACTATCGGTACGGCTGGCCAGTCGTGTCAAAACGCCATAAAGCCCAAGCAAAAATGCGGCAAGGAAGGTGACGATGAGCATGGGATCAAACCCATCACCTTCCGGCTTGAGAATGATCAGAACACCGATAAAACCAACAAGAATAGCCGACCAGCGACGCCAGCCAACACGCTCTCCCAGAATGGGAACAGACAGTGCTGCCACCATCAGAGGGGTTGATGCGAGAATGGAATGAGAATGCGCCAAACCGACAATGGCGAAGGATGTGATCGACAGGGAAATCTGCAACGCAAGGATCACGCCACGGCTGATTTGTAGCCCCAGCCGGTTTGCAGCCATTGTCGCTCGCAACCCCTCCCGGGAGCGCACGGCCAAAAAAATCGCAAACAGGGCAAAAGCCCAGTAACGGATCATGGTGACAAAAACCGGCGGGTAGTGCGTGCCAAGATATTTTGAAATACCGTCCTGAACCGCAAAGATGCTGAACGCAATCAGCGCGTAGAGGAGGCCGGTGGTCTTGGCTTGCATTGAAAGCTCATATCTTGGTTCTGGCCACGCCGTTTAGGGCGCGCGCCAAATGCATATAGAAGGCGGGAAGTCGGCACATAAGAACTTATTCTTTATTGTCTGACAACCTGATTTTTCGAATTGCAGGCATGCAAAACTGCATTTTGTTTTGAGAAAACCAAAATCAGGCAAAAAAGATGCGTTTCAACCCTTACGGATGTGAAAACGATGGCTGTTTTCCAGCGCGGTACTTTCAAGCAGTGCGTGCCCATCTTCATTGCAAAGATGGGGAATATCGATCACCGCGAGAGGATCATTCGTCTCAACGATAAGTTCGGCCCCGGATTGTCTTTTGGCAAGCAGCTTGCGGGCACGCAAAACCGGCAATGGGCAGCGCAGCCCACGCAGATCAAGCACTTCCGGACTGCCGGTGGTCATTCCGTTGCCCAAAGCTTCCAGAATGGCTTTTTCTTTTCCGGCTCTGGTGCTTGCTGTGGCGCAAAGGCGAGCGGGTTCATCGATGGCACGGGAACCGACGCTGTTGTCATGCCGGCGGCCGGCTGCGTCGTGTTCGACGCGATAGCGGTCTGCCCTGCTGTCACCGGCGCCTGCTGTTGAGGTGCTACGGGGCGGGAGGTGGTTGCCGTCGTTGTCGGGCTTTGTGGTGTCAGCACAGGTGTGATGTTGTTTTTCTTGTCCATGAGGGCGGCAAATTCTGCCTCCTTCATCAGTTTACCGGCCTTGAGCGCCGATCCGGTTGGTGCATAGGCGGCTTCCCTGCCCTTACGCTTGTCGGCCACCAGCGCCTTGCGCTCGGCTTCGCTCGGGTCATACCAAGCCATGCCATTATATTTCTTCGAAGCCTTGTCGTAGGCGAGATCATAGGTCTTGCCGTAGCTGCTCAGTGCGCTTGCCAGTGCCGGTGGTGTGCTCATGGCCGGGCATTGTGCCGATGCGTTAAACGAACCGCCTTCTGTCTGCTGGTTGAAGACATATTTCTTCTCGCAGACATTCACTTCCGGCGGGCGTTTGGTGACCTCGAAGTTGTCGTAACCGACCTTCAGCATTTTCCAGAATTCGAGGTGCTCGCTGTGGCGATGGCGCACCATGTTCTCTGCTGTCATGCGGAAGGGAAATGCCTGAAGCTGTATGGTTTTCTGTCCGCCCGTAAATGCATCACGGGCGAAGGCATAGATCTCCAGAACCTGTGCATCGGTCATTGAATAACAACCGGATGAGGAGCAGGCGCCATGGATCATCAGATTGGTGCCAGTGCGGCCATTGGCTTGATCATAACGGTTTGGAAAGCCGGTGTTGATGGCCAGGTAATAGCTGGAATTCGGGTTCATGTGACCAGGCGTCAGGTTATAAAAACCTTCAGGCGCCTGCCGGTCGCCTTCCTTGACCTTGGGGCCAAGTTTCCCGGACCATGCGCAGATCTGATATTCGGCAATCTTGTCGAAACGGTTGTCACGTTTCGCTTTCCAGATTTCGAGCGCGCCTTCTTCCTTGAAAATACGGATCATGATCGGCGCATTGCGCTCCATGCCCAATTTCTGCATCTCAGCAAGTCTGGCGGGGGAAAGCGGGTGGCCGACCTTGTTCTTGATGTGAGAAACATCCGCTTCGACAGTGTCGAGCGTATCATTGCAACTGGTCAAAGCGAAGGTTGTGCACGCCAGAAGAGCAAGATGTATCAAACGCATGAAGATTGATCCGAAAAAACATGACGCCGTCGGCGCGATCCCGTCAACAGCATGTCATCTAAAATACAGCGTTAACCGTTTACATGTTCTTAACTGATCGGCAATCCACCCCGGTGGGCTCCGTCGCACACATGTCTGTGATCAGAATATGGCCTAAACTAGGCCATATTCGGTCGCATGGAGCAGATAATCAGAGATTTCTACCAATATCGAGGAATTTCTGACGACGTTCCGCACGAATCTGATTGGCAGAATGCGTCGACAATTCCGACAGGGCCTTGTTGATGACGTCACCTGTTGCGGTGATGACCTTGGCCGGATCGCGATGTGCGCCACCAATTGGCTCAGGAATGACGCCGTCGATAACACCGAGAGATTTCAAATCTTCTGAGGTAATCTTCATGTTGGTGGCCGCTTCCTTCGCCCGCGCGGAATCGCGCCAGAGAATGGATGCTGCACCTTCAGGAGAAATCACCGAGTAGATTGCGTGTTCGAGCATGTAGACGCGGTTGCCGGTTGCAATGGCAATTGCGCCGCCCGAGCCACCTTCGCCGATCACGACGGAAACGATTGGCACTTTCACGTTGAGGCACATTTCGGTTGAACGGGCGATGGCTTCCGCCTGCCCGCGTTCTTCCGCGCCAACGCCTGGATAGGCGCCTGCGGTATCGATCAACGTGATGACCGGCAGCGAGAAGCGATCAGCGAGTTCCAGAATACGGATAGCCTTGCGGTAACCTTCTGGACGAGGGCTGCCGAAATTGTGCTTGAGGCGCGACTTGGTGTCGTTGCCCTTTTCTTGGCCGATGATGGCAACCGGCTGTCCATTGAAGCGGCCAAGGCCTGCCTGAATGGCGGCATCTTCCGAGAACTTGCGGTCGCCTGCCAATGGTGTGAAGTCGGTAAACAGCGCATTGGCATAATCCACGAAGTGCGGACGCTGCGGGTGGCGTGCTACCTGCGTCTTCTGCCAGGGGTTCAGCTTGGAATAGATGTCCTGCATCGCATCCTGAACACGGCTTTCCAGACGGGTGATCTCCTCCGAGGTGTCTATGCTCTCGTCCTCGGTGGCGAGCTTTTTCAGCTCTATGATCTTGCCTTCAAGGTCAGAGATTGGTTTTTCGAAGTCGAGGTAGTTGTGCATGAGATCCGTTTCCGATCGTTTTGCCCAAGGTTTATCCGGTCCTTACCGGCGGTTCCGCAGGCTCTAATCGTGTTTTTTGCCCTGTTTGGCAAGGGGGTGATGTGTTTGTACCAGCTCTTGCAGGCGTTCTTCCAGTACATGTGTATAGATTTGTGTCGTTGCAATGTCTGAATGACCCAACAATTCCTGCACGGCACGCAGATCAGCGCCATTTTGCAAAAGATGGCTGGCAAAGGCGTGTCGCATGACGTGTGGCGATATTGCAGACGGGTTTATACCGGCACGAATGGCGATATCCTTGAGGTCGCGGGCAAAGACCTGACGCGGCAGATGCCCGGATTTACCATAAGAAGGAAAAAGCCAGGAATTATCGTTTTTCGGGTCGCTTACCGCCCGCAAGGCACGGCCATAGGCCTGCATGGCGTCCATGGCTGTGCGTGACAACAGCACCAGCCGCTCCTTGTTGCCCTTGCCGCGGATCGATAAAAAACGCTCTTTTTGTGCCAGGGCGGTGGCGGGCAGCGACACCAGTTCGCTGACACGCATGCCTGTTGCATAGAGCAGTTCCAGCAGCACATGCATGCGAAGCCGTGAGAGATGACCGGGGCCTTCCTGTGCCGCTTCGGTCGCTGCCTGCTGCAAAAGGCGGTTCACATCTGCAACGCTCATGGTTTTGGGCAGGGGCAGCTGTTTTTTCGGTGCATCGAGAATGGTGGTCGGGTCGTCTTCGCGCAGGCCCTCGGCGTAGAGGAACTTGTAGAACTGGCGCATGCTGGACAAGTGGCGTGCCTGCGATGACACGGCAAATCCAAGCGTGGCGAGGTGGGACAGGTAGGCGGAGAGATCAGCCTGCTGTGCCTGCATCAGAGATGTGCCGTTGTCTCCGAGAAATTGCCCGAGATCTGCAAGGTCGCGCTCGTAGGATTGCAACGTATTGTCTGCGGCGCCGCGTTCGGCGCTCATCATTTCCAGAAAACTTTCAAGACGTGCACTGTCCATCTTGCTCATTGGTGTTTTCCTTCGGCGTCACTGGACTGGCGGATTGAGCCGCTCGGATGGAATGCGCACGGTAATGTCGCGGTCGCGTGGTTCAACCAGCATGACAAGTGAAACCATCGATCCGTAAATGATCCCGACAATAGCGGCGCAGATAAACAAAAAGCGGAACAGGGTTGGCATGGGCGCTCCATCAATTGTTGCTGTGCCAGATTGGGGCCAGATCGGCTTTGTCTTTTCCCATATGCGAAAGATGAAAGCAAAGAGCAAGCAAGCCTGTGTTGAAAGCCTGTCACGAATGTCGGGGCTTTCACCGGTACGATAAGGAATATCTCTTGACGCTGGCTAAACATTTGCAGATACCGGAACCGAACCGGACCAGCACATTGATGAGCGAAACTTTCACATTACCCGTTCCCACGCTTGCTGAGGAAGCACGGGCGAAGCTCGGAAGGCGCAATATCGTCTTTGTTGGTCTGATGGGCGCTGGTAAATCGGCTATTGGTCGTCTGGTGGCCCAGCAGCTTGGTATCGCTTTCATTGATACGGATGCGGAAATCGAGCGCGTGTCGCGCATGACGATCACCGATCTTTTTGCCAAATACGGCGAGAATGAATTTCGTGCACTGGAAGCACGGGTCATCCGGCGGCTTTTGCGTGGTGGTCCCAGAGTGGTGTCCACCGGCGGCGGCGCATTCATCAACGATACCACCCGCAATCACATCAAGAATGCCGGCCTGTCGCTGTGGCTGAAAGCGGATCTGGATGTGTTGTGGGAACGCGTCAACAAACGCGATCATCGCCCGCTGTTGAAAACCGAAAATCCAAAAGCCACGCTCGAAAATCTGATGATAAAGCGATACCCGATCTACGCCGAGGCTGATCTGGTGGTCGAGTCCCGCGATGTGGGCAAGGATGTCATCGTTGCCGAGGTTCTGGCTGCCGTTGCCGGACATCACCTCACCACCCCCAAGAATGGAAATGCCAAATCATGACGACCTCGACAGGATCATCGCAGGAACGGCGCGTACATGTGCCACTGGTGGGGCGGGCTTATGACATTCTCATCGGACCGGGCCTGATCACCAAGGCAGGTGGAGAAATTTCCTCGCGTCTCAAGGGGCGTCGCGCTGCCATCATTACCGATGAGCATGTTGCACCACTTTACCTCGACATGATCATGGACAGTCTGCAGACCGATGGCATCGAGGCCGTTTCGCTGACCTTGCCGGCTGGTGAAAAAACCAAAAGCTTCGAACATTATATGGCGGTCTGCGATCTCATTCTTGAGGCTCGTATTGAGAGCAATGATGCGGTCATAGCATTGGGTGGTGGCGTGATCGGCGATCTCGCCGGTTTTGCCGCAGGCACCGTGCGTCGTGGCGTGCGCTTCGTACAAATCCCGACATCATTGCTGGCGCAGGTGGATTCGTCTGTGGGTGGCAAAACCGGCATCAATACCCGCCATGGCAAAAACCTGGTCGGCGTGTTTCATCAGCCTGATCTGGTGCTGGCTGACAGCTCTGTGCTGGATACGCTCAGCAAGCGGGAATTCCGCGCCGGTTATGCAGAGGTCGTCAAATACGGCCTGATCGACAAGCCGGACTTTTTCGAATGGCTCGAGAAAAACTGGCAGGAGGTTTTTGCCGGCGGCCAGGCGCGTATCGAAGCGATCGCCACCAGCTGCCAGGCAAAATCCGATGTTGTCGTTGAAGATGAATTCGAAAATGGACGTCGCGCCCTTCTCAACCTCGGCCACACCTTTGGCCATGCGTTGGAAGCGGCAACCGAATATGACAGCAAGCGCCTTGTGCATGGCGAAGGTGTCGCCATTGGCACGGTGCTGGCGCACCAGTTCTCGTCGCGGCTCAATCTGGCAAGCCCGGATGGTGCAAAGCGGGTTGAGGCCCATTTGAAGGCTGTTGGCCTGCCGGTTTCCATGCATGAAATTCCTGGCACATTGCCACCGGTTGAAACATTGATGGCTGCCATTGCGCAGGACAAGAAGGTGAAGAGCGGCAAGCTAACCTTCATCCTGACCCATGGCATCGGCCAGTCATTTGTGGCCGATAATGTGGCGGCCTCCGAGGTGGAATCCTTCCTGAAAGAAAAACACCCCGGCTGAGGTTAAAACCGCGTCGGTTCTCCCGGCGCGGCAGCTTCAATTGCCAATGCGTGCAAACCTGCATCCAGTTCCGGTTGCAGCAGGGCATTGATTGCCCGGTGACGTTCCAGGCGGGACTTGCCGGAAAAGCTCTCCGACACTATCTGAATACGCATATGGGTTTCCCCATCCCCGGTCATTCCTGGCTGGTGGCCTGCGTGTTTACCGCTCTCATTAATGACGGCAAGGCGTTGCGGTGCGAAAGCGTCGTTCAGTTTTTTTTCGATGCGGGCCGTCAGTGACATTGTCTCAATCCATTGCAAAAGGGGCTACTTAAAAGCCAGCAACATTCCTGTTTGTCAATTCTTGTTGTGTCCCTCTGCGTACCCCATAATCAGGCTATCATGAAACTGGATTCGAAATACTTCGATCGCATTCGCACGCGCCGGAAAAAAGACACTCAGCAGGAGGTTCAGGCTCCTACGTGTCAATGGGATGGCTGTGAGCGACCTGGCGCGCACCGCGCACCCGTCGGCCGCAATGCCGAGGGGCAATTCTTCATGTTCTGTTTTGAGCATGTGAAGGAATACAACAAGGGCTACAATTATTTCTCGGGCCTGTCTGATAAGGATATTGCCCGTTATCAGAAAGAGGCGATCACCGGTCACCGCCCCACCTGGACAGTGGGCGTGAACAAGACGGCCCGTGACAGCCCTCTGCATTCCACGTTGAAATCAGGTGCTGCCAGCGCACATGCACGTATTCGCGACCCGTTTGGTTTTACCGGCCCCGGTGGCGCACGCAGTGGTGGACAGCGCTTCCAGCAGAACCGCAAGCTGAAAACACTGGAAAGCAAGGCCTTTGATACGCTCGGTCTGGCGGCCAGTGCAACACAGGATGAAATCAAGCGTCGCTACAAGGAGCTTGTCAAAAAGCACCATCCTGATGCTAATGGTGGCGATCGCGGTTCGGAAGAACGTTTTCGGGCTGTTATTCAAGCGTATCAATTGTTAAAGCAGTCTGGTTTCTGTTAGGGTCTGCGAACCTTAAACCCGCTTTATAATTGCCTGATGATATGTGGCTGGGTGGCTACTACCCGCCTTGGAGACGTGATGAGCAAAATTGATCTTGATATTTCCAACCTGCCCGACACAACCGTTTCAGTTCGGGAAGTTTTTGGGATCGACACCGATCTGGTCGTTCCGGCCTACAGCCAGGGCGATGCCTATGTGCCTGACCTCGATCCGGACTACCTTTTTGACCGCGATACGACGCTGGCAATTCTTGCGGGTTTTGCTCACAACCGCCGCGTCATGGTGTCCGGTTTCCACGGCACAGGTAAGTCCACCCACATCGAGCAGGTTGCTGCGCGCCTGAACTGGCCTTGCGTACGCGTCAACCTCGACAGCCATGTCAGCCGTATCGATCTCGTCGGCAAGGATGCTATTGTTCTGAAAGACGGCAAGCAGGTCACGGAATTCAAGGACGGCATTTTGCCCTGGGCTTACCAGCACAATGTCGCACTGGTTTTCGATGAATATGACGCTGGTCGCCCTGACGTGATGTTCGTTATCCAGCGCGTTCTGGAATCGTCGGGCCGCCTGACACTGCTCGACCAGAGCCGCGTTATCCGTCCTCACCCTGCATTCCGCATTTTCGCAACCGCCAACACGGTTGGTCTTGGTGATACGACTGGTCTCTACCACGGCACGCAGCAGATCAACCAGGCGCAGATGGACCGCTGGTCTGTCGTGACGACCCTCAACTACCTGCCGCACGACAAGGAAGTTGATATCGTTGTTGCCAAGGTGAAGAAGCTGAACACCGCACAGGGACGCGAAATCGCTTCCAAGATGGTGCGTCTGGCCGATCTGACACGTTCGTCCTTCATCAATGGCGACCTTTCGACCGTCATGAGCCCGCGTACCGTCATCACCTGGGCAGAAAATGCTGAAATCTTCGGCGATGTCGCCTTTGCGTTCCGCGTCACCTTCCTCAACAAGTGCGACGAACTCGAGCGCACGCTGGTTGCTGAACTTTATCAGCGCGCCTTTGGCGTGGAACTGAAGGAAAGCGCGGCAAACATCGTTCTCTCCGCTTAATATCCTGCCCCGACAAGGGGCAGATCAACTGTCGGACTTATCAAGGGATGAGAGTTCTTTGCGCTGACCATCGCGCAAAGCACCTCAGGCGAATGGGTAATAGCATGGCAATGCGTGGCGATAATTCCAGAGCGAAAAGCGGTACGGTGATCGATACGGAACCGTTGCGTAATGCCATTGCCGGCAGCGTGCGTTCCGTGGCGGGAAATGCCCAGGTCGAGGTGGTTTTTGCCAATGAACGCCCTGGTCTGGCTGGCGAACGTATGCGCCTGCCGGAAATCTCTAAGAAACCGACAGCGCAGGAAATCGCCATCACCCGTGGTCTGGGCGATTCCATGGCGCTGCGCATTGCCTGCCATGACAGTGACGTGCATGCCACCATGGCACCGCAGGGTGCCGATGCCCGTGTCATCTTTGATGCCGTCGAACAGGCGCGTGTCGAATCGATCGGTTCGCTGCGCATGCCGGGTGTTGCCTCCAACATCCGCAGCATGAACACCGAAAAATACGCAAAGGCCAATTTCTCGACGATCGAAAAGCAGGATGATGCACCGATTGCCGAAGCTGTGGCACTGTTGGTGCGCGAACGCTTGACCGGCGAAAAGCCGCCGGCAAGTGCTGGCAAGGTGCTGGATCTGTGGCGCCCGTTCATCGAGGAAAAAGCCTCGGTCGATCTTGATAATCTTGGTTCTGCCATCCACGACCAGAAGGCGTTTGCCAAGCTCGTGCGGCATATGCTGACCTCGATGCAGATGGCGGAAGATCTCGGTGACGTCGACAGCGAAGCCGACAATCAGGACGCCGAGAGCGAAGAAGATCAACCACGCAGCAACGAGACAGAGGAAGAACAGGTCGAGGAAGAGGCCGGTTCTGACGCTGCACCGGCTGAAGAAAGCGAAGCCTCACAAGAGGAAATGGACGAAGGTGAAATGGATGGCGCCGAGATGTCTGAGGACGAAATGTCCGATGATCTCGATGACGACTCCGAGACACCGGGTGAAACCCGACGTCCAAACAGCCCGTTTGACGATTTCAACGAAAAGGTCGACTACCGCATATTCACCGAGGAATTCGACGAGGAAATTCGCGCCGAAGATCTCTGCGAAGAAGCGGAACTGGACCGGTTGCGTGCGTTTCTCGACAAGCAGCTTGCGCATTTGCAGGGTGCCGTGGGACGCCTGGCAAACCGCCTGCAACGCCGCCTGATGGCGCAGCAGAACCGTTCCTGGGACTTCGACCTTGAAGAAGGTTACCTTGATCCGGCAAGACTGGTTCGTCTGATCATCGATCCGATGCAGCCGCTGTCTTTCAAAAAGGAACGCGACACGAAATTCCGTGACACTGTTGTGTCGCTGGTCATCGACAATTCCGGTTCGATGCGCGGTCGCCCGATCACGGTTGCTGCCACCTGCGCCGATATTCTGGCGCGTACACTCGAACGTTCGGGCGTCAAGGTGGAAATCCTCGGTTTCACCACCAAGGCCTGGAAGGGTGGTCAGTCGCGTGAGCAGTGGCTTGCCAATGGAAAACCTGCGTCACCTGGCCGTCTCAATGATCTGCGCCACATCATCTACAAGAGTGCAGATGCGCCATGGCGGCGGTCGCGCCGCAATCTTGGCCTGATGATGCGTGAAGGCCTGTTGAAGGAAAACATCGACGGTGAAGCGCTGATGTGGGCGCATAACCGTCTGATCGGTCGTCCCGAGCAGCGCAAGATCATGATGATGATTTCCGATGGTGCACCGGTCGACGATTCCACGCTGTCGGTCAATCCAGGCAATTATCTCGAACGGCATCTGCGTGCTGTTATCGAACAGATCGAGACGCGGTCACCGGTCGAGCTTCTGGCCATCGGTATCGGTCACGATGTGACGCGCTATTACCGCCGTGCCGTGACCATCGTTGATGCGGATGAACTGGCAGGTGCCATGACGGAACAGCTTGCATCGCTGTTTGAGGAGCAGAGCAATACGAAGGCGTCCGGACGAGCGCGTCGTGCGGGGTAAGCGGTACGCGTATTTCTTGACGGGCTCGATCAAACATCCAATCTCCCTGAAAGGGTTTTGCGCAGCACTTGTTGCCAGCGTAGCACTGGCTTTGCCGGTGCCGGCTGCCGCAAGCGGCGTTGATGCGCCGGTAAGCGCCAGAGTTTTGCAAGGCTTCAAGGTCAGCGGCAAGGAAACCCGTTTTGGTTCGCTGGAATTTGTCGGCGGTCTGGTTCTCAGCTCGCGTGAACCCTTGTTCGGTGCCGTTTCCAGCATACGGTTTCGGCCCGATGGTCGTAATTTCATTGCCGTTCTCGATACCGGCCACTGGATGACTGGACAGATCGAGCGCTCTGCTGATGGCAAATTGTCCGGCGTTACTGGCGTCAAGATCACCCCGATGCTGGATGCGGCCGGACGCGAGCCGCGCCGCAAGATGGAAATGGACGCCGAAGGGCTGGTGTTGCGCGACGGACAGGTCATTGTCAGTTACGAGCAGCGACACCGCATCGATGTCTATCCTGATCCGGGCTTTGAGACATCACGGCCTGCCAAACGCATTCCTCATCTCATTCCATCGGCTGAACTGCGTGGCAATGGCGGCATGGAGGCATTGGGTATCGCACCTGCCAATTCGCCGTTGCGTGGTGCGCTGGTGGTGGTGGCTGAAAAAAGTGTCGATGAAAATGGCAATCTTCTTGGCGCGATCCTTGAGGGGCCATTGAAGGGCACGTTTACCGTTGCCCGTCATCCATCCTTCGACGTCACCGATAGCGATTTCCTGCCGAATGGTGATCTGTTGTTGCTGGAGCGGCGGTTCAACATGGCCGAGGGTGTCGGTGTGCGTATTCGGCGTATTCGCGGTGCCGATATCAAGCCGGGTGCGCTTCTTGATGGTCCGGTGATCTTTCAGGCCGGCATGGAAAGCCAGATCGACAATATGGAAGGTATGGATGTGATTGCCGGGCCCGATGGTGCAGCCCACATCATTCTGGTGTCCGATGACAACCACTCATTCCTGCAACGCAATATGATGCTGGAATTTCGCCTGAATGAATAAAGCCCGCTGACGCGGGCTTTTTCTTTTGTTGATTATACCGTCTTTGCCGGCGGCATTGGCTTCAGCGTGCTCATTAGCGCGCCGTAGGGCAGAAGCATGAACAGTCCGACCAGAACCTTCACCGTCAGGTCGCCAAGCGCCCAGGAGATCCACCGTGGAGCCTCTGCTGCCATGACACCGAAGATTGGTGCGTTCTCGATTGCAAAGGCATCGTTGGGGCCAATGAAGGCGAATGCCGGTGCAAAGGAGATCGAGAAGAACAGAACCGTGTCGAGCACGGAACCGGCAATGGAGCCGGCCAATGGCGCGTGCCACCAGCTTTGACGGCGCAGACGGTTGAATACCGAAATATCAAGCAGCTGGCCGATCAGATAGGCTGTGCCCGATGCTACGGCGATACGAGGGATCGACGTCCAGAACGACAGGCTGACACCAACGACAAAACCGGCAAACACCACACGACGTGCGATGGATGGTCCGAACTGGCGGTTGGTGAGGTCGGTAATCAGGAAAGCGATGGGGTAGGTAAATGCACCCCAGGTCAGGAGATCGCCAAGGGCGATACCGTACAGCGTGCCGCTGAGCGGGTACTGAACGAAGATGTTCGAAGCCACGACGACAAGCGTCATAAGGACGACATAGATAAATGTGTAACGCAGGTAGGGCATTTTTTTATCCTGGGTGATGCCACCAGTTGGAGGGATAACAATGTTTATTCAATAAAAAAGGCTTGATGAGTGGTGCCCATCAAGCCTTTGCATTTCGTGCTTGGGCAGATCAGGCTGCTTCAGCGGTCTTCTTTGCGATCTGGCGACGCAGCAGACGAGCGCGCATGCTCAGTTCGTTTTCGCTTGCCTTAAGAAGGAAAGCGTCGAGACCACCACGATGCTCAACGGTGCGCAAGGCTGCAGCGGAAACGCGCAGGCTGAAACGCTGGCCAAGAACATCAGAAATCAGCGTAACGCTGCAGAGGTTTGGCAAAAAGCGGCGCTTGGTCTTGTTGTTGGCGTGGCTGACGTTGTTGCCTGTCTGGACGCCCTTGCCGGTCAATTCGCATACACGGGACATGGGTACACCTATTCTTGTGTTTGCCTTTTGAACCAGCTTCCCGGCAAAAACCGGAAGGCAATCCAATTGGCCATGATTGGAAAGTTGCGGTTCTATAGTCAGCTAGGGCGTGACAGTCAAGCCGCTCAATGGCTTTGAGGCGGAATTTCCGAGTTTTCCCGACAATCATCGCTATTTTATTGCCACAAGTGCAGCTATATGATGCAGTCCGAAACGGTTTGGGCGGCCAAAGGTAGGCGGGAATGATAGCCATCGGACGGAAATATGTACAGGCTGCGGCAGTCCTGCTGGCGTCTTTTGGCGTGTCCCACGCGGCCGAAACGTCCCACAAAAGCGAATATAGCATCAATCTTGGCCTGCTGCCGATTGCCAAGGCGTCTTTTTCGACAAAGATGACCAATGGCAATTATTCGATTTCAGGCTCGTTCAATGCGGCCGGTATTGCCAGCGTCATCAAGGATATATCGGGCCGTACCACGGTATCCGGCATCAAGCGTGGCAATCGCATGCTCGCCAACCAGTATACGCTGGTCTACAAGGACGGCAAACGTACCCGCACCTATGAGGTGCGTTATCGCAATGGCAATGTCACTGCGACGGTGGTGCGCCCCGAACCCAAGGTCCGGCCCAAAAACTGGGTTGAGGTGCGTGACAGAGACTTGCGTTCGGTTCTCGATCCGATTTCCGGATTGATCATTCCAGCCGGTGGCCGTGTCTGCCCAAGTCGTCTGCCGATCTATGACGGGGAATCGCGCATGGATCTGGTGTTGAGCTCAAAGGGCACGCGGCCCTTCTCGACCACCGGCTTCAGTGGCGATGCCATCGTCTGTACATTGCGTTACGTGCCGAAGTCCGGTTTCCGTGAAGGTCGCGCTGACATCGAGTATCTGAAGTCGATTTCCATGGAAGTCTGGTTTGCCAAGGCGGAAAACATGGACCTCTACGCGCCGGTTTATGCGCGCATCCCAACCAAGGTCGGCCCGGTTTACATCACCGCCACCAAATATGGCGGCTGAAAAACCTGCGTTGGTCTGGTCAGCCGTGTTCCGGCTGCCAGCCTGCTGGTGCCATTTCAAAACTTGAAAATTCAAAGCCGGGCGACACCGTGCAGCCAACAAGGGTGAAATCACCTGTCGTTTCGGCCGATTGCCACCATCCGGCAGGCACAAGCCCTTGCGGGCGCTCCCCTGCCAGAACATCGGGGCCAAGGGTAATTGTGGTGCCGGCGGTGCCACCTTCGGCGACATGCAGTTTCAAAGGCGCGCCTGCATAATAGTGCCAGACCTCGACCGCATCGGTCACGCGATGCCAGTGGGAGCGTTCGCCTGCTTCCAGTAGGTAATAGATGGCGGTGGAATGACCACGGTTGTCGCCGGTGCTGTCACGAAAGGTCTGGCGATACCAGCCACCTTCCGGATGGCGTTCCAGCTTCAGTTCGCGAATGATCGCCTGTGCCGTCGTCAAATCCTGCGCTGCCATCAAAAATTGTCCTTCCGGGTGCGGATTTCTGCAAATACATCCTCATCGCTGGCATCGGTCATGCCAAGATGCTGGCGGATGGAGGCATTGGCGACACGCATATAGGGGTTGGTCTGTTTCTCAAGGCCGATCGTCGTTGGAATTGTGAATTTTCCTGCGTTACGCAGCGCTGATACTTCACCGGAACGGGCGCGGAGCACCGGATTATCAGGATCGACAGTCAAGGCAAAACGGGCGTTGGAAATCGTGTACTCATGGCCGAAATAGACCTCGGTATCGTCTGGGAGTGCCATGAGTTTCTGGAAGGAATGCCACATGTCAGCGGCCGGTCTTTCAAACAGGCGGCCACAACCCATGGCAAACAGGGTGTCGGCGGCAAACAGCAGCCCATCTTCAGCAATGTAATAACAGACATGGCCTGCAGTATGGCCGGGGGTTTCGATAACCTTGACCGTACGGCCGGCAAATTCAAATTCGTCGCCATCCATAACGGATTTATCGAGACCCGGAATGGCAACCGCCTCTCCGTGTGGTCCGAGGATCGTGCAGCCGAACTGTTCTTTCAGGGCCAGATTGGCATCGACATGGTCGTGATGGTGATGGGTGGTGAAAATATGCGTCAGGGTCCAGCCACGCCGTTTGGCGGCTTCGACAATCGCTTTTTCCTCAGGCGCATCGATGGAGGCCGTCGCGCCCGATACCGGATCGTGCAGCAGCACGCCAAAATTATCGCTGCGGCACAGGAAGGTTTCGATTTCCAAAGGTTTCATGGCAGGCTCCTCCTTGGCTTACGGTTGTGCGTTCTTTCATGTAAGTGCATTGTCCTTGAAGTCCAACCGGCTGCTGCTACATTCTGGTCATGAACACCGATATTGTCGATCTGCGTGAATTTTATCATTCCACCCTTGGACGGCTGGCGGAGCAATCCATCGTGATGGCGCTTTCCACCATGTGGCCACCGCTACCGGAAGAGCGTCTGCTAGGCCTCGGTTATGCTGTGCCCTATCTCGATCGTTTTCGTGCAGATACCGAGCGTACGTTTGCCTTCATGCCGGCAGGGCAAGGCGCGGTGAACTGGCCAGCGGGCGAATTGTCGTCCACGGCTCTGGTATTTGATGAGGAATTGCCGCTGCCGGATGCGTCGATAGACCGTGTGTTGATGGTGCATTCTCTGGAGTTTGCCGAAAATCCGCGTGAAACGCTGACCGAGTTATGGCGCGTGCTGGCGCCGGGTGGACGGTTGGTGATCGTTGTTCCCAACCGCCGTGGTGTCTGGGCACGTATGGAGCACACGCCGTTCGGGTCTGGCCGACCCTATTCCAGAGGTCAGCTGACGACCTTGCTGCGCGAGGCCAATTTTACCCCCGGTGTTTCGACCGAGGCGCTGTTGTTTCCGCCCTCCAAACTCAAGGTCATTCTCAAGCTGCGGCGTTATTTCGAAACCATTGGCCGCAAGCTGTGGCCGGTGTTTTCCGGCGTGATTATCGTGGAGGCGCAGAAGCGGCTTTATCAGGGTCTGCCGGTGTCACAGCGCGCGTCGCGTCGTGTGTTCGTGCCGGTGCTTGCACCACAGGGCATTCCGACCACCCGCATACGCGCCAAAGAGAGCAAACGCCGTTAGGTCAAAACTGACAGTAAGCACAGCCTAACCCTCGACAAATCCTGCGTTCCGGTCTAGGAGCAATCGGCATTTAACAGGTTGCAGCGGGCCTGGAGCGAGGGGGCAATTGCCTATCCAAGCCCAAGGGTCGTTGTGACATTCCGGTGTTCACCGTGCCGTTTGCACAGGCGTTTTTCTGAAGGTCGTTCCCATGCATGAAGAGCTGAGCCAACCCGTTCCGCGTCCGGGCATCCTGGACATTGCCGCTTATGTTCCGGGCAAGGAACACGCGCCTGGTGTGGCCAAGGTGTACAAGCTGTCTTCCAATGAAACGCCGCTTGGCCCAAGCCCAAGCGCAATCGAGGCTTTTGGTACGGCTGCCAGCCATCTTGAGCTTTATCCGGATGGGCAGGCGACGGTTCTGCGCCAGTCCATCGCCGATATCCATGGTTTGAACATTGCCAATATTCTGTGTGGCAACGGTTCCGATGAGCTGCTTGGCCTGTTGTGTCATGTTTATCTTGGCACTGGCGATGAAGCGATCATCACCGAGCACGGTTTTCTCGTGTACCGCATTCAGATCATGGGTGCTGGTGCAACACCCGTGACGGTCAAGGAACGCGACTGCACGGTCGATGTCGATGCGATTTTGGCAGCGGTTACACCAAACACCAAGATGGTTTTCATTGCCAATCCGGGCAATCCGACCGGCACCTATGTTCCGGTATCGGAAATTCGTCGCCTGCAGGCGAGCCTGCCCAAGCACGTGTTGCTGGTTCTGGATGCGGCCTATGCCGAATATGTGCGCCGCAATGACTATGAAGCGGGGCTGGAACTGGTTTCCTCCAACCGCAACGTGGTGATGACGCGTACTTTCTCCAAGGTGTACGGTCTTGCTGCGCTGCGCGTTGGCTGGATGTATGCGCCGGCGCATGTGATCGATGCGGTCAATCGCGTGCGTGGCCCATTCAATATGAGCGCGCCTGCGCTCGCTGCCGGTGCCGCCGCCATTCGCGATCAGGCCTTTGTGGAAAAGGCCGTTGCACACAACAAGGTGTGGCTGGAAAGGCTGACGCAGGAATTCACCGATCTCGGGCTGACAGTTACCCCGTCGGTCACCAATTTTGTGCTGGTGCATTTCCCTGATGTCGATGGCAAGCGTGCAACCGATGCCGACGAGTTCCTGACCAGCCGTGGTTATATCCTGCGTGCAGTGCGCGGTTACGGTTTCCCCAATGCCTTGCGCATGACGGTCGGCTCGGAAGAAGCGAATGCCGGTGTCATCGCCGCGCTGAAAGAATTTATGGGACGCAGTGCATGAGCGACGTTCATTTTGACAGAATTGCCCTGATCGGTATCGGCCTTATCGGCTCGTCCATCGCACGGGATATCAAGGAACTGTCCATCGCTGGCGATGTTGTGGTGTCGACGCGTAGCGCCGAAACCCTGAAACGCGCCGAAGAATTGCAGCTTGGCACGCATTATACGATTTCGGCAGCGGAAGCCGTTAAGAATGCCGATCTGGTGATCGTGTCGGTGCCAGTTGGTGCTTCTGAAAGCGTGGCCATCGAGATTGCGCCTCATCTGAAACCCGGTGCGATCGTTACCGATGTGGGGTCGACCAAGGCATCGGTCATCGCGCAGATGCAGCCGCATATGCCGCAGGGTGTGCATTTCATTCCAGGCCACCCGCTGGCCGGTACGGAAAAGTCCGGTCCGGATGCCGGTTTTGCCGGTCTGTTCCGTAGCCGCTGGTGCATCTTTACACCGCTTGAGGGCACTGACCCGCAGGCGTTGGAAAAGTTGAAGACCTTCTGGAAGGCACTCGGCTCGATGGTCGATGAAATGACGCCTGAGCACCATGACAAGGTGCTGGCGATCGTTTCACATCTGCCACATATCATCGCCTACAATATTGTTGGCACGGCGGATGATCTGGAGACGGTGACGGAATCGGAAGTCATCAAATATTCTGCCTCGGGTTTCCGCGACTTTACCCGTCTGGCAGCATCAGACCCGACCATGTGGCGGGATATCTGCCTGCATAACAAGGATGCGATCCTTGAAATGCTGTCACGTTTTTCGGAGGATCTGGCTTATCTGCAGCGAGCAATCCGCTGGGGCGAGGGAGACAAGCTGTTTGAACTGTTCACCCGCACCCGCGCTGTCCGCCGCTCAATCGTTCAGGCTGGCCAAGATGTGGATACGCCGGATTTCGGCCGGCATATCCTCGACAAGAAATAATCGGAAAAACGATACCGCCGGTTCAGATCGGCGGTATCTTTCCCAGCGGAATAAAGCCGCTTACCGTTGCGCGACCACGGTCCACCACCAGATCGACCGAGACACGCTGGCTGCCACCTGCAAGCGCACGCAGCAGTTTGGTGGCGCTATCGATGGTTGGTGCCAGCTGCGGAAACGCTTCCTTGGCAGTGTTGCCCCATTCACCCAACTGCTGAACTTCCAGCTTGAACTTGCCCGAAAGATAACCGCTTTCATCGAAAGAAAACGGGCCGGTCAGCGTCATGGTGCGGCCTTCACCAATATCGGCAACGGCTTGGCGTAGCTCACCGGTTGCGCCGTAAAGGCCTGCCTCGTCGCTGCCATCAATCATGCCAGCCTTGCCGACCAGCGTGACATCGAGATTGGTGGAAAGGCGCGGCAACAGTTGTGGCCAGCCTTCGATCACCGTTGCGGAATCGGTCATGGAAATGGCTGCGTCAAGATCGGCATTGTTCTGCCGCACGTGAATTTCCGTGTGTCCCGCATTGAAGTTGATGGTCTGGCCACTGACCGAGGAGACTGCCGTCGCCTTCAGGCCGTCGATAACGGTTGATGTCCGGTCAACGCCCTTCAGCTTGGCAATCAGGCTGGACTGCAGGTTTTCCCAGGCGGCATTGATCGACAAGCCATGGGCGGTGCGAATCTCAGCCGGTGAGTCCAACTCCATCACGATGTGGTTGGGCGCGTAGACCTGCGCTGCCGACCGCAGCGAGCCAAAGGACGCAGAAATGCCATTGGTGCTGTCATCCACCGTCACCTTGGAGCAGAACAGGCCAATACGGAACGGATAGCCGCGGAAATCCATATCCACGCATTCACCGCTGATTTCCTTGCCGCCAGCCGGGCTGATGGTTTTCAGCACTGTTTCACGCAAGGCGGATGCGGCATAGAACCAACCGCCGGTATAGACAGCGATTGCCAGCACAATGCCCGTACCGAGCAATAGAAATTTTTTGTTGCTTGTCGATTGGCTTGATGCTGCCATGATGTTCTCCAAGGCTGGCGACGAAACATGATGATGATCTGGCGTGCGATATGGACGATTTTTGGGTATTTGGCTACGGCTCCTTAATGTGGAACCCGGGTTTTGCGTTTGAGGAACGTCAGACGGCCCGGCTGTATGGTTACAGGCGTTCGCTTTGCATATGGTCGAGCGTCTATCGCGGCACCGAGGAAAAGCCGGGTCTGGTGCTGGGTTTAGACCGTGGTGGCTCCTGCCTTGGTGTGGCTTTCCGCGTCAAGGGCAGCGCGCATGCTGACGTGATTGGTTATCTGCGTGAACGCGAACTTGTGACCAATGTCTACAAGGAGCGCATCGTGCCGGTCAGCCTGAAGGCTGGTGCAAAGGTCAACGCTGTGACCTATGTTGCCGATCCGCTGCACGAACAATATGCCGGTGGACTGAGCATCGAAGACGCTGCCCGTGTCGTCAGCGGCAGTGTGGGCAGATCAGGCCCAAACACCGATTATGTCGTCAATACCATTCAGCATCTGACGGATATCGGCATACGCGATCTGTGGCTGGAGAACGTGGCCTCCAGCCTGCAACGGATCGACGGTTAGACTTTTATCGTCGTCTATCGTCGCGCTTCAGGCGGGCAGGCTTTTCAGGGCGTGCCTCACACGGGCCTGTGCGGAAAGCAGGAAAACAAAGGCTGCCAGTTCGGACATTTCTTCCAAAACCTGCATGTGACCCCATTCACCGAAGTTCAGGCCCATATGTCCTTCCGCACCGGCTGAAATGACCATTGCCAGAATAACCAGGGCGAGATCAGCAAAGGGAAACTGCCGCGTGACAAGCAGATGTTTGACGATAAACAACCCCTTGGCCTTGATGGCACATGCTGCAATCAACAGGAAAACAACAGCCAGTACAGGGGTGATGTAAGGTTTGTACCAGAGCTGTGTGGATGAGAAAAACGGCCCATGCTCGCTGATCGATAGTGCGGGCAGGAACACGGCGCCCCAGCTCAGCTCACGCAGGGCCATGATGATCCATACAGGAACAACCGCGATCCAGAACCATTTGGTCGCCAATTGATTGCGAACTGCAAAACGTGCTGCCAGTAATCCCCCACCCAGCAACAGCAGAACCTGCGCGTTCTCTATCGGTCCGTTTTCAAATCCAGTCCATGCGGGTAATATTCCAGCGGATGCGAAGCTCAAAGCCAGTAAGGCTGCTCCGCCCCACCTCATCTGTTTCATTGCAATCATGTAGTCGTCGTCTCTCCCGGGATCGTCTGGGTGTTTCGTCACCCGAACGGTAATCCACTCTTATGAGCGCTGGGGTGCCAGGCGACAACTACAATGAGAACTCCCATAAGCGGCAAAACCGTGACTAGTACACGGATTTGTCACAAACGCTGCTTTCGCCAAGCCGTAAAGGGAGGGCGGCTCTGGTCTGTTGCATGACCCGTTTTAACAGGTAAGGAGGCAGCGTTCAGCTGGCTGGATTTTCCATGGCCTTGATCTCTTCCAGCCGCTTGATGGCGGTTGGTGGCAAGGGAAGATCAGGATTGTTGGCTGCGGTTTCGACCAGCAATTCGTCGCTTGCCTTTTCGGTCACAGCAATCAGCTTTTCGAAAAACGCATCCGGGTCGAGGCCAGGCTCGATCGGTGGCAAGATGCGCACCTTGAAATGTCCGGGGTAACGCATGGTCGAGCGACGTGGCCAGAACAGACCGGGATGCATGGCAACCGGTACGACAGGGACCTTGAGGTCGCGGTACAGGCGGGCGATGCCATAACGGTAATGCGGTTCGGCACCCGGCGGACGGCGTGTACCTTCGGGGTAAATGATGAGCTCGCGGCCTTTTGCCATTTCCTGTTTTGCGCGTTCCATCACTTTGAGCATCACCTTGCCGCGTGCGGCACGGTTGACCGGGATCATGCGCTGTTTCATCGCGTACCAGCCAAACAGCGGTATCCACAGCAGTTCGCGCTTGAGGATGTAAACCGGATCATTGAGGTTTGGCAGCAATGCGTAGGTGTCCCAGAAGGACTGGTGTTTTGGTGCAAAAATGCAGCCGGTGGTCGGAATGTTTTCCAGCCCTTCGATTTCAAAGGTTGTTCCGACGATGTTCTTCATCAGCCAGTGGCTGGAACGAGCCCAGTTCTTGGGGATCTCATAGGCAATCTTGCGCGGCAGGATAAAATAGATCGGCGTCAGCACGACCATCCTGAGAATGAGATTGGCATAAAACAGTGTGTTGAACAGTGCGGAACGCAGCTTGAGCATAAAGGACAACTCTCCGGGCACATCCGCTGTTTCGATGGGAGATGGTTCCGAAACGATAATATCGGGTGCAGTTACCGCACGCCTACACGAAAAGGCGCAGTTACGGCAAGTGCCGTTTTATTTTCCGTCTGGGCTCGTCAGGCCGCGAAGGCCATTGCTTTTGCCCATTCCGGCAATATCGCGGGCGGCAGCGCCGACATATTTCGCATATTCATAGAGAAGGGTGCGCAATACATCAGGGTCTGCAAACCAGTTCTTGCGGGTCAGGTCGGAGCTGACGACAGGGTAGGCGATGAACTCGGTCTTCGGGCTTGCCCGGCGCAATTCATACAGACTACGGTGCATGTGGTAATTGTTGGTCACGACAAGCACATTGGAATAGTCGTGATCGCCAATCCAGCGGGCTGCTTCATTGGCATTGCCAATGGTGTCGATTGCGTCATAACCCACGTCGACACAGCAGGAAAACAGGTCACTGGAACTCTGTGTCATCTTGCGGATCTGGGCGCGGCTGGTCGACGGATTGGCGCCTGATATCAGCAGGCGCGTACCAGCGCCGGAGCGCAAAAGCTCGACTGCCTGATCAATACGCTGGTAACCGCCGGTCAGCACGATGATCGCGTCCGCCTTGATGTCGGTCGGTGGTTTCATGGTGGCCACTGCATCGGCAAAACGCAAAAATCCTGCAAAAACAATGGCAGCAATCACGACTGCTGCCAGGATCAGGTAGCGTGCGGTCCTGCGCAAAGGTCCGCGCCGTGAAAACAGGCTCCTTTCGGATCTGCTTTCCCGTGAGATGTTTGTCTCATCGTTGCGTTGCGACCGACTCATCAGCATGTCTATTCAATAATGGCAGATTGCGGCAAGGAACAGGCATTTCCTTGCCAAACTATGTCAGGCGGGAGGAATTCCATCGGTGCGGGAAGCGTCTGAGCGCATCTGGTCGATGTCATCGATCGTGCGGATAACGGTGACGCGAGCGGTCAGCGTCGTCAGCAGGGCGATGAAGATCATGGTCGCAAAGATGCCGAGATAACCGGTCAGACCCACCGAAAATGTTCCGAACAGGGCAGTTGCCTGGTCACTTTGCGGGGTGGCTATCGATCGTGATTGCCAGAAACCGGCGCTCAAGAACACGGCAGTTGCCAGCAGTCCACCAGCCGCAGCTCCCTTGAAACTGATCTTGAGGAAATGTTTCTGGAACTCATGCGCCACGAATTTACTTTCGGCGCCAACGAAATGCAGCACCTCGACAATGTGCCTGTTGCCGGCAAGTGCGCCACGTGTTGCAAAGATCACGGTCAGCACCATGGCGATGAACACCAGTCCCAAGACGCTGATGCCGATCATCACAGTGGTGCGCGCCATGGAAACTAGGCGGTCCACCCACGTGCGGTGGTCATCAAGAAAGGCTTGCGGCACTTCGGTTTTCAACAAATCCCGCATGGCCTGAAAATCGGGTGGATTGTTTTCATCAATCGTGACGATGACCAGGCGTGGTACCGGCAACTCATTGATGTCGAGGCCAGAACCCAGCCATGGTTCCAGCAGACGCGCGGTTGCACCATCATCAAGAATGGTGCCTTCACGCGTGCCGACAAAGGTCAGGGCAAGATTGCGCGCCTTGTTCAGCGCAGCCGTCATATCAAGTCCGTCTTCGGGTTTGATCTGGATGGTGATTTCGCGGGAAATCTGGCTCTGCCAGGAAGATGCCGTTGCGCGGATCATGCTGACGGCGCCGAGTGTCAAGCAGGCCAGAAAGGCCATGATGGCGATGACGACAATCAGCGCATTGCCCTGGATATTGGAGGGCGGTAATATCGGCGCCATTGGTCGAATACGCATGGCAGGGCGCTGCTTGCGATTTTGCTGTGGCGAAAGCTGCTGACGGTTGATCTCATTCATAGATATCGAGCCGCCCTTCGGTAAGGATCATGCGACGCGCGTCGACCTGATCCATCAGTGCAAAATCATGGGTGGCGATAACAACGGCGGTGCCGAGCCGGTTCAATTCCAGAAACAGGTTCAAAAGTCGTTTGGCCATGGGCGGGTCAACGTTGCCGGTCGGTTCGTCAGCGAGGAGGATTTCCGGTTGGTCCATCAAAGCGCGGGCGATGGCGGCGCGCTGTTTTTCACCACCGGACAAAATGGGCGGAAGCACATTGATGCGTTCGCCAAGCCCCACCCATTTCAACAGTTCGATGACGTCGGACCGATAAGAGCTTTCGTCCTTGCCACGCACACGCAGCGGCAGGGAGACATTTTCATAGGTTGTGAGATGGTCGAGCAGACGAAAATCCTGAAACACGATGCCAACACGGCGGCGAAGCAGGGGAAGTTCGGCGCGTGGAATGCGTGAAATGTCCCGATCAAACATGCGGATCATGCCGCGGGTCGGTTGCAGCGACATGAACAGCAGTCGTAGAAGAGTGGTTTTACCCGCACCCGACGGGCCGGTCAGAAACTGAAATGATCCTTTGGGAATATCGAACGTCATGTCCCTGAGGATTTCTGGGCCCATGCCATAGCGCAACCCGACATTTTCGAAATGGATCAACGGACTTCCAGTCTTTCTCTTTCACAGCGGCAATTTTGCATGGAACGTTTCAGCCCGCATCATGGTTTCAAACCAGTGACGCGGTGTCTGTCATGACCCGATGTTTGCGAAGCATTAACCATTTAAATTTACGTTTGGTGAGTATTTGTTTCAATGCCCAGTTTTCAAAGGGCGGAAAACCATAGAGGAAATTCCATGGGTATGTTCCGTTCGTCGCGTCGTCATGACACATTCGACTTCGATCTTCTCCTGCCTGAGCATCCCGCGCGCAAAGCGCAGCGTTCCGGCCCGGCAGCAAATGATGTGATTGACGCCGAGTTTGTGACGGTAAAGGAAACACCGGCACGCGGCTATGGCAATGACAATCGCCAGCGCCGTTATCAACAGCGTGTGATGCCTTCCCAGCCGTTTCCGGGCCTGTTGCGACAGGTGGAAGCGCGCCTTGGCAAATTGTCTGTCGATGCTTATTCGGCATTGGTGGCACTTTCCGTGGTGGTTGTTTTTGGTGTTTCCGGTGGTTTCACATTGGTTTCCGGGGCGCCTGCAGCGGTTCAGGAGCAGGTCAACCCGCTTGGCATTTCCCATGTCACCATCACACCGCAGGATGCGGATGGCATGGAAGTGCTGTCCATCAACGGTATTGTCGAGAACCATGGCGGGGATGTGTTGGCAGTACCAAATATCCGCGCAGATCTGATGTCCGAGAATGGTCAGCTTGTTGCCAGCATTGTCATCAATCCGCCTGTTGCCGAAATTCTTGCCGGTCAGAGCCACGGATTCACGACAAAATTACGCCATCCCGGTGGAAAAACGCCGCGTTTGAAGCTTTCCTTTATGGAAATGGGTGTTTCCGGTTCGTGATTGTGCTAGCGGGTTTCCTTTATTAAGCGGCAAGGTTTTTACCGTTTCCGCCTGTCAGCCAAGGAGATTGCATGCCCGTCGTTCGTGGAAAGCTCATCGAGCCGCTTTATACGGCAGAACAAATCGCCGAGCGTAACCGGGATATGGCGCAGCGTATTGCCTCGGGTCCCACCAAGGATCTGCTGGTGATCGCGGTTCTCAAGGGCTCGTTCATCTTCGCCGCCGACCTGATCCGCTCGCTGCATGACAGTGGTCTTGCACCCGAGGTGGAGTTCATCACCCTGTCGAGCTACGGCGCGGGTACGGTTTCGCAGGGTGTGCGGATCGTGAAAGACATCGACAGCGATGTGAAGGATCGCGATGTTCTGCTGATTGATGACATCCTGGAGTCCGGTCGCACGCTGCTGTTTGCCAAGGAATTGCTCTATGAGCGTGGCGCTCGCAACGTGACCATTGCCGTGCTTCTCGACAAGAAGGTCAAGCGTAAGGAAAACCTTGAGGCTGACTATGTCGGGTTCGAATGCCCCGATTATTTCGTGGTCGGTTACGGTATGGACGTGGCCTATGCCTTCCGCGAACTGCCATTTGTCGGCGTCGTCAAAGGTGATGCAGAGGCGTAAATCGCCTCTCGCCTGATGACTGCTTGTTAACCATATCAGCGGCATCGCGTCTTATATCGTAACAAAGGGCGCAATCTTTACCGATTGAAAAGGTGCAGCGGCGATTTTGCTCATGGCTGGAGATGACTGCCAGGAGCAATGGTTATTATGGCAAGAATTTTGATTACTGAAGACGAGGATTCACTGCGCTCATTTGTGGCGCGGGCCTTGCGCCTTGATGGCCACGAAACCCACGAGGCGGCGGATGGTGCTGAAGGGCTGGAGAAGCTGCAAGAGCATAATTTCGATCTTCTTTTGTCCGATATCCGCATGCCGGTTATGGATGGTATCGAGCTGGCGCACCGTGCCGCATCGCAATTTCCAGATATGCGCATTCTGTTGATGACAGGTTATGCCGAGCAGCGGGAACGTGCCGACGATCTGATGGAAAAGGTCGTTGATGTGGTTTCCAAGCCATTTGCCTTGCCGGATATCCGCATGGCTGTTGCCCGCGCACTTGCCAATCGTACGGCGGCCTGACGACGCCGCCTTTTTGCCTGTTGCCAATTTTTCTTCTCTGCAAATCCTGACAGGAGCGTGCCTTGAAAAATGGTGCCTGGCTGAATGAGCCGAAGGACTGGTCCCTGAGCGACGATGTTCTCGACATCATCACGGATGAGGGATCGGATTTTTGGCGCGAGACCTATTACGGGTTCACACGCGACAGCGGGCATTTTTACGGGGTCACGGCACCATCGGCCTTCACGGCGCAATTTCGCATTCGCGGCCATTATCAGTCTCTTTATGATCAGGCCGGTCTGATGGTGCGTGTGGATGGGTATCGCTGGATCAAGGCCGGGATCGAACTTTCCGATGGCCGCGCCATGCTGGCCAGCGTCTTGACGGATGGTCGTTCTGATTGGTCGACCGCCCCTTACGAAGGCAATGCCGATGATTTCTGGATGCGGGTGACGGTGGAGAAGGGTGTCATCCGTGTGCAGGTCTCGGCCGATGGCAAATTATGGCCACTTGTGCGCCTTGCGCCCTTTGCCGCTGCCGAAAACTATCTCGTTGGCCCGATGGCCTGCACACCTGAACGGGCAGGGTTGAAGGTCCGGTTTTCAGATTTTCAACTGACCGCGCCACTCGGCAAGGATTTGCACGACCTAACCTGAGGGAGAACCGTGCATCCTCCCCAAGTGGTTGGGTTGGGGAGAGACCTATTTAGCGGATATCCAAAAGGCGTTCGAGATAACGGCGTTCTGCCTCACCGGGCGGGTTCTGCCCGAGCTTCTCACGAATGGCTTCCAGAATCTCACGGGCGCGTTGCACGTCGATCTCGTCTGGAACACGCACCTGATCGCCAAAGTCTGGCCCATTGCTGGCACGAGGACGGCCAAGCGGGTCGCGGCCGTTCTGACCACCTTGTCCCATCATGCCATCGTCCTGCCCCTGGCCTTGACCCTGCTGGCGCATTGCCTGCATCATCTGGCTCATCATGTCCTGCGCGCCCTGACGCAGAGCATTGAGGGCATTGCCCTGTCCTTCGACAGCACGTTCACCCTGTCCTTGACCCAAGGCTTCGCCGGCGCCCTGCATTTCCTGCTGCGCCTTGCCGAAACCTTCGCCAGGCTGCATGCCGAGATCTTTCATGCCCTGCTGCAATTCGCCTAGTTGCTTGCCCAATGCGTCCTGTTGGGCACGCAGTTGTTTCAGGGCCTCGCGCAATTGTTCTGCAGTCATCTGGTCGGTCGGGTTCTGGCCTTGGCCTGGCTGCTGCTGACCCTGTTGTTGGTCACCCTGCTGGCCCTGTTGCTGCTCGCCGTTCTCGCCCTGCTGCTGCGGGTCACCGCGTTGCATGCGGTCGCGCAAAGCCTGATCGAACTGGAACGTCTGGTCCATCAACTGCTGCTGCTGCTGCATGATTTCGCCCAGCTTGTCGATCTGCTGACGGAGCTGGCTGTTCTGCTGATTTTGTCGCCCCTGTTGTGGACGGGCCATCTGCAGGTTGTTCATCATGCGTTGCAGCTGCGACAGCATTTCCTGAGCCGCGTCACGGTTGCCGGAACGGGCCAGATTTTCGATCTGGTCGAGCATGTTCTGCAGGTCGCGCTGGCGCAGGAAATTCTGTGCCTGTTGATTCATGTTGGATTGCGGCGCATTCTGCATGCGCTGCGCCATCTCGCTCATGAAGTCCTGCATGGCCTTGCGCAACTCATCCATCAGCTTGGCGATTTCCTCATCCGGAGCATTGCGCTCCAGTGCATCGGAAAGCTGCTTCTGTGCATCACGCAGACGGCGTTCAGCCAGCGACAAATCGCCATCTTCAATGCCAAGCGCGATTTCCCAGAGATAATCCGCCGTGTCCTTCAGGCTTGCCTCGTCATAGGCGAGTTTCATGCGGGTGTGGGCAGAACGTAGCAGCAGATAATGGGTCTTGTTCGGTATGGTTTCTTCCGGACGCAGGGTCACCGCTTCATTATAGGCAATGGCCTTGGGCATCTGGCGGGTGTCGAGCGCAAATATCTGACGGTGTTCGGCAACCGCTGCGGCCAGCGGTTCGCTGAAACCACGGCCCGGTAGAACCATTTCATGCGAAGGGCTGCGGCCTTCCTGCCCGGCGCCATCCGTGGCCACCAAAGTGATGCGTACCTTTTTGCCGGCCAATGGGTGTTCGGTCAGGTTGCGGCTGGTCAGGCCCTTGATTTCGCGGCTGTTTTGGCGCGGCAGGTCGAGCTTGTAATCCGGCAGAGGATAAAGCGGCGTGGCGCCATCATTTTTTTCTGCCGGTTCAATGATCGCACGTGCTTCGCGCAGGCCGTAATCATCAGACGCAATGAAGCCGATTTCCAGCGCACCATTGACGGCGCGGCGTGGCATCTTGTCGAAGGATATGACCGGCGCCTTGTCGGCAAGCACATTGAAAGTCCATTGCTCGCCATTGGCAATCAATGTGCCGCTTTCAGAAATTTCCAGCGCATAGGTGCGGGGTGGAAGTTGCCGGTCGGCTGTCGTCTCAGAGGCCGTTGCATTGGGGTTCGCCCCCTGCGGTGGTGTCTGACCCGTCGAGCCTGCTTCCGGCGACAACGGTTGCAGGTTTCCGCCGATTTCCGGTTCAAAACTGACCTGTTCGCCCCCTTCACCGCCGGTTACCCGCACAGTCAGTTTGGATGACTGCGGCACGGTAACGGCATCGGTTGACGCCTCATTACGGCCGGTCAGGAAGATCGGCGCACGTCCGGTATAGGATGGTGGTGTTACCCAGGCATCGATGCGTAGATCGGGGTTGATCGGTCCGGATGCCGGGCTGTTGCGGAAGGCTTCGACAATGGTGCCGGCGCCATTCGAATAGGAAAAGCCGAAGGCGGCCGCCAGAACAAGGGCTGGAATGGCGCGCAGTGCGAGACGGTCATGGCGGGCAATGTCAGGTTTTGGCAGGCCTGCATCCAGCGTCGCAATCCGGCGCGCCATGCGCAACTGGTGTTCTTTCCAGAGGGCACGGGCAAAGGGCGTGTCGGAGGCAGGTTCATCTTCCTGCACGCCAACCGGCTGGTGCGGCAGGTCATTGCGTTCTTCCAGCAGGCGTCCGGCCTCATCGGCGGTGGGCCAGCGCAGCCGCAAAAACGGCAGCAGCGACGACAGGAATGCAAAAACCAGAACGAAAACGATGCCAAGGCGCAGCCAGTCGGGCAGTTGGCGATAAACACCGAACCATGCCAGCGACAGGAAAATGGCGGCAATCGACAAAGGCAGGATGGAGAGGGGTGCAGCACGTTCTGCCAGCAGCACCAGTCTGGCCACAAACCGTTTCGCTGCGACCTTTCGGGCCAGCGCAGGTTGTCCTTCGAAGGCGCCTTTTCTGCCTTGTCTGGATGTGGTCATCAATCCGTTCTCCCGGTTCTGGCCACCTGATCCCGCAAAAACCGGAATCGCAAAAAGACTTTAGCGTATCGGCTTGAACATCGAAATCGATTTTCGCCAGCCACGACACGCGCATTAAAGAGCCAGAGCATGTCTCCCGCCTCTAAAGGCAGATGGTGCTCCGGTGCAATCTCTGCAAGATAACACTGTTTATGGCGAAGACGAGGGCAAGCGGCTGCTCACCCCCATTTTTCCGGTAATTTCTCCGAAAAGTGATCGGGATTGCCGATCTCAGTCCAGCCAGGCCGGTACGGAATCAAGACCGATCAGGTCCTCATAGGAGCCGCGTGGGCGGATGACATGGAATTCGTCACCCTTGACCAGCACCTCTGGAACCAGCAGGCGTGAATTGTAAGTGCCTGCCTGAACGGCGCCATAGGCACCGGCAGAACCGACCGCAATCAGGTCGCCCGGCTTTGGCATGGCCATTTCACGGTCGAGCGCCAGATAGTCACCGGTTTCGCAAACCGGGCCGACAATATCAGCCTTGATGCGCGGTGCATTGGCGGCCGAAATCGTGACCGGACGGATTTCGTGATAGGCTTCGTAAAGCGTCGGGCGAATGAGGTCGTTCATGGCGCCGTCAACGATCACGAAGGTCTTTTCACCACCGTCCTTCACGAACAGCACTTCGGTTACCAGGATGCCGGCATTGCCGACGATCAGGCGGCCGGGTTCAGTAACGATCTTGCAATCGAGGCTGCGAAGCTGAGCCTTGACGATATCGGCATAGGCATCCGGCAGTGGTGGCGGGTTGTTGTCATCCTTGTAGGGAATGCCAAGGCCACCTCCGATATCAACGTGATCGATCACGTGGCCATCGGTGCGCAGGGTTTCGACCAATTCGCGCAGCAGGCGGAATGCATCCTCGAAAGGCTGCAAATCGGTGATCTGGCTGCCGATATGCATGTCGATGCCGGTGACCTGAATACCTTCAAGTGTTGCGGCATGGGCATAAACAGCGCGGGCGCGCTGGTAGGAAATGCCGAACTTGTTTTCTTTCTTGCCGGTCGAAATCTTGGCGTGGGTGCGTGCATCCACATCGGGATTGATACGGAAGGACACATGGGCTTTTTTGCCAGCCTTGAGGGCGCGCAGGTTCAGCACTTCCAGCTCAGGCTCGGATTCGACGTTGAAGCAGTAGATGCCAGCTTCCAGCGCCAGGTCCATTTCGACAACGGTTTTGCCAACGCCCGAGAACATGATGCGGTTGGCGGGAACACCAGCTGCAAGAGCACGGCGCAACTCTCCACCGGACACCACATCGATGCCAGCACCCAGGCGGGCCAGTGTCTTGAGCACGGCCTGATTGGAGTTTGCCTTCATGGCGTAACACACCATGGAATCAACATCGGCAAAGGCCGCTGAAAATACCTTGTAGTGGCGTTCCAGCGTTGCGGTGGAATAGACGTAAAATGGTGTGCCAACAGCCTTGGCTATCTCAGGCACAGGCACATTCTCGGCGTGCAATACGCCGTCAATATATTGAAAGTGGTTCACGGGCTATGTTCCGTTAGAGCAGCGGGTCGAGAACGAAAGGACGCTCAGGCGTTACCTGTTGTACTTCCTTGCCATCGGCGGCGCGTTTGTTGCGCTGTTCAACCGGCGTGCTCGGCGGATCGATGGCGCCTTTACGGCCGCAACCGGTAACGACGAGGCTGACGGCAAGCATCATGCCAAGGGGAAGAAGGAAGCTACGAACCGTTTTTGAAAGCATGGGTCTGTCCAAAGGAAAAAGTTGCTCTTCTGATACAGAAAAACAGGGCGCTTGTGCACCCTGTTTCTTGTGATACTGGCGTAACGCTAAATTGATCAGTTGCGCGCGCGCCACCAGGCAATCTGTTTGCGCACTTCAGACGGTGCCGTGCCACCAAAACTGGTGCGGCTGGCAACCGATGCATCAACCGACAGAACGTCGAAAATGCCGTTGGTGATGGCCGGGTTGATGGCCTGCAATTCTTCCAGCGACAGGTCGGCGAGATCGCAACCCTTCTTTTCTGCCAGAGCCACGGCATGACCTGTTGCATGGTGGGCATCACGGAAGGGAAGACCTGCTTCACGCACCAGCCAGTCGGCCAGATCGGTGGCTGTGGAATAACCGGAACCGGCAGCGGCACGCATCTTGTCGGAGCGCACTTCCAGGTCGCGGATCATGCCGGTCATGGCGGCAATGGCCAGTTCAAGGCTTTCGGCCGCATCGAAGACCTGTTCCTTGTCTTCCTGCATGTCCTTGGAATAGGCGAGCGGCAGACCCTTCATCACCGTCAAAAGCGCGATTAGCGAGCCGTTGATGCGGCCGGTCTTGGCGCGGACCAGTTCAGCGGCATCCGGGTTCTTTTTCTGCGGCATGATCGAGGAGCCGGTGGAAAAAGCATCCGACAGACGGATGAAGCCGAATTGCGGTGTCGACCAGATGACGATTTCTTCGGCCAGGCGCGACAGATGCGTGGCGCAGATCGAGGCGATCGACAGGAATTCCAGTGCGAAGTCGCGGTCTGAAACGGTATCGATGGAGTTGCGGGTAGGTTCGCGGAAACCAAGTGCCTTGGCGGTCATGTGACGGTCGATCGGGTATCCGGTGCCGGCAAGTGCAGCCGCACCAATCGGGCTTTCATCGAGATGTTCGATGGCGTGGCGCACGCGGGCGCGGTCACGGCCGAACATTTCCACATAGGCCATGCAGTGGTGGCCGAAGGTAACCGGCTGTGCCGTCTGCAGATGGGTAAAGCCCGGCATGACGGTTGCGGCATGTTCTTCCGCGCGGTCGAGGAAAGCGGCAATCAGATCCGTCAGCATGGCTTCGGTTTTCTGAAGCTCTTCCTTTACCCACAGACGGAAATCGAGCGCGACCTGATCGTTGCGCGAGCGGGCGGTGTGCAGACGACCTGCCGCAGGACCAATCAGGTTTGCAAGGCGGGCTTCGATATTCATATGAATATCTTCAAGCTTGCGCGAGAATTCGAAGGTGCCGTTTTTGATCTCTGACAGGATTGTGTTCAGGCCTTCAGTGATCTTGTCTTTATCTTCGTGCGAAATAATGCCTTTTTCAGCCAGCATGGCAGCATGCGCCATAGAGCCGCGGATGTCCTGGGCATAAAGTTTCTTGTCGAAGCCGATGGAGGCATTTATCTCTTCCATGATTGCGGCCGGACCGGATGCGAAGCGCCCGCCCCACATCTGGTTAGAGGATTTCGTGTCGTTGCCGTCAGCCATGGTTTGCCAGTCCCGGAGTATGTAGTGACAGATAAGAGACCATTTCGCCTTCCCTCTGCCAAGCTTGTTGGTATTGCCGCCATTGCCGGTATCATCGCCGGTGCAGGCGCGGTGTACATGAGGCATATTGGGTCTGGTAGCGAGGTTCAAGAGGTTCAGGCCAATGTCGCCGGTTTATGTGAGGGGGCAGGCGACCGTATTGCGGCCTTGAAGCCTTTTTCCAAGGGGCAGGTGGCTGCCATGGCGCCAGCGTCCGAGCCGCGTCCGCTCAATCTTTCCTTCAAGGGTCCTGAAGGACAAGACATGACCATGGCAGATTTTGCCGGGAAAACCGTGCTGTTGAACCTCTGGGCGACATGGTGTGTGCCGTGCCGCGAAGAAATGCCGGCGCTGAATGCGCTGGAGCAGGAGGCCGGTGGTCAGGATTTTGAAGTTGTGGCCGTCAATATCGATACCGGCGGCGATGAAAAACCGAAGACCTTCCTTGACGAATACAAGATCGGCGCGCTCGGTTATTACCGCGACAGTTCCATGGGCGTTTTTAACGTGCTGAAAAAGGAAGGGCTGGCTTTTGGCCTGCCTGCCACCTTGCTATTTGATGGCAAGGGATGCCTGCTGGCGTCCATGAATGGGCCGGCGGCATGGGACAGTCCCGATGCGAAGGCATTGATCTCGGCGGCAAAGGCACCGTGATCCGATGATCTGGCGGGGGTGGATTTACCTTTTCTCCCCCGCTCAATTGCACAGTCTCAGCGAGTCGGAACCGGTGTTTCACCGCGATAGTCATAAAAACCACGGCCGGATTTGCGACCGAGCCATCCAGCTTCGACATATTTGACCAGCAGCGGGCAGGGGCGGTATTTGCTGTCCGCCAGGCCATCATGCAGCACCTGCATGATGGAAAGGCAGGTATCCAGACCGATGAAGTCGGCCAGTTGCAACGGTCCCATCGGATGGTTGGCACCGAGTTTCATGGCGGTGTCGATGGCTTCCACGGTGCCGACGCCTTCATACAGCGTGTAGATCGCTTCATTGATCATCGGCAGCAGGATGCGGTTGACGATGAAGGCCGGGAAATCTTCGGCAACGGTGATCGCCTTGTCCAGCGAGCGCACATAGTCCTTGGCTGCATCGAATGTCTTTTCGCCGGTCGCGATGCCGCGCACCAGCTCCACAAGCTTCATCACCGGAACCGGGTTCATGAAGTGGATGCCCATGAACTGCTCGGGACGGTCTGTGGCCGATGCCAGGCGGGTAATCGACAGTGATGAAGTGTTGGTGGCCAGCAGAGCCTCGGGTTTCAGAACCGGGCAGACCTGCGCATAGATCTTGCGTTTGATGTCTTCGCTTTCGGTTGCCGCTTCGATCACCAGATCCATGGAGGCGAGATCGTTGATGTCGGTCGAGCCACTGATCTTGGACAGTGCGTTCTTGCGGTTTTCGTCTTCCAGTTTGCCGTGGCTGACCTGGCGGGCCAGATTGCCGTTGATCGTGGCAAGGCCGGCTTCAATGCCGCTTTGGCTCAGGTCGTAAATGTGCACCTTGTATCCGGCCAGTGCCGAAACATGGGCAATGCCGCAGCCCATCTGCCCTGCTCCGATAATGCCGATATTTTTCAAACTAACGGTCATGGTGCTGTTTCCTCCGGGCAAAAGGGTATGATGTTTGCGGGCATTATATATGGGTGCAGGGATTAATAAATATTGCCGGGCAGTTTCCTGCCCGGCAATCAATTCATCAGGTCTGTTTTCTTACAGTGCTTTTTCAAGCTCAGGCAGGGCGTCGAACAGATCTGCCACCAGGCCGTAATCGGCAACCTGGAAAATCGGTGCTTCTTCGTCCTTGTTGATGGCAACGATGACCTTCGAGTCCTTCATGCCTGCCAGGTGCTGAATGGCACCGGAAATGCCGGCAGCAATGTAAAGCTGCGGCGCAACGACCTTACCGGTCTGGCCAACCTGCCAGTCGTTCGGTGCGTAACCGGCGTCAACAGCAGCGCGGGATGCACCAACGGCAGCGCCCAGCTTGTCAGCAACCGGCAGAATGACTTCCTTGAACTTTTCGGAAGAACCAAGCGCACGACCACCTGATATGATAATCTTGGCAGAGGTCAGTTCCGGACGGTCAGACGATGCCAGCGCGTCTGATACGAAGGACGAAACGCCAGGGTTGGCAGCAGCAGCAACTGCTTCAACCGCAGCAGAACCGCCGGCAGCAGCTGCAGCGAAGGCAGCTGTACGCACGGTGATAACCTTCTTGGCATCGGTTGCCTGTACGGTCTGGATGGCGTTACCGGCATAGATCGGACGCTTGAAGGTGTCAGCGGAAACCACTTCGGTGATTTCGGAAACCTGTGCAACGTCGAGCAGGGCTGCAACGCGTGGCGCAACGTTTTTCGCCGATGCGGTCGCTGGGGCAATAATGACGTCATAGGACGGTGCCAGCGATACGATCAACGCAGCAAGCGGTTCTGCCAGCTGGTTGGCATAGGATGCATCGTCAGCCAGAAGCACCTTGGCAACACCGGAAAGCTTTGCAGCTTCATCGGCGGCAGCCTTGGCGCCAGAGCCAGCCACCAGCACATGCACGTCACCACCGATCTTGGCGGCTGCCGTCAGCGTCTTGGCGGTCTGGTCGGAAAGGGTTGCGTTGTCGTGTTCTGCCAGAAGAAGAATGGCCATAATAAAATCTCCCTTTTCCGTCTCTTACAATACGCCGTCGGCCTTGAGTTTCGATACCAGCTCTGCAACCGAGCCAACCTTGACGCCAGCCTTGCGGCCAGCCGGTTCTTCGGTTTTCAGAACCTTGAGGCGTGGAGCAATGTCGACACCGAGATCGGCAGGTGTCTTCTTGTCCAACGGCTTCTTCTTGGCCTTCATGATGTTTGGCAGCGAGGCATAACGCGGTTCATTGAGGCGAAGATCGGTGGTGACGATCGCAGGCAGTTTCAGCGAAACGGTCTGCAGGCCGCCGTCAACTTCACGGGTCACAGCAACGGAGCCGTCAGCAATTTCAACTTTCGAAGCGAAGGTGCCCTGACCCCAGCCGAGAAGTGCTGCCAGCATCTGGCCGGTCTGGTTGCTGTCGTCATCAATGGCCTGCTTGCCAAGGATAACCAGGTCAGGCGTTTCAGCCTCAACGACGCCCTTCAAAAGCTTGGCAACGGCCAGCGGCTCAACGGTTTCGTCGGTTTCGATCAAAATGGCTCTGTCGGCGCCCATGGCCAGCGCGGTGCGCAGCGTCTCTTCAGCCTTGGCGGGGCCGATGGAAACAACGACCACTTCTTCAGCCTTGCCAGCTTCCTTGAGACGAAGAGCTTCTTCGACGGAGATTTCGTCGAACGGGTTCATCGACATTTTCACGTTGGCAAGTTCAACGCCCGTGCCATCTGCTTTCACGCGGATTTTCACGTTGTAGTCAACGACTCGTTTAACGGGCACAAGGATCTTCATGGGGTTTTCCTTCAACTTCAATCATGTGGACAGAGCATACGACCACCATATTTTCGAGTGGGCACATGGATACGCATTTTTTCCATAAATTCAACGGAACATTGCTCATGAGGCCATGCGTTTGGCTGATAGCTTACGTTTACGTGAAGATAAATAAAACTGTTTACGTCTAACGGCCCCATCGAATGCCGTCATTTGACCGCTGAGTTTGCGACACAGGCACAGTTTTTGGCACTTCAGTGACGTGTTTTACGGCCTTTGGTGTCACAATAGTGCGGTCGAACAGTGGCACACCCGCCCGCCGCATGAATACAACGAGAATACCGCCGGCCAGAATTCCGCCGACATGGGCGCCCCATGACACAGCGTCATCCATGCCAGCCGCCAGCATCAGAAACTGCTGGCCGATCCACAGGGCCAGCGGAATAAAGGCTGGTAGTGGCAGCGGAACACGAAACAGCACCAGAACCCAGACACGCACTTTCGGATGCAGCAGAAAATAGGCGGCAACAATGCCTGATACAGCGCCGGAAGCACCAATCAGCGGCCCTTCCGACATCGGCGCAACCAGACCATGGAACAGGGCACCAGCTGCCGCACACAGGAGGTAGAACAGCAGAAATCTGACATGGCCAAGCGCATCTTCGACATTGTCGCCGAACACCCACAAAAACACCATGTTGCCGGCGAGGTGCCAGAAATCACCATGCAGAAACGCGTAGGTAATCAAGGTCGCGTCATCCGGTATCATCTGCAGTGCCGGTTCCAGATGGGCGTAGTCGAAGACAACGGCAGGAATGAAACCAAGCCCCATTGCGGCGCGGCCAAAGGTTTCATCTGACACGAATGCACCTGTTGCCAACCACACCAACGTGTTGATGACGATCAGCGAAATCGTGACATATTGCGTCTTGATGTATTTGAGGGAGTTCGAATCATGCAGCGGTATGAACATCGATTTTCCTCTGATGCATGATCATTCTCAGCGGTTCTTGCCAGGGACCCAGAGAATGTCGGTGGCGCCACCGTCATTTGTGAAACGGGCTGCCACAAACAGGAAGTCAGACAGACGATTGATGTATTGCAGTGCCGCTGCGTTTACCGTTTCGCCATCGGTGAAAGACAGCTCCACGATCTGTCGTTCTGCGCGGCGGGAAATGGTACGTGCCAGATGCAGGTAGGCCGATGCCGGCGAACCGCCCGGCAGCACGAAGGATGTCAGCGGTGAAAGGCTGGCATTCAACGCATCGATTTCCGTTTCCAGGCGCGTGACCTGAGCGGCAATGATGCGTAAAGGCTCGTACCCCAGTGGCTCGCCCGTATCGGGGGCGGCAAGGTCGGCGCCCAGATCAAACAGGTCGTTCTGGATACGCATCAACATCGCATCCAACTCGTGAAAGGATTTGGTGTGCAGACGTGCCATGCCGATGGCCGAATTGGTTTCATCCACCGTGCCGTAGGTCTCGACGCGCAAATCATCCTTGCGGCGGCGCGGTCCGGAAACGAGTGCGGTTGTGCCCTTGTCGCCGGTGCGGGTGTAAATCTTGTTCAGCTTGACCATCTTCCTGCCTTAACGTCCGCCGCCGGTAATCCACAATGTCAGCATGATCAGCGCAATCGCCAGCGCCTGCAGCACCAGACGCAACTGCATCAGCTTGTTTGATTTGTTGCCATCCGTTCCCTTGAGCATGTTGAACAGCCCGCGGATCAGCACGAGCACGACAAGTCCCATGACAATGAGGGCAAGAACCGTTGTGAAGCCCGACATGATTTTATCCCTGTTGTTTCCCTTGAGGTCCGTGCGTGTTGATACGCATCATCATTTTTTTAGTCGCGCGTTCTGCTCTTCCTGCCAGCCACGTTTCTCTAGTCGAATTTTCGCAGCAACCGATAAAACATGTCAGCGGGTAATATCCTTTTCAGAAACGCGCCCTGTTTGGCAGGAACTGTGACCAGATAATGCGGTCTCGGTCTTGTTGCGGTCAAGGCATGGTTGAGTACTTTATGGACGGCTTCAGGACCAAGTTTATGCTTGTTGACCGGGCCTGTTCCGTCCAGTCGCGCCAGTTGTCTTTCGTACTGCGCCGCATGGGCCGAGTTCTTCAGATCAATATTGACTTCAATGTGCGAAAGGGCCGTTGCGGTAAATTTTGACGCGATCGGCCCCGGCTCGATCATGCTGACATGAATGCCGCTGCCTTCCAGCTCCATACGCAGGGTCACGCCCAACCCCTCAAGTGCGAATTTGGAAGCAGTATAGGCCCCACGGTAACGGTAAGGCACGAGACCGAGAATGGACGAGCAATGCACGATGCGGCCATGGCCCTGCCTGCGCATGAAGGGAATGACGCGGCAAGTCAGGTCATGCCAGCCAAAAACATTGGTCTCGAATTGGCGGCGCAGGGTATCGACCGAAAGATCTTCGACTGCACCCGGCTGACCATAGGCGCCGTTGTTGAACAGCGCGTCGATGCGTCCTTCGGTGCGGGCGGCAACCGTGTCGACCAGTGCAGCAATTGAGGCGGGTTCGGTATAATCCATCAACAGGGTCTCAATGCCCTGGGCTTCCAGTGCGGCCATATCCTCAGTCTTGCGGACCGTGGCAAACACCCGCCAACCGTCCTTGTGCAGAGCTGCTGCGCAATATGCGCCAATACCCGATGAGCAGCCCGTAATGATGATGACCGGTTTGTCTGTCATGCCTCTTCCCTGTACAAAACGATGCTGATTTCCCATATTCGCTGCTAAGTTACAATCAGCATGCCCGATTCAGGAGGTGACATGTTCGCTACATTGCGACTGGCCTACAAGGTCGCCTTTGATGCCTATTTCCATTTTGCGGAAGATGACGGCTGGGCAATGGCAAGTCACGTGGCACTGTCCATTCTGCTGGCACTTTTTCCGTTCCTGATTTTCGGAACGGCTCTCGCCGGTTTTCTCGGCGCCGACAGTTTTTCAGAAACCGCCGTGCATCTGATTTTCGACACCTGGCCGGAAGCGATTGCCGCACCCATTGCTGCGCAGGTGCAGCAGGTGTTGACCATTCCACGCGGCGGACTGTTGACCGTGTCGGTGCTGGCAGCCGCCTACTTCGCGTCGAACGGGGTGGAGGCGCTGCGTATCTCTCTCAACCGCGCCTACCGGGTGTCGGAAACACGTTGGTGGTATGTCACCCGTCTTTGGAGCCTGTTTTATGTGCTGATGGCGGTCATCATCTTTGCTGCGATCAGCACGGTGCTGGTGGCGGTGCCAGTGGCGCTTGCCTTTGCCGAAGAGCGCTTTCCGTGGATGACGGATTTTCTCAGCACCATGTCCAGCCTGGGTGTTTACGGAACGATCATCGTGCTATTTACCGGTCTGGTGATCGCACATTTGTGGCTGCCAGCAGGCAGGCGGCGTTTGCTGGATGTGTTGCCGGGTATTGTGCTGACCCTGCTGTTTTGGGTGGCCGGCGCGCTGCTCTTTGCGTCCTATCTTGCCACTTTCGCCAATTACACCGCCACCTATGCCGGTCTGGCATCGGTGATGATCGTGCTGGTGTTTCTCTACATGATCGGGGTGATTTTCATGCTCGGTGCCGAGGTCAACGCGGCCCTGATGAAATATCAGGTCCGCCGCATCATCAAACGCACGATCAATGGCAAAACCATCAAGGAAAGCTCAGAGCCCGATCAGGCGGTGGATATCTGAGGGCGTTTTGCCCATCGCGCGCAAGGCTGCCAGTCCCGTACTGCCTTCGCTTTTGGAAAGCTTGCGACCATCGTCACCGAGAATAAGCCGGTGATGATGATAATTGGGTGCCGGAAGGTCCAAAAGCTGCTGCAACAGGCGATGAATGGCGGTGGCGTGGTAAAGGTCCATGCCACGCACCACATCGGTGATGCCTTGCAGGGCATCGTCGATCACCACCGAGAGATGGTAACTGGAAGGCGCGTCCGAGCGGGACAGCACGACATCACCCCACTGAGCCGGGTCTGCTTGAACAGACTGATGCTGACCACTGCCATATTCCTCCCAGAGCAACGGCCCCTGCAAAGTGGATATGGCTTTTTGCATGTCCAGCCGCCATGCAAAGGGGGCATTTGCAGCAAGGCGGTCTTGCCGTTCGGCCGTTGTGCGTTGTTTGTCGATGTCAGGATAATGCGGTGCGCCATCAGGATCGCGCGGCCATGGCATGCCGGTTGCCTCGGTGGCCTTGACGACTGCCTTGACCTCACCGCGCGTCAGGAATGCCGGATAGGCAAGATCCATGGCCACCAGCTTTTCCAGTGCAGAGCGGTAGTCGTCGAAATGCTCCGACTGCCTGCGTACCGGCTGTTCCCAGGACAGGCCAAGCCAGGACAGGTCGTCGTAAATGCCCTGCTCAAATTGCGGTGTGCAGCGTGTCTGGTCGATGTCTTCAATGCGCAGCAGAAAACGGCCGTGAATTTTTCTGGCCATATCGGCATTCAACAGGGCAGAAAGAGCATGACCCAGATGCAATGGCCCATTGGGGCTTGGCGCAAAACGGGTGATGCAGTTTTGACGAGGCAGATCAGACATGCTCTCTACAGGCATTATTTTTGTGCGTTTGCCAAGGGTAGGCTAACGCGGTGCTCGTGGGTGCGACGCGCGTTGAGGAAGGTTCGATGACGGTTATTCGAGGTGATGAAGATATCCGCACCGGACTTGCTGCTTTGCTTGAGCTTGATCCGTCGCTCAGTCTGGTTGCCAGTGGCTGCGGTCCGGTGCCGTTGCGCCTCAGTGAACCGGGATTTGCCGGATTGGCCAGCATCGTCGTTTCGCAGATGGTGTCGCGCGCCAGCGCGGACGCCATCTGGGGGAGGATCGTGAAGGGCGCTGATCTACTGACGGCTGAAAATTATCTTGCCATCGATCCGGAGATTTCTGCCGGGTTTGGTCTGTCGCGGGCCAAGGCGCAAACCCTATTGCGTATTGCAACTGCCGTTGCCGAAGGCGAGCTTGATCTTGAAGCGCTCAGCAAAAAGGAAGCAGCGACTGCGATGGCCGAATTGACTGCCGTCAAAGGTGTCGGGCCTTGGACGGCGCAGGTCTATCTGATGTTTTGTGGCGGGCATGCTGATATTTTTCCAGCCGGTGATGTCGCCTTGCAGGCGGCGGTTGCCCATGCGCTTGCTCTGGAGGCGCGCCCAACGACTTCGCAGCTTGCAACACTGGCAGAAAAATGGTCGCCATGGCGTTCGGTCGCTGCCCGGCTTTTCTGGGCACATTACGCCGTGATCACGCGGCGCGAAGCACTGCCGATCGCCTGAAATATGCCTTTCTTTCGGCGCTAAATTTATAGGCTTCACAATACTGTAACAACGGACCTAATATACACAATGCAGATGCCGAATCGATCAGGAGAAGCCCTTGACGATTGCAGTCTCCCCACAGGCTTTACCGGCGCTCGTTCTGAACGCTGATTATAGGCCACTGAGTTATTATCCCTTGTCGCTCTGGTCATGGCAGGACGCGATCAAGGCGGTTTTTCTAGATCGTGTGAATATCATAGCAGAGTATGATCACTCGGTATCATCCCCGAGTTTTTCGATACGATTGCCGAGTGTCATAAGCCTCAAAACCTATGTGCAACCGGCCAGAAATCCAGCCTTCACCCGCTTCAATGTTTTCCTGCGCGACAAGTTCCAATGCCAGTATTGCGGTTCCCATGACGATCTGACCTTCGATCATGTGATACCGCGGGCACATGGCGGCGAAACCACATGGCTAAATGTCGTGGCGGCTTGCTCCCCATGCAACCTGAGAAAAGGCAGTAAACTGCCCAAACAGGCTGGCATGCTACCGCATCAGAAACCATACCAGCCAACCGTGCAGGACCTGCACAATAATGGGCGGCTTTTCCCGCCCAATTACCTGCATGAAAGCTGGATGGACTATCTTTACTGGGATACCGAGCTTCAGCCTTGATGAAGCCGGTTTCCGGTCAGATTTTCTTGCGTGTCGCGCCGTAAAAGGCGATTGCGGCAAGGACGATGCTCGCGATCACGTTCCAGCCTGCAAAGGACAGGCCAAGCACCCGCAGCGCAGCGCTGTTGCAGGATGGTGCCTTGACGGCATTGAGGTCATTCAGCAGGCTGCCAGCATTGGTGGTGATAGATGGCGCTCCGGTGGAGCAGGTAATCGGACCTTCCCAGAAACTCCATTCCACGCCGGAGTGGTAAACACCCATGCCGGCGCCAATCACCATGGCGATGCCGATCAGCACTAGAAGTATCTTGACGATCCTGGATGGCAGTTTCAGCAGGCTGGCGATAATGGCCAGGATGCCGAGCGGTATAGCGTAATAATAGGGGTCGCGTTGCAGAAGGCAGAGTGCGCAGGGCGTGTAACCGCCAATGTGCTGGAAACCGAGTGCTGAGCCCACGGTAAAGATCATGCCTGCGGTAACCAGAACGGAAGATACGGTAAGGCCGGATTGCGCGGATTGTGTCTGTGCCATGAATTTCACTCTTGCTTCGGTATCTGTGGGATAAATGCCCACGCATGAGACAGGAAAGGAAGGGAGAGAGGGTGCCGTCCTGCCCGGCATTACGTTGTAACCTGTAATCCACTGCAGGCTGAAATGTAAATGCGGCGATTGTTCTGCCCGGTCTCGTGCTCAAGCAAAGTTTCGTGAATTGCTGATTTTTGCAAAAACCGGTTGACCGGAACCAGTTCCTTCGTATAGTCCGGCGCCATACCACAGGACTTTGCTCCTGTTTGCCCCTTTGGCGGAATTGGTAGACGCGCCTGACTCAAAATCAGGTTCCGAGAGGAGTGCTGGTTCGATTCCGGCAAGGGGCACCAAAAACTTTCCCGCATCATTGAAAATATCATGCTGTAACGCATTTTTGGCGTGCGTTTCTGCGGCGCATTTGGGTCTGCATAATAACAGCGCCGCTTCAGTCTGATGCGACCCACTTTATCACCGTCTCCTGACGTTACCCGTAAGCCGTGCTTGCTGCCGGTGCTTGAGTGCATCTGATGGCGTCTCATCCTTTGGTCTAATCCATGAATGTTGCAATGCAGCATAAACTTGCGCACCGCAGCAATCCGGGTGTATAGCCGTGATATGGCGCGGCAAAATATCGCATCTCCTACCTCCCGCGCGCCTCATCTCCAGATAATTACGAATTGGAGTTACTGTGAATAAGATGACATCAAGTCCGACTGGTGCTCCAGTTCTGGACCAGAAAACCCGTTTGAAATCGATTGTTGGTGGCTCTGCAGGCAACCTCGTCGAATGGTATGACTGGTACGTCTATTCGGCCTTTACTTTGTATTTTGCGCCGATCTTTTTTCCGTCCGGCAACCAGACTGCTGAGTTGTTGAGTGCTGCGGCGGTTTTTGCCGTTGGCTTTCTGATGCGCCCGATCGGCGCTTGGTTCATGGGAACCTACGCGGACCGCAAAGGCCGCAAGGCAGGTCTTACGCTCTCCGTCACGCTGATGTGTCTCGGATCTCTTCTGATTGCCATTACTCCCGGCCACGAAACCATCGGCATTGCCGCGCCTGCCATTCTGGTGTTTGCGCGTTTGCTGCAGGGTATCAGCGTTGGCGGTGAATATGGTGCAAGCGCCACTTACCTCAGCGAGATGGCTGGCAAGAACCGCCGTGGTTTCTTCTCCAGCTTCCAATATGTCACGCTGATTTCCGGTCAGTTGCTGGCGCTCGCCGTTCTGCTGGTGTTGCAGCGGATTCTGACGCCGGAGCAGCTGAGTGCCTGGGGCTGGCGCATTCCATTTCTGATTGGCGGTTTCCTGGCCATTGCGGTGTTCTACATTCGCCGAGGTCTGGTTGAGACGCAGTCGTTTGAAAACACCAAGACGGACACGGCAGAAAAGCCGAAGTCCAGTGGTTGGGCGCTTTTCCGTCACTATCCGCGCGAAGCGCTGATGGTTATGGCCTTGACCTCCGGTGGCACGCTGGCCTTCTATGCCTACACGACCTATCTCCAAAAATTTCTCGTCAACACCTCAGGCTTCAGCAAGGAAAGTGCGACAGAGATTACCACAGCAGCGCTGTTCGTTTTCATGCTTTTCCAGCCGATTGCCGGTGCACTTTCCGACAAGATTGGCCGTAAGCCTTTGATGGTCGCGTTCGGCGTGCTCGGTCTTCTGTGCACCTACCCTATCTTCTCGACACTGGCTGTAACGACAAATGCCTTTGCCGCATTCGCTCTGGTGCTGGCAGGCCTGTTGATCGTGACTGGTTACACCTCGATCAATGCCGTTGTTAAGGCGGAGCTTTTCCCGGCGCACATCCGTGCCCTTGGCGTTGCACTTCCTTATGCGCTTGCCAACACGGTCTTTGGTGGTACGGCAGAATTTGTGGCCCTGAAGTTCAAGCAGATCGGCCATGAAGAATGGTTCTTCTGGTATGTCACGATCATGATTGGCTTGTCGTTGATCGTTTACATCCGCATGCGCGACACCAAGCATGCGAGCAATATCCACGAGGATTGATCGTGGCGCTCTCACTCTAGATTTAAAGCCTCGCATCGTCTGTCGATGCGGGGCTTTTTTGTCTCACCTCATTTTTGTGCCACGCCTCAGTTTGTCTGGGCGTTGCGCACCACACGCCAGTCGGGTTTGCCGAGGTTGTGCGGCCATGGATGGACGTCCTTGTCGTTGAAATAGACGACTTCCTCCAGCTTGGGAAACTCGCTGGTTTTCAGCGTCACGTCGTTCATCCAGGGTTTGATATAGGCATCATTGCCCTCATAACCCAGTTCGGCGACCCATATCGGCTTGTTGTATTTTTCCACCAAACCGTAACCCTTCTTGAGCGACTGTCCGAAGGTCCATGCGCCGCCATGTTCGATCTTGTCAAAGTCCTCAAGACCAAAGACAGACAGTCCGACGAGATCGACGTAATTATCGCCGGGATAGTAGGCTTGCAGGCCGTCCTCACCTTTTGGCGACCACATGATCTTGGCATTAGGTGCTTCCTTGCGCACGATATCCATCATCTTGCGATAGGCGGTTATATAATCATTCGGTGCCCAGCCGGACCATGAGAAGCGGCCTGATTTGTCTTCCATTTCCTGGCCCCAGCGAATGGTGACAGGGCTTTTCATCTGTGAAACCATGCGCGCAATGGCGTGCATGTTTTCATTGTAACCGCCTTGCAGGATTTTGCGTCGCAACTCATCTGAGGTCAGCCGCCAGCTCACGTCCCACGACCATGGTTCGACGGTTATCAGCACGTTGCGATTGCGTTCCATCGCATAGGCATCGGCTGTTTTCAGGCTTTCCAGATCCACATCTTCCCAAGGCAGGAACAGGTGTTCGGTGGCAACGCCCTGTTGCTGGCCGAAATCGCCATGCGGATCATAGGCGCCGAACTTGATGCCATCGGCATGCAGTGTCGGGCGTTTATCCGTTATGGAACGCAAGGTGGCTGCAGTCATGCCAGCCGCATTTTGTGCTTGTGACTGGACCACCGGATAGGCCGCGGCGGTACACAGGATTGCTATAGCCGCTGCGGACAGGAATTTTTTGCTCAGCTTTTTCATGGCTTTTCTCCTCTCCAACTATTTTTTGACTGACATGGTTTGTTTGGCCGCCAACGCCTGAACAGTTACGCTGTCGGTCTTCACAAGTTTCGAAAATTCATCGCTTGCTCTGGGTTTGGCACTGCGGAACACGTACCAATCGCCCTTCGGCAAACGCTTCTGGTAGATCACCTTGCCAAGCCTGCCATGGGAAAAACATGTTCTTGCCTTGGCAGACATGCCGTCTGTGGTCCAGGTGGCCTTCATGCACATCTTGCCGAGGTTATCGACCGACCAGGTGCCTTCACCGATGGACTTTTTGCCGTTTTCTTCGGTCATGGCAGTGAAGCGGCGGCCTTCAGAATCGAACCGTCCGCCCCCCGATGGCCAGCGCCAGGTTTTGTCCTTGTACATATCCACCACTTCAGATGCGCTCAGAAGCTGCGGAGATTTTTTGACTTCCTTAACGGCAAATGCGGTATGTGGTGCCAGCATGCTCAGGCTTAGCAGAAGGACTGGAAGCCTGAAGTTTTTGATTATTTTTGTCATGACAGTCTTCCTTTCAGTAGGGTTCCATCATGTCCGGTCGTTGCCTGCATGATGATTCCATAGTTGGGCTGCGCAGGCCCGGGCTTTACCTGCACGTCCAGTTCGGGTTGCACGCCATGCCATTTTACCCGGAATTTCATTTTGATGGTTTTGGTGCCGCCGACGCCTGCACCGGATGCGTTGAAGCGTGTTTCAGTAAAGCTGACATAGGGTTGCCCATGAGACAGGGCTTCCAGTCCGCCGAGACCGTGGGTGTTCAACTGCACCACACCACCAGCGATGATGGCGACCGATGACACGGTTGCCAGCGCATTGCCCCAGGTGCGGGGAAATATAGACAGGCTGTTTTCTGATGCGTGACGGAACATCAAAAGCAGAACGAGGAAGGCATAAACCGTAACGTTCATGGCGGCGAAAATATAGAAACCCTGCGTGCTACGGCTATCTGGTGCCAAATACATGACAAGGGCGGTAAAGGCAGCCAAGGCGATATAGGGAGCCATGATGCGGATTGGCAGGCTGCCGACTTTTGCTCCACCTTTCGGTGTGATGCGGAAGTCTACAAAAGAACCCGTGATCCGGTCACGCACGGCAATCAGACAGCCCGCGAGCGACCAGGGCCAACGCAGAAACAGAAAGGCAAATGTTTCCCAGCAGAACGGCCGGGCATCATGTGGTCTGAATGTTCCGGTTGCGCGCCAGAAGAAGGTGAACACCGTCAACATCAGGATCGATGGTAGAAAATGCAGCATGAATTCGGGATAGCTGACATTGACCAAGGGATGACCTGCCATAAGCGCAATGACTGGCATAGCAAACATCATGGCCATGACGAGGGAAAATAACGGGTACCAAATCTGCGAAAACAGAAACTGGAATTTCAGCTTCGCAGGCAGGGCCGGCACATAGTCCTTCGAATATTGCAGCAGGATGGTCACCAGGCTGCGCGACCATTGAAATTCCTGCACGGCCAAGTCCGTAAAGGTTGATGGACCATCGCCATGGGCAATGGCGTTGAGCGCATGCACGCCACGCCATCCACCGGCATTCATCAGCAGGGTCGTTGAGTGGTCCTCGGCCAGTTCCGGGCCCAGCCCACCAACCTCACGCAGGGCTTGGGTGCGCACGGCATAGTGTGAGCCAATGCATAGCGGTGCCCAGCCGTTGTTATATCCCGTCTGGAAAGCGCCATGCAGTCCGGCTTCGACATAAAGCCTGCCGCGTGCTGCCCAACTTTCATCGGCATTGGCATCACAGATGCTGGGGGCCGATACGTAACCGACCGCAGGATCGGCAAAGGGTTTCAGGATTTCGTAGAGGTAGGTGTTTTCCGGTACATGATCGGCATCGAATTGCGCAACGAAGTCATAACGATCATAGCCGTAATGGTCGTAAAAATAGGCGAGGTTGCCTTCCTTGCAGCGCGTGCGGCGGGGCCATTTGGGGCGGTGATAGGCTTCCACGCCCTTGCGGGTGGAAATCAGCACGCCATGTTCACCACACCAGCGTCTGGTTTCCGCTGACGGATCTTCATCCGCCAGCCAGACATCGTAATCGATCGGGATTTTCTGCTCGAGCATGGCCAGCATGGTTTTTCTGACCACCGAAAACGGTTCCGACGGTGCCTTGGTGACAACCATGGCAACACGCCCCTGCGGCAGGGGGGCATCTTGCTTCACCACTTTGGCGTTGAGGAAGATCAACACGAAATAGGCGGGCAAGATGGTGACGTAAAACACCGAGATGCTGACCGCGATGAAATAGGGCATCGAGAGCATGTGGTCGGTGTCGAGCCACCAGCCCCAGAAATAGACCAGCGTGACCAGCCACCCGGCAATGCCGAGCAGATAGGCAATGCGGTTCCACCCGGTGAAAACCCGATCGAACAGGGTGTCGGACACCTTGGCATGGGTTCTGCGCGTTGCCTTAGGTGTCAGAGCGGGAGTGTCGAACTGTGTGGTGCTCATTTGCTGGCCTCCAGTCCGAATGTGGGTGCCGCAGTGCGGATGATGGTTTCGATGTCGGAGCGTGATGGCGTAAAACCAAGCACGGCCTTGGCGCGACCAATATCGGCAAACAGTGAAGGGGGATCACCGGCACGACGCGGGCCGTAATGAACCGGCACCTTTTGCCCGGTTACGCGGTGAATGGCGCCGACGATTTCCGCAACAGATGCGCCTTGGCCGGAACCGAGATTGACGCGCAATGTTTCACCGCCGCCGTAAAGATAACGAATGGCGGCGAGGTGGGCGTCGGCGAGATCGCTAACATGGATATAGTCACGTATGCAGGTTCCATCCTGGGTATCATAATCATTGCCGAACACATCCAGTTGCGAAACCTTCCGGGCTGCTGCCAGAAGCGCACGTGGTACCAGATGGGTTTCCGGTTCATGCCGTTCCGACAATTCGCCTTCCGGATCGGCACCTGCAGCATTGAAATAACGCAAGGCGACAAAACGCATGCCATATGCGGCGGCGTAATCTTCAAGCGCCATTTCAAAAATCAGCTTGGTGCGGCCGTAGGGATTGACGGGGATCTGCGGCGTTTCCTCGCGGATTGGCAAGGTCTCGGGAATGCCATAGGTGGCGCAGCTGCTGGAAAACACCAGACCTTCGACATGGTGATCCATGCAGGCTTCAAGCAGTGTCAGGCTGCCAGCCACATTGTTGCGGTAATATTTGCGCGGGTCAGTGACCGATTCACCAACATAGGCATTGGCCGCGCAATGGATGACATAAGACGGCGCGAACTCGGAAAGTGTTGCCCGCAACATGCTGTGATCTGCGATGTCGGCCGTGATTAACGGCCCCCATCGCACTGCATCACTGTGGCCGGTGGACAGGTTGTCATAAGCAACCGGCACCATGCCGGAAAGCGATAGAGCCTTGCAGATGTGGCTTCCTATGAAGCCAGCTCCGCCGGTGACGAGGATGTAGCGGGCCATGTCATACAGCCTCCACCACTTTTTCGCTGCTCAGCAACGCGTCGAAGTAACGAATGGTCTTTTCCAAACCCCGTTCCAGATTGACGCGTGGCTGCCATTTCAATTCCTGCCTGGCGCGGGAAATGTCCGGTCTGCGCTGCTGCGGGTCGTCGACTGCAGCGGGCAGGTGAACAACGCGTGACTTGGAATTGGTCATGGCAATAACGATATCAGCCAGCTGTCGGACCGGAATTTCTGCCGGGTTGCCAATGTTGATCGGGCCACAGCAGTCCGGGCTTTTAACTGCGAAACGCAGGAAGCCTTCGATCAGGTCGTCAACGTAACAGAAGGACCGAGTTTGTTTGCCATCGCCATAGATGGTGATGTCCTGGTTCTGCAGCGCCTGAACAATGAAGTTGGAGACAACGCGGCCATCGTCGCGGCGCATGCGCGGACCATAGGTGTTGAAGATCCGGCCGACCTTGATATCGACGCCGAAACTGCGGTGATAATCAAAGAACAGCGTTTCTGCGCTGCGCTTTCCTTCATCATAGCAGGCACGTGGGCCGATCGGGTTGACGTTGCCGAAATAGCTTTCGGGCTGCGGATTGATATGCGGGTCGCCATAGACCTCTGAAGTCGAGGACTGGACAACGGTTGCACCGGTGCGGCGGGCCAGCTCCAGCACATTCAACGCCCCGATCACATTGGTCAGCAGGGTCCCGACAGGATCGCGCTGGTAATCGGGTGGGGATGCAGGGGACGCGAAATTGAAGATGATCGAGACATCCAGGTCATAGGGATGACGGACATCATGTTCCATCACCGTCAGGCGGCTGTTGGACATCAGATGTTCAATGTTGGTAAGCCTGCCGGTGGAGAAATCGTCGAGGCAAATAACCTCATGGCCAGCTTGCAGCAACCTTTCGGACAGATGTGAACCGAGAAAACCTGCACCGCCGTTGACCAGCACACGAAGACCTGGCTTCCAGTTCGAGTAAATGTTGATGTTTGAATCACTGTCATCGGGAACGAACTTACGCATTACACACACTCCTTCCCACGTGGAAACAACAGTGCTGTTTCCTTGTAGTTGTGTCGCTCGTTTTAATTTGTGAAATTTCGGCGGATTATTACTTGTTGTTGTCGCCCGCCTGTACTTTGAGTCCCAGCCTTTTTTGTTGTTTTAAGGCGATCATATTGTGTTGTTGCTTCACGTCAACGTAAAATTGCTGAAATATTACAATTGATTACACTGATAATACGGTGATTAATCCTTTTGTGCACATATTTTTAACCATGCCTACATTATGCCTTTCTTATCAAGCATTGGCGTAAGCCTCACTCAATCGAATGAGGTTAAGGTGACATGTGTGCCGAAGCTGGAAGCGGCTACGAGGCATGCTGGCCACCGGGAGCGGTTGTGTGTGGTGTGACGTGCTTACCTTGGTCAGAGGTGCATGAGTTCAAATATCAACATGATTGTGTTTGACGGGATGTTTGTCCGCAAACGCATCGCAGCCGGTCGCAAATTGCGACACAGGGGACACATATGTCTGTTATTCATTCAAACCAGGCGGCGGCGCTAAAGCGCGCGCGTTTTTGCAAGATGGCGTGTTCTATTGCCGTTATCGCTTTTTCTGTCGCGTCATGTTCTGCTGTTGAGGGAACGCTGTTTGGTGAAACGGCCGCCTTGAAGGCTCCTAACCAAGTCAGCCAGCGCGTCACGGCGCCGAAGAAGTCCTACGGTTATCAAAGGACATCCGCAAATCTCGTCGTCGCCAGCGTTGAAGCCGACAAGGCACCAGTTGCCGTTGCCAGGGTCGATGACCTTGGTTCGTCGCCTTATACGTGTTCTCCAAGCGGCTTTGGGCAAAAGGCCCGCTGCTATCTGCGTTAAGGCCTGCCAGCAGCGATCTCTATTTGCTGAAACGATGTGATCGCAGTAAGGTTTGTGATGACCTCGTGCAAAGGCAGCAATGGTTTTGCACGAGGTAGATCAGTTTTTCCAATCGGTGTGCGCCATCTCGGACTGATCGAATGCAAAGAAACGGGACGCCGCCTCGGTGCGGTTGCGAACATGCATCTTTTTATAGATGTTCCTGACATGCACCTTCACGGTGTTTTCTGACAGATTAAGCTTGTCCGCAATGATCTTGTTCTGCGTACCCTTGCATAACAGATCCAGAATCTGCACTTCACGGGTCGTCAAGCCATTGAAATCGTGATGATGTTGTTTGGACGTTGAAGCCAGGGCGCCTGGTCCGCCGACATGAGGCACGGCGCCGGTTGGTGTCTTGGTTTCAACCAGGCGACCAAGCAGCGCAGAAGGAAAATGCTCCCCGCCTTTTATCAACAGATCAACCGCTGCCATAAACACATCCAGCCGCAGGCTGATTGGCAGTACGCCGTCGATGATACGTGTCTCAACCAATTGCTTGAGGTACGCTTCGAGCATGCCGACGGCATCAATGACGAGGCCAATGGACGCCGAAGGGTGTTTTTCCCGGATATTGGTCAGTGCGTCCTGCAATTGCTGGCCGCCGATCCGATAAAGGAGAACCAGCTTCACATCGGAATCGTACTCGTCCTGGATAGCCTGTGGTTGGCTGATGCTCACGACGTTACACATCGGGAACTTTTTGCCGAGTGCCTCCACGAGGCATTCGGAAAACAGGTCCGCGTCCGCGATCAAAAGTAATGTTTGATCAGTTACTATGGTTTTATTTATGCGGTCTGGCTGTGTATTTCTCGATGATACCATGAACATTTATGCCTCCCTGAGCGTTACGCATTTTTTACTTTTTTCTTATGGTTTTTCTTCCGAATCTGCTAATTGATGCATGTCCATTCTTATTAATCACTTGTTAATTATGCTAATATGAAAACTTCATTAAATAAATGACCCGAAATGATTAGGGCATTAAAATTTTGTAAACGTGATTAACGTCCAGATATTGCATGATTTTTTGATTTTTACCAAGTCATCATCGGAAATTGGAAATTCAAGGTTTGATGTAATTGATATTTAAAATTATGGGTTGTATTTTCTGTGGATTGTTAGTTTTACGTTTAAGGTGAATGCTTTTGAATAGTTTTTAGGCGGCGTAATTTTATTTCTGAGTGCGTGCAGGCCAAATTTTTTCATCTGCCAGGCTCCGTCGCAAAGTATTATCTGTTTTGTTGTATTTAAATACCAAGTTAATTAGGTCAATCGGTTCCAAAATCACGTTGCTGGAAGAATAGTGATTGTGATGGTTTCGGAACCCATTTGCGTTTCACCGAGACCAGGATTCTGGCTCTTATACTTTCTACGATTGGCGCATGCCCACAGTGTGTCTCGGCAGTGGTTCATTGCAGGGCCGTTGGTGGCATATTTGTTGGTGCAATGCGCGATAGGGCGCGCAGTCGCGTTTAATTTGTTTGTTACTTGTAAATTTTGGTTGTTTTCATTTTTCGTTATGCGATGATTTACAAAAGAAATTACGGTCTGTGGAAGCATGGATTCGTGGTAAATTTGTAAAATCGGTACGGCAGCATGAAGTTTGAAACCAATAGATTGATGATCGTTGCGGATGATTTGACCGGTGCGCTGGATTCAGCGGCGCCGTTTGCCGCTCACGGTTATTCCGTCGTGGTCGTTACGGATCAGTCCGCATTGGCTGAGGCTGTCGCCAGTGGGGCTGATGTGGTTGCTGTGACCACGCGCAGCCGCGAGATTGAACCGCAGGAGGCGGCCGATCGGGTGGCTCTCGCGCAAAAGGAGCTGGACAGCCGAATGGGCCTGTTCAAAAAGGTTGACTCCCGACTGAAAGGTAATGTCGAGGCGGAAATTTCGGCGCTGCGGTTTGATCGGGCTGTGGTCTTGCCGGCCATTCCCGAATTCGGGCGTGTCGTGACCAATGGCATGATCAGTGGCTTTGGTGTGGAAGCACCGATCCCGGTTGCCGAAAGACTGGGTGCAGTGGCGGAAAAATCCGTCATTCCCGACACCAGTTCGGTGGAAGCCATGCAGGCAGCGCTTGGCCTGTTGCAGGAACATGATCTACTGGTCGGTGCCTTGTCGCTGGCCAATGCACTGGCAGCACAATCCGGTCGTCCAAGACAGGACAGTGTCAATATTCCGCCGGCCAAGCTGTTGATTGCCATCGGTTCGCGCGATCCGATTACCGTGTCACAGGTCGATAGCGTGAGGAATGCAGATTTGCCGCTGCATTACATTGCCGCTCCGGGCGGAGCCATGACGGATGGCGATGCTTCCGCTCCTGTTTCATCACCTCTGGTGGTTGTTCAGGCAGTGGAAAGTGCATCACCGGTGACCTCTGTCGAGGTTGCGGATAATCTGGCGGCGTCTGTTGCTGCCATAGATGCCGGTTATGATGCCCTGCTTTTGTCTGGCGGCGCGTCCGCGGAAGCCTATTTCGACAGTCAAGGCATTCGCATCATGACCCTACTTGGTGAGATCCTGCCAGGTTTACCGGTGGCAAAATATGGCGACCGGTATTTCATCACCAAGTCGGGCGGGTTCGGCAATGCTGATACGCTTGTGCAGGTGGCTGATATGGTTCTGGGACATGAGGGTGTGAAATAATGCGGACAGTGGAGCAGATTTCACATCGGAAAAGCCTGAGCGAGGTGGTGTTTGAGCGGCTGAAACACGCCATCAAGTCAGGTGCCTACCAAAGTGATGAAAGATTGCCGACCGAACACGAATTGGCGGCGGAGTTTGAGGTTTCGCGTCCAGTGGTGCGAGATGCTCTCAAGAAATTGCGTGATCTCGGTCTGGTTTATTCACGCCAGGGTGCTGGCAGTTTCGTGCGCATTCAGGGCGTCAAACAGCCGTTGGGTTTCGGGCCACTTGAAAATATCGCCGATCTGCAGAACTGTTATGAGTTTCGCATTACCGTGGAGCCGGAGGCTGCGGCCTGTGCAGCTGAACGGCACAGTGATACGCAAATCCGGGTCATTCGTCTGGCACTTGAAGCATTGCAGGATGCAACGAGCCGCCAGCGCCACCGCGAAGATGCGGACTTCATGTTCCACCTGTCGATCGCGCAGGCCTCGGGCAACACATATTTCTCAACAGCGATGGAAGCCCTGAAAGATCACATTGCCATTGGTATGCAGTTCCATGGTCTTTCGCTTAAAAACTCGACCAGTGGTTTGCGACATGTGTTTGATGAACATGCTGCCATTTATGAAGCCATCCGTACACGGGATGCCGATCTGGCCAGAAATCTGATGCGCCAGCATCTGCGTGGCTCACGCGACCGGTTGTTTGAAGGTCGCAGACCGGAACTTGCCCAAGGGGCATAAGTTTATTGTTTTGTGCTTTGTATATGAAAACCCCGGCTTTTGGCCGGGGTTTCTGTTCACAGGTCTGTGATGTTCAGTGTCTGTACGCGCCGGTTTCAGAAGGCGGCGTTGTAGATTGCCAGCACATCTTCAGGCGACATGTCGCGTGGATTGTTGTCCATCAATCGACGGATTGCATGCGCTTCATCGGCCCAGCTTTGTAGATGTTGCTGTTCTGCGCCATGGGCTGAAAGCTTCATTTCCACACCAAGCGCCTTGCAGAAACCATAGGCTGCGGTGAGCACCGCTGCCGGGTCCTTGGAGATGGCGAGGCCGAGTGCGTCGAGAACTTCGGCGGTTTTTTCAGTACGGACCGGCACGTTATAGGCCAGCACATGCGGGAAGATGATGGCGTTGGCGAGCCCATGCGGCAGGCCAAGCCGGGTGCCAAGCGGATAGGCCAGTGCATGGCCTGCTGCGGTGTTAACCGGGCCCAAGCAGATGCCGCCGTAATAGGAGGCCAGCATCATGCCGGCGCGCGCTTCGGTGTCCTTGCCGTTTTCCACGGCGCGCGCCAGATATTTGCCGACCAGCTGGATGCCCATGCGCGCATAACCATCAATCAGGTCATGGGCGCGAATATTGGTGAAGGCCTCCACACAGTGCGCCATGGCATCAATGCCGGTGGCGGCCGTTACCGCTGGCGGTACTGACCATGTCAATTCCGGGTCGAGAATGGCGATATCAGCCAGCAGGTGGGGGCTTTCCACCGCCTTTTTGGAGTGGCTGACACTGTCGGTAATCAGGGCGCGGATGCCGGCTTCAGATCCTGTGCCGGCGGTGGTTGCCACCTGTGCCAGCGCAGTGTTACGGCCTGCCACCTTGTTAGGGCCAACAACGTCATCCAAGGTCTGCTGACCGTCCCATAGAGCGGCAACGAGCTTGGCGACATCGAGAACCGAACCGCCACCAAGGCCGACCACCAGATCGGGCTGTATGCTGCGTGCCATTTCAATGGCGGCATTGAGCGCCTTGTCATCCGGTTCGGGCGGAATGTCCGAAAACACGGTGATTGCGCCGGTCAGCTTCAAGCGGTCGACAAAACCAAGCGTATGTTCGGTGGCAATCACCAGAATGCGGGATGCGCCACTGGCCCATTCGCCCAGCTTGGCAGAGGCGCCGGCGCCTATCTCAAGGCGCTTGGGTTGATGCAGGGTGATCGGTCGTGCCATTCCATTCATGGCGGTTCTCCCTTAGAGCATTTCCCGGAAAAGTGGCTAGCGGTTTTCCGTCAGGAAATGCGACAAAACAAAGAGTTAGAGCGATTGTGAGGGTCTAAAAGAACCGAAATCGCTCTAAGCCTTCTCAAGCGCATCCATGCGCGCCCAGACATCTGCCCGTTCGGTTTCAGACAATTCGATCAGCGGCGGGTTCACGCGCAGCCAGCCATTGTCGCCACGTCGTTTGGCAACCATGGTCTTGACCGTGGGAAGCTGCACATAGGCATTGGTCAGTTCGCGCCAGGCGACAATCTTGTCCTGTGCGGCTTTGACGGCTGCTTCCTGACCCGGGACATTCCAGTTGTCGAAAACGAAGCGAAGTTCAGCGGCGACAAGATTGGAGCTGGCGGTAATGCAGCCTGCACCACCGGCTTGAATCAGCGGCAGAAGCAGCGGGTCGGCACCGGCAAGCACGCCAAAGTCAGGGAATGCGGCAATCATTGCCTTCATGTTTTCCAGATCGCCTGCACTGTCCTTGATGCCGACGACAACGCCTGGATAATCCTTGCGCAGGCGGGCAATCACCTCATGCGGAATGGCAACGCCCGATACCTGCGGAATGTGGTAGAGCACCACTTTCAGGCGGTCGTCTTTTACGCCTTCGATGACCTGTGCGTAGGCGCGGTAGATGCCTTCAGCGCTGACGCCCTTGTAATAGAAGGGTGGCAACAGCACGACGCCACGGACGCCGGCCTGAACGGCATGGCGTGTCATTTCAATGGTGTCGGCAATGGCGGTCTGGGCAGTTCCAGGCAGCAGTTTTTCTGCCGCAACGCCGCCGGAAATCGCCTTTTCCAGAATGTCCATGCGCTGTTTCAGGCCAAAGGAATTTGCCTCGCCGGTGGTGCCAAGTAGCGCTACACCGTCACAGCCTTCTTCCAGCAATGCCTTGCAATGGGCGGTGAACAGGCGGAAATCTGGATTACCATCGGCGGCAACGGGGGTGGTTGCTGCGCAATAAACGCCGCTGAATTCAAACTTTGCCATGTGCATTCTTCCCGGCTATCAGCTCGCGCGCATAGGCGATGGCTGCGTTCATGTTGACGTGATTGGCCTTGCCGGTTCCGGCAATGTCGAAAGCCGTGCCATGGTCGACGGAGGTGCGGTCAATCGGCAGGCCGACGGAGACGTTGACGGCGGTGTCGAAGGCCACCAGCTTGATCGGGATGTGACCCTGATCGTGATACTGGGCAATCACCAGATCAAATCCACCCTGATAGGCGCGGTGGAACACGGTATCGGCCGAGATTGCGCCGTAGACATCGATGCCTTCGGCACGTGCCTGCGCAACAGCCGGCGCGATGAATTCATCGTCTTCAGTGCCGAACAGGCCGTTTTCACCGCAATGCGGGTTGATGCCAGCGACAGCAATCTTTGGCTTGGTATAACCAATGCGTTTCAGGTGGTCGTTGCCAGCCTTGATGGTGGCGAGAATACGCTCCGGCTTGGCGCGGTTGATGGCATCCTTCAACGACACATGGGTCGAGACGTGGATCACCTTCAGGCGGTCGGATGCCAGCAACATGAACGCGGATTTGGATCCTGTCAGCGACGTCAGCATACCGGTATGGCCGTCATAATGGTGGCCGGCAGAGTTGAGGGCTTCCTTGTTGATTGGCGCGGTGACGATGCAGCCGATCTTGCCAGCCATCGAATCTTTCACGGCGGTATCAATGAAGCGGAACGACGCATCGCCAGAAATGGCGCTGAGCTTGCCCCAGGCAACCGGGGCACCCTCTACTTCGACATCAACAACAAGGCCAGTCAGGTCGAGATCAATGCCAAGCACTGTTTTGGCGGCTTCAAGCTGCTTGAGGTTGCCATAGACCCGCGTATTGGCGCGGTCCTCAGTGCTCATCTCGGCCAGTGCCTTGATGGTGATCTCCGGGCCAACGCCGGCGGGATCGCCCATGGTTATTCCAACGAGTGTGCTCATGCGGTTTCTCCGTCGATCCAGCCCCTGTTCAGCCGGACATATTTGATGGCCCTGCGGTGGTAGGTATAGGCAAGATGCAAATCGCCCTGATCGTCTTCCACCATGGCCGGGTAGGACATTTCCTTGTTGTGGCCGTCAATCGAATTGTTGGACAGGCAGGCGCCGGATCCATCTTCCACGATGCGACGGATCGGGAATTTATGGCCTTCATCGGTCGACACGCAAAGTGTGACCGGTGTGCGCGGCACGCCCCAGATCGGCACGATGCCGCCTTCAGCATTCGGGCGATCATCCTGTTCTTCCAGTTCGTCGTAGAGCGATGCACGGCGCTGCGAATATTCGGCTGCTGACACGGGGTTACAAAGCAGTGCAACGCGGCCATCCCTCAAACGAATGGCGGCAATCGACGAGTTGTTGTTGGGCACGTCGGTGGCGGAAGGAACTGACCAGCTTCTGCCGCCATCAAGGCTTTCGGTGCGATACACGAAGTCCGCCTGCCTGCGGCGGAAGAAGGCCACCATCTTGTTGTTGTCGAGCGGAACAATCGTCATGTGCACACAGCCATAGCTGTCCGGCACGTCGGTCACGCTCCATGTGGCACCCTTGTCGGTGCTGACAGCCACGGCTGCGGTATCATGGGTGCCGGTCCAGCGTGCGCCGGGGCGGGGATTGCACAGGAACAGTGGCAGCATCCATGCGCCGTCGTCGCGCACCACGATGGTGGCGCGAATGAAGGTGCCGGACGCAAGGCCGATGTCGCGTGGCGCGCCAGCGCTAAGAGTGCCGTCAAATGACACTTTCCTTGCAATCACCCGGCTCTCATCCTGGTTACCGGAGGGCTGTGCGGTGTGAAACAGGCTGATTTCGCCGTCCGGTTCAACAAATAGCATCGGGTTCTGCTCAGAGCGGTTCGGGTCATCACTGAGTTGATGCGCTTGCGACCACTGTTTGCTGCCCTGTGCCAATGTCGAGACATGGATGGAAATGTCGGATTTTCCTTCCAGCGTGCCACCAAACCATGCGCAGGCCAAAGTGCCATCTGGCAGGAAACGCAGAAATGCTGCGTGGTTCTGTATTTTGGGTGATGGCAAAAATGCCTGTGTCAGCCCGCCCGAGGATGCGGCGATGCGCCCATCCATGCTGGCGGCTATGTCTTCCGGTGTCACGCCTGCATCCTCCCTATGATGCTTTTTCATCCCCATCATTGCCGATTTTGATATGTTGTCAAGTTATGACGAATGTAAAATTTGACGAATAATGATGTTTTTCATAAAAAATATTGTTTAATATCAGATATTTATTTTGTCAGAAAAATTCTTCTTCAAACATTAATGTGCGAAGAATTGACAACTTGATGTGATTGCGGCAAGCTTGTTGTCAGTGAATGTGGGAGCATCCACAGGGAGAAATCATGGTTACGGCTGATGTTCAGCGAAATGATCGCACCATTATGGTGGCTTCATGCTACGTCGCCCTTGCTGCGGCGCTGGCCGCTGCTGATGCTGCCGTTATTCGTCTGCTTGCAGGCGAGGTGCACCCTTTTGTCATTGGTTTTTTCAGAAGTGTGTTCGGGCTGGCCGTTATCCTTCCGTTGATTGCCACCCGCCCGCAAATTCTGAAGTCAGGTTACAGGTTTCAGCATGTCAGCCGTGCCGCTCTGAAACTGGCGGCGCTGGTTTGTTATTTTGTGGCTTTTGCTGCCGCACCTCTTGCTGATGCAATGGCAATCATGTTCATGACGCCGATCTTCCTGATGGTTGGTGCATGGCTATGGTTGGGCGAAACCTTCAACCTGATGAAGCTGTTCGCTGTGGTGAGTGGCTTTCTGGGAGCGTTGATCATCATTCAACCAGGTGCGGCAGGCACTGTTGCCCCGGCCTTGTTGTTTGCGCTGGGAGGTTCGGCGCTGCAGGCGCTGGTGCAACTGATGCTTAAACGCATGTCGGACAAGGATAATTCGGAAACACTCGTGGCGTGGAACCTGATCGTCACAGTTCCCTTGGCCGCTATTCCGGCTTTTTTCTTCTGGTCGACCCCTGATCTCAGGGAGTTTTGCCTGCTTGCCCTGCAGGGCGTGATGGGTGCGGCCAACATGACGCTGATGACAAAGGCATTCAGCATGGCGGAGGCGTCCCATATCGCGCCGATGGATTTCCTGCGTCTGCCATTCGTTGCTGTCATGGCCTGGGTTTTGTTCGGCGAGGTCGCAGGCTTTTCAACCTGGATCGGTGCTGCAGTGATTTTCCTGTCCACGCTGGCCGTGGCGGGAGGAGGGCGCCTCAAACGGCGTGCGCAGGCTGCGGCCGAGCGCGATATCTAGCTTAAAATTCGTAACGGCATTTGCAGCGCAGCCGTCAGCGGACAATCGCAAGGTGCTGCATCAAAGGGAGGAACAGATGAAAGGCAAACGGATTTTGCTCGGTATGTTGATGGCCACGTCGGTCGTCACCACCGGTTATGCGCAGGGCGCAAAGGACGTCACGGTCGTTCTGGACGAGGAGGTCGATCTGGTCGAACCGTGCATGGCCACGCGTTCGAACATTGGTCGTATCATTTTGCAGAACGTGTCGGAAACCCTGACCGAACTGGATGTGCGCAACAACAAGGGTCTGATGCCGCGCCTGGCGGAAAAATGGGAAGAGAGCCAGCCGGGAACCTGGCGTTTCCATCTGCGCAAGGATGCGAAATTCTCGGACGGATCTGCGTTCGATGCGGCTGATGTGAAGCACTCCATCGAGCGCGCCATGAGCGACAAGATTTCCTGCGAAACACCGCGTTATTTCGGCGATACCAAGATTGAAGCCAAGGTGGTGGATGATAACACCATCGACATTACAGCAACGCCGGCCCAGCCAATTCTGCCACTGCTGATGACGCTGGTCACCATCGTGCCATCTGAAACACCGATCGAATTCACCCGCGAACCAATCGGTACCGGCCCTTACAAGCTGGCGGAATGGAAAGCCGGCCAGAGCATCACGCTTGAGCGTCGCGCTGACTACTGGGGTACTGCTCCAGCCGTTGAAAAAGCAACCTACGTGTTCCGCGCCGATCCTGCCGTTCGTGCAGCGATGGTTGCAGCCGGTGAAGCTGATCTCGCAACCAATATTTCGGAGCTTGATGCCACCGATCCGAAGATGGATTTCAGCTACCTGAACTCAGAAACCTTCTACATGCGCGTGGATACATCCATCAAACCGCTTGACGACGTACGCGTTCGCAAGGCGCTGAACATGGCGCTCGATCGTGACGCCTTCATTGGCACGTTGTTGCCGAAGGGTGCGGTCAAGGCTGTTGCCATGGTGCCTCCAAGCACAGTTGGCTGGAACCCGGATGTGAAGCCGCTGCCGTTTGACCCGGAAGGTGCCAAGAAACTGCTGGAAGAAGCCAAGGCTGATGGTGTTGCCGTTGATACGCCAATTACCATTGTTGGCCGGACCAACAACTTCCCGAACGTTGTTGAAGTTCTGGAAGCTGCGCAGCAGATGTTTGAGGCTGTCGGTTTCAAAACCAAGCTGCAAATGTATGAAGTGGCCGAATTCGAAAAGCAGTATTCAAAGCCCTATCCAGAAAGCCGTGGTCCTCAGCTGGTTGCTGCCCAGCACGACAATTCACGCGGCGATCCGGTGTTTTCCATGTACTTCAAATATGACAGCAAGGGCCGTCAGTCCGGTATCTCCGACCCGAAGGTCGACCAGATGATTGCTGATGCCACCGCTGCAACTGGCGACAAGCGTACGGAAGACTGGAAAAAGCTTATTGCCTATCTCTACAATGACGTCGTTGCAGATGTGATGATGTTCCACATGGTTGGTTTCGCCCGCGTCAATCCGCGCATCGATTTCACGCCGACCATTGCAACAAACTCGCAGCTTCAATTGTCTGAAATCGGCTTCAAATAAGCCTTTCCACAACCTCAGGAAAGGCGAAGAATTGTCTTCGCCTTTCTGCTTCTTTCTGGAGTAGACGCGATGGGAAAAAAGATATTCACGCGCATCGTGGCGAGCTTCTTTTCGCTGGTCACGCTTATCGTTATCGTGTTCTTCCTGTCTCGCCTGACAGGTGATCCGGCAGCCTTGTTCCTGCCGATCGATGCCAGTCAGGAAATGCTGGACAAGTTCCGCGAATTGCATGGGCTGAACGATCCGCTGATCGAACAATTCGCCAGATATGTGCGTGATGTCATGCAGCTTGATTTCGGTGAATCGATCCGCAAGGCACGTCCGGCCATCGATGTGGTGCTGGAAGCCTTCACCTGGACCCTGCAGCTTGCGCTCATCACCATTACGCTGGTAACTGTTGCTGCCATCGTCATCGGTTCGCTAGCTGCATTTCGCCCCGGCGGTGTGTTTGACCGCTTCGTGTCGCTCCTGTCTCTAATCGGTGCATCGGCGCCCGATTTCTGGATAGCCATTGTCGGTATCGTGGTGTTTTCCGTTTCGCTCGGCTGGGTACCAACCTCTGGTACAGGCACCGTCTGGCACTGGATATTGCCGATTGCCGTCCTGTTCATTCGCCCCTTTGGCTTGATTTTGCAGGTGGTGCGCGGCTCCATGCTGACGGCTTTTGGCTCGGCCTACGTCAAGACGGCGCGCGCCAAGGGTGTCGGCAACCGCTCCATCATTTTCGTGCATACGCTGCGCAATGCCATGTTGCCGGTTATCACTGTTATCGGTGACCAGGCTGCTGCCATGCTGAACGGTGCGGTGATTGTTGAAACGATTTTCGGTTTCCCCGGTGTCGGCAAGCTGATGATCGATTCCATCCTGCAACGTGACTTCAACGTCATCCTTGCCGCGATCATGGTCACGGCACTCGCCATCTTCATCATGAACCTGCTGATCGACATCGTCTACAGCGTGCTCGATCCTCGTTTGCGGACCTGAAGGCCATGTCCATGACCAATACTCTTCCAAACGTAGAGGCTGTTTCAGCCAAACCTCGCAACAAGGCAATGGTGCTGCTGGGCATGTTGTGGCGTGACAAGTTCGCGTTCTTTGCTGCGTTGTTCCTGATCCTCGCGACATTGTGCGCGATCTTCGGTCCGATGCTGCTCAGAGATGCTGCCGTTGCGCAGAACCTGCGGGCCCGCAATCTGCCACCGTTTTCGCTGGAAAATGGCTGGCTGCTGTTTCTGGGCGCGGATGCGCTTGGCCGTTCGCTGCTGGCGCGTATCGTTGTTGCGGCCCAGAATACGCTGATGATCGCGGCGGCTGCTGTAATCTGCTCCAGCGTGATCGGCGCGCTCCTCGGGCTGGTTGCCGGTTATTCCTCACCACGCGTCTCGAACATCATCATGCGGCTGGCAGATGTCATCATGTCGTTTCCGTCGCTGCTTCTGGCGGTGATCGTGCTTTACATGCTGGCGCCTTCGGTGGGTAATATTGTCATCGTTCTGGCCATCACCCGTATCCCGATCTATCTGCGCACCACGCGTGCCGAAGTGCTGGAAATTCGCCAGCGCATGTTCGTGCAGGCCGCACAGGTAATGGGCGCCTCGTCGATGCGCATCGTGTTTAGGCACATTTTGCCGATGGTTATTCCGACACTGGTAACCATTGCGACACTGGATTTCGCCTTTGTCATGCTGGCGGAATCGTCTCTATCGTTCCTTGGCATTGGCATCCAGCCACCCGAGGTAACCTGGGGCCTGATGGTGGCACAGGGCAAACAATATCTGACCAATGCCTGGTGGCTGGCCTTCTGGCCGGGCCTGGCAATCATTTTCACCACCCTGTCGCTCAATCTCCTGTCCAACTGGATGCGCATCGTGCTTGACCCTGTGCAACGCTGGAGACTTGAAATCGGAGGCAAGAAAAATGGCTGAACATTTGCTTGAAGTTCGCAATCTCTCCGTCCAGTTTCATACGGCAGCCGGTACCGTACAGGCGGTGCGCAACATAAGCTGGCATCTGGACCGCGGTGAAACGCTCGCCATTCTCGGTGAAAGCGGATCGGGCAAATCGGTTTCCGCAT
>NZ_DAMDBP010000010.1:33550-89991 GCF_032092815.1 Agrobacterium sp. | reverse complement strand
GTGATGATGCGCGCAAGCGTATCAATGGCAAACGGATTGCCATGGTGTTTCAGGATCCGCTCAGTCATCTCAATCCTGTCTACACGGTCGGCTGGCAAATTCTTGAAGTCATGCGCATTCATGGTGTGGACGCGGATGCGGCCCGGACACGGGCGCTGGAATTGTTGCAGCGTGTTGGTCTGCCGTCTCCTGAAACCGCGATGGGAAAATATCCGCACCAGTTTTCCGGTGGCCAGCGGCAGCGCCTGATGATTGCCATGGCTCTGGCGATGAAGCCGGATATTGTGATTGCTGATGAACCGACAACGGCACTTGATGTGACCGTTCAGGCCGAAGTTCTGGCACTGCTGGGCGAATTGCAGAAAGAGACCGGCATGGGTCTGCTGCTGATTACCCATGATCTTGGGGTCGTGGCTGAAATCGCAGACCGTGTCGTGGTGATGAATTCCGGTGAGATCGTTGAGACCGGAACGCCGGATGAAGTCTATCATAACCCACGTCATCCCTACACCAAGAAGCTGATTTCCGCAGCGCCCGGTCAGGGTGAAATGCATGAACCTGTCGCCAAGGGTGAACCGCTGCTGAAGGTCGAAAACCTCAACAAGACCTATGGTGCCTTCCATGCGCTGAAAGGTGTTTCCTTCAACCTGATGCCGGGTGAAACCATGGCTGTGGTTGGTGAAAGTGGATCAGGCAAGTCGACGCTGGCACGCGCTTTGCTGCGGTTGGAAGAGGCGGATTCCGGCAAGGCTTTGTGGAAAGGGCGCGATCTGCTGACCATGCCGAAGAAGGAGCTTTACGGTCTTCGTCGGCAGCTGCAGATGGTGTTTCAGGACCCCACACAATCGCTCAACCCGCGCATGTCTGTCTACCAGCTCATTTCGGAGGCCTGGGTCATCCATCCGGAAATACTGACAAAAAACAAATGGCGCGCCCGCGTAGAAGAACTGCTGGTGCAGGTCGGTCTGTCCGCATCCCATGCGGATCGTTACCCGCATCAGTTCTCCGGTGGTCAGCGTCAGCGTATTGCCATTGCCCGCGCATTGGCGCTCGAACCGGAACTCATCGTATGCGATGAGGCGGTGTCGGCGCTTGATGTGTCGATCCAGGCGCAGGTGATTGCCCTCTTGGACAAGCTGCGCCGTGAACTGGGCATCGCCTTCATCTTCATTGCACACGATCTTCCTGTGGTGCGGGATTTTGCCGACCATGTGATGGTGATGAAATCAGGTGAATTGGTGGAAAGTGGTACGGTGCGGCAGATCTTTGAGAACCCGCGCGAAGACTATACGCGCCGGCTGCTGGATGCCGGGCTTGATCCTGATCCACATATTCAGGCGCAACGTCGGGAAAAACGTTTGCAGCAAGCGTGAGGAGGAGACTCTCATGTTTGCTTGTCGGAGTTCAGACGTGTTGGTGGTGCTAGAAATCAGTCAGCATCCGGCTCCATTGTTCGGATGCCAAGCCACCAATATAGATGTCGCCTAGCAGTGCTGCCTGTTTCAGGTCGTCATGACGTGTGCTGATGCAGAAATATCCGCGGTGCCGGATACTCATCAAGCGCTGTCGGCCAAGCGCATTCATCAGGAAGGGTTGCGCCATGCCATGCGAGGTTGCGTAACCGGCGATATTGAGAAACGCGAACATTTCCCGCGTCACGTCCAGTTCCTTGCCCGGTTGGCACAGAATGTTCAAAACCGTAGCGACCCGCTTTTTATTGCCGAAAAACAGGAAGGCGCCGACAACAGTGCCTTGGCGGTCTACGATGCCGCATTGCAGCTTGCCAAGTTTACGGTTCAATTTTGCCTTTTCAATCAGCCAATCAAATTCGGTTTTCGTCCATTCAGGGCGAATGGCAAAACGGCGGGTCATTGGGGCGATATGTTCAAAAAAGGTCGATGGTTCCTCAAGTTTGCATTGAAAACCGAATTCACCGACCGGTGTGAAACCGGGCTTCCATTTGGCCAGTGCCGCATCGAGCACACGGCAGAGCGGTAACATCAGGTCGATGCCGGGCAGGTTTATCCGCTTTTGTAGCCGCAAAGCCAGCGCGGTGACCGGCTTGAACACCCGGTGCCAGTCAAGGCTTTGTATTGGCAGGATAATGCCGCCGGCGGCAATGCAGTGGTCCGCACTGGTGGCCGATGACGTGTCGGAAAAACACATGTCCTGTTGTGTGGCGCGCACGTTGCGGGCCAGACGTGCAGCACCCAGTGCCCCTTTGGTACCGCTGGAGACAAAGGCGCATAACAGGCGTGCCACCGTGGTGCGGTTCACGGTGTAAAATGTCATGGGCAGGGCAAAGATGGCGCTGTCGATGTTACCGTTGCCATCGTCATGAACGATGCTGCCATTGTCTGTTGTATAGGAAGGGCTGTTAAAAAACAGGCTGGCAATGTATGCGCGCAGTTCCGAGCCGGCTGGGGGCGTTTTTTTGCGAAATGCGGCACTGAATAATGTCTCTGCCGCATCGATATCGCCTTTGCGCATGGCGCGGACACCCGCTGCCGCATCAGCTGCGGTGACTGTCGACTGTGATGTGACGGTCTTCAAGCCCGTTGTCGTCATATGCGCGATTACCGATCGAGTGCATCGTATGCGTTCATCGCATTATCTTCGAATAGGTGATTATTCGAATGTTGAGCATAGGGTTGGAAAGTAAAAAAATACTCACCCGGTTGGGTGAGTATAGCTGCAATTACGATCCTGAATGAGGCAGTCGGCGCGTCACATGCGCATGCCAGGAATGGCGAGCGGATTGTCGCTCAAAGCCTGAGCATCTGGCTTGTCGATGCGCGGTTTGCCGACGAATGCACCGAACAGATCCTGCACAAATGCTTCCGGCAGGTCCTTGGTGATCATCACCATACGGGTGCGCTGATCGTTTTGATCTGGCCAAGCGGCCAGACGCTCCGGCGCATGGAAAATGTTCTGCACACCATGCAACACCAATGGCCGGTCCGGATTATCCGACAGCTGGACAATGGCCTTCATGCGCAGCAGCCGCTCGGAATGGGCGGAGCGCAGCAGATCGATGAACATTTCGATGGCCGCAGGCTCAATCGGTCTGTCGTGCAAGATCGAAAAAGAGCGAATGCTGTCATCGTGACGGTTTACATCGTGATGATGGTGGTGGCCGTGATGCTCATGCTCATGCTCATGCTCATGATGGTGGTGATGGCCATGATCGTGCCCGTGGTCATGACCATGATGCGCGTAGTCTTCCTCACCGAGCCAACGAGTTACGTCGGCATGTTTGCTTGCCGTGTCGTAAAGCCCGTTTTCGAGAATGGCAGAGGTCAGGTTGGCCTTGTCATCTGCATCCAGAACCGGCGCGCGTGGGTTGAGCGCCTTCAAGCGTTCCATCAGTCGTGCCAGCTTTGCCGGCTCGGCCAATGTCTTTTTGGAAATGATCAGCCGGTCTGCGACAGCTGCCTGCTTTACGGCTTCGATATGGTTGTCGAGTGTCTGTTCGCCATTGGCGGCATCGACAACGGTGATCACACCGTTCAGCACGAAATTCTGGGCGATGATTGGGTTGCCCATGACCGACTGCATCACTGGTGCCGGATCTGCCAGCCCAGTTGTTTCAATGACCACACGCTTGACCGGTTTGATCTTGCCGGTCTGGATGCCATCTATCAGCTCGGCAAGCGTATCGACCAGTTCGCCACGTACGGTGCAGCACAGGCAGCCATCAGCCAGTTCCACGATCGCATCGCTCGAAGATTCCACCAGCATGTGGTCGATGCTGACATCACCGAACTCGTTGATGATGATCGCCGCGTCCTGCATGGCAGGATCTTTGAGGAGATGGTTGAGCAACGTTGATTTACCGGCTCCGAGGAAGCCGGTGATGATCGAAACTGGGATGCGTGTCTGTGCCATGGTGCGATGCTGTTTGAGCGACCGCGTCAGAAAGACGGACGCGGGATCGGGATTGGAATATTGGCCATTGTTGCAGACTTGGTATCATTGGCGGCAACGGTTTCAGTGCCTGGAATGAGGCCGGCAAAGGAATATTGCGGTGGCCGGGTCATTTCCTGAACATAAGGCGAGTGAATGATCATGCGGCCAGCTTCATCACGGCCTTCACTGCGCACCTTTTGAGCCTTGGGATTGCAGATTTGCGCGCTGATGTCAGTCACCACATCCTGCCCGACGCCATAGGGGGCAAGCGACGCAATCGAGGTGCCGGCAGCAGGGGCTGCGGTCAGGCCCATCTGCAACAGGTCTGCCGAGGCGTCGGTGCGTCCACCCAGGCTGTCTGCACCCAACACCACTGATATGACCGAACGGCCGTTGCGGGTGGCAGATGAAACCTGGTTGAAACCGGAGGCACAGATAAAGCCGGTTTTCATGCCGTCTGCGCCGTCAAAACGACCGACCAACATGTTGTAATTGGGATAATTCTTCTTCCCGGTGGTCACACCTTCCAAAGAAAAATATCCGGCATATTCCGGAAATTCGCGTTTGAGGATCAGCGCCAGAACGGCAAGGTCGCGTGCTGTGGTATATTGGCCCTTGCCGGGCAGGCCATTTGGATTGACGAAACGGGTCGATGACATGCCAAGCCGTGCGGCCTGCGCGTTCATCTGCGCGACAAAGTTTTCTGTCGTGCCACCCAGTCGTTCGGCAATCGCGACCGCCACGTCATTGGCAGACTTGATCAGCAGCAGCTTGAGTGCGCTGTCCATGGTCAGTTTCTGGCCGGGTTTGAAATACATCTTGCTGGCGGGTTGGTCGGCGGCGTACTTGCTGAACACCACTTCGGTCTCGGGGCTGATCTTGCCCGACTTCATGGCGCTGAAGGCAATATAGGCCGTCATCAGCTTGGTCAGCGACGCCGGGTACCACTTGCGGAATGCCTCTTCATGGGCGATGACCTTGCCGCTTTTCACGTCCACCACCATTTTAGGGTTGGCCTGCGCTGTCGTGGCAAGGGCCATAAGGCCCGTGGAAGCGGCAACCAGAGCCGTTATCAAACGGTGCGCTGTAAAAGGTGATGTGTGTGCGTGTGGCAAGGCGTGTCCTCGAGGTCCCGTATTCAATCCGGGATTGGCAATATTCACCATATATGACCTAGGGATGGCAAAGTACATTGATTACGTCAATACTGCGGCGCAGTATCCGCGCGGGATCGCCGCGATTCACAATTTTATATTGAAAGGCCGGGAATTTTCATCATGCCGATTTTGAACAGAGCCGCTGAAATGCAAGCAGAAATTACCGGATGGCGGCATCATCTGCATGAAAACCCGGAAATTCTCTATGACGTTTTCAACACGGCGGCTTTTGTTGAAGAAAAGCTGAAATCTTTCGGTGTTGACGAAATCGTGACCGGTATTGGCCGCACCGGGGTAGTTGGTATCATCCGTGGCAAGGGCGAAAATGGCCGTGTCATTGGCTTGCGTGCCGATATGGATGCGCTGCCCGTGATTGAGCAAACCGGCAAATCCTGGGCGTCAAAAACATCAGGTAAAATGCATGCCTGCGGTCATGACGGGCACATGGCCATGTTGCTGGGCGCTGCGAAATATCTGGCTGAGACGCGCAATTTCAACGGCTCGGTTGCCGTGATTTTCCAGCCGGCTGAAGAGGGTGGGGCAGGTGCGCTGGCCATGGTCGAAGACGGGTTCATCGACCAGTTCGGCATTGATGAAGTCTATGGGATGCACAATATGCCGGGCATTGCGCTTGGTGAATTTGCCATCCGCAAAGGCGGCATCATGGCGGCACCCGACAAGTTCTTCATTACGGTCAAGGGCAAGGGTGGCCATGCGGCGCAGCCACACAGCACCATTGACCCGATAGCCATTGCCGCCCAGATGGTGGGCAGCCTTCAACTGATCGCCTCGCGCAATGCCGATCCGGTTCGCTCCATCGTGGTGTCGGTCACCAAGTTTCAGGCTGGGTCCAGTTTCAATATCATTCCCAATGAGGCGGTTCTGGCTGGCACAGTGCGCACGCTGGATGAGACAGTGCGGGACCTTGCGGAAAAACGCATTCATCAGGTGGTGGAAGGTCTCGTTGCTGCCCATGGTGCAACGGCAGATATTGAATATGAGCGCGCCTGCCCGGTCACCTTCAATCATGCGGCTGAAACGGACCATGCCGCCAATGTCGCACGGCAGATCGTCGGCGAAACCAATGTCAATGCAGAGGTCGATCCTTCGATGGCGGGTGAGGATTTTTCCTACATGCTGAAGGAACGGCCCGGCGCCTTTATCTTCATTGGCAATGGCGACACCGCAGGCCTGCACAACCCGGCCTATGACTTCAATGACGAGGTTATTCCTTACGGTGTTTCTTACTGGGTGCGGCTTGCCGAGCAAAGGCTGGCGGAGTGAGTGCTATCCCCTGTTGGGCATGCCCCTCCGATTTTCTCGGGGCATGCCAATAAGGCGGTTGATCCAATCATTTTGGCGGGTTAAGAAGCTGGCGTTGAGTGTCCACGTAGCTCAGCAGGATAGAGCACAGGATTCCTAAGTCAAAATTGGGGGTTGTGCCGGGAAACCGCACAATCGATCTGCTCAAAGTCGGGGAACGCTTCGCTGGGCTTCCAGCATGCCAATCCCGAGCCAAGCTCCGGAGAAATCCGGTGAAGGTGTAGAGACTGGATGGGCAGCACCTAAAGGCTTAACGGCCCATGGTGAAGGGACAGTCCAGACCACGAACGTCTGATGACGGCGGCTAAAGCCGAAGTGGTATGAATCCTGGGGTCGGAGGTTCGAATCCTCTCGTGGACACCAATTTTATGCCAATCGATGTTCCGAAAAACTTCGGGAGTGCGGGCTGGATGACCAATCCAACTCACGCACGACCCACACGTGATCACAAATCTGTGATCCTGACGCCTGCGGCATTATGTTCGCCCCGGTAATCTCGCACCTGTCGTATGCAACACCTATCTAAGTCGCCAGATATAAAAGAGGAGACTTGATGAGACACGAATTCGGACCATACGTGCAGATGGGGACGCTCGCCGAGCAGATGGCCACTCACTACCAGATGGACGCAAACCTGGAGTTTGAACCGCACCTTGCCCATTACATGGACGAGGTTGAGGTCAACATCAAAGCGGACAGCTTTGACCATGTCGGGTTCATGACCAGAATTGCCGACAGGTTGAAGGCAACGTTGGAGGCAGTCAGCGATCCTCGCCGTCGTGAATTCCTGTCTGCTGTCGTGGTGGCGCTCCAGCGTCGTGTCGAGCGATATTCACTCGACGTCGCCCAATAATTCGCGTCGCTTTTTCTCTGTCGTTCGGGCGGCCGCCATGGTGTGCCCGGCGGATCAGGCTGCTTGTCATCAAATCATGAAGACGTGAGTGAGAGCAGCTTGCGAAGCTGCAATAGGCGTTTGACAGGCGTCTTGTGGATTGCAGGGTGATTTCCAAAGGCCCTGAAACGGAAAAAGCCTGCCGCGGGAGGAGGTGCGGCAGGCTTTAAACTTGATCGGCAATTGGGAGGAGGAGTATTGCCGATCCACATCTCGCGACGCTGGGAGGAGGAGTGCGTCGCTTCGATGTTTAGATATATAAACCAATCTCCGTGGATGAACAGCGCAAGTCTCGCAACGCAGCAATGCATTTTTGCATAGGTCTATATTTGCTGCATTGTTTTTGATCACTGCATCTCAAAAAGCCTTGTTTTACTGGGTATCCCGGTGAACCTGGAAGCCAGCGAAGGACTGGTTGACCGGCATGATCTCGATGCTGTTGATGTTGATGTGCTTCGGCTGTGTGGCAATCCAGTGAATTGTGTTGGCAATATCGTCTGCCGTCAGCGGATTGACGCCCTTGTAGAGGTTGTCCGACGCATCCTGGTTGCCGCCGGTGCGCACAAGCGTGAACTCGGTTTCACACATGCCAGGCTCAATTGACGTGACGCGCACGCCCTTGCCGTGCATGTCCGAACGCAGGCCCAACGAAAACTGCCGCAGGAAGGCTTTGGTTGCACCATAGACATTGCCACCGGTATAGGGCCAGTTTGCCGCAACCGATGCCAGATTGATGATGATACCGCGCCGTTCGATCAGGGTTGGGAGAATGCTGTGGGTGATGTTCACCAGACCGGTAATGTTGGTATCGATCATGGTGTGCCAGTCTTTCAGCGGAACCAGCGGTGCCGTTGCGGTGCCGAGTGCAAGACCGGCATTGTTGACGAGAACATCAATGTCGCGGAAGCCTTCCGGTAATGCGTCGAGTGCGGCGCGCATTGCGGCTTCATCGGTGATATCGAAAACCGTTCCGTAGAAGTTGTCGCCCAATTCCTGTCGCAGCGTCTCAAGGCGTTCCGCGCGACGTCCGGTGCCGATGACTTTCCAGCCATTGGCGATGAAAAGTTTCGCCGTTGCGCGGCCGAAACCAGCCGTTGCGCCAGTGATGAGGATTGTTCCATTCATGCTGTTGTCTCCATGCCGGGCCTTGTCGTTTCCAACACAAGCCCCGTTATCCGGTTCCGTTTTTACAGAAGTTTTTCAGCCGCGACCTTCAGGCATTCCTTGAAGGCGGAAAGGTCGGTGTAGATTTCATCCGGCTTGGCGTCGCCGACGATGAATGAACCGCCACGGCGCAGGACGCCGCCATGCAGCATCAGATTGTCCGCCATATCGAAGTTTTCCACCGACAGCCCATCGGGACCGCGATAACGACCTTCGTCATCCGGTGCGGCGATGCCGTGGTAATGGTTCATGATGCGGGTGAAGTGATTGTCCGCCACGTTGGTATAGGCAAAGACGTGTTTGCCGAGTGCGCACATGAAACCCAGCTCGTAGGTCGTGCCGGTATCGGCCGCGATGCCACGGAACGGGGTAAGATTGGCAATCACGCCATCTGCTTCCAGCATCATCTGCTCGTCGATGGCGTTGATGTTGCAGCCATGTTCCAGTTTCGTCGCGGCTGGCGGAATGGCCAGGTCACCGGGCGACAGAGGTATGAAACCGGCCTCACGGGCCAGGGCTGCTTTTCTGTCCAGCATTTCGCGCGCGTTGGAGAGAAATACCTCCGGTCCGGCAAGATAAATCTTTTTTGTCATGAAGTTTTTCGTCGCAATTGAGGGAAGAATGGCAACCTATCGTGTGACAGAGCACGAAGGCAAGCCCAAGCCGGGCGATGAATAGATGCTGTGGTAAGAATGTATAAAAACGGTATCGTCGTCTTTCGCTTTCGTTTATAGGCGAAACGATGAAAAGATCAGGTTTGGAGCGTAAAATGGCGACGACGATCCGTTATCACGAAGGTGATATCAGTGCCGAGGATGCAGCGCGTTACACGGGCGCCATCGCGATTGATACGGAAACGCTTGGCCTCATTCCACGTCGTGATCGTCTGTGCGTCGTGCAGCTGTCCCCCGGCGATGGTTCTGCCGATGTGATCCGCATTGCTGCAGGGCAGAAAGAGGCGCCTAACCTTGTGGCGATGCTGGCTGATCCGGCGCGCCAGAAGATCTTTCATTATGGCCGTTTTGATATTGCCGTGCTGTTCCACACCTTCGGGGTGACGACGACGCCGGTGTTCTGCACCAAGATTGCCTCCCGCCTGACCCGCACCTATACGGACCGGCATGGCCTGAAAGACAATCTCAAGGAAATGCTCGAGGTCGATGTATCGAAGGCGCAGCAACAGTCCGATTGGGCAGCGGAAAAGCTTTCCCAGGCTCAGCTCGAATATGCAGCTTCGGATGTTCTTTACTTGCATGCGTTGCGCGACAAATTGAACGAACGACTGGTGCGTGATGGTCGCGAAGACCACGCAACGGCCTGTTTCGCGTTCCTGCCAACCCGGGCAAAACTCGATCTCCTGGGATGGGACGAAACGGATATTTTCGCACACAGCTAAGCACGAAGTGCACTCTGCTCTGAGCGCGCGAAATCTCTTGTAAACCGGGTATTTCTGAGGCCCGGCTTTTAAATCTTGGTTTACGATTGGTGCCTATCTTCGGCTGTATTCTCTTCAGGATGCAGTCGGGTTTTTCGCATGCTGCCAGCATTACAGTCAGGATCCGGGATTATTGCGTCCGATTTGATGCGCTCGATGCTTGAAGAAGCAGAGGAGCGGCGTCAGCAGCGCGAGGATGAGCTGAAAGGCCTGAAAAAGGACGAAGCTGCCGAGCAGAAGATCACACATGATCCGGTGACCGCCGCCGCCAACGAAAAGATCAACGCCTATTTCTTTGGTAGCTTGCAGCAGGAAGCCAACCCGATGGCAGCGCTGATCGGCCGTGTGGCGTCCGCGCTCGGTGTCACGCAAGGTGCCGACGAAAGCGGTTTTGCCTTTGCACGCCGTTTGCAGGATGCCGTTTCCTTCATGGATATGGTGCCAAAGGCTGACACGCTCGGTCAGGCAACTGTAGTTAGCGCTGCATCTCTCAACCTTGATGTGTCCAATATTATTTCGGTGATGGACGGCACGGCCCAGGAAAAGGGTCTGAAGCCGGATGCCGCAACGCAGCTTATTGCGCGACTGGCGAAGGAGGGTAGCCTCTCCACCGAGGATCCCGCCGCCTTTAATGAACAGCTTACCGGCTACCTGACGACCATGCGGGCCGGTTTGCCGGAAAACAGCCGAAAGCTCGAAGAAATGACCGGGCTTAAAGCTATGGGTGTTTCGATCAATGAACTGATCTCTGCCGTTGCCAGTCCCTATGGCGAAGCCGCGCAGAAGATAAAGGGCATCTTGGACGAGCAAAATGAGCTCGCCAAAGGCATGACCCTTGAAATGCGCAAGGTGATCCAACGTCTGGAAGATGTTGCTGATCCGAAGTCGCTTGAAGAATTACAACAGGAAAAAACCAAACGCGACCCGACGGAGGTGAATGACGCCGAAGTGCAGCTGGAGCGTGAGGCCGACATCGAGCAGCGCCAGCACGCGCAAAAGCTGGATGATGTGATCGACATGCATGAAGCCGTTCGTGAGGGTCTGGAACAGGCAGAGAATGGCAAGGACGGTGACGATACGGGTAATGCCGAGGCTGCCGCTGCCGCCCAGATGATCCAGCTGTTGTCCGCCGGATTGTCGGTTGAGAAAACAACCACCGCCGATAATGACAATGAGGCGGATGCCGCGGAAGACCAGCCATCGGGCTCCTCGGACAATCATGATGCTGACAAGACGGGTCTGGATGAGCAGGCGGCTGATTATGCTGACGCTCTCGATGCCGTGCAGGACGGAAAAAACGACGCGCCTTTCTGGGTCAGCGTGGATGACAACGGATTATACGAATTGCTCAAGCGCAATGCAGCGTGATGGGGCCATTCGCAGATGCCATGAATGAAACATGATGTGAGTTCTGTAATGCCTGACATTCTGGATATGCTTCAAGCTGATAACAGCCCGGCCACCGGCGACATGAGGGATGTCGTGGCTCCGTCAATGGCGGCCGACCCGTTTTCGGTCGACGAATATTCCATCACCCCGCTCGATGAAATGGAAGACATGCGCCCCAAGGCGCGGGTTCGCCTTCACCCCAAGGCGAGCTGGCTCGATGCGTTGTTGCCGCAGCAGGTTTTGAGAGCTGACAGCGTAGAGCCGCCAAAGGCCAGCATTTCCTCCGTCAACTCAGACGATAACGGCCTTTACCGAATGTTTGTCGGCGTCTCGCCTTAAGAGTGGCGGCTCACCAACCACAGCCAGTGGTTTATGGTTAGCGAATTATTAAGTTTTTCAACGCATTCTTACATCAGTGATTCTTTATATTCACAAAGCGCCTGTTGTGGATTCGCAGGCGTGTCCCATGGTTGGAAATGGTTCGGCTTTTTCATCTGGAAAAGGCGGTACTGGCCGGGACACCCGCATGAGCGGTCATGAATTTTACCGTCCGTGCGGCTTGGTTTCGATGGGAAGTGACCATCGATACGCTCATTCAGCAAGCGCAGACGTCAGGTCATTTGTAGCGGGTGGTCTTTCAACCTGAATGGAGCGCGTCATGCTTACGCCTGTCCGTGCAGTTTCGAATACGGATATCTCGTTCAACAACTACACCAGCCAGCAGCAGGGCGGTGCGGCCAGCACAACAGTGCCCAATAACGGCGCCTCCACCAATCCCACCCCAGAGGGAAATACCAATCTTGGTCGCGCCAGCGTGCTGGCCCTGTCCGGTCAGTTGCAACTGTCGCAAAGTGTTACGGTTTTGGCCGAGGCGCTGGGACGTATGCTGAATATTCCGCGCAAGGACGCAGAGAGTGTCGATGATTACGTCAATCGCCTCGTGCAAACCATTCGTGGCCTGTCTTCCAGCGAACGCGAAGCGCTGAACCAGCAGCTTTCCAAGGTTCTGCAGGGCTTGACCTTAAAGATGATTGCCGAGGTTTTGAAAAATCCAGCGGGTCCGGATGCCGCGCGGCTTGCCGTTCTTCTGGAGATGACCCACTACAAGGGTGATTTGGCGGCCAAGGCAGTTGTTTCCTCCTATCATCAAAATACCGGCAATGATCTTGTTGCAGCATTACCGGCCAAGGATCAAGCGGCCGGGCAAACACAACAGGCTGCTCAATCTCGCTCTGCTGCCATGCAAGGGCCACCGGCACAGGCGGAGGCTGCTGGAGCGAAAGCGGCGGAGCAGGCGCAAAAGGTATCCCTGCCTGCGGCTGCGGTCTCGCCAGAAGATGCTGTTGATGATGCAAAGACCGCCGGACGACAGGCTGGTATCGCAACGGCATCAACGAATGCTGCGACTGCGCCGACGAGACAGGAAGCCATGTCGTCATCGGGTGGTACCAAACAGGATGTGGTCAACACGACTGCGCACGCCTTGCAACAGGACGATGCTGCTGACGACAGCCATACGCAGACACCGGCTCGCAACCCGAATGAAGCCAGTACGGTCAAGGTCGATAGGTCGTCACCAGAGACACCGACTTCCCGTGAAGAACGTGTTCTGCCGCGGCCGCATGCCGATGCTCGCGCGATTGAGACTGCCAAAAATGGCGAAGCAGGCGGACGGCTGGAGCCGAAGGGCACGCTGACCAAAACGGATCTGGAAAACCTGCTGTTGACATCACTTGCGGGGCAGAAATTGCCACAACGCGCTGAAGTTGCGTCGGCGTATTTGAACGCCATTTCACAAATGCTGGAAAATACCCAGGCTGAGGTGATGAAACAAGGGGGTGCCGCCAACGCAGCCGGGCATGGCGCTGCTGCAAACAGTGAACCGGAAACGCCCTTGCCGGTGCCGCGAAATGCGGTCGAAACCGCAGGGCAGGGCACATTGTCTGCAGAGGCAAAGGCCGCCTTTGAGCAGCCGCTGTTGCAATCGGCGCTTGCCAGCCTGACCAAGGAAGGTTTGGGCATGCCATTTATCGCCAACCCGCAGGCCAAGGATGAGGCCGATTCGTCGTCTCCGCATCGTGGCCGCTGGCCTTCCTCCAGTGATGGAGGGGAGGAGGAGCAGGATGCACAGGCCGATGATCAGCAGCAACAGGACGAGCAGGCCCGTCAGGATCAACCTGATGATGAAGTGCATCAGGCAGACGAAATGGCGGACGAGGACATGGAGAGTGCGCAGGCCTATTATCTCCGCATGGGCGGGTTCGCCTGATCATCAGCCAACCTTCGAAATGATCCTGTTATGTCATAGCCAATAAAAAACCCGCCGAATGGTTCGGCGGGTTCTTTGTTTCTAACGCTTTCCGTCGAAAGCCGTCGCGATTACTCGCTGCGGTTCTTCAGAGCTGCGCCGAGGATGTCGCCGAGCGAAGCGCCGCTGTCGGACGAACCGAACTGTGCAACAGCTTCCTTCTCTTCTGCGATTTCCAGAGCCTTGATCGAAAGCATGACCTTGCGGTCCTTCTTCGAGAAGTTGACAACGCGAGCGTCGACAACCTGGCCAACCGAGAAACGCTCAGGGCGCTGATCGTCACGGTCGCGAGCGAGGTCTGCACGGCGGATGAAGGAGGTCAGGTCTTCGTGGTTGACCAGCTTCACTTCGATGCCACCTTCGTTAACGGCAGTGATTTCAGCCGAAACGACAGCGTTCTTGCGCAGGTCGCCGGACGAAGCAGCTTCGCCAACAGAGTCCTTGCCGAGCTGCTTGATGCCGAGCGAAATACGCTCCTTCTCGACGTCTACATCCAGAACGACAGCCTTGACGACATCGCCCTTGTTGTATTCTTCGATAACCTGTTCGCCTGGACGGTTCCAGTCGAGGTCAGACAGGTGCACCATGCCATCAACGTCGCCTTCGAGGCCGATGAACAGGCCGAATTCGGTCTTGTTCTTGACTTCGCCTTCGACTTCAGTGCCAGCTGGGTGGTTGTAGGCAAATGCCTGCCATGGGTTCTCGAGGGTCTGCTTGAGACCGAGCGAGATACGGCGCTTGGATGGATCAACTTCGAGAACGACAACGTCAACTTCCTGGCTTGTGGACAGGATCTTGCCGGGATGTACGTTCTTCTTGGTCCAGGACATTTCGGAAATGTGGATCAGGCCTTCGATGCCCGGCTCCAGCTCAACAAATGCACCGTAGTCGGTGATGTTGGTGACGGTACCGGAGATCTTCTTACCAACTGGGTACTTGGCGGAGATGCCATCCCATGGATCCGACTCGAGCTGCTTCATGCCGAGCGAGATACGGTGGGTTTCCTGGTTGATACGGATGATCTGAACCTTGACCTGCTGGCCAATGTTGAGGATTTCCGAAGGATGGTTGACGCGGCGCCATGCCATGTCGGTGACGTGCAGCAGGCCGTCGATGCCGCCGAGGTCAACGAACGCACCGTAATCGGTGATGTTCTTGACGACGCCGTCAACAACCTGGCCTTCTTCGAGGTTCTGAACGATTTCAGAACGCTGCTCGGCGCGGGACTCTTCGAGAACCGTACGACGCGAAACAACGATGTTGCCACGGCGCTTGTCCATCTTGAGGATTTCGAAGGGCTGTGGGTTGTGCATCAGCGGAGTAACGTCGCGGATCGGACGAATGTCGACCTGCGAACGTGGAAGGAAGGCAACAGCGCCGTCCAGATCGACGGTGAAACCACCCTTGACCTGGTTGAAGATAACGCCTTCGACGCGCTCGCCAGCTTCGAACTTGGCTTCGAGCTTGACCCAGCTCTCTTCGCGGCGAGCCTTCTCGCGCGACAGAACTGCTTCGCCCAGAGCGTTTTCAATGCGCTCAACGTAAACTTCGACTTCGTCGCCGACCTTGAGCGAGCCGTCCTTGGACTTGGCGCCGAATTCCTTCAGCGGTACGCGGCCTTCAACCTTGAGGCCAACGTCAACGATTGCAACGTCCTTTTCAATGGCCGTTACGATACCCTTGGCAACATAGCCTTCGGCGAGATCGTTGGAAGCGAAGGATTCTTCGAGGAGGGCTGCGAAATCCTCCCGCGTTGGGTTTGCTACTGACATGAAATCTCCTGAAAGTGCCCGTTTTACGGACACATGAGCGCCGGTGGTTGGTGTTGATCACACCCGAAAATCACATCCGCCTTCCATGAAGGCTGTCCGGCGCGGGGATGTGTTTCGGGCCATTCCCGTGAAATGTAAAACCGGATGGTCCGGTTCCGCCTTCACGTCAATTGTTTTTCAAGGCTGCATCTATAATGGTTTTTGCGGCCTCAAACGCGGCTTCTATACTCATTTCTGTCGTATCAAGCAAGTGCGCGTCTTCAGCTGGTTTCAAAGGGCTGTCGGCACGACCCATATCGCGTTCGTCGCGCTTTTTCACATCGTCAAAAATGGCGTCGTAATCTGCCGTCGCGCCATTGGCCAAAATTTCGTCGTAACGACGTTTTGCCCGGATCTCTGCCGAAGCGGTTACATAAATCTTCACCGGTGCAGCCGGGCAGACAACGGTGCCGATATCGCGGCCATCGAGCACGGTGCCGGGCTGTTTTTTTGCAAAATTCCGCTGGGCTTCAACAAGCGCACGCCGGACTGCCGGCATGACCGCCACCTTTGAAGCTGCCTCTCCAATTTCATGGCGCGACAGCACCGAGCGATCAAGGCCGCCAAGGTCGAGGTTCAACGCCACCTTTTCCGCCACCGCTTCGTCATCCAGCGGCAGGTTTGCATCGAGCAGTGCCTTTGCCGTGGCGCGGTAGGTGAGGCCGGTATCGAGATGGTGGAACCCATAGGTCTCGGCAATGCGGCGCGAAAGAGTGCCCTTGCCGGCTGCGGCCGGTCCGTCGATGGCAATGGTAAAGGTCATGCTGCAGTCATCCCGATGGCATTTTGTCTGTTCAGGGCGGCGATATCATAAAGAAGTCTTGCATTCATCCCGTTCGTGCCGAAAACTTGTCGATGATGCGGTTATTGAAGTTTATCTTTGACACGAAACACCGCAACGATTATGGGGACCGGCTAGAAATTTTACCGTCTACTGCCGGAACCACGGCGTACAGACCGAACTCATTCAAAAAAATTGAGGCTTTGACAGTGGCAAAAGCGGAACTTGGAACCAAGCGCGTAGACCCGGATACCGGCAAGAAGTTCTACGACCTCAACCGTGACCCGATCGTTTCTCCTTACACCGGCAAGTCCTGGCCGCTGTCTTTCTTCGAAGAAAGCACAGCAGCAGCCAAGCTGGAGCAGGCAGAAGAAGAGGATGTGGCAGAAGTCGATACCGAAAACACGGAAGTCGAACTCGTGTCGCTGGAAGATGCCGACGGCGACAACAGCGGCGACGACATTCCTGACATGGGCGATGACGACGTCGAGTTGGACGATGACGACGACACATTCCTCGAAGCTGACGAAGATGATGACGATGACGATATGTCCGGCATCATCGGTGTGACTGGCGACGACGAAGAAGTCTGATCCTGTTGATAAATCACCCGATGACAGAAAAATGTCATCGGGTGAATTTTTTGGCTTGCCATCTTCCAACAGCGGAAGTAATAAGCCGCCACCGAACGGAAACAAACCGCTTCGGTTTCCCGGAACCGGATGAAAAACCGGAACCCTTGATGGGGCTATAGCTCAGCTGGGAGAGCGCTTGCATGGCATGCAAGAGGTCAGCGGTTCGATCCCGCTTAGCTCCACCAAATCTTCCCAGGCGAATTTCAAAACTTCTCCATGTAAAGAAAATCAGTGCACAATCGTGTACAGCATGATGCCAAGCGGCATGGCTGTGATGACGATAGCGGCCAGCATTTTTGTACAGATTCGCAGTGCGAGGTTTTTGCGGGCCTTCCGCGTGTCCCATTCATACGTCACAAGCGTCCTCCCTTATATTTATTGGTGTGACGGCATGCTATCTTCTGCGAGACCCAATCAGCATTGGTCCCCCGACCGGGTCTCGCAAGGCCACATAGGCGGTGTGACCGGGCGGGACTGTGCGATTTATAATGTGAATGCAGGATGAACGCCAAAAACGGGTGAGAAACACCTCTGCAACCGTATGCGGGTTTGCCTTTTATTGTAATTGGAGTAAGACGCTCATGATTTATTGCGTTGCGCAATGCGAGCATTTGAGAGGGACACCCGATGGATATCACACAGGCGCCTGCGGCCGAACAGGAAAAAGAAGCAAGCCGCACCAAGCGCATGAAGGCTGCGACCCGCGAGGCGCATGAGGTTCTCGACACGTTCATCATGGCTGCCGCACCTTTTGCCAGCCGCGAGAATTTCGGCAAGTTTGTGCAGACGCAATATCTCTTCCACCGCGATCTGGATGCGTTTTTCTACAATGAAACGCTGGATGGCATGTTGCCTGATCTGCTTGGTCGCCGCCGCCTTGAATTCATCAAGCAGGATCTGGCAGATCTCGGCCTTGAAGTGCCAGCACCATCTGCCGAGCCACGTTTCACAAGGGGTGGTGCATTTGACCTGCCGGAAGCCATGGGCTGGCTCTATGTGGTTGAAGGTTCCAACCTGGGTGCCGCGTTCCTGCTGAAGGATGCAGCCAAGCTTGGTCTCAATGAAGAATTTGGTGCCCGTCATTTGGCCGGTGCACCAGAGGGCCGTGGCTTGCATTGGCGTACATTCACCGCAGCGCTTGATGAGATCGCGCTGACCGAGGAAGAAGAAGAGCGTGCAGTTGCTGCAGCGTCAGACGCTTTCCGCGCCGTGCATGCTTATGCTGTCGAAAAGCTTGACTGATTTAGGCTGAAGATTTTTTATGTTTGAAAGGGCGGGATTTCCCGTCCTTTTTGCTGTCATGGTCTCAGATGGGCTGATATTGCTGTTGAAGATAGGCTCGCAGCTTGTCCTTGAAGTTTTTAAATTCATCGCCGGAAGATTTTGGCGCTTCGCTCCATGAGTATCCCATGCAGGCTGGGCGCTGGCGTTTGCCATCAGGCTCTGAAGCATAACGTGGCATGATATGGGCGTGCAGGGCGGGTTCGGTATTGCCCCAAATTTCATAATTAACGCGGTCGCAGCCTGTCACTGCGAGCAACGCATCACCGACAAGAGCCATGTCACAGAGAAATTCTGTCCGCTGGTTGGTGTCGAGCGCATTCAAGCTTGGCACCACCGGATCGGCCAACAAAAGGCAATATCCTGGCAGGGGCTGAACATCGCCAATAACCAGCCAGCCGGACGACAGGCGTGAAATGACAAAGGGGTTTGTGCCGGCGCGCGCCATGACCACCCGTTCTTCGATGAGGTTCATGTGTTGCTCCTGACATTTTCGGCGGTTTGCCATTCGGACTTCAGGATGGCTGTGGCCAGGAATTTACGCAGGGTAAAGCGCTCGGTCTGCATGGGTAGAAAAGTCGCGTCGTTCATTAATACTCACATGCGTTGTGAATGTAGTGGGTATCTGGAGGCACGTGGCAACGCAAGCAAGTCTGCTTTGGTTGCTGTTGTGGCCGAAGACGACTCTGCTTTGATATTGGCTGGCATGTTATTTCGGCCTCTCGAGGATGCGATTGCGTAGCCTAATTAATGGGCTCAGGTTATTTATTGAGCGATAATTTTTACCGAATGATAAAAATTTTATCTTTCAGTAAAAGTGCAATCATTGAATTTAGTGTAACTTGTTGAAATGAAATGATTTTATAATTTGGCACGGAACCTGCTTCTCTTTTGTCAAGAATTCTCGCCCTTGAGGCATTGGCACAGGAGAGTATTGACATGGAAATCGGCGTTTTCATTCCTATCGGTAACAATGGCTGGCTGCTTTCTGAAAATGCGCCGCAGTACAAACCGACTTTTGAACTGAACAAGGAAATCACGCTCAAGGCCGAAAAATATGGCCTCGATTTTGTGCTGTCGATGATCAAGCTGCGTGGCTTTGGCGGCAAGACGGAATTCTGGGATCACAATCTGGAATCCTTTACGCTGATGTCCGGTCTTGCGGCGGTTACAACCAAGATCAAACTGTTTGCAACGGCCGCCACGCTGGTCATGCCGCCGGCCATCGTCGCGCGTATGGCCTCGACCATCGATAGCATTTCCAATGGTCGTTTTGGTCTCAATCTGGTTACGGGCTGGCAGCGGCCGGAATATTCCCAGATGGGCATGTGGCCGGGTGATGAATATTTCTCCAAACGCTATGACTATCTTGGCGAATACGCCACTGTTCTTCGCGAGCTGTGGGAAAACGGTCAGAGTGACTTCAAGGGCGACTACTTCAAGATGGAGGATTGCCGTCTCAGCCCGCGTCCGCAGGCCGACATGAAGGTGATCTGTGCCGGTTCGTCGAATGCCGGTATGGAATTTTCCGCGAAATATGCCGATTATAATTTCTGCTTTGGTGTCGGCGTCAATACGCCAACTGCCTTCGCGCCAGCTGCCGAGCGCTTGCAGGAGGCGACTGCGAAGACAGGCCGTGATGTGTCGTCCTTCGTGCTGTTCATGGTGATTGCCGATGAAACAGATGAGGCTGCCCGCGAAAAGTGGGAACATTATAAGGCCGGCGCCGACCAGGAGGCCATTTCCTGGCTTGGTCTGCAGGGAGCTGCCGATACCAAATCCGGTTCCGATACCAATATCCGTCAGATGGCCGATCCGGTTTCTGCCGTGAACATCAATATGGGCACGCTGGTCGGGTCCTACGAGACCGTAGCCAGGTTGCTGGATGAGGTTCCGACCGTTCCAGGGACCGGTGGCGTGCTGCTGACCTTCGATGATTTTGTGAAGGGCGTTGAGGATTTCGGCACAAAAATACAGCCGCTGATGAAATGCCGCCAGCACATCAAGCCTGCACTGGAGGCTGCAGAATGAGCGAGCCCGTTGTTGCAGGATATGTCGCCCCGACGAGCCGCACACAAAGTGTAACGCTGCCTGCGCGACCAGAACCGATCACACTCAAGCCATCGGAAACGGCTGTTGTGGTGGTGGATATGCAAAATGCCTATTCCACCGAGGGCGGTTATGTCGATCTGGCCGGTTTTGATATTTCGGGCGCAAAATCCACCATTGCCAATATTGGCAAGACACTGGGTGCGGCGCGGGCCGCCGGTGTGCAGGTCATCTATTTCCAGAATGGCTGGGACAAGGATTATGTCGAGGCGGGTGGCCCAGGTTCACCCAATTGGCACAAATCAAATGCCCTGAAGACCATGCGGGCACGTCCGGATTTGCAGGGCAAGCTACTGGCCAAAGGCACATGGGATTATGCCATTGTCGATGAGCTGCAACCGCAGCCGGGCGACATCCTTGTGCCAAAGACCCGTTACAGCGGGTTCTTCAATACAAATATGGACAGCGTGTTGAGGGCGAGGGGCATTCGCAATCTGGTTTTTGTCGGGATTGCCACCAATGTCTGTGTGGAATCGTCACTCAGAGACGCGTTCCACCTCGAATATTTCGGGGTGATGCTGGAAGACGCCACACATCATCTCGGCCCTGACTTCATTCAGCAGGCCACCGTCTACAACATCGAGAAGTTTTTCGGCTGGGTCGCGACGGTCAATGATTTTTGCGCCGTCATTTCGCAGGCTGCACCGGAAAACGCCTAAACGTCGTCATCACCTGTTCCAAGAGGAGAATTGAAATGCCGAAATCGATTATTGTCCCGGAAGGCACCCAGAAGCCGATCGCTCCCTATTCCCCCGGCACCCTTGCTGATGGCGTTGTTTATGTGTCCGGCACTCTGCCTTTCGACAAGAACAATGATGTCGTGCATGTGGGCGATGCCGGCGCGCAGACCCGCCATGTGCTGGAAACCATCAAGTCGGTGATTGAGACGGCCGGTGGCACCATGGAGGATGTGACGATGAACCATATCTTCATCACCGACTGGGCAAATTATCAGGCCGTCAACAAGGTCTATGCCGAATATTTTCCGGGTGACAAACCGGCTCGCTATTGCATTCAGTGCGGCCTGGTCAAACCGGATGCGCTGGTGGAAATTGCAACCGTTGCGCATATTGGGGGGAAATAGGCCCGATGTTTTTCGAGGTTCACGGCCAACAGGGCGCTGATGCACAAACGATCCTCCTGTCTTCCGGACTGGGGGGATCGGGAAGCTACTGGGCACCACAGATACCCGCACTTGCCGAACATTTCCGTGTTGTGACCTATGACCATCGCGGAACGGGTCGCACCGGCGGAGAGGTGCCTGAACAGGGCGGCATTTCTGCCATGGCCGATGATGTGCTGCAGATTGTCGATGCGTTGAAGCTGACACAGTTTCATTTCATGGGGCATGCGCTCGGCGGCCTGATCGGACTTGAACTGGCCCTGCGTCAGCCTGGCATGATTGACAAGCTGCTGCTGATCAATGCGTGGAGCAAGGCGGATCCGCATTCGGGCCGGTGTTTCGATGCGCGTATTTCGCTTTTGGAAAATTCCGGGGTCGAGGCGTTTGTAAAAGCGCAGCCGCTGTTTCTTTATCCAGCCGTGTGGATGAGTGAGCATCCGGAGCGCATGGCAGCGGATGAAGTGCATGGCATCACCCACTTCCAGGGCAAGACCAATGTGTTGCGGCGCATTGCGGCACTGCGAGCATTTGATGTCGATGACCGTCTTGGTGCGATCGACAATGAGACCTGGGTGACCGCAACAAAAGATGACCTGCTGGTGCCCTACACGCGCTCGGTAAGGCTTGCGGATGGTTTGCCCAATGCAGAGCTTCTACTGACCGACTTTGGTGCCCATGCGGTCAACATCACTGAAGTGACACGCTTCAATAGAGATATGCTCGCTTTCCTCCTGCAGGACAAAGCGGCGATCAAAACGGAAATGGAACGTCATGACATTGCCACTTGATGACAAGGCGCTGGCTGCGCTGTTTACCGAAGCACGGACCCATAATGGCTGGAGCGATCAGCCGGTGACCGATGCAGAATTGCAGAAAATTTACGAACTGACCCGCATGGGCCCGACATCGGCCAATTGCTCGCCTGCACGCTTTGTGTTCGTGCGTTCGGCTGAGGCGAAGGAAAAACTGCGTCCCGCCTTGTCTTCGGGCAACCTGGAAAAGACCATGGCTGCACCGGTTACGGTAATCGCCGCAATCGATGCGCAGTTCTTTGAAAAGCTTCCGGAGCTTTTCCCGCATGCGGATGCAAAGTCCTGGTTCACCTCAAGCCCGGCCGTTGCAGAGGAAACCGCATTCCGCAACGCCACCTTGCAGGCCGGTTATCTCATTCTGGCAGCCCGTAGCCTGGGACTGGATACGGGGCCGATGTCCGGCTTCGACAAGGCAAAGGTCGATCAGGCATTTTTTGCAGGTACAAGCTGGAAATCCAACTTCCTGATCAATATCGGCCATGGCGATCCTGCCAAGCTGTTCGGACGTTTGCCACGTTTGCCCTTTGATGAGGCTTGTGTGCTGGCGTGATGTGATTGCGCCATGCGCTCTTCTTGGTGAGGGGCGCATGGCCAGCAGTTTTGAAACGAGAGATCAGGCTTTCGAAACCTTGTTTCGGACCGGTCATATGAAGGCAGGACTGAATAGATGCAGGTACAAACTGTAACCATGCCCGTGCAAGAGACGAAGCCATCCTCGGGTGATCACAGTCTGGCATTTCGCAATGCCATGTCGCATCTGGCGGCTGCGGTTAACATCGTGACAACAGACGGTCCGGGCGGCATGGCCGGCTTTGCCGCAACGGCGGTGTGCAGCGTTTCAGACAATCCGCCAACCATGCTGGTCTGCATCAACCGTGCCTCGTCCGCCCATCCATCGGTCATTAAAAACCGTGTTGTGTGCATCAATACGTTGACGTCCGAGCACCAGACCTTGAGTGCATTGTTTGGTGGTAAAACACCGGTGGCAGAACGGTTCGCAGCCGGCACATGGTCAAAGCTTGAAACCGGATCGCCAGCGCTTGACGGTGCCATGGTGTCACTGGACTGCGTGGTGCGTGACATACATGATGGTGGCACCCACGACATATTGATCTGCGATGTGCAGTGCATCCGGCATGACGGGCAGGGCGAAGCGCTGCTTTATTTCAACCGCAGTTACCGAACGCTGTAATCCCAGCGTCCTCTAGAGACGGATGGCGGTTTCTTCTTTGGCGGTGCGGATGACGACCATGGTGAAGAACCTGGCGACATTGGTTTGGTCCCGAAACAACCGCTCACAAAGCGCATCGAACTCTTCCATGTTGCGCAATCGCAACATCAGCACGACATCCGCTTCACCGGTAACGGCATAGGCCTGTGTCACGGCCGCTTCAGCAGATGCGAGGTCCAGAAACCGGCGCATATGCTGCTCGCCATGCAGTTTCAACTCCACCGTTACCCATGCCTTGATGCCACGTCCGGCTTTCGAGGGATTGAGGATCGCCACGATGCGATCGATGATCCCCGATTTGTGGAGGCGCTGCACTCGCCTGAGGCAACTGGACGGTGAAAGACCCACCTCGTCGGCCATTTCGACATTGGTGCGGGATGCATCGCGTTGCATGAGGTTGAGAAGTTTCTGATCGATCTTGTCCATGCGGTCAGCATAAGGCTCGTTAAAATGGATTTGCAATAAAATTGCACATAGATGCAATCTTTGACCAAAAATTCGAACGGGCTTGAGGTAGCAGATCAGAGCACAGTCAAAGGAGCCTCTGATGCAGCCGCTGCTATCAAAATTCATGCTAAAAACGCGCGACACCATCGATATTTATTGGGTGCTTGTCCGGATTACCGTCCCGATCGCCATTCTGACGGAGCTTCTGTCACGCATGGGCGTGATCGAAGCGGTTGCACCGGCCTTTGCCCCTGTAATGAGCCTGGTTGGCCTGCCCAATGAGCTTGGTCTGGCATGGCTGACGGCAATGCTGGTGGGCATCTGGGGAGCGGTGCCGCTTATCTTTGCTCTTGTCCCGGCGTCATCATTGACGGTTGCAGATATCACCGTCTTTTCAGCGCTGATCCTGTTTGCGCATGGTCTTCCTATCGAACAGAAGATTATCCAGAAGGCTGGCCCAGGCATGGTTGTCACCACCGTGCTGCGCGTTGCAGGCGGTTTGCTCTATGCCTTTATCCTGCATCATGTTCTGCAGGCCATGAACTGGCTGTCAGCTCCAGTCAATCCGGCCTGGATCCCACTCAGCGTCACGCCGCAGTGGAGTGAATATTTCTGGAGCCTTGGCGAAACCATGGTCTTGATGTTCACCATCCTTTTTGCCCTGTTCTGGGCGCTGGAGGTCCTGAAAGTGACGGGGGTAATGGCATGGATGATGAAAGCCCTTGAACCGGTGTTGAGGCTTGCCGGAATCAGAGGCGAGGCAGGGCACCTGACGGCTGTCGGTCTGTTCCTGGGGATTTCCTACGGTGCCGGTCTGCTGATCCGTGAGGCCCGGTCGGGGACCGTATCGCCGCGCCAGATCTTCTTGTCCTGCGTTTTCATGGGATTTGCGCATAGCGTGATCGAGGACACGCTGATCATGATTTCGCTCGGCGCTGACGTCTACGGAATTCTTGCCGGGCGCGTGGTGTTTGCGGTGGTGGTAACGGCGATGATTGCGGCGGTGCTTCGTCGACTGTCTGACGAGAAGTTTTTTGCGCAGATGTTCAGACTGCAAGGCGTTGAGGTGCAAAGTCGATCGCTGCCAACACAATGAATTGTCGCTCAAGGACTGTGTGCCCGACGAAGTGTAGAGCAAAAGGCAGATTTGAAAAACCCGGCGTCTGGCGCCGGGTTTTCTTTTGGTCGTGTCAGGTGATCAATCCATTGCGTGGATATCGCGGTCCTTGGTTTCCGGCAGGAACAGCAGGCCGATGACCAGCGTGATTGCCGCAAAGATGATCGGGTACCAGAGGCCATAATAGATATCGCCCTTGGCCGCGCTCATCGCGAAGGCCGTTGCCGGAAGCAGACCACCGAACCAACCGTTGCCGATATGGTATGGCAGCGACATGCCGGTGTAGCGAATGCGGGTCGGGAACAACTCGACCAGCAAGGCGGCAATTGGGCCATAAACCATGGTCACGTAGATCACCAGAACCGTCAGCACGGCTATGATGACTGTCCAGTTTACAGCGGCGGGGTCGGACACCATAGTGAAGCCACCGCCGCCGGCAATGGTGTAGACCGCCATTTCCGATGCGCCGTTTAGTTCTGCCGTCGTTGCCAGCTTGTCAGCCACCAGCTTGTCGGCCGGAACCATGGCCTTTTCACCAGCACGAACCGCTTCCGCATTCAGACCCAATTCCGGGTTGGCTGCAATGAAGGCATCCAGCTTGGCATCAGCCACCTTTGCAGGGCCTCGGACCAGTGGATAACCGGCGTCGTGCAGCGCGATGTTGACCTGCTTCTGGAAGGTGCCGCCCATGGCTGTTGCCTGGTCGCCTGCCGCAACAGCATCATAGCTGTTGATGGTGGCACCACCGACGGCAACTGTTGCAGGTGTACCGGCAGGGGCTGTCGTGACAACATCGTAAGGTACGGAGTTACGCGTGAGGAAAGCCGTTGCGATGTCGCAAGAGGTGGTGAACTTGGCTGTGCCTGTCGGGTTGAACTGGAATTTGCAGTCGCCCGGTGCAGCAGTCACTGTTGCGCGGACATCCTGCTGTGCCTGTGCCAGTGCCGGGTTGCCGGCCCATGTCAGGGTTTTGAACAGCGGGAAGTAGGTGAGGATGGCCATAAGAAGACCGACCATGATGATTGGCTTGCGACCGATCTTGTCGGAAAGCCAACCGAAAAACACGAAGAAGCCGGTGCCGATGATCAGCGACGCTGCCACCATGAGGTTTGCGGACTGTCCATCGATTTTCAGGATGCTCTGAAGGAAGAACAGGGCGTAGAACTGGCCAGTGTACCAGACCACAGCCTGACCGATAACCGCACCGATCAGTGCCAGAATGGCGATCTTTGCATTCTTCCACTGACCGAATGCTTCTGTCAGCGGTGCCTTGGATTGCTTTCCTTCTTCCTTCATTTTCTTGAAGGCTGGAGATTCGTTCATTTTCATACGAATCCAGACCGAAACACCTAGCAGTGCGACGGACAGAAGGAACGGGATGCGCCAACCCCAGGCCGAAAAAGCTTCCTTGCCAACGGCAAACTGTACGCCCAGGATGACGATCAGCGACAGGAACAGACCAAGCGTGGCTGTTGTCTGGATCCAAGAGGTGAAGTATCCGCGGCGCCCGTGTGGTGCGTGTTCGGCCACATAAGTTGCAGCACCGCCATACTCGCCGCCCAGTGCAAGACCCTGCAGCATGCGCAGGACGATCAGGATGATTGGGGCCGCGATGCCGATGGTGTCTGCGCCAGGCAGAACGCCAACGAGGAAGGTGGAAGCACCCATGATGAGGATGGTGACGAGGAAGGTATACTTACGGCCGACGAGATCGCCCAAGCGGCCAAACACCAGCGCACCAAACGGGCGAACGAGGAAGCCGGCGGCAAAGGCCAGAAGCGCGAAGATGTTGCGCGTGGTTTCCGGGTATTGGCTGAAGAAGGTCGCGCCGATATAGATGGCCAGCGAACCGTACAGGTAAAAGTCGTACCACTCAAAAACTGTTCCGAGGGAAGAAGCGAAAATCACCTTCTTCTCCTCTCCCGTCATCGGACGGGACGAGCCGCTTACGGCTGCTGCGTTTGCCATTTTCTGTCCTCCACAGATGTCCAATGGTCGCACCGTATGAACCCAACTCTCCTCCGGGTTGCCTGACAAGGCACGATGCACCAGTGAATAGATTGACAGAAAATTGACGAGAGGAAGAGCGATGCTTTCGCATTATGACTTTAGTCTAACTTGCTTGTGCAAAAGTGCCGTATGTTTTACGTGTTGCCGAGTGTTTTGCGACCGATTTTCAACCTATGCAGCCTTGACAGAACTGCTAAACCATCTAATAGCTTGCCTCGAAAGGGAGAGCGACCTTGCATTTGAATGTCTGTGACATTGCTGCATGCAACAGACCGGCTGATGAAGCCGGGGCTTTACCACGCTTTTCTCATTCTATCCGAATTATGGCCAAAACGACGATTAAAACCGTCTGACGTCTCTGGCCACCGCTCTCTCCCCGGTTTGGCTGGGGAACAGGAAATCGCAGCAATGCGGTTCCCCCTCACCAAAAAGAGGAGAGAAGAAAGAGAGCTTGATTATGGGTTTCAAAGTTGCAATCGCAGGCGCCACCGGCAATGTCGGTCGCGAGATGCTCAATATCCTCGCAGAACGCGGGTTTCCAGCAGATGAAGTCGTGGCTTTGGCTTCGGCACGTAGCCAGGGCACCGAAGTTTCTTACGGTGACCGCACGCTGAAGGTTTCCAACCTCGAGAACTACGATTTCTCCGACACCGACATTTGCTTGATGTCGGCTGGTGGCGATATCTCCAAGAAGTGGTCGCCGAAGATCGGTGCGCAGGGTTGCGTTGTCATCGATAACTCTTCCGCATGGCGTTATGATCAGGAAGTTCCGTTGATCGTGCCGGAAGTGAACCCTGATGCTATCGACTCCTTTGGCAAGAAGAACATCATTGCCAATCCGAATTGCTCGACAGCACAGCTGGTTGTGGCGCTGAAGCCGCTGCATGACTTTGCCAAGATCAAGCGCGTTGTCGTGTCCACCTACCAGTCCGTTTCCGGTGCTGGCAAGGAAGGCATGGACGAGCTGTTCCAGCAGACCCGTGCCGTATTTGTTGCCGATCCGGTTGAGAACAAGAAGTTCACCAAGCGCATTGCCTTCAACGTCATCCCGCACATCGATGTGTTCATGGAAGATGGTTACACGAAGGAAGAGTGGAAGGTTCTGGCCGAAACCAAGAAGATGCTTGATCCGAAGATCAAGGTCACTTGCACGGCTGTTCGCGTTCCGGTGTTCATCGGTCACTCCGAATCCGTCAACATTGAGTTCGAAAACGAGATCACTGCCGATCAGGCTCGTGATATCCTGCGCGAAGCACCGGGTTGCCTCGTCATCGACAAGCATGAAAATGGCGGTTACATCACGCCTGTTGAAAGTGCTGGCGAAGATGCAACCTATATTTCGCGCATCCGCGAAGATGCAACGGTAGAAAACGGCCTGAACATCTGGGTTGTTTCCGACAACCTGCGCAAGGGTGCAGCACTCAATGCCATCCAGATTGCCGAGCTGCTCGTCAACCGTGGTCTCATCAAGCCGCGCAAAGCCGCTGCCTGATACTTTTTCGTAAGAAACGTTGAATATAACCCGCCTGTTCAGTTAAGAAGAGGCGGGTTTTAAATTGGCCGCATCACGGCCAGTTTATTTGCTGCTTCTTTCACAGACATGCATTTTACAGTTTATAAGCGGCGACAAGGCCGTGCGCTGTCAGGGGCAAGCTCCCCTGAAGTAACAATTGAGGACGAAATTCTGATGCGGGCAATGAAGGTACTTTCCATTGGTGTGGCGATGTTTGCCGGTTTGGTAGCTGCGCCTGTAATGGCTGCGCAATGTGGCAATACGTCTGCTGGTTTTCCGCAGTGGGTTGATGCCTTCAAGAACGAAGCTGCTGCAAATGGCGTGAGCAAATCCGTTATCGACCGCGCCTTTGCCAATGTTAAATATAACACTGCAACCATTCGTGCCGACCGTGGCCAGCACAGCTTCAAACTGTCTTTCGACCAGTTCATGCAGAAGCGTGGCGGCGCGACGATCATTTCACGTGGCAAGACAATGAAGCGCAACAATGCGGCGCTCTTTGCCTCGATTGAAAAGACATATGGCGTTCCTGCCGGCCCGCTGATCGCCATCTGGGGCATGGAAACCGGTTTTGGTGGCTTCATGGGCAATCAGCATACGCTGTCTGCGGTTGCGACACTGTCTTATGACTGCCGCCGTTCGGAATATTTCACCGAGCAGCTTTATGCCGCACTGCAGCTTGTTGGCAAAGGTTCGCTGTCGACCAATGCAAAGGGGGCCGCGCATGGTGAAATCGGCCAGACACAGTTCCTGCCGCTCAATGTTGTACGTTATGGCGTTGATGCCGATCGCGATGGTCGTGTGGATCTGGTTGGTTCGCGTGCAGACGCTCTGGCCTCAACGGCCAACTTCCTCAAGGGGCATGGCTGGACACGCGGTGCCGGTTATCAGCCCGGCCAGCCGAACTACGGCGCCATTCAGGGCTGGAATGCAGCCAGCGTTTACCAGCAGGCGATTGCCCATATCGGTCGGGCGATCGACGGCCAGTAAGTCTGGCCGTCGGCATCTCGTCAATCAAACATCCGGGCGGCGAAAGTCGCCCGTTTTGCTGTCCATGATCCACAATTCGCCGGTCGAGATATCGAACCAGGCGCCGTGAACCTTGATCTTTCCAGCTTCAACCTGAGTTTTGAGGAATGGGAAGGTCATGAGATTGTTGATGGAGTTGCGGATAGATACGCGCTCCAGCGCCGTCTGGCGCTCTCCAGCTGTCATGACGTCGTTGCTCTGGATCTGTTCAGCGGCCGGTTTGAGAAGGCCCATCCAGCGACCGATGAAATCACCTGGAGAAAGCGGTGCCAGATTGGGGTCGAGAGCGGCCTGAATGCCGCCGCAACGGCCGTGACCCATCACCACGATGTCTTTTACCTTCAGCACCTGAACGGCATATTCGATGGCCGATGATGTGCCGTGATATTGCCCATCCGGTTCAAACGGCGGGACCATGTTGGCCACGTTGCGCATCACGAACAGCTCTCCCGGACCGCAGTCGAAAATGGTTTCGGGCGCGGCGCGGGAGTCACAACAGGCAATGAACAGAGTTTGGGGTTTCTGGCCCGTTTCAGCCAAAGCGCGATAGCGTTCGCTCTCGTCTTTGTAACGACCGCTCATGAAATTTCTGTAACCGGACAGAAGAGACTGGGGGAAATTCTGCATGGGTCCGAATTGTCCTTCCTTTGACTGAATATCAATCAGTTCGTGAGGTCTGTCCCAAAGTACCAGCGGACAGGCCCGATTGCGGAAAATGCGCATGATTTTGTATTTTCGCATTTTCTGTATGAGCTCGATCTACACCTTTTTGGCAGATCGAGTAGCTGTTATTTTTGTTTCGTCCGGCCGGGATGCATCAGGTGGCGCATCTGCACCATGGCCATGGGTGTAGAAAGACTTGAGGCATCGGTTTCCAGCGTCAGTTCGTTCATGCCACGCTTCATGGTGCGCGCCAGTATTTCAAACACGCTGGCCGTTGCCAGTTGCAGTGCCTTTTCGTCGGTCATTCCCTGCAGTACGCGCGCCAGGAACAATGCTCCGAGCAAATCACCAAGGCCGTTGGGCACATTGTCTATGGAGCGATGTTCGGCAAGCAATGCGGCCTTGCCGCTCAGGAACAAGTTGCCAATGCCGCCCGCCATCATCGGCACGGCTGAGGTTACCAGCATGCGCGAAGGCCCCAGTGCCAGCGCTGCATCCATGATGGCCGTGTTGGTGTCGAGATCGGCGCCGCTCATCCATGCCAGTTCATACCGGTTGGGCGTGGCAATGGAGGCAAGCGGGATAAGTTCGTCGCGAATGGCCTGGGCAGTTTCCACCGGCACGTAAAGCCCGCCCTTGTCACCCATCACTGGGTCACAGGCATAGATCAGATCAGGGTTCTTTTCACGCAGCGTCTTGATCATGCGTGCAACGGAATGAACCTGTGCGGCGCTGCCGAAATATCCCGTCAGCACGGCTTTGACTTCACCGGTCCAGGGGGCATTGGCAAGATCGTCCATGGCCTTGTCGAAATCAGCGTCGGGAAAACGCAGCCGGGTGGATGGCCCCTGACCGGGATGCCATGGCATGACGATGGTGGGAACAGACCAGACCGGGAAGCCCAGCGTTTCCAAGGCAAATGCGGCAGCGCGGTTGCCGACGGAGCCGCGCATGACCTGGCTGGATATGGCGATGACGCTGCCGTTTACGGTTTCAGACATGACACTCACATTCCAATCGAAGCCTGGCGGAGACGACGATGCGCCTTTGCTGCTCAGGCCTTAGCATTCATTGCCGCCTCTCATGGCATAGCAAATCGTTATATTCCACCGTTGTTTGCGCATGGCAGGGCTGAAGCGGGCACTTTTCATTTCGTTGCGAAGGGTTATGGTCGCGCCTTGCATCCATTCCGGCATTGGCACGAAAGTATTCCAGCATGACGCAGCAAGATTCCAACCGTCCACGCATCTGGCAGATCGTGGAGGATAAAAAGCAGGACTTCATTGAACTGAGTGACACCGTGTGGGGCACACCGGAAACCTGTTACATGGAAACGCAATCGGCTGATGCCCATCGTGCCATGCTGGAAAAACAGGGTTTTAATGTCACCAGTGATCTCGCGGGTATCCCAACGGCTCTGATGGGCGAGGCCGGCGAGGGTGGACCTGTCATCGCATTTCTGGGTGAATATGATGCACTGGCTGGTCTCAGCCAGAAAGCCGGTGTCGCCACCTTCGATCCTGAAACCGAAGGCGCGAACGGTCATGGCTGTGGCCACAATCTGCTCGGCTCAGCCTCGCTTCTGGCCGCCACGGCGCTGAAGGACTGGCTGGCGGACAAGGGCATTGCGGGACGTGTGCGTTATTATGGTTGCCCGGCAGAAGAAGGCGGCGCTGCCAAGGCCTTCATGGTGCGGGCTGGTGTATTCGATGATGTCGATGTGGCGATTTGCTGGCACCCCAGTGATTTTGCAGGCGTGCAGCGCAACACCACATTGGCCAATGCCCGCGTCGATTTCACCTTTAAAGGTCGCGCTGCCCATGCAGGGGCCAATCCGCATCTGGGCCGCAGCGCGCTGGATGCTGTTGAGCTGATGAATGTCGGCGTCAACTATCTGCGCGAACATATGCCGTCCGATTGCCGTATCCATTATGCGGTTCTGGATACCGGTGGCATTTCTCCCAATGTCGTGCAGGCACGGGCCAAGGTGCGTTACGTGGTGCGTGCGCCTGAACTCGACGGAATGCTGTCGCTGATCGAGCGGGTTAAGAATGTTGCAAAAGGTGCAACACTGATGACGGAAACCGCAGTCGAGAGCCGGGTGATCAGTGCCGTTTCCAATCTGTTGCCGAATACGCCTTTGATGGACGTGATGCAGGATGTGTGGGAGCAGCTCGGCGTGCCTGATTTTGATGATCAGGACCGGGCTTTTGCCACAGATATCCGGAAGGCGCTGTCGTCCGACGATATTGCGGCAAGCTGGCGTGCATTCAGCCTGCCGGAGCGCGATATCCCGCTTGCCGATTTTGTCTTGCCTTCGCATGATCGCGCGACCTTGAGCACCGGCTCCACCGATGTCGGTGATGTCAGTTGGGTGGTGCCAACCGTTCAGGCGGATGGACCAACTTGCGCCATTGGCACGCAGTTCCATACCTGGCAGCTTGTGGCGCAGGGCAAAAGTGCGGCCGCCCACAAGGGCATGGTGGCTGTTGCCAAGGTGATGGCCGCCACGGGACTGGCTGCACTGGAAAGCGAACAGTTGCGCGAAGCGGCCCGAGCCGATCTGGTACGGCGCCGTAAAGGCAAGCCCTATATCAGCCCGTTGCCGGAAGGTTCCGAGCCGCCGATCCGGGAAATGTCATCCCGCTGATATGGCCTGAAAACCGGTCGGGCAGGCGTTGGCAATTCTACAGCCTTTGATTGCGGCACGCATTGCGCGCCAAAACAACTGTATTATATTCAATGTATGCTCGATCTGTTCGTGACGTACTGGCCGCATATTCTTGCCGCTCTTTCTGTGGTATTGGGAACCATTGCTGCCGTCCACGCCACAATGACAAAAGAAGAGGTCCGCTCCGCCGTTGGCTGGGTTGGCGTGATCGTGTTGTCACCCATTGTCGGTGCAGTGATCTATTTTATCGTCGGAATCAATCGCATCCGGCGCAGCTCCATCATTCAGCATCGCTCTTTGGTTCAGGGCGGTATCATGGATCGTGTCGTGCAATTCGATGTCGATGGCGAAACCGTGGCCCGGCTGTTCGGTCGTCGTTTTGCTGCGATGAAGACGCTGGCCGATCGTGTGACCCGCCACGCCATGACCTCCGGCAACCGCATAACGCCGCTGGAAACTGGCGACGCTGCTTACGCCGCGATGCTGGAGGCGATCAATTCGGCAAAGCGCTGCATCATTCTCGAAACCTATATTTTCGACCATGACCGCATTGGTTTGCGGTTTGTGGAGGCCTTGTCGCAGGCCAAGAAGCGCGGCGTGGAAGTGCGCGTGCTGGTGGATGCGGTCGGTGCCCGTTATTCCGTGCCCAGCATTGTGGGTCATCTGCAACGTGAAGGCGTGACCACTGACGTCTTTAATGGTCAGGTGGTGATGGGCCTGCGATTGCCCTACGCCAACCTCAGAACCCACCGCAAAATTTTGGTGGTGGATGGGCGGCTGGCTTTCACCGGTGGCATGAATATCCGCGAAGGGTTCACCAAGGAGTTTGCAGGCAAGGATTTCGCGCTCGACACTCATTTCAAGGTCACCGGGCCTGTTGTCGCCGATCTTTTTACCATTGCTGCCGAGGACTGGCGTTTCACCACCGACGAACTCCTTGATAGCCCCGTATGGGATATTGAACTGCCGCAGGCTGAACCGGGTTCGCCGTTGATGGCGCGTATTGCATCCTCGGGCCCGGACAAAAGCATTGAAACGAGCCACAAGATGCTGATGGGCGCCTTTTCCGTGGCGCGCTCATCCATCCTGATCATGTCGCCCTATTTTCTGCCTGACCGGGAATTGATCTCGTCCATTATCACGGCGGCGCGGCGTGGCGTTCAGGTGGATATCATTGTACCGGCCAGCAACAACCTCAAGCTGGTGGATCACGCCATGACGGCACAGTTCGACCAACTCTTGAAAAACTATTGCCGTATCTGGCGGGCCGAAGGGGCATTCAACCACTCCAAGCTGATGGTGATCGATGATCGCTGGTCCTATGTCGGCTCATCGAACCTTGACCCGCGTTCACTGCGATTGAACTTCGAAATCGATATCGAAGTGCTGGATGAAACTTTTGCCCGCAAGATTGCCCAGCGGATGGAAACCGCGCGCCAGAACGCAACCGCTGTTAGCCTTGATGCGTTACGTGCACGTCCGTTTCTTGTTCGCTTCATCGAGCGGGTTCTGTGGCTGGCGTCGCCCTATCTGTAATTGCAGGAGCACCTGATCTCGTGAAGCGTACCAGGGAAAAGACCAAAACTGAAAGCCTGCAAGCGGCGCTGATGGCCTCGATCAAGAACCGCCGCCAACGCCAGGAACATGGCGTGTTGATGGATACGTCACAGCCGGTGATCGCCTCTTATAATGTGCATAAATGCGTTGGCCGGGATGGTCGGTTTGATCCTGAAAGAACCAGCCGTGTCATTCAGGAAATCGGCGCTGACATCATTGCGCTGCAGGAGGCCGATACCCGCTTCGGTGAACGCCGTGGCCTGCTCGATCTGGCGCGACTGGAACGTGAAAACGGTCTTGTGGCGGTGCCGATAGCGCCAGCCGGCAAGGCGCATGGTTGGCATGGCAATGTGCTTCTGTTCAGGGAGGGCACCGTTCGTGACGTCCATACGGTAAAATTGCCGGGGCTTGAGCCGCGTGGCGCCCTGGTCACTGAGTTGGAGTTGAAGCGTGGTGGCATGCTTCGGGTAATTGCAGCGCATTTCGGGTTGTTGCGGCATTCGAGAGCGCAACAGGCGCGGGCATTGCTGGAGCTTTTGGGCGAACGTGAGGGGCTGCCAACCATTTTGATGGGCGATCTCAATGAGTGGCGGCTGGGCAAAGGGTCGTCACTCAATACATTTCGGGATGCATTTGGTTTTCTGCCGCCGGCGGTGCCGAGCTTTCCGTCCAACCTGCCAGTGCTGGCGTTGGATCGAATCATTGCCAACCGCAAAGAATTGATTGGCTCGGTTACGGTGCATGATTCTGCGCTGGCGCGTGTCGCATCCGACCACTTGCCATTGAAGGCACATATTCAGTGGGATGGCGTCATAGAGACTGAAAAACCATAGGCCAGACATGCAAAAACCGCCTTGCGGCGGTTTTGAGCAGTTCTCTCCTTTTGGGAGATTTGGAGCGGGCGAAGGGATTTGAACCCTCGACCCCAACCTTGGCAAGGTTGTGCTCTACCCCTGAGCTACACCCGCTCAAAAATCCAGGGCCCGGGGTAGTTCGCTGAGCCGTGGGTCGCTGCATTGCGGCGACGGAGGCTATATCGCTCAATCGATTTTCAAATGCAATACTCAATACATTCCGTGATGCATTTAATTTTTTGCCGTTGAAGGCGCATATTCAGTGGGACGGCGGTAAGGAAAATGGAAAGGCATAGGCCAGAAATGCAAAAACCGCCTTGCGGCGGTTTTGAGCATTTATCTCTTTTTGAGAGATTTGGAGCGGGCGAAGGGATTTGAACCCTCGACCCCAACCTTGGCAAGGTTGTGCTCTACCCCTGAGCTACACCCGCTCAAAAATCCAAGGCCCGGGGTAGTTCGCTGAGCCGTGGGTCGCTGCGTTGCGGCGACGGGGGCTATATCGCTCAATCGATTTTCAAATGCAACAGGGAAATGACAAAAAGAGTGAGAAAAAATGTGATCTCCTTTCAAGCTATTGAAAATAAATGGAAATTTTAAAGATGTGTTTTGTGAATGCCATTGCATGACTTGATTTTGCCGCTTAAAACGCTGTCACGGCTATTTCAGATCAAGTGACAGCAGAGAAGCGATGACATGACAAATCCGGCCCCTAAAACGCCTGAAGCCCTGTTCGAATTCTTCGATAATCTGGGAATTTCCCATAAGACAACGACCCATGAACCGGTGTTTACCGTGTCCGAATCGCAGTCTCTGCGTGACCTTATTCCCGGTGGCCACACCAAGAACCTGTTCGTGAAGGACAAGAAGGATCAGTACTTCGTGTTGACCGTTGAGGAAAATGCGGTGGTTGATTTGAAGAATGTGCACAAGGTGATTGGTGCTGCCAGCAAGGTTTCCTTTGGCAAGCCGGAAAAGATGCTGGAGTATTTGGGCGTGGTGCCCGGTTCGGTTACGGTGTTCGGTGCCATCAATGATGGTGGCAATGCCGTCACCTTCGTGCTGGACGAAGCCCTGATGGAAAACGAACTCCTGAACGGCCATCCACTTTCCAATGATGCGACCACAACGGTGGCGTCAAAAGATGTCCTGCGCTTTCTCGAAGCAACGGGTCATACTCCGCTTGTCTTGAAAGTGAGCGAGTGACATACGATCTTTGCCACTATAAAGCTTTGGCGCATGACAATGCGGCCGTGGCTGGCTTGAAGAACTGGAGACGATGATGAGCGGAATGGACAACCCCTACGGCGGTTCTTTTGGCGCGCAGATGAGCGCATCGGCCCAATATGGTGCCGCGACCGGGGCCGGTGAGGGCGGTTTCATCAAGGATACGACCACGGCAGGTTTCACAAAGGATGTGCTTGAAGAATCGCGCCGCCAGCCGGTTCTGGTGGATTTCTGGGCGCCATGGTGCGGACCGTGCAAACAGCTGACACCGGTGCTGGAAAAGGTCCTCAACGACTCTGCTGGCCGCGTGAAGCTGGTCAAGCTGAACATTGATGATCACCCGTCCATCCCTGGCCAGCTTGGCATCCAGTCCATTCCAGCCATCGTTGCCTTTGCCGATGGTCGCCCGGTGGATGGTTTCATGGGTGCTGTGCCGGAAAGCCAGATCCGCGAATTTATCGACAAGATCGCCGGACCTGCTGGCAATGATCCAGCTGCGGAAATCGAGGCCGCTTTGACCGAGGCACGGCAGTTGCTGGCTGATGGTCAGTACGATCAGGCCGCGCAGCTTTTTGGTGCGGTGATGCAGGCTGCACCGGAAAATCCAGGCGCTGTTGCCGGTATCGCCGAATGCATGATTGCTGTCGGTCAGCAGGACCGCGCCAGCCAGTTGCTGTCCTCCCTGCCGCCGGAAATTGCTGAAGATGCTGCCGTCCAGGCCGTGCAGAAAAAGCTGTCTCAGTATGAAGAAGCACGCAAGCTGGGTGATCCGGCCGCGCTGGAACAGGAGCTGGCATTGAACGCCGATAATCACGAGGCACGCATCAAGCTGGCCAAGATCCTCAACGTTCAGGGCAAGCGCGACGAGGCAGCCGATCAGCTGTTGCTGGTGATGCGCAAGGACCGCACGTTCGATGATGATGGCGCACGCCGTCTGCTGTTGGAATTTTTTGATGCATGGGGTTTCAAGGATCCCGCAACCGTGGCTGCAAGGCGCAAACTTTCCGCGGTTTTGTTCTCCTGAGTGGAGGCAGTCCGTCTGGAAAGACTTGCGTTTTTACGCAAAAGCACCACATTTAACGCTTTGACATGTAGCCCATTGTGGCTTTCACGCTGAGGGATGATCCTGATGCAAGTGGGAAATGCGAGATATGTGAAGGGCAGTGATCTGCCCGCCACCGTTCCGGTTTTTCCGTTGTCCGGAGCGCTTCTGTTACCCGGTGGCAATCTTCCGCTGAACATCTTCGAGCCGCGCTATCTGACGATGTTTGACGCTGCGATGGCCGCTGAACGGCTGATTGGCATGGTGCAGCCATCGCTGACCGAAGCCAATAATTACGATATTGATGTACCCGTTCTGAGCCAGATCGGTTGCCTTGGGCGTATCACCTCTTTTACCGAAAGCGGCGATGGTCGTTACCTGGTGACGCTGACGGGCGTATGCCGGTTCCGGCTGATCGATGAGGTGTCCTGCGCCAAGCCTTATAGGATTTTCAAACACGCGCCTTTGCTGACTGACCTGACCGGCGACGATGACGAGAGTGCCGTTGATCGTGAGGGCCTGCTGCGGGTATTCCGTGATTTTCTCGATGCCAACCAGCTTGAAGCCGATTGGGACAGTGTGGAGCGCGCCGGAAATCGCATTCTGGTCAATTCCCTTTCGATGATGTCGCCGTTCGGGCCTGCGGAAAAACAGGCACTGCTGGAGGCGCCTGATCTACGCTCCCGCGCAGAAACGCTGATAGCCATCACCGAAATCGTTCTGGCGCAGGGGCGCAGCGATGGCGGCAATGTGTTGCAGTGAGGAAAGTTGTGCGCCATGCATGAAAAAATGAGCCGGGTTGATCCCAAGATGCTCGAGCTTCTCGTCTGCCCGCTGACCAAGGGCACGCTGACCTACAACCGTGACAGGAACGAGCTTGTTTCCGAAAGTGGTCGCGTGGCCTATCCCATCCGCGACGGCATTCCCATCATGCTGGTTTCCGAGGCGCGCAAGCTGGAAGACTGATCTTTCGCTTGCCTTTTTGCCTCGTCATGTCCGCGTTATTGATTTCAGCCATAAATTCTAGGGGCTTGTTTCGGCTGCGTTGACAAGCCAAAAGGAATTTGAACACAATCGAATATGCAATCTGTCGGGGAGAGAACAGATGTCCTTGCGCGCCTTGCTTCGCGGTTCCTTCATTGTTGCCGCCACGGTTTTTGCAACGCTGCCCTCCAATGCACAACAGGCCAGTCGCAAGATTGTCACCACGCAAAATGGTGACTATTTCGGCTTTGATCTGCGAACCGAGCAAAATGTTTCGCTGGATGAATGCGAAGCGACCTGCCTCGATGACGCGTCCTGTAAGGCCTTCACCTACAATCCCAAGGTGCAATGGTGCTTCCTGAAATCTGACTTCAATCAGCTCAATGCATTTCCCGGTGCAGTTGCCGGCAAGGTGGTGGAAGTTGCCAACGAGCCGGAGATCGGCGTTGCCAAACGTCTGCCCTTTATCTCCGACGATCTGGTTCAGGAGGCACGTCGCCTCAAGTCCAACCTGATTGCAACCGACGAACAGCAGGCCATGGGCTTTGATGCGTTGGTTGGTTCTGCCAACATGCAGGCCGGTGCCGGCAATATTTCCGAGGCGGTTGATCTGTTCAAGGCTGCACTGTCGCTTGAGCCGGACAATGGCGCCGTATGGACACAGTTTTCTGCCGCTGCGGCACGTGTGGACAATAATTATTCGATTGCTGGCCAGGCCGCATCCGCTGCTCTCAACGCTTATGAACTGAGCCGGACAACGGGTAGCAGAACGCAGGCGCTGGTTGCTCTTGCCCGCGCCTTTGAAAAGACCCAGAATTATCGCGCTGCGCTGAATTCCTACAAGGCAAGCCTTGCGCTGTCTGATGACGCGGCCGTGCGTGCGGCCTATGCCGATCTTCGCACCCGCCAGGGTTTCCGGGTTATCGGCAACACGGTTGATACCGACAGCGCGACGCCTCGCGCCTGCGTGCAGTTTTCCGAACCTCTGGTGAAAAACGGTGTTGATTACGCGCCATTCGTGACGCTGGACGGTACCTCGCCCAAGGCCATGGAAGCCAAGGGCAGCGAAATTTGCGTCGAGGGTCTGACCCACGGCCAGCGTTACAAGCTTGCCCTGCGGGCTGGCCTGCCATCTTCCGTTGAAGAGCCGCTGGAAAAGCAGGTTGATCTCGACATCTATGTACGTGACCGGTCTGCATCGGTGCGGTTTACCGGCGACAATTTCGTGCTGCCAGGCACCGCCCGTCGCGGCGTGCCGCTGGTATCCGTCAATATCGAAAGCGCATCTCTGAAGCTCTACCGCGTTGGTGACCGCAACATTGCACCGTTGCTTGCCAATTCGCAGTTTTTGACACAGATGGATGGTTACAGTTCCGACCGTATTGAAAACGAGATCGGTGAACTGGTGTGGCAGGGTGACATTACCATCCAGCCGGAACTCAACAAGGACGTGGTCACCAGCTTCCCGGTGGATGAGGCGCTGCCCGAGCGCAAGCCCGGCATCTACGTGCTGACAGCCGTGCCACCTGGCACCGCTCCAGAAAACTGGGATTCGCGTGCAACGCAATGGTTCCTCGTATCGGACACTGGCATCACCACCTATGCCGGTACCAATGGTCTTGATGTGTTTGTGCGTGCGCTCAGCACGGCCAAACCGCTCGAAGGGGTTGAGCTGCAACTGCTGGCCAAGAACAATGAAGTTCTGGCAACGGCAACCAGTGATGCCGACGGCCGGGCAACCTTTGCCGCTGGCCTGATCCGTGGAACGGCGGCACAGGCGCCCGCGGTCATCACAGCACGGAATGGCGATGGCGATTATGTCTTCCTCGACATGACACGTGCCGGTTTTGATCTTTCCGATCGTGGTGTGACAGGGCGTGCAGCCCCCGGTGCCATCGATGTCATGAGCTGGACGGAGCGCGGCATCTACCGCGCCGGCGAAACGGTGAATGCCGTTGCGCTTGCTCGTGACATTGAAGGCAACGCCATCGAAAACCTGCCTTTGACCTTTATATTCTCGCGTCCGGACGGTGTGGAAGACCGCCGTATGGTCAGTGATGGCCGTGCGCTTGGCGGACATGCACTGCAGTTTGCAACGCAGGCAACCGCGATGCGCGGCACCTGGACGATGCGGGTCTATACCGATCCGAAAGCGGCTTCTCTCAGCGAAACGTCTTTCCTTGTCGATGATTTCGTACCTGATCGCACCGAGTTTGATCTGTCCAGTTCCGTCAAGGAAATCGTGCCCGGTGCCGAAACTGATGTGACCGTGGATGGTCGTTATCTCTACGGCGCACCGGCCGCAGGTCTTGAGCTTGAAGGCGACGTTGCGCTTAAGCCGACGCGCACCCGCGATGCTTTCCCCGGTTACTTCTTCGGTCTTGCTGACGAAGAAAGCCAGGAAGAAAGCCGTATGCCGCTGGAAGACCTGCCTGTTCTGGACGATGACGGCAAGGCAACCTTCCCGGTCAGCCTGACTGAAATCCCCTCCACCACGCAGATGCTGGATGCCAATATCACTGTTCGCATGCGGGAGAGCGGTGGCCGTGCTGTCGAGCGCAGCCTGACATTGCCGCTGAAGGCGGAAGGACCGATGATCGGCATCAAGCCAGAATTTTCTGGCGATCTTGCCGAAAACTCTGTTGGCCGGTTCCACATCATCGGCGTTTCGGCAGATGGTGCCAAACAGGCAATGAGTGGCCTGACCTGGAAACTGATCAAGGTCGAACGGAACTACCAGTGGTATCGTCAGGGCAATTCCTGGCGTTATGAACCTGTGGTCTATACCCGCCAGATGGAGACCGGAACGGTTTCCGTTGATGACAATGGCGGCCAGATTTCGGTTCCGGTGAACTGGGGCCGTTATCGCCTGGAAGTCGAAACAGCTCAAAATGACGGCCCGACCTCCAGTGTGGAGTTCGATGCCGGCTGGTTCGTGGAGGCAAGCTCGACCGAAACGCCTGACGGCCTGGAAATCGCGCTGGACAAGGAACATTACACGGTTGGCGAAACCGCCAAGCTGCAGGTGTCTTCCAAATTTGCCGGCGAGTTGATGGTCACTGCCGGTTCGGAAGCGCTGATCGCTGTGCAGCAGGTGACGATTGGTGAAAACGGTGGCGAGGTGGAAATCCCCGTAACCGAGGACTGGGGAGCCGGTGCCTATGTCACGGCCACGCTGTTCCGTCCGGGTGATGCGCAGGAAAGCCGCATGCCGATGCGTGCCATCGGTATCAAATGGCTGGCCGTTGACCCGGCTGAGCGCAAACTGAATGTGTCGCTGACACTGCCGGAAAAGACACTGCCCCGTCAGCCACTGGAAATTCCGGTGCAGGTCACTGGCGCCGGCGCCAATGAAGACGCTTATGTGATGGTTGCTGCGGTTGACGTCGGCATCTTGAACCTTACGCGTTACCAGCCACCAAAACCGGATGAATGGTATTTTGGCCAGCGCAGGCTGGGGCTTGAAATTCGCGATATTTACGGCCGGCTGATTGACGGTTCGCTGGGGGCGACCGGCCGGTTGCGCACCGGTGGTGATGGTGGCCAGGTTGCCCTGCAGGGCAGCCCTCCGACAGAACAGCTGGTGGCGTTTTTTGCCGGTCCGGTAAAGCTGGATGATGAAGGCAAGGCCGTTATCACCTTTGATATTCCGCAGTTCAACGGCACGGCACGTGTCATGGCTGTGGCCTATTCCAAAACCGGTGTCGGGCATGCGGTGTCCGATGTCGTGATCCGTGATCCGGTGGTGCTTACCGCCAGCGCGCCGAAATTCCTGAGCCCCGGTGACGAGGCGCAGTTGCGTCTGGACATTGCCAATACCGACGGTCGCGCTGGCGACTACACGCTGACAGTATCCAGCAATACGGCTGCTACGGTGGGTGAGGGGCTTGTGCGCCAGACGCTGACCTTGCAAACGGACGGCAAGGCGGATCTTGCCTTGCCATTGACGGGTGAAATGCCCGGCAATGCCGAGGTGACGATCCGCTTGGCCGATGCAACCGGGTCTGCCCTTGAGCAGGAGTTGATCATTCCGGTTCGCCCGGCTGCGCTGCCGGTCACCACCCGCCAGAACATTCGTATTGCGCCCAACAGCAGCCTTACGGTGAATGGTGATCTGTTGGCCGACAGCATGCTGCTTGGTGCATCGGTTGCCGTCAATGTCAGCCGCTCGGCGGCCTTTGATGTTCCGGCACTGGTGATGATGCTAGACAAATATCCGTATGGATGTGCCGAACAGACAACCAGCCGTGCGTTGCCGTTGCTCTATCTCTCGGAAATGTCGAGCGATAGCAGTCTGGCGCAAGACCCTGACATCAAGAAGCGGGTGCAGGACGCGATTTATCGTGTGCTGTCCTTCCAGTCGAGCTCGGGCAGCTTTGGTCTGTGGTCTCCGGGATATGGTGACCTGTGGCTGGATGCCTATATCACCGACTTCCTGACCCGCGCCCGCGAACAGTCCTATGAGGTTCCAGAGCAGGCGATGGTGCAGGCTTTGACCAACCTGCAAAACGGGCTGGCAATGGACAACAATGTCCGCGATCGTGGCAATGAAATTGCCTATGCCCTTTACGTGCTGGCCCGCAACAAGAAGGCGGCAATCAACGATCTGCGCTATTTTGCAGATACCGCCCTTGCCGAATTCCCGACACCTCTGGCCAAGGCGCAGATTGGCGCGGCACTTTCGCTATACGGTGACAATAACCGTTCGCAGTCAGTGTTTGCGTCGTCGCTCGGCATGGCTGCAAGTTCGGCCGATGTCAGCCTCGCACGTGCTGATTACGGTTCGGCGCTGCGAGATGGCGCAGCCTCGCTTGCCCTTGCCGCTGAAAGCCGTCCAGTGCCGCCGGTTGTTCCGCAGCTGGCCAGTGCCGTTTCAAAGGAATGGGACAAAAAGAGCTATACCAGCACACAGGAACAGGCCTGGATGCTGCTGGCGGCCCGTGCCTTGAGGGGCGAAGACAAGGACATTCGCCTCGATGTCAACGGTGAGATGGTCACCGGTGGTTTTGGCAAACAGATGAGCGGTGATGAGTTGCTGCAACAACCACTGACCATTTCCAACGCGTCCTCCGACCCGGTCACGGCAACGGTCACCACGGTTGCGGCTCCCGCCCAACCACTGGCAGCTGGTGGTGACGGCTTTGCAATTTCGCGGGCCTATTACTCGCTGGATGGTGAGGAAGTGAACGTCAGCGAGGCCGTGCAGAATGAACGGTATGTGGTGGTGCTAAGTGTCACACCGCAGCATGACTGGCAGTCGCGTATTCTGATCACCGATCTGCTGCCAGCCGGTTTTGAGATCGACAATCCAAGCCTGGTGGACAGCGCACAGCTGTCCAACTTCGAATGGATTGGCGATGTGGAAGCTGCCCATACCGAGTTCCGCAGTGACCGGTTTGTTGCCGCCTTCGATCGCTCGGCCGGTGACAGTTCGGACATCACCCTGGCCTATGTCGTTCGTGCCGTTACACCCGGCACCTATGATCATCCGGCCGCCAATGTGGAAGACATGTATCGTCCGCAGTTTTCCGCCCGAACGGCAACCGGCCGCATGTCGGTGGTGAAAGCCGAGTAAGGCCTTCACCATGGGGCGGTCTGCAATGGCGTGGTGGAAAAAGGCGGGGATCACTGTTGCGGTGGCTGGCATTCTGGCCACCGGCGGTGCCTTTGCCCTTGATGCGCTGGATAAGGCCTATCCGCCGCCAATCGATGCTGCGTTAAGCCGCTCCTTTGAGGTGAAGGACGCCAATGGGCAGCTGCTTCGCGCTTTTGCCACGGCAGACGGGCGCTGGCGGTTAAAGGTCACGGCGGATAAGGTCGATCCGCAGTTTCTGAAAATGCTGGTTGCCTATGAAGATCAGCGGTTCTGGCAACATGCTGGTATCGATCCCTGGGCGCTGATGCGGGCAGGTTGGCAGCTGGTCTCCAATGGTCGGATCGTGTCGGGTGCCTCGACATTGTCGATGCAGGTGGCGCGATTGATCGAACCACGTACCGACCGCTCCTTTTCGGCAAAATTCTTGCAGGCAGCCCGTGCGGTGCAGATCGAGCGGCGTCTCGACAAGGCGGACATTCTCGACCTTTATCTCAACCTCGCACCCTATGGCGGCAATCTCGAAGGGGTACGGGCGGCAAGTCTTGCGTGGTTTGGCAAGGAGCCGAAACGTCTTTCGACGGCAGAGGCAGCACTTCTGGTGTCATTGCCTCAATTGCCGGAACGGCGACGGCCGGACCGTTTTCCCGAGGCAGCCAAGGCTGCACGTGAACGGGTGTTGTTGCGCCTTGCTGTTTCCGATGTGGTCGGTGACGGGGAAGCTGCTCGTGCATCCCTGGCGATGGTGCCATCACGGAGGCTGGAACTGCCCGCCTTTGCGCCACATCTGGCAGAAATCGCCCGCCGCAAGGCCGCTGATGTTGGCGAGATCTCAACCACCCTGTCTCTACCGGTTCAAAAAGAACTCGAAGCGCTGGCCAGACGTGCTGCCGAAAAGCTCGGGCCCAAAGTCTCCGTTGCCATCGTGATGGCCGATAGCCGGACCGGAGACATTCTCGCGGAAATCGGGTCATCCGATTATACCGACTCGGCACGACGCGGCTGGGTGGATATGACGCGGGCAATTCGCTCACCCGGCTCGACACTCAAACCATTTATCTACGGCCTTGCCTTTGAAGACGGGCTGGTGGCGCAGGAAACGCTGATTGAAGATCGGCCTTCCGATTTTTACGGTTATCGTCCGCGCAATTTTGACATGAGCTATCAGGGCGATGTCAGCATCCGCCAGGCATTGCAGCTTTCTCTCAATGTTCCGGCTGTGAAACTGCTGGACGCAGTCAGCCCCGCTGCGCTGATGGTGCGTTTCCGCCGGGCGGGTGTTTCCATGTCGCTGCCAGCAGGCGAGGCGCCTGGACTGGCCATTGCTTTGGGGGGCGCCGGGATTTCGCTGGTTGATCTGGTGCAGCTTTATGCAGCACTTGCCAATCGTGGTGTACCCGTTGTGCTGGGTGATGGTGTTCGATCTGAGCCACAGGTGCAGCAGACTTCCGCCATGCTGGAAACGGTTGCGGTGTGGAATGTCAGCGATGTTCTCGCCAGCGTATTGCCGCCGCTTGGCATGAAGCAACGCGGCATCGCCTATAAAACCGGTACGAGCTACGGTTACCGTGATGCGTGGTCGGTGGGATATGACGGCCGTCATGTGATTGGGGTCTGGGTCGGTCGTGCCGATAATGGTGCAGTGCCCGGTATTGCCGGTTATGCCTCTGCTGCCCCCATTCTGTTTGAAGCATTTGAAAAATCCGGTGTGGCGATCACACCTTTGCCTTCAGCACCCACAGGTGCGGTGCGGCTGGCGGCGCAGGATTTGCCTGCTGCGCAACGTCGTTTCAGCGTGACATCAACTGGGCTCGTGACCGCTTCCACGCGTGAAGCTGCACCGCACATCGTTTACCCGCCCGAAGGGGCAAAGGTGGAACTGTCTGGGCAGGGTGGGGACATGTCGCCGCTGGTTTTGAAAATGCAGGGTGGGCGCGCACCATTTCGCTGGCTGGCAAATGGCAAACCCATTCGTGACCTGTCGCGCAAACGCACCAGCCAATGGCTGCCTGACGGTGCCGGATATTCGACGCTGACCGTGATTGATGCGGATGGGCGGGCGTCCAGTGTACGTGTGTTTGTCGATTAGGACGATGTCTGAAATCTCGCACCACATTTTAGCGTTGTTTTAATGATGCGACTATCGTCTGTGAACTTGCTTCTTTTTGACATGGATCAGTTCTGAGTGACCAAAACTACCCCATACTTATTGCCAAGTTGCGCTGGTGCGAACTATGCGCGATGTCTGCTGCAGTGCAATATATTGTCATCTTGACGATGGCATAGGTGCGTTTTTTAGGAGAGTTTCATGCTTCAGGATCGTATTCGCAACACCGCCCTACTCGATAGGGTGGTCAGTGCGGACGAGGCTGCTTTGCTCATCAAGGACGGCATGACCGTTGGTATGAGCGGTTTTACCCGTGCTGGCGAGGCCAAGGCCGTGCCGCTGGCGCTGGCGGAACGTGCGAAAAAAAGCCCACTCTCCATTACATTGATGACCGGCGCATCGCTTGGCAATGATCTCGATAAAACCATGGTCGAAGCCCACATGCTGGCGCGGCGCATGCCGTTCCAGTCCGATCCGGCACTGCGCAAGGCCATCAATGCCGGCGAGGTGATGTTCATCGATCAACACCTGTCGGAAACGGTGGAGCAGCTGCGTTCGGGCCAGATCCACGGCGTTGATGTTGCCATTGTTGAGGCGGTGGCAATCACCTCGGAAGGTGGCATCGTTCCAACCACCTCCGTCGGCAACTCGGCAAGTTTTGCCATTCTGGCCGACAAGATCATCGTTGAAATCAACCTCTCGCAGTCCGTCATTCTGGAGGGGCTGCATGACATTTTCATTCCGGCGCGTCGGCCTACCCGCATGCCTATTCCGGTGGTGACGCCGGATAGCCGCGTTGGTCTGCCCTATATTCCGGTGCCGCCGGAAAAGATCGCTGCAATCGTGGTCACAGAAAAGGAAGACAGCTTCTCGACCGTTCTGCCTCCAGATGACGAGACCAAGGCGATTGCCTCCCATCTCTCCGACTTCCTGCTGAACGAGGTGAAACAGGGCCGCATGGGGTATGAGCTGCAGCCGTTGCAGGCCGGCATCGGCACCATTGCCAATGCGGTGATGCATGGTTTTATCGATACGCCGTTCCATGACCTGAAAATGTATTCGGAAGTGTTGCAGGATTCGACCTTTGAGCTGTTCGACAGTGGCAAGCTGACTTTTGCATCCGGCTCATCGATCACTCTCTCGGGAGAGATGAATGAAAAGGTCATGCCGCGTCTGATGGACTATAAGTCCCGGCTGATCTTGCGCCCGCAGGAAGTGAGCAATCATCCCGAGGTCATTCGTCGCCTGGGCATTATTGGAATCAACACCGCATTGGAGTTTGACCTCTACGGCAATGTGAATTCCACCCATGTTGGTGGCACGAACATGATGAACGGCATTGGTGGTTCGGGAGACTTTGCCCGCAACGCGTACATGTCGATCTTTGTCACCAAGTCGATTGCCAAAAACGGTTCGATTTCCAGCGTTGTGCCGATGGTAAGCCATGTCGACCATACCGAACATGATGTGGATATTCTGGTGACGGAAGTGGGCATTGCCGACCTGCGTGGTCTTGCGCCGCGTGAGCGCGCACCGGTCATTATCCGCAATTGCGTGCATCCGCTCTACCGCGACCAGTTGGCGGATTATTATGAGCGGGCCGTCAAACGTGGCGGACATACACCACATATCCTCGAAGAGGCCTTCTCCTGGCACACGGCACTGCGGGAAAAGGGCACCATGTTGCCTTCAACCTGATCACCAAAAATGCGGGATTGTAAAAAGCAATTCCGCTTCTTTTGGCTTTGCTATAGAAGGGACCCGGCCGGATGCTGTTTTGACGAAGGCTCCATGGTTCGGGGAGAATGAATCTATGCCCTTTGGAATGCGCACAAAATGTGCGGCAGTGTTTATGGTATTGGCCGTGTTGAGCGGATGCGGTGGGCGCCCAATCGGCGTGATGACCCCGACAGGAACGACAGTACCGGGCACGTCTGAAGTCAATCTTCTCGTTGCGACAACCCGCGCCCCTTCGGAAAATACCGCAATCCTGTTTGGCGGTGAGCGTGGCACCGGCCTCAAGGTCGATGCCGTGACCGTGTCCATCCCACCTGAGGCAAACCGCAAGGTCGGGCAGGTGCAGTGGCCAAAGAAATTACCTCCCAACCCGCTCAAGGATTTTACCACGGTTTCAGTTGAGCCTGTGATCGGTGAGGCAGCCGGGTTTTCCTGGGTGAAGAAGCACCTGTCCAAGGATCGAAGAGTGCTGGTCTTTGTGCATGGTTTCAACAACCGCTACGAAGAATCGGTCTATCGTTTTGCGCAAATCGTGCATGATTCCGGTACTGACGTGGTGCCTGTTGTGTTTACATGGCCATCCCGTGCCAGCATCTTTGATTATAATTACGACAAGGAAAGCACCAACTATTCCCGCGATGCGCTGGAGGAGATGCTGACCCGCCTTGCCAAGGACAAGTCGGTTAGCGAAATCACTGTGATGGCGCACTCCATGGGTACATGGCTTGCGGTGGAATCGTTGCGGCAGATGGCCATTCGCCATGGTCGCGTTAATCCGAAAATTTCCAACGTCATCCTTGCTGCACCGGATCTGGATGTGGATGTGTTCAGCCGTCAGTACACGGCGCTTGGCACGATGCCACCGAAGTTCACACTGTTCGTGTCGCAGGACGACCGCGCCTTGACCCTTTCCCGTCGTATATCCGGCAATGTGGATCGCCTCGGGCAGATTGACCCGACGGTTGAACCCTATGCTTCACAGCTTGAAAAGGCTGGCATTACCGTTCTTGACCTCACCAAACTGAAATCGGGTGACAGTCTCAACCACGGCAAGTTTGCTGAAAGTCCCGAAGTGGTGCGGCTGATTGGCGATCGGTTGATTGCCGGGCAGACTGTGACGGATTCCGATGTTGGTCTGGGTGAGGCATTGGGTGCTGTCGGTATCGGTGCTGCTCAAACCGTTGGTACGGCAGCCAGCGTGGTGGTCAGTGCGCCGATTGCGGTGTTTGATCCCCGCACCCGTGACAATTACGGTCAGCAGGTCGAACGTTTCGGTCGTTCGCTTGGCAATACCATTGGTTCTGTCGGAGATACGGCCGGTAGCGTGGTGGACACCTCGGGTATGAGTTCTTCCGGCGTGAATTGTGATCTTTCCGTTAACCGGGATCGAGCGGTTTGTAACCGCCGCTGATCCCGTCAAACGGAAAGTCGAACGGCAATTATTAAATATACAAATTGCATGCAGATCGCTATTGCTTAGTGTAGTTTGCGTGTTGTGAAGAGCGGTCTGTCCGCCCGTTTGATTTTCGGAGAAATGCCATGCGTTGGAAGCGCACACTTCAACTTCTCGATGTCCATTGTGAAGGCGAAATCGGCCGTGTCGTTGTGGGCGGCGCGCCGAAAATCCCTGGCAACAGCATTGCAGAACAGTTGCACTGGATGAACACCGACCCGAAGGGTGAGGAGCTTCGTCGTTTCCTGACGCTTGAGCCTCGTGGCACGCCTATGGGCTCGGTCAACCTGCTGTTGCCACCGAAACACCCGGATGCCCATGCCGCATTTGTTATTCTCCAGCCGGATCAGGCCCATGCCAGTTCCGGTTCGAATTCCATCTGCGCCACAACCGCACTGTTGGAAAGCGGCATGGTGGAGATCAAAGAGCCGGAAACGGTGGTTATTCTGGAAACTGCGGCGGGCCTGGTCAAGGCCACTGCAACCTGCCGTGACGGGCGCTGTGAAAAGGTGAAGCTGACCATGGTGCCGTCCTTCGTGCACGAGCTTGACGTCAGCGTCGACACGCCGGATTGGGGTCGCGTGACGATGGATATCGCCTATGGCGGTATTTTCTACGCGCTGGTGGATGTGCGCCAGATCGGTTTGACCATCGAAAAGGCCAATGCGGCCAAGCTGGTTGCGGCTGGCATGGTGCTGAAAGATATCGTCAACCGGGCGGTGCCGGTTGTGCATCCGGAAATCCCGGCAATCTCCGGTGTTGCCTATGTGATGTTCCGCGATGTCGATGCAGACGGATCGATCCGCACCTGCACCACTATGTGGCCGGGCCGCGCAGACCGCTCACCCTGCGGCACGGGCAACTCGGCCAATCTCGCGACGCTTTATGCACGCGGCAAGGTCAAGCTCGGGGATGAATACATATCGCGTTCGATCATTGGCTCGGAATTCGAGGTGGGCTTGTCTGCCCTGACTGAAGTTGCCGGTCGCCCGGCTGTCATCCCGACCATTGCCGGTCGCGGTTTTACCTTCGGCTTGCATCAGGTGGGTCTGGACCCGTTTGATCCGCTGGCAGAGGGTTTCGCGATGACCGATGTCTGGGGGCCAGAAGCAGGCGGCATCTAACACCGGTCGCATAAATACGACCCCTGTCGAAAAAATGCATTTACAGCCGCGGAAACCCGTTCAGCGGCTGTATCCCCGGTGCAAAAGGTGCTAAGCGGTTGCCGCATTCCATACAGCACCCGAGGTCCGCACGATGAATTCGATCACCCTTCGCCGCCCTGATGACTGGCACCTGCATTTGCGCGATGGCGCCATGCTCGAAGGCGTGATTGGTGATACGTCGAAAGATTTCGCCCGTGCGATCATCATGCCGAACCTCGTGCCGCCAGTTGTCACGACCACGGATGCGCAGGCCTATAAGGACCGCATCGTCAAGGCTATTCCGGCTGGCCATAATTTCCAGCCACTGATGACATTGTATCTGACCGAGCACACCGAGGCGGATGATGTTGAGGCTGGCAAGAACAGCGGCCTGATCACCGCCGTAAAGCTTTATCCAGCCGGTGCCACCACCAATTCTCACGGCGGTGTGCGCGATATGGACAAGGCCATGCCGGTTCTGGAGCGTATGGCCAAGATCGGTCTGCCGCTTTGTGTGCATGGTGAAGTGACAACGCCGGAAGTCGATATTTTCGACCGCGAGGCCGTGTTTATCGAAACGGTTCTTGAGCCGCTGCGCAAGCGTTTGCCAGAACTCAAAGTCACGATGGAACACGTCACCACAAAAGATGGCGTGGATTACATCAAGTCCTCCAAGGCCAATCTGGCCGGTTCGATCACCACACACCACCTGATCATCAATCGCAACGCCATTCTGGTCGGCGGTATCAAGCCGCATTATTACTGCCTGCCGGTTGCCAAGCGTGAAGAACACCGTCTTGCGCTGCGTGCTGCGGCAACATCCGGTGATGCACGTTTCTTCCTTGGCACGGATTCCGCGCCGCATATCGATCCGCTGAAAGAATGCGCCTGTGGTTGCGCTGGCGTTTACACCTCGATCAACACCATGAGCTGCCTTGCCCATGTGTTTGAACAGGACAATGCACTCGACAAGCTGGAAGCCTTCACGTCTCTCAACGGTCCGGCATGGTATGGCCTTGCCCCGAATGATGAGACAATCACGCTGGTCAAGCGTGATGAGCCTGTGGCCTTCCCGACCAAGCGGGAAACCGGAGCCGGCATCGTGACGGTGTTTGACCCGATGTTCCCGTTGCATTGGGATGTGGCCTGAGCCGCAACACCCATTCACTGAATTTTGAAAAGCCAAAGACGCCCAAGGAGAGCCAGATGATCCATGCCAACTTTACAGATCGCGCCGTCATGGCAGAAATCGTCGCCAAGATGCTCTGGGAAATCAAGGCTGTGCATTTTTCTGCCGATCAGCCGTACAAGTTCGCGTCCGGCATGGCGAGCCCTGTTTATATCGACATGCGCAAGCTGATCTCCTACCCGCGCATTCGCTCAACGGCCATGGATTTTGCCGCGGCAACGGTGATGCGCGACGCGGGTTTTGAAAAGTTCGACTGTGTGGCCGGTGGTGAAACGGCTGGTATTCCCTTTGCCGCTTTCCTGTCCGAGCGTCTTTCCTTGCCAATGATCTATTGCCGCAAGAAGCCGAAGGGCCATGGCCGCAACGCCCAGATCGAGGGCAACATGCCTGAGGGTTCGCGTGTTTTGGTCATTGAAGATCTGACGACCGCCGGTGGTTCGATGTTCACTTTCATCGATGCGATCCGTGCGGCCGGCGGCATTGTCGATCATGGCATTGCGCTGTTTTATTACGGCATCTTCCCGGAAGCGGAGCAGCGTTTTGCAGCCGGTAATGTCAAGCTGCACTACATCGCCACATGGCGCGATGTGCTGGCTGTTGCCAAGGCTGACAAGCTGTTCGATGACAAGACTTTGGCTGAGGTCGAAGCGTTTCTGGATGCGCCACTGGCCTGGTCTGGCCGCAATGGTGGTGTCAGCGAATTGCCAACGTCTTGATCTGGTTTTTCTGCTTTACATCGGTTAAATCGATTTAAAGCGCAAAGAATTTTCAGATTCATTTTTCATATGGGTGAGGAGGACCGAATGATCCTGTGCTGCGGCGAAGCTCTGATCGACATGCTGCCACGTCAAACGACGCAAGGGGAGGCAGGTTATGCCCCCTATGCCGGTGGTGCAGTGTTCAATACGGCCATCGCGCTCGGAAGGCTTGGTGTTCCCTCCGGCTTTTTCTGTGGCATTGCCAAGGACATGCTGGGCGATGTGCTGATTGAAAGCCTCAAGGCTGCCAATGTCGATTACAGCTTCTGCGCTTTTTCGGATCGTCCGTCCACCGTTGCCTTTGTGAAGCTGGTCAACGGCCATGCGACCTACGCTTTTTATGACGAAGGCACTGCGCTCAGAATGTTGTCGCAGGATGATCTGCCAGTGCTGGGTGATGACTGCGAGGCCATGCATTTTGGTGCCATCAGCCTCATTCCTGAACCATGCGGCAGCACCTATGAAGCGCTGATGAAGCGCGAACATGCCAGTCGCGTCATCTCGCTCGACCCGAATATCCGTCCGGGATTCATCAAGGACAAGGAAAAACATCTGGCCCGTATCACCCGTATGGCGGCGATGTCGGATATCCTCAAGTTTTCGGATGAAGACCTTGAGTGGTTTGGTCTGGATGGTGACCTTGATGCCATGGCCACGCATTGGCTAAAGGATGATACCAAGCTGGTGGTGGTGACCAAGGGTGCCGAAGGTGCTGTCGGTTACACGAGAGATCGCAAGGTTTTCGTGCCAAGCCAGAAGGTTGAGGTCGTCGATACGGTCGGTGCCGGCGATACATTTGATGCCGGTATTCTGGCCTCGCTCAAACTCCAGGGATTGCTGACCAAGGCGCACGTTGCGACGCTGAGCGAAGAGGCCATTACCAAGGCATTGGCGCTCGGCTCCAAGGCTGCGGCTGTCACGGTTTCCCGCGCGGGTGCGAACCCGCCATGGGCCAAGGAAATCGGCCTTTAAAACAAGTTTTTGATGCTTTTTGCAATGTGCAGCGTGCCTACGGAGACTGTCTGGAGGCACGCAGATCATATGTGCGCGTTCTAGGGGTAGGGGGCTGCCCTGATGTAAGGGCAGGTGGAGGAGGCATTGGGGTCCGTGGCAGGTGTCGGCTTTGGCCGGTTGATGATTTTTCTGGCCGTGTTGTTTCAAGCGGTCGGCAAGGTGATGTTCGGCACATGGCTGACGGCCGTGCCGTCGCATTTTTTTTGTTCGTCAGTTTCACGCTCACTTCAGTGTTTTTCCTGCTTCTGTCACGTCGCAGTGTTGGGCAAAAAACCTGGGGTCCGATCATCCTGCTGAATGCCAGTACGGCTTTGACATTCCTCAGTTTCTTTTATGCACTCAAGCTGATCGAGCCGGCCATCGTCGGCGCGGTTGATATCGGCATCGGACCGGTTCTCGCCGTTATCCTGACCTTTGTAATGACCGGTGAACGTCCGTCACTGATCCGCGCCGTTGTGTGTCTAGGGGTGCTTGCCGGATGTGGCATTCTCGCGCTTGCTGCGGTGAGTGGCAGCGGTCTTGCTTCCATTGGAGAAAATGCCTGGCTTGGTCTGGCTGCAAGTGTGGTTGCTGGTGTCGGTGCAGTGCTGATCACCATGGCCTCCAAGACACTGATTACCCGTGGCTGGAAATTCGAGTCGGTGCTGGCGCATCGGTTTTATCTCATCATCCCGATTTCACTTGTCATGACGATCAGCACAGGCCTGCCGGCCATTGAGTGGTCCGTCTATCTGGTTGCGGCTCTGCTGGCCGTGACAGTGATCGGGGTTCTGGCGCCGCTTTATCTTTTGCAGGTTGGTATCGGACGTTGCGATGCCTATACCGTGATGTTGACGATGGCAGCGCTGCCTGTTTTGACCTTCATTATTGAAGGTTTTTCGCCGCTCTATGCCTGGTCGTGGCTGACGGCGGCCGGGATCGGCGTGGTCACCCTGTTTCAGTTGATCGATGTAATAGCCAAACGCTCCTGACGAATGCCTCGTTTTGAGGCGGCAACGGTGTGTCGGCGATAGCTGGCAGCAACCGCAGCAGACTTGACGTTTCTATAATCAGTAGGTAGACCGATCTACCTACTGATGAGGTAACCGATGAGCGATGCGCAGATAACCGTGCCTGAAAGTGCACGTGATCGTCTTTTGCGGGCGGCAGCCGTGCTGTTTTATGAAAACGGCATTGCCGGAACCGGCATCGATGCCATTGTGGCGCGGGCTGGCGTTGCCAAGAAAAGCCTCTACAACAATTTTGCCTCCAAGGCCGATCTGGTGAACCAGTATCTGCAGGTCCGCCATGCCGAATGGCTTGCCCTATATGATGTCCGGTTGGCCAAGGCGCATTCGCCGAAAGACCGGATCATGGCGGTCTTTGATGCCTATCAGGACCATGCCGAATATGCCTATGAACGCGGATTTCGCGGCTGTGGCCTGTTGAATGCAGCGGCTGAACTGACGGTTGGCGATATCGGACGGCAGGCGGTGCGTGTTCACAAGGAAGAGGTGGAGCGCATTCTTGTCGATCATGTCAGTGATCTGATCGGTGGTGATGGGTCACGTTCAGTCAAGATCGCAAGACAACTGGCGTTCCTTCTTGAGGGCGCAATTACCCGAGCCGGACTGGAAGGCAACAGTGGCCTCGTTGTCGAGGCGCGCGGCATGGCATCTGATCTACTGGAGACATTATGAGCACGGCGCCAAGGGATTTCAGAATTGGCGTGGCAGCCGTTCTATTTGCTTCAGTGGTTTGGGGTACGACGGGCACGGCTGCAAGTTTTGCACCTGATGTCAGCGCGGCGGCCATTGGCGCAGCCGCCATGGGCATTGGCGGGCTGTTGCAGGCAGCGATTGCCGCCAAAAACATTCGCCGGGCTGTGCCTGATCTTGCTCTACATTGGCGCAAACTTGTGTTGGGTGGACTGGCGGTCGCTCTTTATCCGCTGGCCTTTTATGGTTCCATGCGGCTGGCTGGTGTGACCATCGGCACCGTGGTGACCATTGGTTCGGCACCTCTTTTGTCTGCATTGATCGAGAATATGTTTGATGGCGCGCGACTGTCGAAACGCTGGCTGGGCGGAGCGCTGCTTGGTCTTATTGGCATGTTGCTGCTGTGTATCGCAGAAAGTTCCTCGACGGAGGTGTTTTCAGGTGGTCACTCCACGGTTGCCGGTATTGCGCTCGGCCTGATCGGTGGTCTGACCTATGCGCTTTATTCCTGGACGGCACGTGGTTTGATGTTGCAGGGCATTCGATCTTCTGCGGCGATGGGCGCAACCTTCGGCATTGGCGGTCTGTTGCTGATGCCAGTGCTTGTTATCACCGGTGGGCCGTTTCTCGCCTCCTGGAACAATGCAGCGGTTGGCATCTACATGGCTCTGGTGCCGATGTTTTTGGGTTACATCTGCTTTGGCATGGGGCTGGCGCGCATACCTGCCAGCATGGCAACAACCATTACCCTCATCGAACCCGTTGTGGCGGCGATGTTGGCTGTTGCCATCATCGGTGAACGCTTACCGTTGCTGGGATGGTTTGGCGTGACGCTGATCATCTGCTGCCTTGTGGTGATTACCGTGCCATTGAAGTTTTCCAGGCGGCAAAGCAGTGTCATGTCGGGCCAGCCATGAGGGTTGAGCGCCAGCACTTTCGGCGCTGACGCCAAAACCTGTTGTTGATATCGCGAAAGGAGGAATGAATTTTCGCGATGTGCCTGTTCCGCGCAATTGTATCTGTTGAAATTTAAGGCGAAATGCCAAATATATGGGCAGATCGCGGCGTGGCCTTCTTTGCCCGCTGCCACTTTTCTTCTTATCTCCTTCAAATGGAATGCAACATGTCTAGTTCAACATCCGCTTCGCGGGCGCAGAGGCCGTTTTACGCCTCGTTCGGCTTTCAGGTGTTCGTCGCCATGGCCGTGGGCCTGGTTCTTGGCTACATCGCGCGCCAGATCGGCCCGACAGAGGCCGGTCCGAATTGGCTCGTACAGA
>NZ_DAMDBP010000010.1:16584-33540 GCF_032092815.1 Agrobacterium sp. | reverse complement strand
GGCTCCATCTTCGTGCAGCTGTTGCGCGCACTGGTGCCGCTTTTGATCTTCACCGCCATTGTTGCCAGTATCGCCAACCTGCGCGAGCTCAACAATGCAGCCCGACTGGTCTGGCAGACCCTGTTGTGGTTCGCCATCACCGCGCTGGTCTCGGTTGTCATCGGTATTGCCCTTGGGCTTATCATTCAACCGGGTCTGAACAGCGGCGTGGCTGAAACTGCTGCTGCGGCACCGTCCAGCACCGGCTCCTGGCTCGACTTCCTGAAGGGTCTCATTCCCTCCAACGTTCTTGGTCTGCAGGCCTCTACCCGCATCAATGACAGTGGCGCGACCACCTCGCTGAACTTCAACGTTTTGCAGATCCTGGTGGTTTCCATTGCCGTCGGTATCGCTTCCTTGCAGGTCGGTGAAAAGGCCGAGCCATTCCTGGCGTTCAACCGCTCGCTGCTGGCCATTACACGCAAGATCCTTTGGTGGGTCATCCGCCTGACGCCAATCGGCACGATCGGCCTTCTGGGCAATGCCGTTGCTGTTTATGGTTGGGATGCGCTGGCGTCGCTCGGCTGGTATTCGGCGGCAATCTATATCGGTCTGGCGATTGTCCTGTTTGTTGTCTACCCGATCGTTCTCACGGCAAATGGCCTGAACCCTGTGCGTTTCTTTGCCGGTGCATGGCCTGCTATCCAGCTGGCCTTCGTGTCCCGCTCGTCCATTGGTACCTTGCCGGTTACGGAACAGGTTACCGAACGTAACCTCGGCGTGCCACGCGAATATGCAGCCTTTGCCGTGCCGCTCGGTGCGACCACAAAGATGGATGGTTGCGCTGCGATCTATCCGGCCATTTCGGCAATCTTTGTTGCGCAGTTCTATGGCATTCCGCTTGGTGTGCAGGAATATGTGCTGATTGCTTTTGTGTCGGTGCTTGGTTCTGCTGCGACTGCCGGCCTGACCGGTGCGACCGTGATGCTCACACTGACTTTGTCGACACTCGGCCTGCCTTTGCAGGGTGTAGGTCTGCTGCTTGCTGTTGATCCTATTCTCGATATGGGTCGTACTGCTGTCAACGTGGCGGGTCAGGCACTTATTCCGACCGTTGTTGCCAAGCGTCAGGGCATTCTTGATCAGGCAGCCTATGACCGCCGTGAAGGCATCGATGCGCTTGATCCGACGGCTGTACCTGCCGAATAATCGTCTAAGCCACTTAACGACAAACCGCCGGGAGACCGGCGGTTTTTTTATGCGGTTGGGGCGGGGAGTTGTGGGTTACCACTTCTTGCCGTCAGTGAGCCAGGCGGGTGGCCGATGATGCGCTTGAAGGCACGGCTGAATGCGGCCTGTGACCCATATCCGAGTTTGAGCGCGGCTGTTTCGATTGGCATATGTTCCTTGCCGATCCATTGCGAGGCAAGGCGCATGCGCAACTCGGTCAGGTAGCGCAGCGGCGTGATTCCGGTAACCTCAAGAAAACGTTCGGCAAATACAGAACGTGAGGCACCCATCTCGCGCGCCAGTTCGGCCAGTGACCAGTCATGGCCGGGATTGTTGTGAATGGCCAGAATGACACGGCCAAGACGCGGGTCGCGCAGTGCCGCAATCCAGCCGGAAGAATCGCCACAGCCGCACTCCACCCAGGCCCGCACGATGAATGCGGCAACCACATCAGCTAAGCGTGCCAGAATGCCAGCGAAGCCAGCACGGGCCTGTCGGGTTTCCCGTTCCATCGCTTCCAGCATCGGCAGCAGTTCCGGGTATTTGGTGATCAATGTGCTGACGAACATCACTTCCGGCATCAGCCCGACAAGTGGATGAAGGCCACCCAGATCGAATTCCATACAGCCGCTGAACACCAGCGCACGCTCGGTACATGGTATGTCGGGGTTGCAGTTTTTAATGGCGGTGACGGAGTTGCAAAGCGGTGCTGCGCTGAAGGAGCGGATGTTCTGGCAGGGATGCTCCGGGTCCGAGACCAGCGAATGCGCACCGCCGCGTGGCAACAACACGGCATCGCCTGTGTTCATCTCGTGCAGACTGCCGGACAGCGTTCTCAAATAGACCGGACCGCGTGCCACGAAATGGAATTGCGCCCGTCCTTCCACCTCGCCAAACGACAGGCCGAAAGGCGGTGCGACCTCGATACGGTTGTAGTTCAGCCCGACAAGCCGCATGCCCATCAGCAGTTCGCTGACGAGATCAGGGTCTGGGATGAGATGATTTCCGGACTTTCGATCAAGCATGACGGATTTTGTGGCATAGATCGTCCGGGCTGTCCAGCATATCTTGTCACCACTTCCTCCTCCCAAAGGACATGATGATGAACCCTACTTTTGAACCCACAACGGCCGGGGCAGGCCCGCAGGCGCCTGCTTGGGGTGCTGTGACCTCCATGGCGCTTGGTGTTTTCGGGCTGGTGACGGCAGAGTTTTTGCCGGCAAGCCTGCTGACGCCGATTGCCGCAGAACTTGGTATTAGCGAAGGTGCTGCCGGACAGGCGGTTACCGTTACGGCGGTTGTTGGCATGGTTGCCAGCCTGCTGATCACCTCAGCCGCACGCCGCATTGATCGTCGCCACCTGATGATGTTTTTCTCTGCGTTGCTGGTTGTTTCCAATCTGATGGTGGCGACTGCCCCTGGCTTCATGCTGCTTTTGATCGGCCGTCTGCTTCTCGGAATGGCGCTTGGTGGTTTCTGGGCGATGTCCACGGCCATCGTCATCCGCCTTGTGCCTCCACGCAATGTGCCGCGGGCACTGTCCATGGTGTTCAGCGGTGTTTCCGCAGCCACCATTGTTGCGGCTCCGATTGGCAGTTATGTCGGTGAAATTGCCGGCTGGCGTTTCGTTTTTGTGCTGACAGCCGGGCTGGGCGTGATTGCCTTCGTAATGCAATATCTGACCTTGCCGAAACTGGCACCATCAGGCACGAGCAGTCTGAAAACGCTTGGAACCGTGTTGACGCGGCCCGGCATTGCTCTTGGCCTCATCGCCGCGACATTGGTATTCGGTGGTCACTTTGCGTTCTTTACCTATCTGCGTCCTTATCTTGAGGCGGATATTGGTGCTGACATCGCGATGGTCTCTGCGTTGTTGCTTGGCTTTGGGCTTGCCAATTTTGTCGGCACACTCACTGCCGGTTCGTTGATTGGCCGTAGCCTGAAATTGTCGCTTGCCGTGCTGCCGCTGTTGATGGCTGTCATTGCATTCGTGATTGTGACGACGACACCACCCCTGCCACTGGCGGCCGTGCTGGTTGCTCTCTGGGGTTTCCTGTTTGGCGCGGTTCCCGTGTCATGGTCGACCTGGCTTGCACGCACCATTCCCGACGAGGCTGAAAGCGCCGGTGGTCTTCTCGTCGCATCCATCCAGTTTGCCATTGGCATGGGCGCTGCGGTCGGCGGTGTGATCTTTGACATGAACGGTGCGGCCGGTGTTTTCGGCACCGCTGGCCTTGTTCTTGCCGTTGCCAGCATCGGCATCATTCTTGGCGTCAAGCCGCGTGCTCAGGTCAGTCTCGCCTGATATCAGTCGAACTAAAATCAGAATCTGCGAAGCCGGGGTAACGCCCCGGTTTTTTGTTGTCTTTCAATTAGATGATTATTTCCTGCTGTCTGGTGTAACCATCTCGTTGCGTTCGGTCCGTTATCATCCATCAATCCGAGGCTTGCGCTCAATCTTTTGCGGGTATATACCCATTGTTATGTCAACCACCAACTGTCACTGCATCTTGTTGCGCCAGGCGTCCCGGAAGGTCTCATCCTATTATGATGAGGCGCTGGCGCCGCTTGGCATCAATATTGGTCAGTTCAGCCTGCTTCGGAAGATCAGGCGCCTTGAGCCGGCATCTTTGACGGATGTTGCGGCGGCGGCGGAACTGGATCGCTCGACGGTCGGTCGTAATGCCAAGGTGCTGGAACGTATGGGGCTGGTGGCGTTCGGCCATGGTGAGGACCAGCGCGAAGCCGTGCTGACAATTACCGGGCAGGGGCATGAGGTTCTCACCAAGGGTGCTCCACTCTGGGATAGTGTGCAGGACAATATCGAGGCGCGGCTCGGTCCGGATAAAACAAGGCAATTGCAGGAGTTGCTGGCGGCTCTTTAAGTTTTTAATAAAGCGGGTATATGCGCGCAAATAGGGGTATATACCCGTATTTAGGCGCAGCACCAGTGATCAGGAAAGGGAAGTGGAATGTTTTCCGAACGTCTTGCTGGCTGGATGGCTGGCCGAAATCTTCATTATGGTTGGGTGGTCGCGTCGACCACATTTCTGACCATGCTTGCAACGGCTGGCGCCATGGGTTCAGCCGGCGTGATGATCCAGCCGCTGCACCAGGAGTTTGGCTGGGATATCTCGGATATTTCCTTTGCCATGGCGGTGCGACTGGTTCTGTTTGGTTTGCTTGGGCCATTTGCTGCCGCCTTCATGAACCACTTCGGTATCAGGCAAGTCGTGCTTACAGCTCTGTCCCTGATCGCCGGCGGTATTGTCGCGTCCATGTTGATGACGGAAGTCTGGCAACTTATCCTGTTGTGGGGTGTGGTCATAGGCGTTGGTACCGGCATGACCGCACTGGTCCTGGGTGCAACGGTGGCAACACGCTGGTTTTCGAAACGACGTGGCCTCGTGGTTGGCCTGATGACTGCGAGCAATGCCACGGGACAGCTGGTTTTCCTGCCGATACTGGCGGCATTGACCGAAGCCTATGGTTGGCGCGCCGCGCTGACGCTGACTGTCGCGGTGATATCGCTTGCCATGCTGCTTGTGTTGTTTCTGATGCGTGACCACCCCGCCGATGTCGGACTGCCCGCCTATGGCGATGACACCGTGACCGTTCGCCCGAACCAAGATCACAAATTGCTGACAACGCTCGTTTCTCCATTGCTGGTGCTGAGAGACGTCTCCACCAACCCGGTATTCTGGGTGTTGTTTGGCACGTTTTTTATCTGTGGCCTGTCCACCAACGGTCTGATCCAGACACACTGGATTTCGATCTGCGGAGATTTCGGCATGGCTGCGGTGACTGCCGCCGGCACATTGGCGGTAATCGGTATCTTCGACTTTTTCGGTACCGTGCTTGCGGGTTGGCTCTCCGACCGGTTTGACAACCGCTTCCTGTTGTTCTGGTTTTATGGTCTGCGCGGTCTGTCGTTGATCTATCTGTCCTTCTCGGGTTTCAGCCTGGTTGAATTGTCTGTCTTTGCGATCTTCTATGGTCTCGATTGGGTTGCCACCGTTCCGCCAACCGTGAAGCTGGCAGCGGAAAACTTCGGCCGTGAAAAGGCTGGTCTGGTGTTTGGCTGGGTATTTACCGGTCATCAACTGGGTGCGGCGACAGCAGCCTTCGGTGCCGGTTACTTCCGGGATGATTTTGGAACCTACATGCCCGCTTTGCAGATCGCAGGTGTCATGTGCATGATCGCGGCTGTTTCGGTGCTGCTCTTGAGGAAGCCCGGCACCACCAATCTGGCGACGCCAACCTTGGCGCGGTCATAACGCACAGCTCAGCCAATCGTGCTGACACAGGCGTGTTTTTCATAAAAAAGCCGGGAGCATGTCCCGGCTTTTTTCGTGATGTGTTGCTGGTTATTTCGCCAGATCGGCCAAAACCTTGACCAGCCCCTGCGTGGAGCTGTCATGGCCATCGGCCTTTTCCTTACCTTCAACGACAGGCAGCAGGCCAGTTGCCAGTTCCTTGCCAAGCTCTACGCCCCACTGGTCAAACGAGTTGATGCGGAACAATACGCCTTCCACGAACACGCGGTGTTCATAAAGGGCAATCAGACGGCCAAGCGCAAATGGCGTCAGCTTGTCATAGACAAAGGTGATCGAAGGACGGTTGCCGGTGAACACGCGGTGCGGGGCGATGAAATCGGCCTGCTTGTCGTCCATGCCCTTCGAGGTCAGCTGAGCCTTGGCTTCTGCCAGTGTGCGGCCCTTCATCAAAGCTTCCGACTGCGCCAGGCAATTGGAAATCAGCAGCTGGTGCTGATGGCGCAGGTCTGGTTCAAAACCATTGGCCGCAATCATGAATTCGGCCGGAATGATGCTCGTTCCCTGGTGGATCAGCTGGTAGAAAGCGTGCTGTCCGTTGGTGCCGGGTTCACCCCAAACAACTGGACCGGACTGGCCGGCGACTGGCTTGCCGTCAATCGTCACACCCTTGCCATTCGATTCCATATCCAGCTGCTGCAGATAGGCCGGGAAGCGTGACAGACGCTGATCGTAAGGCAGGATGGCGCGGGTTGGATAGTCGAGAACATTGCGGTTGTAGAAGCCAATGAGGCCCAACAGCATCGGCAGGTTCTGGCGGAACGGCGCCTCGCGGAAGTGTTTGTCCATGGCGTGGGCACCATCGAGGAACTTGCCGAAATTGTCTGGGCCAATGGCGATCATCAGCGGCAGGCCGATGGCAGACCAGATGGAATAACGACCGCCAACCCAATCCCAAAAACCGAAAATACGGTCACTTTCGATGCCAAACGCGGCAACCTTGTCGAGTGCCGTGGATACGGCGCAGAAATGGTGTTTGACGGCCTGTTCGCCCAGCTTGTCGGCGATGAACTTGCGCGCGGTCGCAGCATTGGTCATCGTTTCAATGGTGGTGAAGGTTTTCGACGCAACGATGAACAGTGCGGTTTCCGGGTCGATCGACTTCAGCGTATCGGCAATATGCGCGCCGTCGATGTTGGATACGAAATGGGCGCGTGGGCCATCATGGAATGGCGCAAGCGATAGCGTCGCCATGACTGGGCCGAGATCCGAACCGCCAATACCGATATTGATAACGTCGGTGATCTTCTTGCCGGTTGCACCTTTGAGGGTGCCATGGCGGATGGCATCGGCAAATTTGCCCATGGCGGCAAGAACGCCGTTGACGTCAGGCATCACATCCTTGCCGTCAACCAGCACCGGTGTATTGGAACGGTTGCGCAATGCGGTGTGCAAAACGGCGCGATCTTCTGTGAAGTTGATCGCCTTGCCCGAAAACATTTCTTCGCGCTTTTCAGCGACGCCGCCTGCGGTGGCCAGTTTTTCAAGCAGATCAACGATCTCGGCATTCACTGCGCATTTGGAATAATCCATCAGCAGGTCGTCAAAACGGGCGCTGAAATTGTCGAAACGCTTTGCGTCCTTGGCAAAAGCGGCCCTGATATCTGTGGCAGATGTGGCCGCAGCCGTAGATTTCAGGTTTTCGATGATAGCCTGCATGGAAAGTTCCTCAGTTCCGTGGAAGGATGCAGAAACTATTCCCTTTCAGCAGGCCAAATCAAGGCGCGTATTAGACAAAAGAACGATGTTCTTTCCGACCACCGTTCTCTTGCCGAATGAAACCGTCGTTAGCTGCGCAGTTCACGCCGTAGAATCTTGCCGACATTGGTTTTGGGCAGTTCGGTTCTAAACTCGATCTGTCTCGGGCGTTTGTAGTTGGTTAGATTTTCAGCGCAGAACGCCTTGAGTTCTTCTGCGGTCAGGTTTGGATCTTTCTTGACCACGAAGAGTTTGACGGCTTCGCCCGAGCGTTCATCCGGCACACCAATCACTGCGCATTCCAGAACGCCGGGATGGGAGGCAACCACTTCCTCGACCTCGTTGGGATAGACGTTGAACCCTGACACCAGGATCATATCCTTCTTGCGATCAACGATCTTGGTATAACCATGTTCATCCATGAAACCCATGTCGCCGGAGCGGAAATAACCATCCGCCGCCATGACCTTGGCGGTTTCATCCGGCCGTTGCCAGTAGCCGGCCATGACCTGTGGTCCACGAATACAGATTTCACCAACCTCACCAAATGGCAGGCTGTTGTCGTTCTCGTCACGAATATCGATTTCGGTTGAAGAAATGGGTAGACCGATCGTGCCGGTAAAATCATTGATATCCAGCCGGTTGACGGTCGCAACAGGTGAAGTCTCCGACAGGCCATACCCTTCGCTGATCGGGCGGCCCGTGACCTGCATCCAGCGTTCTGCCACCGAGCGCTGCACTGCCATGCCGCCGCCAAGCACAAGCAGCAATTCTGAAAAATCAAGTTTTTTGAAGTCATCATTGTTCAACAGCGCGTTGAACAGCGTGTTGATGCCGGGGAAAACGTGGAAGCGGTGGTGGCTCATTTCCTTGACGAGGGCCGGTATGTCACGCGGATTGGCGATCAGCACGTTGTTGGCGCCAAGCGCCACACCCATCAGCGAATTCACCGTTAATGCGAAAATATGGCAAAGAGGCAGGGCGCACAGGAAGGTCATGCTTTCCGGACGCTGTTTTCCGGCCAGTGCCGAATCAAGCCATAATGAAATCTGCGCCTTGTTGGCCAGAAGGTTGTTGTGGGTCAGAACCGCACCCTTGGAGATGCCTGTGGTGCCACCGGTATATTGTAGAAACGCCACATCTTCCGGCACAATGTCGGTCTGCGTCATTTTCAGTCTGGCGGCTTCCTTCATCATGTCTGTGTATCGAATCGCGCAAGGGATCGACCATTTGGGCACGATCTTCTTGATACGGCGCAGTACGAAATTGATGAGCAGACCTTTTGCGCCAAACATATCGCCAATCGAGGCAACGACGACATTCTGGATATCGGTGCCAACAATGGCCTGCTGGGCAGTGTGAGCGAAGTTTTCCAGCACGAACAAAACTTTCGCGCCCGAATCCTTTAACTGATAGGTCAGTTCGCGGGCAGTGTAGAGCGGGTTGATGTTCACCACGATCATGCCAGCCCGCAAGATGCCGTAAACGGCAATCGGGTTCTGGAGAATGTTGGGCATCATCACTGCAATACGGTCGCCCTTGCGGAAACCGTGCACTTGCAACCAGGCAGCCACCTTGCGGGTTTCTTCATCCAGTTCGGCATAGGTGATCGACTTTCCCATGCTGGTGAAAGCTTTGCGGCCAGCATAGGCGGCGCAATTTTTTTCCATCAGGTCACGCAGCGACGAATAGGCCGATGGCGGAATTTCCGCAGGCACACCTTCCGGATAGGATGTGAGCCACGGTTTGTCTTTTGCAGAACCTTCTGGTTTTGTTTTGAACGTGTCGTTCATGCCGCTCCTCCCAGCGTAACTTATCGCACAGCGTGTTGTGTGAGGCAAATGGCCACCAACCGCCGTTCACGCCAATCCAGTCCTCCAACCAAATTGGTTTGCCTGGGCAAAATGTATGTAACTCTAACGTAAACGTCAATCTCACTGTAACGATTGTTACAATCAAAATTGCATGAAGTCATGCACGGTAAGATCGTCTCCTATCCTTGATGTTCGACCCAAATATCTGTCGCTTGCCCAATTGATGAGGTCGAATGTAGTGCACTCTCCAAGATTCCACTTTGAAAATGCGTTTTCACAACACTGGCTTGTCGGTTGGTTTTGACTTTAATCCTGATTTGCGCGATCAACAAAGATGATCGAACGACCTGCATGGAATGATGTGAATGACTGTCGCTGCGCTTGAGTTGAAAAACATCGGTAAACGTTTTGGTGCCACCGATGTGCTTGATAAGATTGACCTGACGGTCAATAGTGGTGAGATCATATGCTTGGTCGGTCGCTCAGGCTGTGGCAAGTCAACGCTTCTGCGCATCATTGCCGGTGTTGAAACGCCCGATGACGGCACACTCTTGATGAATGGTCGCGAGATCGCTGGCCCCAATTCTTTCGTCGAGCCTGAAAACCGCAATATCGGATTTGTGTTTCAGGACTACGCGCTGTTTCCACATCTCACCGTTGAGCGCAATGTGATGTTCGGTCTGAAAGGTGTGGCAAAGGAAGAGGCGCGTGAACGGGCGAATTACCTGATCGAGCATGTCGGGTTGCAGGCACTGGCAAAACGTTATCCCCATACGCTGTCCGGTGGCGAGCAGCAGCGCGTTGCCTTGGCAAGGGCGCTTGCGCCACGTCCTGCCATCCTGCTGATGGACGAGCCGTTTTCAAATCTCGACCGTGGACTGCGTGACAGCGTGCGCGAAGAAACGCTGTCACTGCTGCGCAGCCTTGGCACCACGGCTATCATGGTCACACATGATCCCGAGGAAGCGTTGTCTGCCGGTGATCGTGTGGTGCTGATGCAGCAAGGCAAGATCGTGCAAACCGGCAGTGGATACGATCTGCACGACAGACCAAATTGCCGTTATGCGGCGGATTTCTTCTGTGCCTTCAACAAGGTCAATGGCATCATTCGTGACGGTCGGATTGAAACCGGATTGGGTGCTTTTGCGACGCCTGAAAAACTGCCAGAGGGCGCGCAGGCCGTCGCCTATATTCGTCCGAGTGCGATTTTGCTTTCGGTAAATGGTGCAATGAATGGTTCGGTGGAAGGTGTTGTTTCCGGAAGAACCTTCCTTGGTGAGATCGAGCAGATCAGTATCCAGGTTCCCGGCATGAGTGAGAATCTGCGGGTGCGCAGCATGGATCGCCTGCCGCAAGGCTTGGATCGTGTCCAGCTTGAGGTGAAGCCGGAAACGGTTCTGGTTTTTATCTGAGGTTGTGTTTGTGTTGATATTCGCTTTGTTTTTGATGGAATTATCAACTTGAAGTGAGTATTTCTCGCAAATTTTCCAGCGTTCAAACTTGACATTATTTGTCATGTATGGTGCAGACCGCCTGTAACTTTTTGTAGGAGTACAGGGGATTAAGATGAGCAAAGTTATATCTTTCAAGACAGCACTTTTAGCAAGCGTATTCGTGGCGGGTGCAGCTCAGGCCACTGAACTGAACATCTACACGACCCGCGAACCGACTCTTATTCAGCCGCTTCTCGATTCTTTCACCACCTCCAGCGGCATCAAGGTCAACACTGTCTTTCTCAAGGACGGTCTGGCGGAACGTGTTCTGAGCGAAGGTGCAAGCTCTCCGGCGGATATTCTGATGACGGTTGATGCCGGTAACCTCGTCGACCTCGTGGACAAGGGCGTGACGCAGGCTGTCGATTCCGCTGCGCTGAAGGATGCCGTTCCTGCTGAACTGCGTGATGCTGCCGGCAACTGGTTTGCCCTGTCGATGCGTGCCCGCGTTCTCTACGCTGCCAAGGACCTTGATCTTGCGTCCTTCAATTATGAAGACCTGGCGGATGCCAAGTGGAAGGGCAAGGTTTGCATTCGTTCCGGCCAACATCCCTACAACACGGCACTGTTTGCCGACTACATTGCCCATTACGGCGCAGAAGAAACGGAGAAGTGGCTGGCTGGCGTCAAGGACAATCTGGCCCGCAAGGCTGGCGGTGGCGACCGTGATGTTGCCAAGGATATTCTCGGCGGCATTTGCGATATCGGTCTCGCCAACTCCTATTATGTTGGCCTGATGCGTTCGGGCAAGGGCGGTGAAGACCAGGTCAAGTGGGGCGATGCAATCAAGGTTGTTCTACCGACCTTCAAGGATGGCGGTACGCAGGTCAACATTTCGGGTGCTGCGGTTGCCAAGAACGCACCGAACAAGGACAATGCGGTAAAGCTTCTGGAGTATCTGGTGTCTGACGAAGCCCAGAAGATCTACGCAGAGGCCAATTACGAATATCCGGTCAAGTCGGGCGCTTCTGTTGATCCGATCATCGCCTCGTTTGGCGAACTGAAGATCGACAACAAGCCGCTGTCGGAAATCGTCACCCACCGCAAGCAGGCCAGCGAACTGGCTGAAAAGGTTGGCTTCGACAACTGATAATCAGTTTGTTACATGCTACCGAGGCGCTCGTTTTGAACGGGCGCCTTTGGCCGTTTATAGTTTGCCGGTTTAGACGTCCGGATATTTACCCTGAAGAGCAGGTTGCTACGTGAGCCTTAATTCTGACGCTGAAACTGCAACATTTGCCAAACGCCGCAGACCGGAGAGCTGGCTTGTTGGTGCAATGTTGATTGCGTTTCTTGCGCTTGTGCCGGTTCTGGCTCTGCTTTTTGAGGCGGCGCAAGGTTCTCAGGGCCTTTGGCAACACCTGGCAGCGACGGTGCTGGCCACTGCCTTGCCCGAAACATTGCTTCTGTTGATTGGGGTTGGTCTGATCGCCGGCGTTGTCGGCACGCTGGCTGCGTGGTTGGTTGCCGCCCATGATTTTCCCGGTCGCAAGATTCTTGAATGGGCGTTGCTTTTGCCGCTCGCCATGCCGACCTATATCGTTGCTTACGCTTATCTTGATATTTTGCATCCGATTGGACCGGTACAGGAACTCATTCGCTGGGTGCTCGGTTATTCGAGCCCTCGCGAATTCCGGCTGACCGATATCCGCTCGATGACCGGATGTATCATTCTGCTTGGCTTCGTACTCTACCCTTACGTCTATATCCCTGTACGAGCCATGTTCATGACGCAGGCTGGCAATCTGATAGAGGCAGCGCGCAGCCTTGGAACCTCACGCACTGGTATTTTCATGCGTGTTGCGGTGCCGCTGGCACGCCCAGCCATTGCGGTCGGCATCAGTCTGGCATTGATGGAAGCTCTCAATGATATTGGCGCATCGGAATTTCTGGGTGTGCGTACATTGACTGTCTCGGTCTACACCACCTGGGTCACACGTTCCGATCTTCCGGGTGCTGCGCAAATTGCCCTGTTCATGTTGTTTATCGTTGTTGCCTTGGTCGCACTGGAGCGCTGGGCGCGCCGCAAGCAGCGCTATTCGGTTTCTGCACAGCGCAACAATCCGCTCCAGCCCTTGCGGTTGGGTGGTGTCAAAGGGTGGATGGCATGTTTTGCCGGCAGTCTGCCAGTGCTTGTCGGGTTTGTATTTCCAGCCATCTATCTGGTTGTTGAAGCGTGGAAACGCTTCCGTTTCAGCGGTCTTTCGCCACGTCTGATGGGGGAGGCCGTCAATACACTGGTCTTTGCAGGTCTTGCGACGCTGATCACGCTGCTGTGCGGCATCATTGTTGTTTACGCCATGCGCCTGAGGCCCGGCGCAGCCAGCCTGTGGAGCTATCGCCTGTCGACAATCGGTTATGCGGCGCCAGGCACTGTTATTGCCATTGGTGTGCTGATTGCGCTTGGATCTTTTGACCGATTGGTCGATGCCGCCGCACAGAGCTGGTTTGGTGTATCAACCGGCCTACTGATGATCGGTAGCGGGAGTGCGCTGATCTTTGCATACACTGCGCGCTTCCTGACCATCGCTGCTGGTGGTGTCGATGCCGGTTTAAGCCGTATTCCGCATTCATTTGATCACGCTTCAAGGACACTCGGCCGTTCGGCGGGGGCGACTTTCCGGCATGTGCATTTCCCACTGTCCAGGGCAGCAATTGCCGCAGCTGGTCTGCTGGTGTTCGTTGATTGCGTCAAAGAGCTGCCAGCAACACTTTTGCTACGGCCATTGAACTTCGAAACATTTGCCACCCATCTCTACGGGGAGGCGGCGCGCGGCACTTATGAAGAAGCCTCTGTGGCGGCATTGGCCATTGTTGTCATCGGCATATTGCCGGTTATCCTGCTGGCGCGCGTTGGACGGATAGCTACATCACGTCATTGATGGAAAGTTGACCGCAGAAACGAAACTGTTTTGAGATGAGACATCTCGTCCGGTTTCGTATCAAGGCTTACATGCAGGAAGAGAACTGTTGTTAAATTCATTAGTAATAACTAATCAAAAAAAGTGAATTAAAGGAACTGCTGATGTAATTTTTGCTTCAATGGTTTGTAGCCGCTGTTGGCTAACAACATTTGGAGGAAAATCATGAAAAAAATAACAAGCAGCCTTCTTCTGTCCGCCAGCCTTTTCATGCCGATTGGTGCTCACGCTCTCGACATCAATGTTGGTGGTGACAGCGGTGTGAGCGTCAGCGTTGACGCGAGTGACGGACTCGACGCCGGTGCCTCAGTTGGCGGTCGTGATGGCGTGAATGCAGGTGCATCCGTTGGTGGCCGCAGCAGTGGTGGCTTGGGTGCTGATGTCAGCGCTTCCGTTGGTGGTAGCGATGGTGTCAATGCAGATGTCGGTGCCACAGTCGGTGGCCGCGACGTTGCCAATGCCAACGCCAGAGCTTCGGTCGGCGGTTCGAGCGGGTTGAATGCCAATGTCGGGCTGAATGCGGGTACCGGTGGTGTCAATCTGGGTGTCGGCCTTGGTCTCGGCGGAACAACAACACCAGGCACTCCAGGTGTCAATAATCCTGGCACGAATACCCCAGGACTGCGTCGAGCCATCCTGAGCTATAATAACATGTCACGTCAGGAGCAGATCAAACTGGCTCGCCGTTGCGTCGATATTCTGGGTAGCGGCGGTTATGATGCGGCTCTCATGCAACTCTGCCGCATGATCCAGGTCGCGTCGCGCTAAATGCGACGGCATTCTGGATTGCTAAGGCCACCGTCACCCGCAACTGATGTTGCGGGTGATTTTTTGACATGGTTTGGCCAGTCGTTTTTCTTCGAAAAACCTACGCGCCACGTCGTCCCAGCGACATGATGCGCTGACGCAGCATACGCGCGATGCTGCGGGTATTGCGGTACATATGGACCTGCGAGGAAACCTGCCGAACGTCCCGGTCGCTTTTTTGGGTCAAGCCGATGATCAGCGTTCCCATGTCTTCCCGCTCTTTCCAGAACCGGCTCATGATCGGGTGATCTTCGATCGCGCAGCTATCTGTTCGCACAATATTGGCATCGTCGAGGTGCCAATCCGTCAGCTTCCATGTCAGCAGCTTGCCGGGTGAGTACCGCGAATAGTCTTCATTGTAAGCGGTTTTCCAGGTGTAGGCTTCGCCCTGCGCCATCAGAACAACCATCGAAGCGATTGCCTGTCCATCAAGGTCGATGGTGTGAATACGAGCCGCATCATTTTCAGCCAGATTGTTGATGCCTTCCCGGGCAAATGCGGCCCGGTAGCGGTCATCCACCAGGGCAGACCTTTTACGGCCTTTCCAGCCACTGGCTTCCAGTGCCAAAAACTCTTCCAGTCGGAAGCGGATATCCTTCGGCTGGCGTGCCACATTGTAGCTCAGCGTGCCCGCCTTTTCCAGAAGTCGCCATTGGCGACGCATTTCACGCAAGTGATTGGAGGCGAGCGTTTCCTTGAGATAGGTGTCGCCATCCTCATAACTTTGCAGCATCGGGCGCTTGTGCAACTCGGCGGTGGCAAGCGGCAGGTTGCGGCTAAGCGCAATTGCCTTGAGCATGCGGGCAAAAGGACCATCAAGTCTGAGATCGGGCAGAACCAGAACATCCGGCAAACCGGCGCGATCGTCGCTTAAGGCATCGATCAGCGTATCGATGGTTTCTGCTGCCGCTTCGGTATCGACAAGCGGTGTGCCAAGTGGCCCGAATGGATTTGCCCAAACTCGGATCACGGAAGGGCCAATCGCGAAGCCCGGCTTTTCAACCGAAAATGGCATCAGCAGACGCATGCGGCTACGCTGTTCATTGCGGTCGCGGATCAGCGCAAAACGCACGGCACGTTCATCGATACGGGTCATGGCCGGGGCGAGAAGGCGCCCGGTGAAAAACACGTTCGGCTCCATCACCCGGTTGGTAAGGAAGTCCAGTTCTTCCTGCAGTTCGTAACCCAGCTGAGCGGGATAGATGCAGAACTCACGGCCGCTGCGCCCGATCTGCAAGGTCTTTTCAGCAACGGGCGTTGCCACGTCGGTCATGTCAGCGGTTTTTGCATCTTTTGGCGTCTCGACCATGGGTGCGTCGGTAGGGCGCTGATTGGGGGTCATGGTCATGCTGCCTTTTTCTGGTCGGGACGCGAAAGGGCAAGCGGGAAAGCAAACAGCGCAATGCCGAGGGTACGGCGCACGGCAATGTGCAGCAGAACGGTTTCAATAACCGTTATGGCTGCCGTGGCTGTTGCTGCCCCGATCAGCCCGTAAAGCGGCGTCAGGGTCAGATAGAGAATAATGCCGCACACCAGAGTGGCGACGTAGATGCCAACGCAGAGTTTCTGATGTCCGGTCATATTCAACAGAGCCTCGGCTGGGCCGATACTGCCCTTGGCCATGAAACCTGCAAACAGAATGAACATCAGGCCGTAACCTTGAGTAAAAGCGGGTCCAAACAGCGACAGAAGCAGCGGACCTGCCAGTAAAACGCAGGCCCCGATGGCAAGTGATGGCCAGAATGTCCAGCGGGCTGATTGGCGTGCAAACACGGATAGGCCTTCCCGGTCGTTATCGGCGATCAGCGCTGCAAAACGAGGCGAAGCTGCGGCCTTGACCGCAAAGAATACGAATTGCACCAGAATGATGGTCTTGGCGGCGGCAAAATAGATGCCGACCTGGTCCGGCGGCAGGTAGAAGCCAACCACCAATACGTCGGCGTTGGTCATCATGAAACCGATGCCATCGATCACGAAGATGGGCAGGGCAAAACGGAACCACTGTGGAAAGTGAATGGTGCGGGCACCGCGATCGAACGACCGATCAAGCCGTTTGCTGATCATCATCAGTTGCAGCAACGTCGTGGTATAGGCGGCTGCGAGTGCAGCAACCATCGCGGTGGTTGCCGTATGAGGTTCACCCGCCAATATGGCGACCAGCATATAGATCAGGATCAGCAGCGGGCGGATGATGTAGGTTGGGCTGAGCGCAGATACTGGCCAACCATTGGCACGTGCGGTTCCATCCAGCACATCACCAAGTGCGATCATCGGCAGGATCAAGGCACCCAGAAATGCCGGCACGAGGTAATAATCGGGCACCGTGTGGCCGAAGAAATAAAGAAATGCTGCACCTGCAGCTGCCATCAGGCTTGCCGAAACCAGTGCGAAGATGCGTGCAGTAGCGGTCAATCCACGGATCAGATGGTTTTCACCTGCCGCTTTGTAACCAGGGAGGAACCGAATGACAGTTGCATGGAAACCGAGACAGGACATGTTGCCAAGCAGAATGACCATGACCCAGACAAAGGCAAAGATGCCGTAATCGAACTCACCCATCACCCGGGCAAGCATGATCTGCGACACAAAGGCAATGCCTGCACTGATGACGCGGATCAGGAAGGCAATCAGGGCAATGCGCTGGGCGCGCGCAGCTTCGGTTTCTCCAGACAATATCCGT
>NZ_DAMDBP010000010.1:0-16574 GCF_032092815.1 Agrobacterium sp. | reverse complement strand
AACTCCAAGCCTCACCGCTGCAATTTTGCAGCGAAGGCTATCGGGCAGGACTTTTTCCGCCGCACAGAGAACCGTCATGATGGTCACGCAATATTTCCAAAGCCACCGGGGTATTGCGGACCCTAACCCTTGGCCAGTTAACGAAGGGTATTGGCGGGTTGAAAATGATGTGTTTCGCCCTGCTGCACGCAAAAGTTATTGCGCTGTCAATGGCTGGCGCATCGTGTCGGCTTCAGCTTGCAGACTTCATGTCTCCGGCATGAAGGGAACAGGCTGTTTGCGGCGTGGAAACAGTCCCAGCACCAGCACACATCCTGCAATAATCACGGCGGCGCCACCGAGTTGCAGCATCGACAGCGGTTCGTGCAATACCAGGGCGCCAATCAGCACGGCGATGATGGTGACTGCAAATTCGACACTGATGGCCTTGGTCGGGCCGATGCTTGATACAAGCCAGAAATAGGTGATGTAGGTCAATGCGCTCATGATCATGGCGAGCATGAAAAGATAAAAGAAATCAACAGGTCCAGGTGTTATCGGGAAGGGAAACACATAGAGCAGTGGCAGTGTGATGAACCCGCCTGCCAGAAAAGAGCCGATGGTGATTTCCCATGAGCCGGTGCCCTTCAGATTGCGGCTGGCATAGTTGCTGCCAAATGCAGCGCACAGGCAGCCCAGCAGACATGCGCTGCAGCCGAGAATGAAGGATACGGTCACCGGGACAGTCGGGAAGCCTACAAGCAAAACGATGCCGCCAACACCAAGCAACAACCCTGTCAGCCCCTGCACGGTCATTTTCTCCAGCCCCCAGAGTTGGCTGATCAACATCGAAAACAGTGGAATGGTTGCCACGATGATGGCGGCCATGGCTGTGCCGATCAACGGGGTGCCGTATGACAGGCCAATCAGTTGACCGGCGACTGTCGTTGCACCAACAATGGCAAATGCGCGCCAGCCGGCACTGAAGTTCAGCTTGCGGCCTGTCGCCTTGGCGATCACCAGCAACATCAGACTGGCGATGAAACACCGGATTGTGACGGCGCCCACCCAGCCAAATGCCTCGACAACCCGCAACATCAGCAGGAAGGACAAGCCCCATGCGCTGGCAAGGAAAACATAGGCGGCGATTTCACCGGGTTTCATGAAAAATGATCCAGAAAGAGGTACAGTCTGGGCAGCACAGTTATGAAAGGCACTGAGAGGCGTCAATCGAATTGTATGCACAACGCCATGCGCATTGGCAGATATTCAAACGGTGGTGCAAATGGTGGTGGCGCATGAAATCCCCTCCCTGCGCCAGCCGATATCAAATGGGTAGTAAATGACGATCACTCTTCGATCGTGTATTCGCCCAGTTCACACAGATCTTGTGTGTCAGTGGTGGTGGTCAGGTCGGCGCTGCCTTCAAACTCAAAACGCATATCGTATTTGCAGACTTCGCGGCCGTCAGCGATGGTAATTTCGATGCTGTCACCGGGCTCCAGGGTCTGGTCGCCGAAGACATCACCTTCCCAGCTATTGACGCCCACAGGGGACGTGAAAAAATGGGTCAGAGTTGAGTTGGTGTCATTCGTTAACGTGAAGACGAGGTCTTCAGCCATACAAGGAGTGGCAGCAGCTGCACAAAGTGCTGCCGTTACTACAGCAGTTTTAAAGTTGATCATGATTTTCCATCCGGCTCATGAGCGAGCCAGTAATCATTAAAATAAAATCAACAAGAACTGGTAAATCTGCCTGCTGATTTTTTGCCTGGTCTTGAGAGCGACAATACAGTCCACGACAAAAAAAGCCTGCAAACCGGGTTTGCAGGCTTTTGATTTCATGTGTCAGGCAAGATGCTTAGGCTTGTTCAAAAACGCCGTGGCAATGCTTGTACTTCTTGCCGGAACCGCAAGGGCAAAGCTCGTTGCGGCCAATCTTGCCCCATGTGGCAGGATTGTTCGGATCGCGGTTTTCCGGAGCAACGTAAGCCAGACCCATTGCGAAGGCCGGTTCGTTCATCTCGTCTTCCCCGGTATTCGGGTCAGCGTGATGGGCGGTCATCTCAGGCAATTCTGCTGGCTGTGGTGGCTCCTGAACCAGTTCAACACGCATCAACTGGGTCGTCACGGCTTCGCGCAGGTTGGCAAGCAGGGCCTGGAACAGCTCGAATGCTTCAGCCTTGTATTCCTGCAGCGGGTCGCGCTGCGCATAACCGCGGAAACCGACAACCGAACGCAGGTGGTCGAGGTTGACGATATGCTCGCGCCACAGATGGTCGATGGTCTGCAGCAGGATGGAGCGTTCGACATAGGTCATCAGCTCTTCGCCAAAGCGTGCACGACGTTCGGCTGCATATGCATCAGTCGCTTCGGTGATGCGCTGCAGAATATCGTCTTCCGCAATGCCTTCTTCCTTGGCCCAGTCTTCAATCGGCAGGTCAAGGTTGAGGAACTGGGCGACACCGGCCTTGAGGCCTGCTGTATCCCACTGTTCGGCATAGGCGTGCTCAGGAATATGCTTCTGCACCAGCATGTCGATGACTTCGCTGCGCATGTCGGCAACGGTCTCGCTGATGTTCTGTGCGTCCATCAGTTCCAGACGCTGATCGAAGATCACCTTACGCTGATCATTGAGAACGTCGTCATATTTCAACAGGTTCTTACGCGTTTCGAAGTTGCGGGCTTCCACCTTCTTCTGGGCGCGCTCGAGGGCCTTGTTGATCCATGGGTGAACGATGGCTTCACCGTCCTTCAGGCCGAGCTTCTGCAGCATGCTGTCCATGCGCTCGGAGCCGAAGATGCGCATCAGGTCATCCTGAAGCGACAGGTAGAATTTCGAACGACCCGGGTCACCCTGGCGGCCGGAACGACCACGCAGCTGGTTGTCGATGCGCCGGCTTTCATGACGCTCCGTGGCGATCACGTAAAGACCGCCGGCAGCCAGTGCCTTTTCCTTGAGGACCTTGATCTCGTCGCGGATTGCCTGTTCCTTGGCATCGCGTTCTGCACCCGGCTCCATGCCATCAAGCTCGCGCTCAAGGCGCATGTCGATGTTGCCGCCAAGCTGAATGTCGGTACCACGACCAGCCATGTTGGTGGCGATGGTGACGGCGCCGGGAACACCGGCCTGCGACACGATATAGGCTTCCTGCTCGTGGTAACGGGCGTTCAGAACCTGGAAGTTCTCAAAACCGGTCTGACGCAGCAGGGTGGCAAGCAATTCCGACTTTTCAATCGACGTTGTACCAACCAGAACCGGCTGGTTACGGTCATGGGCTGCACGGATTTCAGTGATGATGGCTTTGTATTTCTCTTCACCGGTCCGGTAGATCTCATCATCCTCGTCGATACGCTGGATCGGCAGGTTGGTGGGAACTTCGATAACGTCGAGACCGTAGATGTTGCTGAATTCTTCTGCTTCCGTAGAAGCCGTACCGGTCATGCCGGCCAGCTTCTTGTACATGCGGAAGTAGTTCTGGAAGGTGATCGAGGAAAGCGTCTGGTTTTCCGGCTGGATCTGCACCTTTTCCTTGGCTTCAAGCGCCTGGTGCTGACCTTCCGAATAACGACGACCTGGCATCATGCGGCCGGTGAATTCGTCGATGATGACGATTTCGTCGTTACGGACGATGTAGTCCTTGTCGCGGGTGAACAGCTTGTGGGCCTTCAGCGCGTTGTTGATGTGGTGAACGATGGCGACGTTTTCGACGTCGTACAGTGATTCACCCTTCAACAGGCCGGCAGCACGCAGCAGATTTTCCAGTTTTTCCGTGCCTTCTTCGGAGAAGTTGGCGGAGCGCTGCTTTTCGTCGATTTCATAGTCGGCAGCGTCAAGCTGCGGAATGAAGGCGTCGATGGTGTTGTAGAGATCGGAGCGGTCATCGAGCGGACCGGAAATGATGAGCGGCGTACGGGCTTCATCGACGAGGATCGAGTCCACTTCGTCGACGATGGCGTAGTTATGTTCGCGCTGCACCATCTGGGCACGATCATATTTCATGTTGTCGCGCAGATAGTCGAAACCAAGCTCGTTGTTGGTCGCATAGGTGATGTCGCAGGCATAGGCCGCGTGGCGCTCTTCATCGGACAGGCCGTGCACGATGATGCCGGTGGTCAGACCGAGGAAGCTGTAGAGGCGCCCCATGATGGTGGCGTCGCGGGAGGCGAGGTAATCGTTTACCGTCACCACGTGTACGCCCTTGCCTTCAAGTGCGTTGAGGTAAACGGCCAGTGTTGCCACCAGCGTTTTACCTTCACCGGTCTTCATTTCAGAGATGGCGCCCTCATTGAGGATCATGCCACCGGTCAGCTGTACATCAAATGGACGCATGCCCAGCACGCGGCGCGACGCTTCACGGCAAACGGCAAAGGCAGGGACAATCAGGTCATCCAGCTTTTTGCCATCTGCAAGCTGCTGGCGGAACTCGGCAGTTTTTGCGGCGAGTTGCTCATCGGAAAGAGCCTTGGTGGCTTCCTCCAGCGCGTTGATGGCTGTGATCTTGCTTTTGAACGAACGGACTCGGCGTTCATTTGCCGAACCGAACAACTTGCGGGCGATGCCGCCGAGACTGACCATCTTGCTGGCCCTTTCTGAAATGCCGTTTCCGCTTCGTGCTGCGACCGTCAGAGCTTTTCACAAACAAATGACGGCTTTCGCCCGGAAACGTATCTGGACGCGAGGTTGCGTGACAGATAAGAGGGGGGGCAAATGATGTCAACGGTTCTGCCGGTTACAGAATGGCCACAATCCAATGTTTGGAACATTTTCCAGCCGGAAGTGCCATGTGGAAGCCGGCAGAGTCTCCGAAAGGTTTATTATGTTGCGCTATAACAAAATTGCCGCTGCCGTAATCGTAGCGACGCTTGGCCTTCAACTTCCAGCCTTTGCGCAGGAAGACGCCGTTGTTGCAAAAGTGGGTGATCTGGAAATTCACCAGTCCGAGCTTGACCTGGCAATCGCCAATCTTGACCCGCAGCTTGCCCAGCTTCCCGATGAGCAGAAAAAAGTTGCAGCTCTCTCCAGCATCATCGATGTGAAGCTGTTGGTGAAGAGCGCCGACGCTGAAGGTCTGAAAGACACTGACGACTTCAAGAAGCGCGTCAGCTTCATCACCGACCGCGAACTGCACAATGCCTATTTCCGCAAGCATGTTTCCGATGCTGTGACCCCGGAAGAGGTCAAGGCACGTTACGACAAGGAAGTTTCTGCTCTGCCGGAAGAAGAAGAAGTGCACGCACGTCACATTCTGGTTCCGACCGAAGAAGACGCCAAGGCTGTGATCAAGCAGCTTGATGAAGGCAAGGACTTCGCTGAAATCGCCAAGGAAAAGTCCACCGATTCCAACAAGGATGACGGCGGCGATCTCGGCTGGTTCGGCAAGGGCCGTATGGTTCCGGAGTTCGAAGAAGCTGCGTTCGGCCTTGAAAAGGGTGCCTACACCAAGACCCCGGTCAAGAGCCAGTTCGGTTTCCACGTCATCAAGCTGGAAGACAAGCGCGTTGCACCTCCACCTCCATTCGAGCAGGTCGAGCAGCAGGTTCGCCAGATGGTCATGCGCGACAAGTATGTTGCGTTGATTGAAAAGGCCAAGGCCGATCAGAAGATCGACATCATGGATGAAGCTTTGAAGACCGGTTACGACGAGGTCAACAAAGAGCAGGAAGCGCAGCCACAGGCACAGCCGCAGCCATAATTCGTATGTTTCGGGGCGGTCATCACCGCCCCGTTTTCCATTGTCCAACACGTTTGCTTCAGGTTATCCGTAATGTCCGTTGCCGTTTCTCCGCTTGCTCCAAAATCCTATCCTGAAATGCCTTCCCTGCGCGGTGTGCGCATGGCGACGGCCGCAGCTGGCATTAAATACAAGAACCGCACGGATGTTCTGCTGATGGTGTTTGACAAGCCGGCAAGCGTTGCCGGTGTTTTCACCAAATCGAAATGCCCTTCCGCTGCTGTGGATTTCTGCCGTTCCAACCTGTCGCATGGTGTTGCCCGTGCAGTGGTGGTCAACTCCGGAAACGCCAATGCCTTTACCGGCGTCAAGGGCAAGCAGGCCACGGCGCTGACGGCTCAATCCGCGGCACAGGCTGTCGGATGCGGCGAAAATGAAGTTTATCTCGCCTCGACCGGTGTTATCGGTGAGCCGCTCGACGCCTCAAAGTTTGCAGGCGTTCTGGGCCAGATGCATGGCGATGCGACCGGCGATTTCTGGAAACAGGCCGCCGAAGCCATCATGACCACGGACACCTATCCGAAGGTTGCCACCCGCACGGCAGACATCGGTGGTGTCAAGGTCACCATCAACGGTATCGCCAAGGGTGCCGGCATGATTGCGCCTGATATGGCGACCATGCTTTCCTTCGTGGTGACCGATGCCGATATTGCGCCAGAGGCCTTGCAGTCCCTGTTATCTGCCGGTGTTGGCCCGACATTCAACTCCGTCACCGTTGATAGCGATACGTCGACCTCCGATACGCTGATGTTGTTTGCCACCGGCGCAGCTGCGGCTGATGGTCAGGCCCGTGTTGAAAAGGGCGATGATGATCGTCTGGTGTCTTTCCGCGAAGCGTTGAATGATCTTCTGAAAGATCTGGCACTGCAGGTGGTTCGCGATGGCGAAGGCGCTCGTAAAATGGTTGAGATTAAAGTCACTGGCGCAGAAAGCGATGCTGCCGCCAAGGTGATTGCACTTTCAATTGCCAATTCTCCACTCGTGAAAACCGCTGTCGCCGGTGAAGATGCCAACTGGGGCCGTATCGTCATGGCCGTTGGCAAATCAGGCGAAATGGCTGATCGCGATCGTCTGGCAATCTGGTTCGGCAATGTACGGGTTGCCGTCAATGGCGAACGTGATCCGAATTATTCGGAAGCAGAAACAACCGCCGTCATGAAGCAGGAAGATATCGCCGTGAAGGTTGATATCGGCCTTGGCAACGGTACCGCGACTGTCTGGACCTGTGATCTGACCAAGGAATATGTGGCGATCAATGGTGACTACCGGAGCTGAGTTGGTGACTGTCGATACGCCGAAAATCAACGTCAATTTTCCGCTGGTTCGCCGATTGGAAGCGGTCAGCTTTCGGGCATGGCCAGCGTCTTCTGTGGTTTATGACGGAAGCTGGCAGGTGCGCCTGACGGGTTCGCACGCGTCCAAGAGGATCAATTGTATTGTTCCTCTTGATCCATCCGACTACGGCAACACCGGCATGCGGCTGGAAAAGTCCCGCAAGCGGTTTGAGGATTATGGTCGGCCGCTTCTGGTGCGCGAAACACCGTTGATGCCGCCGCAATTGCGTATGCATCTGATTGAAAATGGCTGGTCTGCTTTCGAAGAAGTGAAGGTGATGACCTCTGACATCTCCAATGCCGAACTGCTGGAGACGATTTCGCATCTTCCCAGCCAGGATGTTGGGCGTTTTGTTGAAGCGCATCTCAAGGTTTCGGGTGATGATGTGGCTCTGCGTCCTGCCATTGCCGAGATCGTCAGCTCCATCGTTCCGCCTCTTGGCCTGTTCATCAAGGAAGATGTTGAGGGTGAGCCGCAGGCGACGGTGATCTGTGTGCAGGATATCGATCTTGCCGGCATTCTGTCGCTCGACGTGGCTGAAAACAGCCGCCGTTCCGGCATCGCATCGCAAATCCTCACCTCGGCCCTTCGCTGGGCACGGTTGAGTGGGGCTAAACTGGCGTGGCTGCAGGTGGTTTCCACCAACAAGCCCGCTCTGGCACTCTACGAGAAATTCGGCTTCACCGAAGCTTACACCTATGCCTATTGGCGAAAAGGCGACGCATGATGAGTGAAGCGCAAAAGAAGATCGTGCTGGTTGCCGCCTGTGCGCTTGTTGACAGTGATAATCGCATTCTTCTGGCACAGCGCCCTGAAGGAAAGTCGCTTGCCGGTCTTTGGGAGTTTCCCGGCGGCAAGCTGGAACCGGGTGAAACGCCCGAGGAAACGCTGGTGCGTGAACTGGACGAAGAGCTTGGCATTCGCACCAAGGTTGCCTGTCTCGCGCCGCTGACGTTTGCCAGTCACACCTATGAAACATTCCACCTTTTGATGCCCCTGTTTGTCTGCCGCCGTTATGAGGGAATTCCCTATGGTCGCGAGGGTCAGGTGGTGAAGTGGGTCAAGGTTAATGCACTGCGTGATTACCCGATGCCGCCTGCCGATGAACCGCTTATTCCCTACCTGCAAGATTTGCTTTAGGGCTTTCTAAAATTGATCGTCCGTTAAGAGATCGTTTAGCACCATCTGGCACATTCCACTGTGGAGAATTGGTAAACGAGGCGTAACGATGAACGAGGATTTCTGGAAGACCGTAGAGGTCCGTCGGCCTTATTCTCGAAAGGCTCGTCAAACCGGTATTTTGAATATTGCCTTGCTGTTTGGCACGGCGGCAATTGCCCTTTCGCTGATCATCACACCAATGGTGGCTGGCAAGAACAGAGAACCGCGTCTGGCACAGATTCCTGACAATTTCGACATGATTACCACTGGATCTATCAAGCCTGCTGCCCCGGCAGACGGCAAGAAGACTTATTCCATTCGTCGTAGTGTTCTTCAGCAGACGCCGGGTTCGGTTTGCATTGTTGAAGGATATGGAAACGACAGCGGCTGCTGATTGTACCTGCAGTACGGCCGTTAGGCCGGTGCCGGTGTTTCGGCATGAAATGAGCCTGTTTCATATGTTCCGCCAGCATTCATCGCTACGGAATTGCTTTCATCATTAAGCAGCAGGCTCAAGCTTGCCTGAAAAGGAAAAATCAATGCGCCAGCTTCTTGCCATGCTGCGTGATTGTAAGGGGTCGACGGCCATTGAATATGGCCTGATCGGTGGCCTGATTGCAACTGCCATCATTTTGGGTTTTGCCGCAATTACCGACAAGCTCGGCGTCATATTCGATACCATCGTCAACGCAATGGCCTGATTTTCAGGCCATTTTCTTTTCGCCTGATCAACGCCTTCTTGCCTCGCTGGCTTAGGGCTTCAGCTTTATTTCCTGCGTCTTCAGGGCGTCGGCCAGCCGTATCTTGGCCGAGCCGGGTTTCAGCGGTTTTTGCTGGCTTTCATGTGGTGCCCAGCCCGACACGTAAATGAACGAGAAGGTGGCACGGATACGGCCATCAGGATCGGAGTAACGCTCGGCGTAGATTTCAGCGGCGCGCATGAAGAAGTGGCGGTTGAGTGGCGCACGGCTACGTCCCGTCAGCGGATTGGCCATGCCCATGGCACGCAAATCCCGCATCAGCGGGAAGATGGAATCATACCGTACCGTGTAGCTTTCCGTGTCGGTAACGGGCAGGGCAAAACCTGCGCGCTGTAGCAGCGCACCCACATCACGCACGTCGGCAAACGGAATGACACGCGGGCTGGCGCCGCCGGTCAGTTCGGCCTCTGCGCTCAAGAGCACGTCACGCAATTCGGCAAGTGTGCCTGCACCCGGAATGGCTGCCATGAACAGACCATCGGGTTTCAAGGCGCGTCTGATCTGGATGAACGCACCTGGTGTGTCGTTGGTCAGGTGCAGGCCAAGCGGTGATACAATGAGATTTGCCGATGCCTCCGCCAATGGAAGCTGCTCCATGGGCGCAACGTCGATTGTCTCTCCCGACAGGGCGAAAGCAGCATCAATTTCAACACGATGCATGGCATCGACCTTGCCGGTCTGCATGATGCGCCGAGCGGTGATGCCGGTTGCACCGTGCAGTTCGACAGCGGTTTCGAACTGTCGCTCGACCACGTTCAAACGTTCAGCGAGTTCATCGGCTGCGATTTCAAGCAGAAAAAGCGCCTTTTCATCCAGTGTGCGCAATGCCCGTTTGCGATTGGCTTCAATCAGCCGCTGGTCGAAAAGTATGTCCATGGAAGTGGCCTTCAGAATATTTGCTTCGCAAAGGCACCCGTTCGAAGGTAATGTCAACATCATGGGGTTGGGCAGGTCGCGTTTTTTATCATCCATGCCATTCCGGCTGCTGTCACATTGCGGCAGGGCGCTGGTGGATGTCGTCTATCCGCCGCTGTGTCCGGGATGTGGTGTGCTGATTTCCAAAAGCGGTGCCTTTTGCAGCGAATGCTGGAGCGGTATCAGTTTTATCGAGCGCCCTTACTGCGAAATTCTGGGCTTGCCATTTTCCAGTGATCCGGGGCCGGGTATGTTGTCGTCAGAGGCGATTGCCAGCCCGCCGCCTTTTGACCGTCTGCGATCTGCCGTCATTCATGACGGTGCGGCCCGCAGGATCGTTCATCAATTGAAATACCAGGACCGCATGGACCTCGTTCATATGATGGCGATATGGATGTTGCGCGCCAGCGATGGCATGGTGGAACAATGCGATTGCCTGTTGCCGGTGCCGTTGCACCGCATGCGCTTTTTATCACGTCGTTTCAACCAGTCGGCTGAACTGTCCCGTCATTTGTCGATGTTATCTGGCAAGCCGTTTCTGACATCATCGGTGTTGAGAACCAAATCGACAAAGCGGCAGGTGGGGCTGTCAGCTCGTGCCCGTCAGGACAATATGCGGGGCGCGTTTGCTTTTGCTCCGGGGCGCGAGCTCGATGTGACGGGAAAAAGAGTGGTGCTGGTGGATGATGTTTACACTACCGGCGCGACGGTTTCGGCGGTTGCACGTCTGCTAAAGAAAGCAGGGGCTGCGGATGTGACTGTTTTGACCTTTGCAATGGCGATTTCCGGCCCTATATGACGGGGTGAAACAGGCTCATTGCCTTCCACTGATGAAGTTGCATGAATTTGGGAAAACCTATGGCATCCGTCACGATCTACACACGCGATTTTTGCAGTTATTGTGCCCGCGCAAAGGCTCTTCTTGATGAGAAGGGTGTCGACTTCGCGGAATATAACGCAACCGTTACGCCGGAATACCGGCAGGAAATGATTGAAAAGTCGGGACGGAATACATTCCCGCAGATTTTCATCGGCGGTCAGCATGTCGGCGGTTGCGATGATTTGCATGCCCTTGAGCGCGAGGGCAAACTCGACCCCATGCTTTCCAACTGACAAAACGGGATAGCGAGATGACTTTCAAGGCTGCTGCAATACAGATGTGTTCGGGTGTTAACCCGGAAAAGAATGCTGTTGAAATGGAAAAGCTGATCCGTGAGGCAGCGGCCAGTGGCGCGATATATGTTCAGACGCCTGAGATGACCGGTGCCATCCAGAAGGATCGGGCCGCTCTGCGTGCTGTCCTGAAGGATGAAAATTCCGATATCATCGCAACAACGGCTGCCAGACTTGCCAAGGAACTTGGCATTTATGTCCATGTCGGCTCGACTGCGATTGCCAGGGATGATGGCAAGATTGCCAATCGCGGTTTCCTTTTTGCGCCCGATGGTCAGCGCATTTGTACCTATGACAAGATTCATATGTTCGATGTTGATCTCGACAATGGTGAAAGCTGGCGCGAAAGCGCTGCTTACGAACCGGGCACCGACGCTCGCGTCGCCACCCTGCCACTGGCGTCGTTCGGTTTTGCCATCTGCTATGACGTGCGTTTCCCGTCGCTGTTCAGAACGGAAGCCGTCGCGGGTGCACAAGTGCTGACGGTTCCTGCGGCCTTCACCCGTCAAACGGGCGAGGCGCATTGGGAAGTGTTGTTGCGGGCGCGTGCCATTGAAAATGGTGCGTTTGTCATTGCCGCTGCACAGGGTGGTGTGCATGAGGATGAGCGCGAAACATTTGGCCATTCGATCATCATCGACCCCTGGGGCAAAGTGCTGGCGGTTGCTGGCGGTGCAGGTGCGGAAATCATCTATGCCGAGATCGATCCTTCGGCAGTGGCTGCGGCGCGCGGCAAAATCCCCAACCTCAGGAATGCACGGGACTTCAGGCTGGATACGGTCAGTGCTGCACCTTCGGCAGGAGGTGAGGCGGCTTGATCCGTTACTCGCTCAGTTGCGACAAGGCGCATGAATTTGAAGGCTGGTTTGCGGGCAGTGCCGATTATGATCGGCAGCGTGAGCGCGGCTTGGTATCATGCCCTGTATGCAATTCGCTCAATGTGACAAAGGCGCTGATGGCGCCTTCCGTCTCAACAGCGCGCAAGCAGGATGAAATGCGCAGCCTGGCCATGGATGCTGCGCAAAAGGCAGTCCTTGCCAAGGTCAAGGAGACGCTGGCGGAAATTCGCGCCAATACCGAAGATGTTGGCGAGCGTTTTCCGGAAGAAGCACGCAAAATCCATTATGGCGAAGCCGATCAACGCGGCATTATCGGGCAGGCGACCGTGCAGGAAGCCAAAGCTCTGGTAGAAGAGGGCATCGATATTGCACCATTGCCCGTCATCCCGGATGATGTGAACTAAATTTCATCCCGGATGATGTGAATTAACGCCATATATCTTATGTCGGGCGTTTTGCCAGCAGCATGTAGTTGACGTCCATATCACTCGACAGGTTCCAGCGGTCCTGCAGCACGTTGTAAAAAACGCCTGTACGGTCAATGATCTGCAGGCCGCTTTCCGTCAGCGGTTTTTCCAGTTCGTCTGGGCGAACCAGCTTTTCATATTGATGTGTGCCACGCGGCAACCAGCGCAGCACATTTTCAGCAGCAAAAATGGCAAGTGCACGCGCCTTGAGAGTGCGATTGATGGTGGCCGCAAACATCAACCCGCCAGGGCGCACCATGCTTGCGCAGGTGGTGACGAAGAAATCGACGTCTGCCACATGTTCTACCACCTCCATGTTCAATACCACGTCGAATGTTTCGCCCTCTTCGTGAAGCTGTTCGGCGGTGACGGCACGATAATCGACCGAAACGCCGCTTTCGCGCGCATGGGTGGAGGCAATGCCAATATTTTTTTCCGACGGATCGGCTCCGACAACGTTTGCGCCCATACGGGCGACGGGTTCTGACAGCAGGCCGCCACCGCAACCGATATCGAGAATGCGCAAGCCTTCCAGCGGTCGATGGGCTTTCGGATCACGGCCAAAGGCTTCGCAGACCTGGTTGCGAATATATTCAAGGCGGACAGGGTTGAACTTGTGCAGTGGCCGGAATTTTCCGGTTGGGCTCCACCATTCTGCCGCCATGGCCGAAAAGCGGTCAACTTCCGTCTGGTCGATGGTCGTTTTTGCTGTTTCGTTCATCTGCTGTGCTCCGCGCTGTTTAATGGACTGGAGTCCGATGATTGGGCGTTGAAGTCAAGTGTTACCTTTGGAACAACTTCATCACCTGCCCGTTAACGCCATTATAAAAGACTGAAAAGGCGGCATTTTCCCGACATCTGCGGCATGATATCACTCGCCACAGAAGTCACATGTCGTCATCATCAAAAAATCAAAATTGCGCTTCAACGATGGTGATGAAGGATGCCGGAAACCGGCAGGCGGGCCTTGTCTTGGAGAAACGAACGTGAAGAAGAAATTATATGGTGCAATTGCGCTTCTGGCGCTTGTCTCCATGCCGGCGCTTGCGGAGGCGGCCACGCGAGGCTTTGCCACCGCGAACGTCAACATGCGCTCAGGCCCGAGCACCGCATATCCAGCGGTTGTTGTCATTCCGGAAGGCGCGCCGCTGGTTATCCATGGCTGCCTTTCCGACACACCATGGTGTGATGTCTCGTTCAGCCGTGGTCGTGGCTGGGTTGCCGGCCGCTACGTTCAGGCCGAATATCGTCAGAACCGGGTTTATGTAGAGCCGCGTTATTACCGCGACCTTGGCGTTCCGATCATCACCTTTGATGTCGGCAGATACTGGGATCGTTATTATCGTGACCGCGATTTCTATCGTGACCGTGATCGTTGGAACCGTCCGCATCCACCGCGCAGTGATTGGGGTGGCCCACCTCCAAGCTGGAACCGTCCGCCGCCACCACGTGGTCCGAATGATGGTCGCTGGGAGCAGCGTTATGGTCAGGAATGGGACAGCGGTCAGCGGCCTCCACGCCGCGATGACCGGCGCGATGATGAGCAACGCAGCGACAATCGCAGAGACGATAGTCGTCGGGATCGTCAGCGCTGGAGCGAGGACAGCCGACCTGGTGGAAACAATGGCGACCAACCCCGTCGCCAGTATGATCCGGATCGTCAGCGCGGCGGCTCCAATGATCGCGGCGAACCCTGCATGCCCGGTATGCCAGGTTGCCGTCCAAGCATTTGATGTGTGAATGAAGAAAACAGGCGGTTGCAGCGATGTAGCCGCCTTTTTCGTATCTGCGCCCTGACGAACATCCGTAGGAACTGATCTCACAGGCGCGATAAAAACCGGCAATTCTGCCGGTTCTCAAGGTTGCTATTAGATGGGTGTCTTTATCGGCTGGCGACCTGTTCCGGTTTGCCTTCGGAATCGAGCAAGGCATCGATACGCTGGCGCTCATCGGTAAATCTGGCCAATGCATCGCCGGTCAGCGACTTGCCGCCTGGCAGACGCACTTTCATCGCATCGACCTTGGTGCCGTTGACAATCAGCTCGTAGTGAAGATGCGCACCGGTCGACAGACCAGTGGAGCCAACGTAACCGATTACCTGACCCTGGGACACGCGGGCGCCTTCCTTGACGCCTTTGGCAATCGCGCTCTGGTGATTGTAGGACGAGACATAACCATTGGCATGGCGGATCAGGGTCTGGTTACCATAACCATTGGCCCATCCGGCCTTTTCAACCACACCATTGCCTGTTGCGATAATCGGTGTGCCACGGGGTGCAGCCCAGTCCGTGCCGGTATGCATGCGGCTGAAGCGCAAAACGGGGTGACGGCGCATACCGAAGCCGGAGGTCATACGACCGTTTGGCACCGGATTTCTGATTAGGAACTGGCGGATACTCTTGCCATCTTCATTGAAGTAATCAACGCTGTTGTCTTCCGGATTTTGGAAGCGATAGAAGCGTGTTTCCGTATCGCCAAATTTGGCGTTCACGTAAAGCAGTTCTGAATCATCAGTGGCTTTACCTTCCTTGTCCTGTACGGAGAAGAAGGCTTCGAGCGTATCGGTCGGACGAAGCTGCGCCTGGAAGTCGACACTGCTGGCAAGCAGCTTGATCATCAGGCCAATCATGTCCTTGTTCATGCCATAGGCGAGGGAGGCGCGGTAAATGCCATCATAAACCCGTGGCAGATCGCGGTTCGCCATGGTGGCAGCCGGATTGCTTTCAAAGGCGCTGGCCACGGCATCCAGTTTGGGGGGCTCGCTTGCTTCGACAAACTGGCCCCTGTCGTTTACCGCAACCGTCATGTCATGGCGGTTCTTGCGATAGACGCTGGCACGAACGATCTTGGCAGCGCTTTCACCTTCACCCTGCAGTATGCCGACCCGCAAGACATCGCCTGGGGCAAGTTCTGCCGAACGCATCAATGGTTCCAGGCTTGTTGCTGTCGTGTCTGCCTGCTCCTTGCTGTAGCCATTGGCTTCCAGCAGATCGGAAATCTTGCTGGCTTCACGCACAGGGATCACATCGTCAGCATATTCAAGCTGATTGGCGGCAATGACCTGCGGCGTGGAAACAGACATGTTCTGTTCAACCACACGGGCGGAAAGCCCTGCTGTAATGTCCACATCACTTTCTGACGTGTCGAAGCGGCGCGGGTCAATGTAATAAAGGGCGGCAAGCTGTTCGTTGCCATCGGTCAGAATGGAGCCGTTCGAACGGACCGCTTCTTCGACCTCATCAATGCTCATTGTACCAGCATAGGCAAATTCCGGATTTTTCAGCGGGAATGCCACGGTGCGCAGGCTGACCTCGGATTCCACGTCGGAACCGTAAATCGTGCCGGTGCGGCTGGCGGCAGGCGGCGGAGCGCCATTGGCCGCGAAAATGTTCAAGGGATCAAAGGCCGGATAATCGTCCTGTGTTGCATAGTTGGAAGCAAGGGCGATCTTCACATGTGCAAAGGGCACACGGCGCACCACTTCCTTGTCGCCATCATGAATGATGGTAGAGACTTCAAGGACGGATCGGTCAGATGGTCTCGCCGCAATATTGCTTTCAAGAATGCGGCCGCCTCGGCGGGTCACATCTGCAGACGCACTGTTCATATCGGTTTTTGCAAAAGCTTCGGCAGGGATCGCTAGTTGCTGGCGTCCGTCGAGTGCTGCAAACAATGCCACGCCCATCAATATGGACGAGGTGATGCCGGTGAGAAATGTGCCGGACAACCAGCGCAATGAAATCTCCCGGCGATCAGGCGCACGGCGCCCATCTGCCAGAATAGGTGGCTCATTGCCAAGCGAACGGATCGTATTGCGGTCCGCTATCATGCTTGTTGCGACCAGTCTTTCATTTGATCTCCAGAACGTACAGCCGAAGGTGTGCAACTTTCAGTGCCGCGAGTCAAATGCGATAGCTCTTACATACATTACATATGAGCACGGAACGAAATTAACGATCCTTTGACCATTGAGATGTGGCGGAGTCAGGGCAAAATAAAGGCGAATATATTAGCGTTTTTGTACATTCCTTTGTTTGCAGCGTTTATGATTGTTGTCTAAAGTTGTTGATGCTTCCGAAATGATCGAAAATGACGAATTTATTGTTTTTAATCAGATGCTTGCATTATTTTCTTGAAAAAGTTTGAGCGGCCTATTGACGGTGAGGCAATGTCCCCTCTATAAGTCCGCTCACTGAACGAGGGCGGCGGC
>NZ_DAMDBP010000009.1:96199-164692 GCF_032092815.1 Agrobacterium sp. | reverse complement strand
GAGAATCTGGATCGCGTCAGCTAATGAGTCCGCGTCCTAGATGTCGATCTTGATCCAGGCCGAGGTCTGGCTGGACCGAACGGCCGCATCAATAAATGCGAGACCCGCAAGTCCATCCTCTATGCCGGGGTAAGTTGTGTCCCCGGATGGCGTTTTTCCCTCCCTTTTTGCGATGATTGCATCTGCGGCTTCGCGGTAAATGGTCGCGAAACCTTCGAGATATCCCTCCGGATGCCCGGAAGGCACGCGGCTGACGCGATTGGCGGCAGCGCCCGCACCGGCACCGTTGCGGGTAATCAGCCGCTTCGGTTCGCCGTAAGGTGTAAACCACAACTCGTCCGGCACCCTATGGTGCCATTCAAGACCACCCTTGTCGCCATAAACTCTCAGCGACAGGGCATTTTCGTTGCCGACCGCAATCTGGCTGGCCCACAACATGCCCTTCGCGCCACTGTCGTAACGCAGCAGAATGTTAGCGCTGTCATCAAGTTGCCGGCCCGGTACGAACGAGGTCAGATCGGCATAAAGACTGGCTGGAATTTCGCCAGTGACGAAGGCCGCAGCATTAAAGGCATGAGTGCCGATATCACCAATGGCGCCGCCAGCGCCTGATCGGCTCGGATCTGTGCGCCATTCGGCACCTTTCGCGCCGGTCTTTTCAACCGCTTCCGTCAACCAGTCCTGCGCATATTCCGCCTGCACGTGACGCAGCTTGCCGATGTCGCCATTGGCGATCATCTCGCGCATCTGCCTCAACATGGCATAACCGGTGTAATTATGCGTCAGTATGAAAAGCCGGTCCGAGGCCTGCACGACCTTGGCCAATTCCTTCGCTTCATCCATGGTTGCGGTTACCGGCTTGTCGCAGATGACGTGAATGCCAGATTCCAGAAACAGTTTTGATGGCGCAAAATGCAGGTGATTGGGCGTCACGATTGCAACTGCCTCAACACCATCCTCACGGCCAGCTTCGGCCACCGCCATATCCTCAAATGACGCATAAGACCGGTCTGGTGCGATACCGAGCATCACCGCCGAAGCGTTGGCACGCGCAGGATCCGACGACAAGGCGCCGGCCACCAGTTCATAACGGTCATCAAGCCGGGCGGCGATGCGATGGACCGCGCCGATAAAGGCACCCTGGCCGCCACCCACCATGCCGAGACGAATACGGCGACTATCGAACTTTGCTTTTGCAGAGGACATTACAGACGCCTTTCAAAGACCGAGAAGGCGGCGGTTTGCGGCTTCGTCGACGCCGCTTTTGGCGAAATCGTCAAAGGCGCGCTCTGTCACGCGAATGATGTGGTTTTCGATGAAGCTGGCACCCTCACGTGCGCCATCCTCCGGATGTTTAAGCGCGCATTCCCATTCGAGCACCGCCCAGCCATCGAAATCATATTGTGTGAGTTTGGAAAACACCGCGCCAAAATCCACATGGCCGTCGCCCAACGAACGGAACCGACCAGGACGGTCTACCCAGCTCTGGTATCCGCCATAAACGCCAGAACGACCGGTTGGATTGAACTCAGCATCCTTGACGTGAAATGCTCGGATACGTTCGTGGTAGATGTCGATGAAATCGAGATAATCCATCGCCTGCAGCACGAAATGGGATGGATCGTAGAGAATATTGGCACGCGCGTGGTTGCCGGTGACGTCAAGAAAACGTTCAAAGGTCACGCCGTCATGCAGGTCCTCACCCGGATGCAACTCAAAGCAGACATCGACGCCATTTTCATCGAATGTATCGAGGAGGGGCTTCCAGCGTTTGCCAAGTTCAGCAAAGGCCATTTCGACAAGACCGGCCGGACGCTGCGGCCATGGGTAAACGAACGGCCAAGCAAGAGCACCAGAAAACGTCGCGTGGCTGGAAAGACCGAGATGCTGCGAGGCTTTCGCGGCACATTTGACCTGATTGACGGCCCATTCCTGCCTTGCCTGCGGTTTGCCACGCAGTTCGACCGGTGCAAAACCGTCAAACATCTCGTCATAGGCAGGATGCACCGCAACCAATTGCCCCTGAATATGGGTTGAAAGCTCGGTGATCTCGACACCCACCTCCGCAAGACGACCCTTGACGTCATCGCAATAGGTTTTGGAAGCGGCAGCCTTTTCCAGATCGAAGAGTTTGGGGTCGGTTGGCAGCTGAATACCCTTGTAACCGAGGGAAGCTGCCCATTGGCCCAGATTGTCGAGCGTGTCGAAGGGTGCCTTGTCTCCGACAAATTGCGCGAGGAAAATCGCCGGGCCTTTGATCGTCTTCATATCCATACTCTCCTTGCATTCTCAATTTCGGGCAGGGCCCGCTAGGGATGCCCTGACATGTTGTTCGCGACCGAGCCGCGCACCACCAATTCTGTTTCCAATACGATTGTCTCAGTCGTCCGCTTGCCATTCAGCCGGTCGACCATCAGCGCCATGGCCTTGCGACCCATTTCCTGACGCGGCTGGCGCACAGTGGTCAGCGGTGGCTCAAAGGCATTGGCGAAGATGATGTCGTCGAAGCCGATGACCGAGATGTCAGCGGGAACCGAAAGGCCGCGCCCGCGCAATTCGCTGATCGCACCAATTGCCATCTGGTCACTCGAGGCGAAGATGGCGGTAAAGGAAATGCCATTTTCGAGGAGACCAGCAATCGCCTGGCGTCCGGCCTCGATGCTGTAATCACCGGTCACAACCAACTCTTCGGCATAAGCGATACCGGCCTGTTCAAGCGCGTCGCGATAACCGTCAAAACGCTCTTGCGCCAGACTTTCCGGAACCGGTCCGGCAAGATGCGCGATATTGCGATGTCCCGCTTCAATGAGGTAACGCACAGCATCTCTGGACGCCGCGCGGTTATCGACCTTGACCGTGGGCAACGCGACGCCAGCCACCGTTTCCGAGGCGATGACAATCGGTGGAAGTGCTTCGCTCTGATCAACGAGATCAGACGGGAACTGGCCGGTCATCAAGATCAGGCCATCGGCATGTTTTTGCCGGACCATATCGATATGGTTTGCAACACGGTTCTCATCATTTCGGGCATCGCCCATGAGCACCTTATAGCCCGCTTCGCTGGCCGCTTCCTCCACACCCTTGTAGATTTCGAGATAAAAGGGATTGCCAATATCGCGAACCAGAAGAATGACGGTTTTGTTGGACTGACGCCGAAAGCTCGCGGCTTGGGCGTTGGGAACGAAGTTGGCCTGCTTTACCGCGTCGAAAACCTTTTTACGGGTTTCAGGGCGGACTTTGTCGGGTTGTTGCAGAGCCCGCGATACGGTCGCAATCGACACGCCTGCGATAGCTGCAACTTCCCTGATATTCGAACCTTGTTCTTTGCTCATCTGTCACACACGCAACTGCTTTTGGCGGCCATAAAGCAGCATCAGCGCAAGTAACGTGACACCGAATATGATCTGCCGGGCCCATACATCGAGGTTGAGCGTTATCAGTACGCTTTGCAGAATGGTTAGTGCAACTGCTCCCGCCATTGTTCCGACATATCCGCCTGCCCCACCGGCAAGTGATGTGCCGCCGATGACGACTGCAATGATCGACGGCAGCACATATTGATCGCCGACAGAGATGAAGGATGTGCCGGTGTAACCGATCACGCACACACCGGTCAGGCCAGCAAAAAGACCCGATAGACCATAAAGCAACGTGCGAATCAGCGGCACTGGCAGGCCAACGAGGGTTGCTGCCCGCTCATTGGAGCCAATGGCGTAAATCGAAAAACCGAATGCGGTTCTGCGCAGCACGAACAACATGATCGCGGCGATACCGAGCCAGACAAACAGAACGCCTGGAATACCGAAAATCAGCGGACGGTTGATGAAACCTGCCAGCAACGGGGCTGCCGCACCTGAGGGAACGCCTTGCGAATAGACAACAAGCCCACCCTGGATGACCGCCGTCATGCCAAGCGTCATCACCAGCGGCGGAATGCGCACAAATGTGATGCCGAGGCCGTTGATGAGGCCAATCAGGAACGGAATGCCGCCAGCGACAAGAATAGCAAGCGGAATACCGGCATTCTGACCATTCATCATGTTGCCAGCCAGAACGGCACCAAGAGAGATCATCGCGCCAACCGAGAGGTCGATGCCTTCCCTTCCGCCAAGGATGACGAGGTTTTGCCCTGCGGCAACAATACCGAGAATGGCGGCAATGGTCAGCAAACGGACGATCTGCGACCCCTGCGCAAAACCGGGAGACAGGAGTTCACCAACCAGCAGCAGGAAGACAGATGCACCAATAGCGATTGTCAGCGGATCGGTAAGCAGAGTTTTGATTTTTAAGCCAGGATTGGTCATATCAACGCCTCGTCACCAGAACGCCACCGGCAAGTGCCGTCAGCACAATCAAACCCTGCACCAATGTCTGGTACTCGAAGGGCAAACCCGCAAAAAAGATCACATTGCCGATCATGCCAAGCACCAGCGCCCCGGCGATCGAACCGGTCGAGCTGCCAAAGCCACCAGACAGTGCGGTTCCACCAAGAACCACCGCAGAGATCGATGACAGTGCCAGGCTGGCACCGAGCAGCGGGTCGCCGGAGGCGGTTTCACCGGTCAGACACAACGCCGCCAGAGACGAAAAGAAACCTGAGATCATGTAGGCGCCGATACGAATGCCGGACAGACGCAATCCCGTCTGGAAGGCACCTGCACGATTGCCGCCAACAGCCAGCAGATGGGTGTGAAATGGAATGCGCGACACAAGCAGCGTAAAAGCAATGCCCGCAAACAACACCCACACCACAAAAGGCACACCAATGAAGCTACCGGAATAGGTCTGCCAATAGGCTTCAGGCACAGGCAAACCGGCCTGAGGCAAGACCCAGATGGCAAGACCCGCAAAAATGATGCCGGTGGCAAAGGTCGTGACAATCGGCTGGAACCGCAGGCCGGAGATAAACAGCCCATTGACAAGCCCGCATAGCAGACCAACCACACTGCCCGCGACCATGCCTGCAAAGACGGCACCTGTCGAACCACCAAATGCGGCAATGACACTGACGGTCACGACGTTGGCGAGAGCCACGATACTGCCCACCGACAGATCAATGTCACCTGCCAGAATGACGTAGGTCTGGCCAATCGCCACCAGGATCAGGGGAAGAAAGGTCGTCAGGTTGGACTGCAGGACCGACGGCTGAATGAAGGACGGCTGCAAAACGGTGTTCACGACAACGAGAATGGCGAGAACGACAAGCGTTATGATCCAGGGTTGTTTGCGCAGGATGCCAGAGGAACTCATGCGGCATCTCCATAGGCGGCGCGTGTCATGTTGATGGGGGTCATGTCGGCTCCGGTCAGCTCCGCAGAAATGCGTCCACCGTTGAACACCAGAATACGGTCGGCATATTCGAGGATTTCCGCATCTTCCGATGAGTAGAAAAGAATGGTCGCACCCGCGTCGGCCTGCTGACGCATCAGGGCAAACAGATCTGCCTTGGCACCCAGATCGATACCCTTGGTCGGGTCATCCAGCAACAGCAGTTTTGGCGCGGTGGCCAGCCAACGGGAAATGAAGATTTTCTGCTGATTGCCGCCCGAAAGCGTGCCAATCGGCATATCCATTCCGGCAAATTTGGTTTTCATGTCATCCGCGACCTTCTGGACGCGTGGCTTCAACGAAGATGGCTGGATCAGCTTTCGTTTTTCGCGCACCATCAGAGCAGCGACAAGATTTTCGAAAATCGAACGTCCCTGAAGGGATGCGTCGCGGCCACGGTCGCCAGACACATAGGCAAAACCATTGTGTACTGCCTGCGATGGTTTCGCGATGGTGACCTGGTGCCCTTCAAATTGCACTTGCCCTGTTACAAAGGGCGTTGCGCCGAACAGGCCTTTCAGCAGGGCCGACTGGCCTTGCCCCTGCAGCCCTGCCAGACCGAGGATTTCGCCCGGATAGGCTTCAATACTGACGCCACGGACACCCTCTCCGGCAACATTGTCTACCCTGAGGCTTGGCGCGGCAGTCGAGCGGCCTTGCTGGCGCTCAGGTGCAGCACGCACATCACCCACCATATCGTGCACGACGGCTTCGCGGGTGGTCGTGGATGTATCCAGTTCGGAAATGGTTGCGCCGTTACGCATGACCGTAATGCGATCACAGACTGCAAAAACCTCATCCAGACGGTGAGAAATCATGATGGTGGAAATACCATCCGCTTTCTTGGCCTGCAGTATTTCGAAAAACCGTTGGGACTGACGGCCATCAAGCGCTGCGGTCGCCTCGTCCATGATCATCAGGCTGGCGTTTTGCGCAAAGACTTTAAGAATTTCAACAAGCTGGCGCTGATCCGGTGGCAGATTGCCAACGATTGCATCCGGCTCAAGTCCCTGTCCGGCAACGCCGTCAAACAAGGCGATCAGCTTGCGTGCTTCGGCCTTTAATGCCTTGCGGTCGACAAACACGCCCCGCTTTGGCTCGCGCCCGAGAAAAATATTGTCGGCGACGGAGAGCTGCGGAATGAGGCTCAGCTCCTGGTAAAACAGGGCAATACCGGCATTTTCCGCATCGCGCGGGCTTTTGAAGCGCACTTCACTGCCATTGAACATGATGGTGCCACTGGTCGGCGCGACAGCCCCGGCAACGATCTTGCACAGCGTGCTCTTGCCACAACCGTTCGCGCCAAGCAGTGCGTGGATTTCACCACGACCAACGGTCAATTTGCCAGCAGAGAGCGCACGCACGGCACCAAAATTCTTCGTTATGCCGGCCGCTTCCAAAGCGTTCGCCATCGCATGTCTCCGAAATACACGTGTTATTGGCGAACGACGACAAAAACATCGCCCGCATGCGGTTATTCAGGATAGGGGCTGGCGGCAACCGCCAGCCCGAAGGCGGTCTTATTTGAAGAACTCGCCAGCCTGTTCCGGCGTTACGGTTGCAGTAACCGACCAGTAACCGGGTTTGCCATCGGCAGCCTTGATGTTGTCAGCAAGGTTTTCATTGTTGACGAACGGGATCGGAATATAGATGGCATTGCCATAGGTACCGCCAAAAACGCCGTCCTTGAATTCCTTGCCCTGCAGCTTGAGCACGGCAACATTCAACGCGCTGGCCATAACGCCCGGAGGGTTGACCGAGGCACCGGAATTGAATTTTTCCGCTTCCCAACGTGTCATGAAGTCCTTGCGGATTTCACCGGTCGCAGCAATGTCCTTGGCCTTGCCAGCGGCTTCGATTGCGCGCCATGCACCATCAGCCATACCGTCCTGTACCCAGACACCGCTGATGTCAGGATAGGTTGCAAGCAGGTTCTGCATGGCCTGCTGGCCCTGCGCCTGGTCCCAGCTCGCATTGGCTTCGTTCAAAACCTTGATGTCGGGATATTTGGCGAACACTTCACGGTAACCGGCAACACGCGCCTCATTGGCTGGGTTGCCTGCAATGCCGTTGATGGCAACAACACTGCCCTTGCCCTGCAAGGTGTCGGCAAGCCATTGGGCGGACTGTGCAGCCCATGCCTTCTGGTCGATACCAACATAAATCGCATCCTTGGAGGATACTTCAGCGTCGGTTGCAATGACGAGAATGTCGCGCGCCTTGGCCTGCGCGAAGATCGGATCGAAGGCCGTCGGGCTGCCAGGGTTGATCAGAATTGCATCAACACCCTGGTTCATGAAGTTTCTGATATGGCCGATCTGACCCTGCACATCGACATTACCGCTCTGCACGACAACTTCGACTTTGACGCCCTTTTCGCCCCATGCTTTTGCGGCAGCCTGAGCCTCCTCGATCATCTGCGTGCGCCATTCACTGCCCACGAATGAATTGGAAAGACCGATCTTGAAGCTCTGTTCCTGCGCGTGCACGGACGTGCCCGCTGCAAGCACCATCGCAGCAGCAGCCATCAAATGTCTAAACATGAAATTTTGCTCCTCCAAGCAACGGATATCCACAATGAAACCGTTTACATCAATAAATGTAACCGGTTTCATAAATGAGTCAATCCCATCATCTCTACGACCGGCCTAAAAAATTGAACCGTGAAAAATGGCAGTATTTGCCAAGCTTTACGCGATAAAATGATGCCGTTCAGCCGGCAAATACCCTGCAAGATGATAACCGAAAGCACAAAATTGGACATCCGCGGCAATCATCGCAGACATGATTGTGCCGTTGAAATCCACTCAAAACTGATCGCGTATTTCAGCGCAAAGTCGCTCGATCTGGTTCGTGCATCCGGCACCAGACGCCCTTCAATTTGAGAAATCATATCGCGCTGGATCATGCCTGATCAGTGGCAATGCAGAGATCGACATCAACTCCGAAGTCGAAGCCGCTGTCCGCGCATGGTACAAACCACATTACCCACCGATTTTTATTGCCCCAATACTGCTAAAATTATTTCAGCCGGTGGGCGAAAATCATCTGCAATACAACGAAAATCTATGCCACAATTGGATTGCAGAGCTGATTTTTTTCACGCATAGATGTTCACCACGTTACGTTTTTGGGGATGACCGAAATGAATAGAATGCCCAACCCAATCGACGTTCATGTGGGTTCACGTATTCGTCTTCGCAGAACAATCGCCGGCATCTCGCAAGAACAGCTTGCTGATGGTCTCGGGCTTACCTTTCAGCAGGTCCAGAAATACGAAAAAGGCACCAACCGGGTCAGCGCCAGCAGGCTGCAGCATATTTCCGAGGTTCTTGAAGTTCCGATCACCTTCTTTTTCGAAGGCGGCCCGAATGCACTCGTCGAAACCGCTGGCTCCGACATGGGCGACATCAATGAATTGATGAGCTCCAAGGAAACCATTGCATTGGTTACGGCCTTCAACTCGATCAAAAGCCCGCGCCTGCGCCAGAGTGTGCTGAACCTCGTCCGGGCGATGAAAAATAACTCCGAGCCCACCGACACAGACGACGATCGCATCGAAGCCTCTGCCTTCTGATTTCTTATGGGTTTTTTCCTAACGACGCTTGGCGATTGCAGGCTGCGCGACAGCGCGGGACAAAACCTGCCTGCGCCAGGCCTGTCACTTGTCTTCCTGGCCTATCTGCATGACATCGGCCGCCCGGTTGCGCGGCGGCAACTGGCAAGCATGCTTTGGCCGGACCGTGGCGAGGCTGCTGCGACCAACCTGCGCTCGATGCTCCGTCGTCTCGCCGCCATCACCGACCCGATTGGCCCGCTGGTCGTTGCCGACAATTCCACGGTTTCGCTTGTTCCTGACGCACTAAGCTGTGACTTCGCGCTTTCGCAAGGTGTAGACACCTCAGAACGTTTGCGGGCGGCGAGTGATGCGGTCGCTCTGAAGTTTCTACCCCTGCACGGCGAAAGCGCCAGCACGCTTGATGTCTGGGTTCGTGATGTTCGCACGCGGCTCGCAGGGCAGTTGCGCGCTGATTTCATGGCCCTTCGCGCAGAAACCAAGACACAAGAAAACCGCTCTGAACTGCGGCGTGCTGCAGTTCTGTTGCTTGAATACGACCCAGATGACGAAGACATCAGACGCGCCATTTCTTCATCTGCCGAGTTGAACGGTCTGCAAAGCACACCCGCAGTTCCGCTACGGGACAGTTCTTTGGCCGCCGTTGTCTCCGAGCAAAACAACACCAAAACGCCGACGGATATTGTCGCACCGCCTCGCATCGCACTGCTTCCACCTGAGACATTGCAGAATGCACACCAATATGGTTCTGTTGCCAATGCCTTGATCGAGGATCTGACGATTGGTCTTTGCACGAGCCGGTCGGTATCGGTCGTTGCGCCCTACACGGCGGAACGCATTCGCGCCTCTAAGGACAAGGCCGCGATCCTCGAAAAACATTCGGTCCTCTATGCGCTCGACACGAAGCGTTCCGATGACCAGTTGTTTGTGCAGCTTATCTATATGCCGAGCGACGAAGTTCTGTGGGCGAACCGGTTCCAGTTGAACGCGGATGAGGTGACGCTTCAGAAAATGGTCATCGCCGAGGTGATCCAGAAATCGATTTTCGATACGGTCGATGGTCGCTCTGCACATGTGGTTGATTATCACAGCCGACCACAGGCCTATTTTGCCTATCTTCGTGGTTTGCAAAGCCTTTCCAGACTGGACCTTCCATCCATCCGCAAGGCACGAAGGCATTTCAAGGAAGCATTGGACAGCGAAAAGAGTTTTTCCGCCGCACGGGCTGGAATTTCTCGCACGCTGACCATGGAATGGCTCTTGACCGCACGCGACGATAACGATCTGCTTCAGCATGCGGAACAGCAGGCCAAAACAGCCGTTGCCGAAAATGATCAATTTGCCGGTGCTTTCAAGGAGCTTGGTGTCAGCCAGCTCTATGGCGGCAAGATCGATGACAGCCTTGAAGCTCTGGGCCAGGCAGAAACGCTCAATCCGACCTATGCCGATGTGTTGTACAGCCACGCCGACAGCCTCGTTCACGCCAGTGACCCGAAGGCTGCGCTCGACAAGATCGGTGCTGCAATTGCACTCAATCCCCTGTCGCCCGACACCTATTTATGGACCGCAGCCGGCGCCAGTTATTTTCTGGGCGAGTACCAGCAAGCCCTCGATTACATCGGGCGAATGCGCGACAGCGCCCCCGCATCACGCCTTGCCGCGGCAAGCTGGGGCATGCTGGGCGAAACCGCCAAAGCGCGCGCCTGCCGGATGCGGGTTTTGAAAAGCAACCCTGATTTCGACCTCGAGCGGTGGCTTAAAATGGTGCCGCACAAAGAGGCCTGGCAGACAGAACTTTATCGGGAAGGCCTGATCAAGGCTGGTTTTTAACAATGGAGAACTTGATGTCTAAAGTTGCAGTTATTGGTGTATCTGGAGATGATCAGCTTTGGCTGGTGGATTTTGCATCGGGTACCGTTTCTCCTTTCACCCAGCCAGCCGAGAGTGATCTTGCCAAGGCCGTGACCCTGCGCCAGCAGGGATCGACAATCGTCAAGGGCGTAGACTTCGCAATTGCGTTTTCATCCGCAGCTGTGGCCGCATCAGGCCATCATGAATCCTGAAATAGCTGAAATCGACATCGTCGATTTCCGTGCATGTTCTGCAGGAGAGACCTTTCAACGGGTCTCTCCTGTTTTTTCGCGTCTGGGCATAACGAGAGTTGCCAGACAGACAAGTCTGGATCGGATTGGTGTACCGGTCTGGTGTGCCTATACCCCCAATGCCAAAGCGATTGTGATTGCTCAGGGTAAAGGCCTCGATGACGAGGCGGCACGTACATCGGCTGCTATGGAAGCCGTGGAACGCGCTGTTGCGGCCAATCCGGCCTGTGAGACACGGTTCGCCACCCCGCAGTTCCTACGCACGAGCGGCCAGAGCTTCACCTCGCTCGATAGCCTGCTATCCATCAGGATGGCACCGATCCGCGACGATGAGGTCGTGACATGGACCAAGGCGGAAAATCTGCTTACCCGCGATGAGACCTGGCTGCCATTCGAAGCCGTTCAGCTTGACCGCACGCTGATATCACCACGTTTCTGGCAATCGTCAGATGGGCTCGCCTCCGGCAACACCCGCGTCGAGGCAACATTGCATGGCCTACTGGAGCGCGTTGAACGGGACGCCATTACACTCTGGCAGGTGACATCACCGACAAAACGGCATCGCCAACGCATAGACACCGCAGAGATATCCAATCCGGCGCTATGCGGCCTGCTGGACAAACTCTCTGCGGCCGGACTGGACCTTGCGCTGTTTGATATCACCAGCGATCTCGCCATTCCTTGCGTGGTTGCCTTCATCAAACCACAACACCAGCCATCAACCGGCAACAGTCTGCGCCATGTCGATATTACACTCGGTGCAGGTGCTTCCGTATTCCCCGAGGTCGCAGCAATGCGGGCAATCACCGAGGCCATTCAGTCCCGCATGACCTTTATCGCTGGCGCACGGGACGACGTTCTGCCAGAGACATTCCTCAAACCAGCCGATCCGGTCATCCTTGCAGCCTTTGATGCTGCCGTATCACGTCAGCTCGCGGAACTGCCCCGCCTCGATGCCAACTCCGCCAGCCATGCCCTGGAGATCGTTCTTACCCGCCTGCAATCACATGGCATAACAGAGATCTATGTGGTCGATCTCTCCCCGGACTGGCTTCCAGCTTCCGTGGTAAAAATCATCGTGCCGCAACTGGAAAACCCGGATGGCGGTCGACGGCTACGTTTTGGCAGTCGCGCCATATCGCGAGCGCTGCAATGAAAGTGGTATTTGTTGGCCCGAGCCTTCCCGACGCGACGGACATGCCAGACATTCAAATCAGGCCACCAGCCTGCCAGGGCGATGTCATGCAAGCAGTGCTGGACGGCGCAACCGCCATTGGCCTGATTGACGGGCAATTCGAGTTTGTCGCTCCGGTCTGGCACAAAGAGCTGTTGTTTGCGCTCTCAAAGGGGATTGGGGTTCTGGGCGCTGCCAGTATGGGAGCGCTTCGCGCCGCAGAATGCTCGGCTTTCGGCATGGTTGGGGTTGGCCGAATTTACGAAGATTACGCCAATGGACACCGCGACGATGACGGCGACGTCGCATTGCTACACGGTCCAGCAGAGCTTTCCTACATTCCGCTGACGGTCCCGATGGTCAATGTCGACGCCACCCTTGCGCATGCAGAAGAGCTGGAGCTTTTGTCTGCGGCAGAGCGCCAGCATATTTCGCAGGCAGCGCGATGCGTGTTCTTCAAGGATAGAAACTGGGCAGTCATTGCAAAAACAGCAGGCTGTGACGTTCAACGATTACGCTCGATAGTAAAACAAGCTTGGGTTGATCAAAAGCGCCTGGATGCGTTGCAACTTATCGAGGCAATCAGGGTACCAGCAGCTCCAAAACCGGCCAAGACATGGACTTTCAACGAGATTTCCGTGTGGCGCAATCTGTTCCCCTCCGATGAAGGCGAGCGAAAACCATAAATCCCGCCGAGCGTGTGCAACGCTTTTGCAACGCGCACACCTGAAAATTCTATGCTTATTGTCGCCTCGACACTGTATCGAGGATGGGACATGATGAATAATGATGCCGGCATTCAGCTCAGCGAACGCCATGAGGAATTTCTCGCACTGATCAACATGATCGAATATTCCGTCGGAATTGCCGAAAGCCTTTCCGTGGATGGCGCAGCCTTCCAGCTGGATGCAGCCCGCAAGACCCTGCTCAGCGAATTGAAGGGTGAACTGGACCGCGAGTTGTCAGCGCGGGAAATTACACATCTGGCAGGCACCACAGTCGGCCATTGCTGAGACTGTAAAACAGGACCAAAGCGGCAAATAACATGTCGGCACATTTGTCTGCCGACATAAAATTCCGCTTCAAAACAGCTGACAATGCAGGAACATGAGACATCAAAACACTGGTATCTCTATGTTTTCTCGTCCAGACATCACACTGACATCGTGAAACCTGCTTTGATGTGTCGGTAATATATGCGCCAGCGTGGACCTGACCTAAAATAAGAACTGCGCCAGGAATGGTAAAGTTTGTTATCGGAAAGGGTCAGCGGAAGGCGACCACACCAAGGGCAACCGATCGTTGTCATGAGCAACAGGCTCTTTTCGAGCTGTTTGCCGGCATTTATCTCAGTTTGCCATCGGTGCCGCACCATTGTTGTTGGCGATATTGCATTTGCCTTGCCCGGCGCGCTCATGCCGGCCCTCACCCGCAATCCGCTCGCTGAATCCGGAATTATGGGCATCTATGCAGGTGCGGCCTTCGCCATGGTTGTGGCAATGGTGTTTTTGGTATTCCAAGTCCACTGTCGCTGATCTGGTTTGCCTTCATCAATATCAGCCGGGAGCGGCTCGACAAAGTTCAAGGCGTAATTTCGAGCAGAAGAGACTGGCTATCCCCGCCCAATTCCTGGCCAGACAATAAAAAGTTGCCATCCCTGGGTAGCGGCAGCTTTTTATCTTCAACGATCGGCGTGTCGCTACTGCACTTCAACCGGGCGCGGTACCGGCACCGGCACATTGGCCAAAGTATCGCTTTCCCAGGTCCTGATGGCATGGAGTTGGCCTGGCATCTCCTGCTGCAAGTTACTTTCATGACCCGGCAGGCCCATCGGGTACAGTTTCTCGCGGCTCACCTCGTAAGCAGCGCTCTGGTCTGTACACAGACGTACCCGCATATCCTCTGGCGCGACATCAGACCGATTGCTGATATCATCAACGCGCCCTTCGCGCGCCGGGAGACGCCCCTCAAAAGCCTGTTTCAGATATTGTGCAGAGCGCTCATTGCGTTCACGTTCCGTGGTTGCCCCCAGAACGACCACCATGACCTGCCTGCCATTCTGTGAAGCAAGGCCAACATAGTTGCGACCCGAGGCACACAGAAAACCGGTTTTCATGCCGACCGTGCCGTTAAAGCGGGTCAGCAACAGGTTGTTCGATTTGATTTCTTTGCCATCAATGGCAACGGCGGTTGCCTGGAAGAAGTAGCGATATTCAGGAAACAGCCGATCAATTTCCATTCCCAGGATCGCAAGGTCACGCGCGGTGGAATAGTTCTGTTTGCTGAACAAACCGTTCGGGCTGGCGAAATGCGTGCCGGTCATGCCAAGCTGAGCCGCCCTTTCATTCATGCGGGCAACAAATGACGGTTCGTCAGCGGCCACCGTTTCCGAGAGCGCAACAGCAACATCATTGGCAGACGCGGTGATGGTCGCATAGAGCGCATCTTCCAGCGTCATGGTGCGCCCGAATGTGAGGCCCGATTCCAGAAATGCCTGTTTCGTCGCATTTCGCGTCATCACCACGGGTGTTGTCAGCGTCACCTTATGGGCGCGCAGCGCCTCAAATGTCAGCAGCGCCGTCATCAGCTTGGTGGTCGAGGCCGGATACCACGGCACGCCGGCATCTTCCTGATAAAGCACATCACGGCTTGCGACATCCACAACAAGCACGGGCGTTGCCGCCGCAGGCACAGCAGCAAAAACGGATGCGACGAGCAAAACGCTGTTGAGCATTCTTCCCGTCAGAAACTTCATAACCATATCCAGACTTCCGAATGAACTTTGTTTGTCGATGCGGTCATAAGATCAGAGCAACAAAACGTTCGAATACATCCTCAACCACCCGGAGCGCAATGCCTAACCTCAATGGATCATCGGTTCGGTGGTTCCATGTGAACACAATTGAGCGATCAGCATCACTTAAAATCAAATAGGGGCAGCCTTTTCAGCAAGCCTGATGGAACGACGTTCCCAGGCGACCAAAACAAGGCTCGATGCCACGATGATGAAGGCACCGACAAAGACATTGGATGCTGGAATATCGGCCCAGATGAGGTAGCCGTAAATGAAGGCCCACACGAGGCCGGTATATTCCACCGGCGCCAGCGCCGATGCGGGCGCATGGCGAAAACCTTCGTAAAGCAGGTACTGGCCGATGGTCGCGATGAGGCCAAGCCCGATCATCAGTGCCCAGCCCATCAGGTCAGGCGTCTTCCAGATCCACGGAAAGGTGACGGCACAGGCAATGCCAAACAACAGGCTTGTTGCCCACATCTGGGTCAGCGTTGTTTCTGTTTTGCTGACCAGCCGGATCAGGATGGTGCTGCATGCCCAGAAAAAGCCAGCGATAATGCACATCAAAGCTGGAATGAGATTGGGCGAATGCGTCGGGTTTGCCGCAATCACCATGCCGGCGAAGCCGCCAAAACAGGCAAGCCAGCGACCAGCGCCGACCTTTTCCTTCAAGAACAGGATCGACAGAAACACGACCATGATCGGTGCAGAGAAATAAAGCGTGGTCAGCTCCGCCAATCCCATCACCTTGGCGGAGTTGTAGAACAGAAGCCAAGCAAACAGCATCAGTGCGGCACGCAGCACCAGTGTGCCGCGATATTTGCTCGTCAGGATCGAGGGGTGACGGAAATGTGCCGCAAGCGTGCCGGTGATCAAAACGATGACCAGACTTCTCATGAACAGGATTTGTGGAACTTCATAGGTTTCCACAAGCCACTTCACCAAGGCATCCTGCAGAGCAAAACAGGCGTAACCGCCGGACGCAAGGGCAATTCCAAGCAGGGTTTTGGTATCAGTCGCTGTGGCACTCATGATCTCGATACTTTTCGGATGCAGCGCATGACGGGGATGGCAATGTCGGATCTGAAACTGAAATGGGTTACAGGCACGACCTCAAAGGCGCTGTTATGACAACGCGTTAGAGCGTGGCGCGCTTTGTTGCAACTGCAAAAATGACCTGTGATCATTTGCTGGCGAGAAGAAGGAGCCTCTGGCCAAACCGGCCAGAGGCAGCGACTTATCCGAACAGAGATACCAGCACAAAGGTGGCGTAGGAAATCAACGCAGCCGCTGGCATGGTCACGATCCATGCAATGACGATATTGCCGGCAAGTCCCCAACGCACGGCCGACATGCGCCGCGCTGCGCCAACGCCGATGATGGCACCGGTGATCGTGTGTGTTGTCGAAACAGGAATACCAAGCCAGGTCGCAGCAAACAGCGTCAACGCTCCGCCTGTTTCGGCGCAGAAACCCTGCATCGGGTTAAGACGGGTGATCTTTGATCCCATCGTGTGCACGATACGCCAACCGCCGAACAACGTACCAAGCGCCATGGCCGACTGGCAGGTGATCACCACCCAGAACGGCACATGGAAATCCGAGCCGAGATAACCCTGACTGAACAGTAGAACCGCGATGATGCCCATGGTCTTTTGTGCGTCATTGCCGCCGTGACCCAGCGAATAGAGCGACGCGGAAATGAACTGCATGATGCGGAAGGTGCGATCCACCGCAAATGGCGTCTGGCGCACAAAGATCCAGGACACGGCCAGAACCAGCACAAGTGCCAGGAGGAAACCGATGGCCGGCGACATGAAAATCGCACCGGCCGTTTTCAGAAAACCGCTCCAGACGATCGAGGACACACCAACTTTGGCAATGCCGGCACCAATAAGACCGCCCACAAGAGCGTGCGAGGAACTGGACGGAATACCGAAAATCCAGGTGACGATGTTCCAGACGATCGCCCCCATCAGGGCAGCAAAAATCACCGATGGCGAAACGATGCCCGGATCAATGATGCCAGTCCCGAGGGTTTCCGCCACATGCAGGCCGAAAAACAGGAAGGCAATGAAGTTGAAGAAAGCAGCCCAGGCCACCGCATATTGCGGTTTAAGCACACGCGTTGAAACAATCGTTGCAATCGAATTGGCAGCGTCGTGCAACCCATTGAGAAAGTCGAAAAACAGCGCGATGCCGATCAAACCGACCAGAAGTGGAAAAGCAAGTGTCGCGTCCATCAGACGTTCTCTATCACAATGCCACTAATTTCGTTGGCAACGTCCTCGAACCGGTCGACGACCTTTTCCAACTCACCATAAATTTCGCTGCCAATCATATAGGCCATCGCATTGCCAGCCGCACCGTGACGCAGGAACAGGTCCTTGAGGCCCTGATCATGCAGGTCATCCGACCGACCTTCGACACGGGTTACGTCTTCGGCTATGGCGCTGAGGCGCTGGGCGTTTGCGCCAACCTTGTCGAGAAGTGGAATGGCCGTTGCCACGAGATGTGCAGCACGGACAACCTCTTCACCCATCTGGCGCATCAGCGGATCGAAGCTGCGCTGTTCAAAAAGACGGATGGTTTTGACTGCCTTATGCATCATGTCGATCGCGTCATCCATTGACTGGATGAGATCCTTGATGTCACCGCGATCAAAAGGTGTGATGAAGCTGCGACGCACGGCCAGCAGAACTTCGCGGGTAATATTGTCCGCACGATCCTCGAGCGCGACGATACGATCGCAATTGGCTTCGACGTCGATGCCGTTGAGCAGGTTCCGCAAGGCTTCCGCCGCCTCGACGACCGTTCGCGCATGTTCGCTGAACAGGTCGAAGAACTTGTCTTCGCGCGGCATCATTTTCCGGAAAATACTCATCATCGCTTTTCATTCCTGCCTATAGGTCCAGCGCGATCGCACTGTCATAAAACTGTCATAAAAGCAACTCGGCCATTGAAGCAACGCCGAAAATCAGCGATTTATCTTTGGATGAAAGCCGCCAGAAAGAACCGCAAGGGTTCGCCTCCGAAACAAACGACATTGCTTCAACAGCTTGCCTCCATGCCGGACAAGCTGTTCAACGGTGGTTTTCGGACACAGTATGGCGCCCTCTGTTTCCGGCAACTGCCGGAGGCTGGCGATGTTCAGGTGCTCCTGGTCACAACCAGAAACACCGGCCGCTGGGTCATTCCGAAGGGGTGGCCGATGAAAAAGAAGAAACCTTATGAGGCTGCCGAAATCGAAGCCTGGGAGGAGGCTGGCGTAAAGGGACGGGCCAGAAAAAAACCTGTCGGACGCTACACATATCTCAAATGGCTCGACAATGGCGATGTTGCGCCATGCGTGGTTGACGTGTTTCAGGTCGAGGTCTCAGACGTTGTCGCCAATTTCAAGGAACGCGGTCAACGCGAAGTGGCATGGTTTTCCCCCGAAGAAGCCGCCCGACGTGTGCGAGAGGTAGAACTCAAGTCGCTGCTGGTCGAATTTCAACCCAAGGGCAAATAAAGTCCGCGCTGATGACCGGTCATTTGGGGAAGCTCTGATCAAACGCTCCGTGCAGTTTGCAAATAACATCAAGGTGGGTATGGTCGAGCATTCCCGCCTTTTTGTTGCGACCATACCGCCAGAACATCCGAAATAGCACCGGCATGTCTGCTCGAAAATCTCACCGTTTACGTGCAGTTGGAACCAGATGCATCCTTTGGCCGTTCGCCATGACAGGTCAGAAACGGTCCCGAAACAAATCTCGATTGCAACTGACATTATTGATCGACTTTTAAGTAGTGGACACTAATATGTCGCAAACATTGAGCCGAGCAAGAGCTTCTAGCGACCAGTGACGAGGGGACACTCTCTGAAATGAGCAAAGCGCAATCGAGTTGGCAACAGTCTTCGGGCGGCACCAGTGATTGTGCTGACAAGCTCACGATCTTCGATCGCCAATTCAAGCTCGTTGATGTCCCCAGTGGCGTAAAATCGTCTATTTCCCGAGATCAAAATCCTTCGCTTTGGGAAATCTACCCTGAATTAGACAGGCTGACAGTTCTGAACCACTTCGGGTTGACGCCCGACCAGCCGTTGCGGTTAAGCCGTGATCTGGGTGGCGGTGCATTTCGGGAACTTGCCATCCATACCGTCGGTGATTTCTATGGCGTGGTTCAAACCTATCGTGCTGCCGACGAATCTGAACGCATGGCATTGCTTTATCAAGCCACCCATGATCCGCTGACCGGACTTCCAAACCGGCGCCAATTTGCCAGAGACCTGTCTGCAGCGCTTATGGCGATATCACCCGGCAACAATACCGTTTCCCTGATGCAGCTTGATCTGGATGACTTCAAACCCGTCAATGATACGCTAGGGCACCCGGCTGGCGACAAGCTGCTGCAACTGGCAGCCGATCGGATCACGCACTGTCTCGCCGGCAAAGAAATGGCCTATCGTCTCGCTGGAGACGAATTTGCGATTATTGCAGCGGGTCCGGATCAGCGGCTACGCACCCGCGAATTGGGCGATGCGCTGGTCCACGCATTCAAGCAAGCATTCACCATTGATGGCATCTCGGTGTTTGTCGGCCTTAGCGTTGGGATGTCGATTGCCCCCGGCGACGGCTCTGACCCTGAAACCCTGATGAAGGCCTCAGATATCGCGCTCTATGCCGCCAAGACCGAAGGGCGAGGCCGTGCCAGTTCTTTCGATGCAGCGATGTTGCAGATCATCGAACAACGCGAGTTGTTGCGGAGAAGCCTCCGAATAGCCTTGGAAAAAGACCAGTTTTTCATTGAATATCAACCAATCGCCGAAGGTAACGGACTTTTCGGCTTCGAAGCGCTGTTGCGGTGGCAACACCCGCTGCTCGGTGAAATTCCGCCCGCGGTGTTTATTCCCATGGCTGAAACAGATGGCTTGATGAGCGAAATTGGCCAGTGGGTGCTGGAGAATGCCTGCCGGGAAGCCTTGAACTGGCCTAACGACTACATCGTTGCCGTAAACCTTTCACCTGCCGAATTTCTCGTCAGCGGACTGACAGACCGCATCTCTCATGTGCTGGATACCGTCGGCCTTGCCTCCGAGCGCCTTGAGCTTGAGATTACCGAAGGTGTGCTGCTGGAACGGACCGTCAACAATCTCGATACGCTGAACACGTTAAGCGTGCTCGGCATCCGCATTGCACTCGACGACTTTGGGACGCAATATTCCTCGCTGAGCTACCTGAAAAACTTCCCCTTCGACACACTGAAAATCGACAAATATTTCGTGTCCGACCTCGAGAGCGAACCCAAAAGTCAGGCGATTGTCCGGTCCGTCGTGACACTCGCCCATGATCTGGGCATGGAGGTTGCGGCAGAAGGTGTTGAAACAGTAGAGCAGGCCAATTGGCTGCGTGGCCTCGGCTGTGACCGCCTGCAGGGGTACGCGATCAGCAGACCCATGCCCGCTTCTGCAATAGCTGGTTTTATGGCCCGCGCCGGTTCTTTGCCGGGCACCATCACCGGGCCACCCGTCATTGATGATAAAATTGACCAGATGTAATCTCGATATTTCAGTCTTTTCCTGAAACTGGGTGGAGGTAATGATGACCGGACACTATGCCAGTCCCAAACCGGACACATTTCAGGACATGGCGGCATTGGCGCTTGATGTCGGCCTCTTCACCTCAGAGTTTCGCCTATGTGATACCATTGCCGAATATCTGGCGGATATCGTCGCACAGTCTCACGAAGACCCGGCAAGATACGCCAATTTCAGCTCCCAGATGATCAACGAAATAGTCGAACTGGCATTTCGCTCCGCTGGCCCCGGCGGGAATATTGATTTCAACCTCCTCAAAAGCGAGGCCCGGGTCCGTGTGTCCATCGGGTTTCCCCATGATGGGCGGAATGCCCTTGCCTGGGAAAAACTGAAGCAATCCGATGTGACCGATGGTCAGCATCCCGCTCACAGCCTGCTGATGCTGTCAGATGCCATCAGGGTGGACTTCCATTCCGGCACCGATGGAGACGATCGCGTAACACTGACGGCAGATTTCGACCTGCGGGAGAGCGGCCGGTGAACCAGCTCTATTCCGCATTCACAGCAGATTTTGACGACATCAATCAGGAAATTGTCCTCAGCGGCAGGATGCGGCCGAAATCTGCGCATGAGATGTCGCACGTCATCAACGTGATCAAACAAAGCCTGAACGGCAGTAGCAGTATCGTTTATCTCAACATAAAACGCGTCACGCACCTCAACATGACCGCGTTTCATTGTCTGGCAGATGTGCTGATCAGTGCTTCCAGGGCAGAACCGAACCGCAAGATCGTCATCGTCACCTCAAGCGTCATTGCCTGGTCTGCGCCGTTATTTGAAACACTCGCGGCTGAACAACCCAACCTCGTAGTCGAGATTTACGATTCCGCATTTTATCCCGGTCAGACATTCGTGGAGGATGAGAGCTTCATTCCCATTCTTCGAACCCAGACAAAAATGACCTGGCGCCATGAACGTGACATCCTGCCTCGGCATGGTTTGCGCCAGGGTCTAACCATTGCCGATATCTGCTGCGGCATTGGAGACTTCGCGACCCTGATCAAACGGCAGTTCAAGCCGGTGCGGCTGGTTGCTCTTGATCACTCGAAGAAAAGCCTCGAATATGCCCGCAGAGTGGCTGCCGAATTCGGTCTAAGCACGATAGAATACACCTATGGCGATGCCGCGCAGATGCTGTTGGCTGACAATCAGTTTGATTTCGTCACCTGCCGGCATTCGCTGCAGATTTTTGATCGACCGGATATTTTGCTGCGCGAGCTTTACCGCATCTGCAAGCCGGGCGGCCGAGTTTACATCACCAATGAAAAGAACTCCCATTGCCTTGGTGAACCGCATTCGGAGTCGATCCGCTGGACCTATGAGCAGGTGGCGAAACTGTTCAGCCATTTCGACATGGATGTCGAGATGGGACCAAAAAGCCGGCGCCTGCTGAATGATGCAGGCTTTGACGATATCAAGGTTGAATCCTTCATGGTCACCAATCTCGATGGCGACCCGAGGGATTTTGCCGATGTGATCGAAGCATGGGAAAATGTCTATGCCGGGCAGATGGCCGTCCGACGCGGTGATCCACCCGATTTCATCCGGCGTTTTCGGCAAGGCTTCAAGGACCATGTTCTGGCAGCCCTGCATCCCAAGGGGTACGCGGGTTGGCCAATCTGGGCGGCGTCAGGACGGAAACCATATTGATGACCAGCACCTTGCGCAAAATCAGACCCTGGGCGTCCTTCAGAGCCAAATTCATCCTTGTTGTTGGCAGCGCGGTGTTGATCGATCTTTTGATCAGTGGTGGTCTGGCACTATGGAATGTGCAGCGGCTGTCGCGTGACGCGGCCAGCGAGGTTGGCCACGGACTTGAACAGGCAAGCCAAGACTACATCAGAACCTACGCAAACTCTACCGCCGCGCAGGTGTCGTTGCTTCTCGGCCAGGTAAACAATGATGTCAGCGTTCTTGCCGGCGTCTTGCAGGAACAGATCGACAATCCGCAAAGGCAGGCCAATATTGGTTCTGCCATGTCGGGCACCTCACCGGGCAGCGTACAATTGTCCTATGATGCGACCGGGCAGTGGGCACAAAATGCGCCAGGTGCCGCCTCGGTCGTCAGCGCCTGGGGTTATCTGCTGAATGACGATCACCTACCCCGCCCGGATGTGCAGACCGAAATTCAAACCAGCGCCGTTCTAGACCTTGTCGCACCGAGCCTCCTCAGAAACGGCTCATCCAAACTCCAGATGTATTTTATCGGACCAAAGGAACGGCCGATCTTTCGAACCGCGCCCTATACCGATCAGGCCCAGACCTTTGATCGCCTCTATCCCGGGCATAACGTTGCCAATTTCTGGGATTTCTTTTTTCCCGGTCTTTATGAATCCTGGCAGGGTCTGTCGGCCGAGGTACGGGCACAACCCGGCCCGGATGACATAACACTGACCGCTCCCTATACGGACGCCATCACCGGCAAACAGATCGTCAGCTTCTTTCACCCGCTATGGAGTGCCGACAGACAAAATGTTGCCGGCACTGCGGGGGCGGATATCACCCTCGACCAGCTTGCCGAGATCGTGGAAAATGTGAAGGTCGCTGAAAGCGGATTCGGTTTTCTCGCCATGTCGGACGGCAACGTCATTGCCATCAGCAAAGCCGGTGAGGAAACGATTGGTCTGCGTTCGGCAAGCGACGCAAAGGGAACCGGTGTGACCGGTCTTGAACGCTCATTGAAAGGCAGTTCGCAAGCAGCGATCACGGAACTGGCCAACAATCCGAACGAGGAGATAAAACACCTTCAACTGACGCAAGGCGACGAAACCGTGCCATTCATGGTCATCATGAAAAAGCTGCCCCCCATCAATCTCTGGGAGCCGGGACATGTCAGAAAAGATGCCATGTCGCTTGGCATCGTGGTGCCGGAACGTGAAATTTACGCTTCTCTTTACGCCGCACAGGCCAAGATCTCCGAAGCAACCAACCGCATCGTCATCTACCAGATCCTTGCCATTCTCCTGTCACTGCTGATTGTCACTTTTGCTGTGCTGGCGGTGTCAAAACGCATTACCGGCGGCGTCAGCGCACTGGCAGGTGCCGCACGACGCATTCAGGATCAGGACTATTCGGTCCGCGTTCCCGTTACCAGCCGCGATGAAGTGGGCCAGGCCAGCGAAGCTTTCAACCGCATGGCACAGCAGATCAGTTACCACACCGAAAATCTTGAACAGCTTGTGGAAGAGAGAACCTCCGAAATAGAGGAGGCGAAGGAAAAAATCACCATGCTGAACGCCCAGCTGGAGAAGGAGAACCGACGGCTGGGGACGGAACTTGCTGTCGCCGAACGTATCCAGATGATGGTTCTTCCCCTGGCGTCCGAACTGTCTTCTTCGAAGGACCTGGAAATCGCGGCCTATATGAGTGCGGCCGATGAGGTGGGTGGCGATTATTACGATGTTCTTGAGGCGGATGGACGGTTTAAGATCGGTATTGGCGACGTGACGGGACACGGGCTGGAAAGCGGCGTGTTGATGCTGATGGTGCAGTCTGTCGCGAGAGCGCTGCATGAAGCAGGCACCACCGATCCGGTCAAATTCCTGGTCGATCTCAACAGTGCCCTGTTCAAGAACATCATACGCACAAGGCTCGACAAACATCTGACCCTCGCGTTCCTCGACTACGACGGAAAGGACATGCTGATATCAGGCCAGCACGAAGAGGTCATTGTCGTGCGGGCAAACGGCGCACTAGAGCGGATAGAAACCATGGATCTCGGCCTGCCGATCGGCCTGGAATCCGACATCACGCCCTTCGTTGGCACACGCAAGATCAGGCTTGAGAAAGACGACATCATCGTTCTGCACACCGACGGTGTGACGGAAGCAGAAAATGCAGGCGGCGAACTGTTTGGTATCGATCGGCTTTGCGAGGAAGCCGTGAAGTTACATGCTCAAAGCGCAGACCGTATCGCCACCGGCATTATCGACCGGCTTATGGACTATATCGGTCCACAGAAAGTTCATGACGACATCACACTTCTTGTATTGCGGCACAGGTGAGCCATGTCAAAGAACGTCCTTGGGGTTTACGACCTTACCGAAACCAGCTTCTCATCGGGGGCTTGCCTCACACTCGTTGATGGCCCGCTGGAGCTTGGCTGGCGCCATTCAGGCCTGACGTCCGACTTCATTGCCGAGGCCATGGCCCTGCCCTTTTCCGGTTCGAAGGCGCTGCACACCAATATCCGCCACAACATCGGTTATCTCAGCAATGAACTGATCGAAAATGCCGTAAAATTCAGGCAGCCCGGCAAGATCATCATTGAAGCCTGCGTCATCAACGACGTGTTCCTGATGCGGGTACGCAACAAAATCAACACGGAGACATCAGGGCGATTTCAGGATTTCCTGATAAACATGTTATCGGTTGATCCGGGAGAACTTCTTATCCGACAAATCGAAGCAAACGCCGCGTCTGACAGCGGTGGCTCTGGACTGGGTCTGCTTACACTTCTAGCAGATTACGACGCGCGCATGTCATGGGAGTTTGAAAGCTCCAGTGACGATCGTGTGAGGCTTACGACAACCGCTTCGCTTGCACTGCCACAGTCATCAAACGGGTGAACAACAAATGGAAATCAGAGACGAAAACTTTCGCATATGGACCGAAAACGACTGTGTGTATTTCGACGGCGTTCTCAGACTGGCCGGACCGGATGCCTATGCGCCGATCTATTCTCTGGCTTTGACAGCCCTTCATGAAAATCCCGAACGGGTGATCTTTGACCTGACGGGGTTGGAGTTCCTCAATTCATCCGGCATCAATCTGCTGGCAAAGCTGACAATCGAGGCGCGCAAACAATCGGGCACACAGTTCTTGATCAAGGGTACGGCGCAATATCCCTGGCAGTCCAAATCGCTGCCAAACCTCAAGAAGCTCTATCCGCAACTGGATTTGCAGCTGGCCTGATCAACAGAGCACCAGGCGTGTATCACGCCGCCGGTGCTGTGACATATTGGCGAACGAGATCGCGAAACTCTGCCTGTTCCTTGAGGTAATTGCGATAGGCAATGAAGCCTGAGAGATAATGCTCGATATCGTCGATCCGCACTCTGAAGGCGTGATGCCGGATGAAGAAAGAACCGGCAATACGATCGGGTTTTTGGCAATACATCGCCATCTCAGGCCAGAAGTGCCCATTGCGAAGATGGTTCGCGCGCTTTTCGATCGCCCGCTCGAAATGGACGAGATCAATGCTGGCGAACAACCTGTGCAACTGTGGATCGGCAGCGATACGTGACAATGTCTGTCGCGCTGCCATCATCAATTCCAGCAAGGTCGGGAAAGTGGTGATGCGGTTTTCGACAAAGTTGAGAGGACCCAATATTGCGGATAGCAAAGCGAAAATAACGCTCTTCCGGTTTGTAGTGTGTCAGTTCATTGACACAATAACCAAGCCAATGGTCGTGATGTTTCCAGTGCTCCTTGGCAATGAAATGTTCAAATGCCTTCTCCACTGTTTTAAGCCAAAGATCGTTGCCTACTAGACCGTATAGTCGCATGAGCCCGAAGGCTGCCTCACCGTCATAATAGATGGTGCGGTATTTTGTTTGATCGAGAGGTCAGGAACATGGACAGTTAGCAGAGATTAGCGGGACGGCCAGTTCCATGATGGCGTCTCAATGCCTTCCGCAATCGTTTCGCCGACCACCTTGCTAAGTCTCACCATCAGCGCCTTATTCTCGGCGCCCAGTGCCGTCACCAGTTCCTCCGCATGCGAAACGACAATAAGCTGAGAGCGCTCACACGCCTGCAAGATTAGCCGCGAAAGTGGTGCAAGAAGACTGGGATGTAGGCTTGTCTCAGGTTCGTTCAGCACCATCAAGGAAGGTGGTCGCGGTGTCATCAATGCAGCGACCAGCAACAAATAACGCAGCGTGCCATCGGAGAGTTCAGCAGTTGAGAGCGGGCGCAACAGACCTTTCTGCCGCATCAGAAGTTCAAAACGTCCCCTGTCCTCAATGATTTCGATTGTGCTGCCAGGAAATGCATCATCGATAGCGGCATGGAAACCAGTCGCATCGCCAATCTCAAGAATTGTCGCGACGGCTGCAGCCAGATCGGCACCATCGGATGAGAGGACAGGTGTCCGCGTGCCGATCTGCGCCTGCCGAACAGGCGCGTGAGGATCTGTGCGGAAGTGATCATAAAACCGCCAGCCATTCATCCGGGCACGGAGATGCAACAATTCAGGAAGGTTCTTTGGATCGGCCGTCTGCATCATCATGCTCTCAAATGGCGCAAGGTCATGAAGCAAGATCTGACGTTGGCCGCTGGTTGAAAGCGCTGTGACGGTCGGTCCGGTTCGCTCCGCAAAAACATTGCGGCGGCTCAACACTTCGCCCGCCCATACCGCTTCGGCCTTGATTGCAGGGTCGAGCGAGAAATAGCTCGGTGGCGGCGGTGGTATCGGCAGACCAAGGTCAATCGCATACCCATAATCTTCCGAAGCAAACCCCAGTTTGAGCGCAACCGGGTTTTTCCGTACCGTGCCCTGCAGCGGCACGCTGCCATCCTTCATGCCGCGTGAAAATGTCTCTGGTCCGGCCCAGATGGTTGATTGCAATCCACCTTCTGACGCCAGTGACGCGATTACCCGCCCCTGCGCCACATCAGCAAGAAGCCGCAGCGCACGATAGAAACTCGATTTGCCTGAACCATTTGCACCCGTGACAACGGTCAGTCTTTCAAGCGGCAGCACGAGATTGCGAAGCGAACGATAACCGGAAATGGCGATGGTCAAAATCATGCCCGCGAACCTGTCACGCTTTGTACGGGCAAGGCAAGAGCTGCATTACATGATTGGCCCACGCGAAAAAGCACCCTCCCGGACGTTTTACCATCGTCCGGAAGGGCATTTATCGGCTCATATTCATGCACGCAAAAAGTCGGTGAGGCGCTCCAGACCCTGGGCAATACTGTCCTCGGACACGGCGTGGCACCAGCGCAACCAACCCTCACCTTCGTGACCGAAGGCGGCACCCGGTGCCAGACCAAGCCCCACTTCGCGCACAAGGCGCTGCGCAAGTTCAAGGGAGTTGTCGTAACCATCAATACGCAAGAAGGCATACATCGCACCACCGGCTTCCGGCACGCTGACACGGTTCATGCTGCTCAGTCCATCCACAAGTAGCGAACGGGTCTTGGCAAGATGGGTTCTCAGGCGCCGAACCTCATCCTCCCCTTCGCGGATCGCAATGGTTGCCGCACGCTGGGTCGGCTCAAAAATGCAGGAGAAATTATATTCGACCAGTTTGGTGGAATCCTGTGCCAGCACTTCCGGAATGACCATCCAGCCTATCCGCCAACCGGTCATCGACCATGCCTTGGAGAAGCTGTTGACCGAAATGATGCGGTCACCGGTTTCGTAGTATCGCAGAAACGACGGCGCTGTGTTCTGCGTCGTATCATAGACCAACCGCTGATAGACCTCGTCGGCCAGAATCCAGATGCCATGTTTGCGGCAATGAGCAAGGATGATGCAGATGCTCTCATCATCAATGGTCCAGCCCGTCGGATTGTTCGGCGAATTGATGATGACCATGCGCGTATCAGGGGTCAACGTGGCAATCAGCTTGTCGACGTCGAGCGACCAGCGTCCGTCATTCACCGACAATGAAACACGCTCAACCTTGGCACCAAGAATAAGCGGTGCCTCGCTGATATTCGGCCAAAGTGGCGTTACCGCCACGACCCGGTCTCCGGGTGACAGAACCAGCTGCATGGCAATTTGCAGACCCGTCATACCGGAGCCGACGGCCACGACCTGATCGGCAGGGATGGGACGGCCGAGCAGATCGCTTTGATAGGATGCGATGGCCTGACGCAGATAGGGACGGCCAAGGTTCTGCGAATAGAAGGTTTCGCCCTTCATCATCGATTCCGCTGCCACATCGCGAATGAACTGCGGGGTCGGGGTATCGGCCTCACCAAACCAGAATGGCAGAACATTGGTTTGCCCCATGGCAGCATTGGCAACTTCGCGGATCAGCGAACTGGAAAGCGCACGGACAGCGGGGCGCGCTTCAACGGCGGTATCAGTCATCAGGGATACTTTCATTTACGGGTTTGAATTCAGCCGGCCGCACCGTGCATGATGGAGCTTAACAAGACCTTGGGGCAGGTTCAGATCGCTCCTTGCATGTTGGCCATTGGAAATATCCATACCGCGGATATTTCGCCTGTCACCATAGTGTTTGCGACAATCAGGACCGCCCAACATAAAAATCCTGCTATACCCGGCGATAATAACATGATATTTATAGTCATGTTTATTTGACATGTCCTATCGCCTCCCGGTCGTGCTGGCCGTACCCGCCAATCTGATCTACTCACGATGCCGCAACGACCTGCAGGAACATTCATCCGTCCGGATAGCGGCGCAAAACCGCGAAAACTACCGCGCTGGCTCGGTCTGTGGCTAACGCCTCTGCCACCTATCTCGGCACTACTGATGTCTGCCGTCGTTCATGCTGGCGCAAGCGGTGCGCTCATCGCCTTCGGCTACAACGTAGACATGCCTGAGGCCGAACCCGAACCGGCTGCCATCACGGTGGAGATCATTCCCGATGCAAGGCCGCGTGACGAAACGCCGACGGAAATACCCAAGGGCGATCCAGAGCCAACACCGGCCGAGGAAACCGTTGCTACGCCGGAAAACATCACTGCACCGCCGGAACCTGTAAAAGAGATTGCCGCATTACCCACCGAACTGGCCCTGCCAGAATCCGTGCCAATGCCGATCCAGCGGCCAAAACCTCAGAAACAAAAGACCGAGAAACCAAGCGAAAAACCCAAGAAAGCAGAACCTAGAGGTATTGAGCGCAAGTCTGCCCCAGACATCACTCTCAGCGATGAAGCAACCGAGATCAGAACCTCGCAAACCTCTGCGCAATATGCATCACTGGGCAGCCAGACCCGCAATGTCAAAGCCGAGCAACGCTGGCTTGGGCAACTGGCCGCACATCTTGAACGACGCAAGAGATACCCACACGCCGCACAATCCCGCCGGTTGGAGGGTGTGGTGCGCGTGCGCTTTCTGGTGTTGTCCGATGGATCTGTCACGGCCACCGAACTGGTCGAACCGTCAGGTGTCAGTGAACTCGACGAAGAGGTATTGAACCTGCTTCAACGTGCCTCGCCAGTTCCCAAGCCCCCGGCTGATGTCAATCCGCTGATAACAGTGCCGGTGAACTTCTCGATCAAGCGCTGAGATCGCGGTGGAGCCATTTTAATGGCTGACCACCATGTCATTCAGCGCCTTGTGCCGCGCCATGGCCTGCTGCAAATCCGGCAAGGTTCTGTATCCTTCACGGAACAGATTGATGCAGATTTCGGCTGCGATACTCACGTCAGGGTCATCCTTGGCAAGAGCATGATGACTGCGCCACGCCTGCAAGGCGTCATCGATAATATTCAGTTCCAAAGGTCCAAATGTAGTTTCGAAAAAAGATGTCATCAGTATTCACTCTCCACAACGCAAAGCGATGTAAGAGACCGAGCAAAGAAATCAAGAATCTGCGCGGAAAACTTTGAATATTCGAAATTTCAATTATTAAACAATGATTTAATCGGCCATCCATCGGCACATGTTGCGCATGGTGATTTGTCTGCGCAAGGTACGAAAGTGCCGAGATTTTCAAGTCACTTTATTTTGAATCGCCACAAACCCGCCTTTCCATGCCCGTTAAAGAGGCAAGACTCTCTGCCATCTTGATGGCCGCCAGAACACCATCAACAACCGGCACGCCGAGCAGTGTTTGCAACTCCATCGCCCTCCCCGTCAAACCGCCTGAACCTAACAACAGGGCTTCGGCACCATCCTCATCAATCGCTTTACGAGCGGCATCCAATATCCGCCGATCCGTGTCTCCATCTTGTGCGGCCGCTGCTGCTACACCAACGCCCGCAGCCCTGACCGTGCATATATCTGCAGCGCCGTAGCGGTTCAGCAGGATCTTGATGCCAGGCACTGCAGAATGCACTGTTGTGATGATCGCAAATCTGCCAGCAAGTGTGCGGGCCGCCGCAATGCCTGCCTCACATGTGCCGACCACAGGCACCGACGCCAGGCGACGCGATTCCATCAAGCCAATGTCATCGAAACATGCAAAGGCATAGGCATGATAATCGTCATCCAGCGTGCTGCGCACCAAATCAATGGCCTGCGGTATGGCTTCCTCACGGTGAGCGGTGGTTTCAATGGAAAACGGCCCGATTTTCGGATTGACGACTGTTATGCTTGTACCCGGCAAAATCAGCTGATCCGCCGCTTGACGGATACGTTCTGTCACGGCTGGATTGGTATTGGGGTTGATAACAAGGAGACGGCGTACAGCCGCCTCCTGAAAGGGAAATTCACGCATCAGCATCATCGCCCCGCCAACATGTCAGGGAGCCACATGACAATGGCCGGAAACACGATCAGCAATATGGTGAAGACCATCATGATAAAGACATATGGCCAGGAACCTTTGACGACATCACTATAGCTGCCGCCATCCGTTCGCACGCCCTGAACCACAAAAAGGTTCATCCCAACCGGCGGCGTGATCAGTGCAGCCTCACACATGATCACGATAAAGATACCGAACCAGATTGGATCGACACCCGCTGCCACAACAACCGGAATGACAATCGGCACCGTCAACACCAGCATCGACATTGCATCCATGAACGTGCCGAGCAGAATGTAAAAGATCAGCAGTACAAACAGCAATGAGAACTGGCTAAGCTCAAAAGATGCGATCCAGGTGGTCAGGGCCTGAGCCGCCCCAGTCATGGAAATCGTGACATTAAGCAATAGAGAGCACACCAGCACGATCATCACCATGCCGCTGGTCTTGGCGGCCTGAATGGAGCACACAATCAGCAGATCAACGGTCAGCCGTCCGTTGAATGCTACGAAAGCCATGGCAATAATCACGCCAATCGCTGCGGATTCAGTTGGTGTCGCCAACCCTCCATAGATCGATCCCATTACCACAGTGAACACCACGAAGGGTGGAATGAGGTGGCGGGAAAGCGCCAGTTTCTGCCGAAGAGGCATATCGACGAGGTCACGTGCTTCCTGTCCAGCCTTGCCATGCGCAAAGAAGATGTAGAGCGAAAAAGACGCTGCCATCAACAGGCCCGGAATGACACCGGCTGCAAACAGCTGCCCGACCGATGTATTGGCGATTGAACCGTAGACCAGCAAATTGACGCTTGGAGGAATGAGAATACCAAGTGTTCCGCCTGCGGCCAGCGAACCGAGCGCCGGTTTTATCGGGTATTTATACTGTTGCAAGGCAGGTAGAGCGATGGTGCCTACCGTCGCTGCGGTTGCCACGGAAGAACCTGAGGTCGCAGAAAACAGCGTGCAGGTGGCAATGTTGGTGTGCAGCAGGCCTCCCGGAAGCCGGGCAAGCCACACCGCCATCGCATCATACATGCGGTCGGCAATACCACCACGCAGCAGCAGTTCGCCAAGCAGCATGAACAATGGAATGGCCAGCATGGAGGGGCTGTTGAGGCTCGACCAGATGACACCGCCCATCATCTCGACCAGCGGCATGCCGTAGAGCATGTAGCCGCCCAATGTACCAACCGCGACAATCGTAACTGCAATTGGAAAACTGAGAAACATCATCAACAGCATGGTCGCAAAGCCGATGGAAACAATCAAAATGCTCATTGGGCCAATCCTTCTCGCTTTTTGAGGTCATCAAGTTCGGCCTGCAGTTCTTCCTGTGCGGAGATTGGTCCGAACTTGTTGTAAAGGACCCGCCAATCGCCCCGGATTAAAAGAACGACGGCTTTGATCGCAATAATGATGGCTGCGACGGGAAAGGTCGCCATTGCGACAAGCCAAATGATTTGCGGATAGATCAAAGGTGTCGCCCAGGGCGTCTGGGCGATCGATTGGTAGGCCTGCGTCTCCAGAACCGTGTCGACAGTGAAGTAGAAAAAATACATCGCGAGGATAGCAAGCGAAAGCGCTGACAGCACATTCAGAAATGCTTGAAACTGTTTCGGAAAAAGCGACGTCAGCTGATTGATGCGGATGTGGGCGTTGTCAGCCAGCGCCACGGTGAACGCAAGCGGAGCGGCAATTGCAATTGCGTAACCGCTGAGTTCATCTATCCCGCCCAGAGAGTAGGAGAAGAACTTGCGCAATATGGTTTCTGCCGCTGTTGCCAGAGACAGTAGGATCATCATGACTCCAAATATGATCCCAAGAATGCGGGCGTAGACGTGCATGGTTCTTCTCCTACGCTGACAATCAGAGGCCGAGGTCCGCGCCGATGGTCTTCTTCCAAACCTCTTCGCAATCGGCAGCCACTGCATTGCATTGCTTGGCCCAGATCGGCAGCGAAACATCGGCGACAGCGGCAGTAACGGTCTTGATATCTGCATCCGAAACCGGCGCCTCAGTCAGCTTGTAGGGCTTACCACGTTCACATGGTGTAACACCGGCATTGCAGCGCATCGCATCCTCATAGAGTTCCTTCGAGAAATCCCAGATATCGGCATTCAATTCGCCAATTGCGGCTGCAAGCTTCTCTTGTTGTTCCGGCGAAAATTTCGCCCAGCTTTTCGTGTTGATGGCATAACCGTTGACGGCAAGCTGCAAGGCAACCGGCAACACGGTGGTTGCGGCTTCCGGCCAGCCGCCCGAATTGGCCGAGGCAGGACCGGTGATGGCGCAATCTACAACACCACGCGCCAGTGATTGCTGAACTTCACCAAACGGCATGGAAATGCCGGTCGCACCGAGCTTGGCAACGAAGTTTGCACCGCTCTGGTCGCCGACACGTACTTTTAAACCTTCAAGATCAGAGAGGCTCTTCACCTCCGGCTTGCAGAAGATAACCTGCGGTCCTGCTGGCCATACACCAAGAAGTTTCGCGTTGAACTTGCTCTCCAGCCGGCTTCCGACATAGCCGCTAAAAGCGTCCATGTGCTTTTTGCCCGCTTCGAAGGATGTATTGAGACCCACGAGATCAAGACCAAGAATCGATGGCTCGTCTCTGCTGACCTGCGGTCCACGCAGCGAAACGATGTCAAACAGGCCAGATTTGAGAACCCGCAGACCATCCGTATCAGGAATGCCGGCAACATCGACCGGCAGATATTCGACCTTGATATCGAGGCCGCTTTTTTCAGCAAGCTTTTGGAAGAACGGTTGTTCTTTTTGCTGTGCGATCAGGCCCGAGCCGGAAGGCTGGCCAAGCACACGCAGAGTAATGGTATCGGCATAGGCCGCACTGGCAGTTGCGATGGCAACAAAGGTAGCGGTAATGACTTTCAACATGCGAGTTCCCCTTGATTGAGTTTGAAAATGACTTGTCTGCTCGTATCAGTCTCATGTTGGGCAGGATGTGAGGAAGTGTCTGGACGATCCCCAGAGCGACACCCCTTACATTTGCCTTTTCACTGCAGCAGGGAATGCAGATTTCATGCCAGTTTACATGAAACTACAGTTTCATATTTAAATACAGATACTTAAGTATTTTTTGACGCCATCACCACCAAGAAACTGGAATTTCTTTCGGATTACAAAATAGCCGACGGTTTCATGCAGTTGCACAAAATAGCTTCAGAGTTCATCCAGCGCTTCGTTTATAGCCTCGATGTTCCGAAGTCGCGTCCGCCCGCTCGCCGCCGCATGTTCAATAGAACGCGTGATGATCAAATGGCAGAGCGCCATCACAGAAACATGGTTGAACAGCGGTCCCGGCGCCAGCGTCTGGCATCTGAAATGCCATTCAGCCGATGCCAGAAAAGGCACCTCTTCGTCCGTGACGAATAGGAGACGCGCGCCAGTCTTACGGATCTGATTGATAAGGGCATCGGTATTGGAAACCCGACGCCGTAATCCAAACAGAATGACGACATCGTCGCTTTTCATGCTCACGACATGCTCGCCCAGAGTTTGCCCGCTGGCCGGTATGGCAACCACCTGCTCGATGACCTGGGTCAGTTGCCACTGCAGATAGGACGCGAAGGGCGCACTGGCTCGAAAACCGATAACCCACACTTTTCGCGCGGAAAGGATCGCGCTGGCGACAGAATTGAGTTGTGTCTCGCCTACACCCAAAAAGGTTGCTTGCAGGTTCTCCACACTCTGCGCGACATGAGCAACGATGGACTGCTCACCCGCAGCATCAGCCGATGTTGTCAGAAACAGTCGAGATCCCGTGGCTTTTTCCGCTCGGGCGTGACGTCGCGCTTCCTCGTAATTTTCATAACCTAGGCGCTGAATGAACCGTGTGACCGTCGCCTTCGAAACATGCGCAAGAGACGCCAGTTCCTGTGCTGAATAACTGGCGAGTTCGCCTGGAAAATCGCAGACGAATTCACCGATGCGACGCTCTGCAGGATGGAGCTGTGGCAAGATCTGCTGCACCCGCGTCAGGAATGACTGTTCTTTAGGACTCACCGCAGCCTCATGAAATTACGATTTCATGAGAAGTGCCTTGTTTCGAGAAAAACCACAAGCGGAGTTGACATTTCACGTGATCATCGATGATCCCAATTTCAATGTCCGGTACGGCTTACGAAACCTGGAACGCGACGATACTTCATCTCAAAACCGTATGCCGCCTTTGCCTCTCCAGTTAATATCCCGTCATTTCGAGATAACCCCGCCCGGAGATACTGCCGTCAAAGGCAATTGGACCTTCCCAATAGGGTGTTGATGTGGCCATCCAGGCCTGATCGTTGAGCGCTTTCGTACGGATATCGAGACCATGGCTTGGTATCCTGACCCGCCATTCCACCGGAATTGTCTTGCCGCCAACATCCGCTGTTCTCAGCGGCTCGAAGAACACGTCGCCATTGGCAAGAGGCATCGTTTTGCCATCTGCATCGATCCACGTCGCCGATGTGTAACCGCCGGCACTGTCACGCAGACGAAAGGCCATGACCTTTTCACCACTGTCCAGATGCAATGAAAACCAGTCCCAACCGGTCTGGTCGGCGCCGAGCGGTTGCGATGACCATTCGCGGTCAAGCCAGGCTTTTCCCGTCACGTCAACCGATTGCCCGTCAAGCTGCACCGTGCCGCGCACCGTGTAAAACGGCTGCGAGTAATAATAGCTCGCCTGCCCCTCCAGAGATTTGACCGAATATCCCTTATCACCCTGTAAAGTCAGCGGACCTGTCGCCTCGAGGGTCAGACTGTAAGAGAAATCACTGCCACTGGCATTGATATCGAGGCGATCAAGCGCATCACCGCCAGATGCGGCACCCTTCATCTGCCAGTCGTCAATCCATGCTTCAAACGGTTGTGATACGGTTCCGGCCTGGCCGACGCCACCTCTGGCGAATCGCTCGGCAACATGGTGGCTGTTCTCGCTGGTCAGTGCGGCATGGCCAATCCATATTTGCGGGTCGGACCACCCAACCCGCATTTCAGGCGTAAGCGCTGAACGAAACAAGGTCCATTGCGCACCCAATATCCGGCCATCCGTCGTCTGAAGGTTGGCGGTGACGTACCACCATTCGATCCGGAAATCGGGATGCGCGGCATGGTCACGCGGGAATTCCAGTGTCGTTCCACGTTGTGGTACGGCAAAGCCATCGGCGTCCGATCCAAGCCCGGCAAAACCCTGCGCCAACACCATGGCCGGAGCTGATATAACAAGCATGAACACGGTAAAAAGCATCGCTTTAACGTTCATTGGCGAATACCTTTAAGAGATCGGCAGGATCGGTCTTTGCAAGTCTGCGCACCGGGATCAAAACGGAAATCAGGGCTGCGCACAGCGCAACGAAACCAAGCATCAGCCAATCGAGCGGAAACAGCATCAACGGCAGCTGCCATCCAAATGCCTCGACATTCACCACCGCCAACAGAACCCAGGCCAGTGCCAGCCCGACCGGCACTGCCGCAACAAAGACTGCCAGCCAGAGCGCCAATGTCCTGATGACCTCCAGCAGGGCAAGGTCACGACGGCGCAAGCCCGTTGCCCAGACCGGAGCCAGTTGCGGCAGGCGCAGTGCAGACAAGGTCAAAAGGCTGGAAAACATCGCAAATCCGGCAACCGCCAGCGTCAGCAGGTTCAGCGCATCGGTCACGGCAAAGGTCTGTTCAAAAATCGCGGTGGATTGCTTTTTCAACGCGGCCTGATCAATCACATTGCTGTCCGGCAAACCGAATTCATCAATCAGTTGCTGCTTTAGCTGCGGCACCAGTTGCGGGTCGAGGCGCAACCCGTAACGAAGCTTAGCCACATCAGGATAGTGCTGACGCAGAGCATCAATTCCAATCATCACCTGGCCGTTTGGATTGCCGTAATCGGAAAACACCCCGACAATTTCCGCGTCCCAATGCCCCGGCAGATCAATCCGATCGCCGAGGCTCAAACCGGCTGCGCGCCAGAGCTGCTCATTGATCAAGGCACCGCGACCGCTGGCAACCTCGTCCCACGTTTTCGGCGAACCCGCGATCAATGGCCAGTGATCTCGGTAGGTCGCATCATCGGCAACACCAACAATCTGCATAGGTCGATCAAGAACCTCGCCTTCCGTACTCCAGATCGGCAGCACTGCTCGTACATGCCCTGGAAGCCACATGCGCAGCCGTTCGGCCTCAACCTCGTCGCGCGCCGTGACATAGATCTCCGCTGCCAAACGCTGGTCGAGCCAACCAAGGAAAGTATGGCGGAAGCTGGCAACCATCGTTCCGACACCAACATTGGCGGAGAGCGCCAACAACAACGCCATCAAGGCCAGGGAAAGGCCCGGCAATTGCTGTCGGGTATCCGCCCAGAACCAGCGGGTCAGCACATGGCGGGACAATCTTTGTCCTGTCGCCATCACCAATGCCAGCAAGCCAGGCAGGATAAGTGCCGCGCCAAGCAGCAACGTGGCAAGCACCACAAAGCCGGCATAAAGGCCGTGACCGAAAGTGGTGAAAATGCCGGCAAGGGACAAAAGAAGCGAACCGGTAATGGCCTGCAGCGTGAGGCTTTTGAAGGATGCCCGCGCCCATGCTCGCTGTTGTGTGGCAGCCAAGATCGGCATTTGCCAGACCTGCCACAGATGCTGGGCTGTTGACAATAAAGTGCCGGCCAATGCCATGGCGAGACCGGCCAGCCACCATTCCGGCCGGATGGAAAGTCCACCGGAAACACTTGCGCCATAAAGCCCGCGCAAGGTAGCTGCAACACCCGGCAAAAGTATCGAAGCCACAACGTAACCCAGCATGACCCCGAGTGCGCCTGAAACAACGGCGAAACATAGGGTCTCAAGCAGCAACATGGCTGTCAAAGACCGCAGTGATACGCCAAGTGATCTCATAGTGCGGAACGTTGCCCGGCGTTGTTCAAAAGACAGGCCGGTTGCCGAATAGACGATGAACAGCCCAACGACGAAGGCAAGAAAACCGAAAGCCGTCAGATTGAGGTGAAAGCTGTCGGTCAACCGTGCAACATCGGGACGTTCTCCCGCATCGCGCAAAACCAGCTCAGGAGCGATGGCCGACAATGCCGTGATGCCCGGCCGCTGGTTTTTGGCAATGACAATACGGCTTAGTTCTCCATTGCGATGAAGCAGACGATCAGCCGTGCCAATATCAACAAAGGCTGCGCCATCGGGAAGATCAGCTGCCGTTTTAACCGCAAGACCTGTTGTGTCGCCAAGACGGGCAGCTGTTGCCGCCGACACGATCAATTCACCCGGCGCACTCATGAATTTGACGAGATCGCTGGCACTCGAAACGGGAACAGCACGCTCCTCAGACGGCATGCTCAATGGATCAATGCCAATCAACCGGATGCGGGTATGGCCGAAGCGATAATTGCCTTCAATAACAGGCGAAACGTTCCAGCCGGAGCGACGCAGCTGGGCATATGTCGCAACCTGAATTCCGCCCCCATCCCGCGAGACAAGCTGGTCGAGTGCATTCTGCTCAAAAATCGCCGCTGCACGCCCGTAATTTGCGCGCGCTTCCGCGTTGATCGCCTGAACGCCGGACCACAGTGCAGTTGCAAGCGCCACACCAAGGACAAGTGTTACACATTGCAATGGCCTGTAACGCCAATGGGACAACAGTGCCCGGAAAGAGATCCAACTCATGGGACGACTTTCCCACCGCTCAAAGTGATACGGCGGTCCAGCTTGTCGGCCAGCCTGTTGGAATGGGTCACCAAAAGAAGCGCTATTTTTGCCGATTTCGTCAGCCTGAGCATGATATCGAGAACAATATCGGCTGTCGCCTCATCCAGATTGCCAGTCGGTTCATCGGCAAGAACAAGCGGTGGTTTTGCCGCAAGCGTCCGGCCGATTGCCACACGCTGCTGCTGCCCGCCTGACAGCTGCTCCGGATAACGTTTGAGCAATTGGCCGATGCCAAGTTCATTGACCAGTTCCGCCTCCCAGGCAGCATCAAACCGACCAGCCAGCCTGGCATGGAAAGAGATGTTGTCGGCCACATCAAGGCTCGGGATCAGATTGAACTGCTGAAAGATGACCCCGACGTCCGTGCGCCGAAAGCTGGCACGACCTGTATCGTCCAGCGCGGTAATGTCACGACCATTCACCAGAATGCTGCCACTGTCTGGTCGGTCCAATCCTCCCGCAAGATGCAACAGCGTGCTTTTTCCGCTGCCTGATTCACCCGTCAACGCCAGGCTTTCACCTTGGGCCAGCCCCAGCGTCACACTTTTGAGAACGGCGATCGGGCCTTCGGCAGATCGGTATGATTTGGTGACATCTGAAAGCGAAAGGATCATGGCAGTCTCACTGTGGCATTCTTCTTATATAGACCGCTCACCGGCGAGTGCACGCATAACCATCATGCCTTGTTTGTTTTGACGCCGTATCCGTCAATTTCGTGCCTTGGCAGCAGGCCTTAATGGCTTTACATGCGCGCCACATCCCTCGCTTTCCGTTGTCGCAGCGCACTTCGATTGGTAACAGATTTGCGATAAGCTGCCGCAATCAACGCATCCTCAAGGCCACCTACATGAACAGCAAAGTCTCAGGCTACATTTATGTCCTGCTCGCAGTCACCATATTCGCCGGACAGGATGCGTTCTCAAAACTGCTCGGAGAAAAATCCCCGCCGATCCTGATCGTGATGATCCGGTTTTGGGCTTTTGCGGTATTTGTCACGATTTTGGCAGCGGCGGCACCGGGCGGGCTTCGGGCGTCGCTTGCCACCAAAAAACCGTTGCTGCAGATCATTCGCGGTATTCTCCTCGTCGTTGAGGTGGTGGTTGTGATCATCTCGTTCACCACCGCTGGCCTTGCGATGACCCAGGCGATCATGCAGTCCACACCATTGATTGTCACCGTTCTGTCCATTCCGCTTTTGGGCGAACAGGTTGGCTGGCGGCGTGGCGTTGCCGTTCTGGTCGGTCTGGTCGGCGTCCTTGTCGTTCTAAACCCGGTCAATGTCGACTTTGATGCCCGCCTGCTTATTCCGCTCGCTGCCAGCGTCATGTACGCCATATACAATGTGGCGACCCGCGCCGTGGGGCATTCCGACAGCCCGACAACCAGTGTTTTCTACGCCGGCGTCATTGGCGCTCTTGTTGCGACAGTGATCGGTCCATTTTACTGGACACCGATTGCCGCGAGCGACTGGCCTGCGATGGCGGCACTCTGCATTTGTGGCGCGGTCAGCCATTATTTCCTGATCAAGGCCTATGGCCTGCTCACCGCCGTTGAAGTACAGCCGCTGACCTATTTCCAGCTTGTTCTCAGCGTCGCCATTGCCACGCTGTTCTTCAACGAAACCATCACGCTCAACATGGTGGCGGGAGCGCTTATCGTTGTGGGTGCTGGGCTGTTCACGGTGTGGCGTGAATATCACCGGGCGAAATTCAAACCACAGTCGACGGATATCATCGGTTCTTGAGGCCGTGGTGGCGACTGGCCACTAACGAGCGGCAAGCCTTCGTTTCATGGCGCGAACGACATCTGCGTCCGTGTGTTTTGTTTTGGAGCCTGAAAATCCAAAAGCAATGATCGCGGGATCCGTGACATCGACTGTCGACGAGCAGGACGAATGCAGCTCCGAAATATCGAGCGACGAAATTATGGTCTCGATCGTCTCGAGATTGACGCCACCGCCGGGCATGATGGAAATGCGCCCTGCTGCAATCTCGATCAGCGTCTTCAGCTCAGACAAACCATCTGAAACGGTCAAGGCGCGGCCTGAGGTCAAAATGCGCTCAAAGCCGCAGGCAATGGCAATCTCAATGGCGTCCTCTGCATCCGGTACAAGATCGAACGCGCGGTGCAGCGTTCGCGGCATGCCCGCGACGGCGTTTGACAACCGCTCAAGCGCTGAACGGTCAAGTCGGCCATCGACAAGATTGGTGCCGAAAACAACGCCAGCCAGGCCGCAGGTCGCGGCAAAACTAATATCGTCTTCCATGACGGCAAGCTCGTCAGCACTGTAGACGAAATCTCCCGCACGCGGCCGGATCATTGCGTAACAGGGCACGGCAGCGCGCGCCGCCAGCGTCATCAGCCCTGCGGAGGGTGTCAGCCCACCAAGGTTAAGTGCACTGCAAAGCTCTATGCGATCGGCTCCGCCGTCGACCGCTGCCTGAAGGCCTGCCACATCATCGACACAGACTTCCAGTGCAATAGCGGTCATCGAATGGCTTTACCGTCTGCGTCAAACCGGTGGGTTGAACCGGTATTCGGCGACGCATACACCACATCGTCAGGCGCATAGGCATGTTCTCCGAACAGTCGTACCGTCAAGAGGCCAACGGTGTCGCTTTCCAGATAGACAATCGTGTCCGCGCCCAAGTGCTCAACGTGAACCACCTTGCCAGACCAAGTGCCGCTTTCGCGAGACAAGGTCATATGCTCAGGCCGGATGCCAAGCGTTTTATAACCGCTCTCGCCCAAACGGGCAGCGTCGATGAAATTCATCTGCGGCGATCCGATAAACCCGGCAACGAATAGGTTGGCAGGGCGATTGAACAGCTCCATCGGTGAACCGACCTGTTCGATGCGCCCGGCATTCAGCACCACGATCTTGTCAGCCAGCGTCATGGCCTCAACCTGATCATGGGTTACATAGATCATTGTCGCCTTGAGGCGTCGATGCAGGCGGGCAATTTCCAGACGGGTCTGGACACGCAGTGCTGCATCGAGATTGGAAAGCGGTTCATCGAACAGAAACAGTGTTGGTTCGCGCACGATGGCGCGACCAATGGCGACGCGTTGGCGCTGACCGCCCGACAATTCTGCAGGCCTGCGTTCCAGATAGGGTTCCAGCGAGAGAAGCGATGAGGCCATGGCGACACGCGACGCAATCTCGTCCTTTGGTGTGCCTGCCTGCTTGAGGCCGAGCCCCATATTGTCCTTCACCGTCAGATGCGGGTAAAGCGCGTAGGACTGAAACACCATGGCAATGCCACGCTTGGCCGGGGGCACTGCGGACACTTCGCGCCCGTCAATGACGATTTCGCCAGAGGTGATATCTTCGAGCCCGGCAATGGTCCGCAGCAGCGTGGACTTGCCGCAACCGGACGGGCCGACGAAAATCACGAATTCTCCGTCCTCCACCTCAAGATCGATACCTTTCAGTACATCGACTGTGCCGAAGGATTTTGCGACGGATTTGAGTGTCAGTTTACCCAAAACAATTCTCCAGATTCAAAGGTCGACCATGCGGCCGGTCCGCACGCTTTCGTCGGCAGCCAGGCAGATGCGCAGGGATTGCACGGCGTCGGTCATATGGCGGTCGAGATCGAGGTCCTCACGGATGGCCTTCAGCACATAGGCCTGCTCCAGATCACAAAGGTCCTGATGGCCCGGCTCACCCGCCATTTGCGAAAACTCATCCGGTGTAACAAAGGTGCCATCCGCATGTGTTTCTGCCCTGTGCAGACGTATGGTCGATGTCTTGGTGTGCGTATCGATATCATCCGACTTTGCATTCGGATCCATGACGATGGACACGCAGCCGTTGGGCGACATCACATCCTTGACGAAAAACGCGGTCTCCGAAATCATCGGTCCCCAACCCGCCTCGTACCAGCCGATCGATCCGTCATCGAACATCACCTGAAGGTGGCCGTAATTATACATGTCAGGCGCAATTTCATTGGAAAGTCGCAGACCCATGCCACGCACCGAAACAGGCTTTGCATCGGTGATCTGGCACATCACATCGACATAATGCACGCCGCAGTCGACAATCGGCGGTGTGGTCTGCATCAACGCCTTATGCGTCGCCCACGTATGTCCCGAGGACTGCTGGTTGAGGTTCATACGGAAAACGTAAGGACCACCAAGGTTACGAGCAAGCGAGATCAGCTTCACCCAGGATGGGTGGTGCCGCAGAATATACCCCACCACCAGCTTGCGGCCGTTTGCACGCGCACAGGCCACAACCCGTTCAGCATCGGCAACCGTGGTTGCCAGCGGTTTTTCCACGAAGACATGTGAACCCGCCTCCATGGCCATTATTGCGAAGGCGGCATGGCTGTCGGAATAGGTATTGATGGAGCAGAGGTCCGGTTTCAGTTCACTCAATGCCTCATCAAAAGACGGCAATATCTCGTGTCCTGCCAACGCAGCCGGCAGTTCCGGTTTCGAGCGATTGACCAAGCCAACAATCTCAAATCCCGGATTGGCTGCATAGGCCAAGGCATGGCTCAAGCCCATATTGCCGAGGCCGGCGACGAGAACCCTGAGGGGCTGCGCACTCATTTCACTGCTCCTGCCGTAATGCCGCGGATCAACTGCCGCGAGAAGATCATGTAAAGGATAAGGACCGGCGCAATTGCCAGCGACAAAGCGGCCAGCACGGCATTCCAGTTCGTCACGAATTGGCCAATGAAGATCTGTGCGCCGAGTGTGATCGTTTTCGTGGCTTCACTTGGTGCCAGGATCAGTGGGAACCAAAGGTCATTCCAGATCGGGATCATGGTGAACACGGCAACGGTTGCCATGGCCGGCCGGATCAGCGGCAAGACAAGGCGGAAAAAGATGCGGTATTCCGACAGACCGTCAATGCGCCCGGCATTTTTTAGATCGTCGGACACGGTGCGCATGAATTCCGACAGAATGAAGATGGAAAGCGGCAGACCTTGCGCGGTGTAAACAAGAACAAGCGCAGTTTTGGTGTTGACCAGACCGGTCGCCACCATGCCCTGCAGAATTCCGATCGTACCAAGCCGGATCGGGATCATGATGCCGAGCGCCATATAGAGACCGAGCAGGGTGTTGCCACGGAACCGGTATTCCGAAAGGGCAAAGGCTGCCATGGCACCAAACAACAGCACCAGACCAATCGAGCCGACGGTCACGATCAGCGAGTTCTGCATGTAGTGAACGAAATCGCCCTGCCCCAACACCGTGGTGTAACCGACGAGATCGAAAGTCGATGGGCTCGGTGGCTGCATGGGATCTCTAAAGATCGCATTGCGCGACTTGAACGAATTCATGATCGTCAACACTACCGGAAACAGTGAAATGGCGGTGTAGGCGAGAAGGATGGCATGGGCTGATGCGGTTCGGGCAAAGGAAGAGCGTGCTTTCGACATTCTTTTCTCCCTAGAACTGATAGCGGCGCATGCGGCGCTGGATGGCGAAAAGATAGAAGCTGACGCCCGCCAAGATAATGAGGAACATCACCGTTGCGATTGTTGCACCCATCGAGCGGTCACCAAGCTGAAGCTGGAAACCGAAGAAGGTGCGATAAAGCAGCGTTCCCAGAATATCGGTCGAGCCATCCGGGCCGGCAAGTGCCCCTTGCACCGTGTAGATAAGGTCGAAGGCATTGAAGTTGCCAACAAATGTCAGGATCGAAATGATCCCGATAGCAGGCAGGATCAGTGGCAGCTTGATCTTCCAGAACTGGCTCCAGCCGGTAATTCCATCCATTTCGGCAGCTTCGATCACTTCGTCAGGAATGTTGAGAAGTGCCGCATAAATCAGCATCATCGGAATGCCGACATATTGCCAGACCGAAATCAGCGAAACGGCAATCAGCGCCGAATTCGGGCGACCAAGCCAGGGAGCAAACAGGCTTTTCATATAGACCATGTCGAGCAGCATCGGCGCGATGCCCCAAAGCGGCGACAGGATCAATTTCCAGATGAAACCGACGATCACGAAGGACAGTAGCGTCGGCAGGAAAATCGCGGTGCGGTAAACGGCCGCGAAACGCAGCTTGGGAATGGACAACAAGGCCGCAAGTGCGATGCCAATCGGGTTCTGGACCAGCATGTGAATGATGAAAAATACCGTGTTGTTTTTCAGCGCATTCCAGAAACTGTCAGACCAGCGGGCCTCACCGAACAGTGTTTTGAAATTCTGCAACCCGACAAAAACCCTCTGCCCGTCAACCTCCGTGAAGAAGGAGACCCAGAGTGTGCTGCCAAGAGGAATGATCATGACGGCCGTATAGACAAGAAACGCTGGCAGCATGAACAGCAAGATATGCCAGCGCACGGGTCGCCGTGTCGGTCTTTGATCGATTGAAGTCATGTCGGCGCTCATTGGACCAGCCCGGCTTGCATGAAGAAAATGGATCACGGCATCGTGCCATGCAACGATACAGCATCAAATCCATAGCGGTAGTGCTTATTGGCAATGCCCGAGGCGTCAATTTTACGCCCCGGGCAAAGGCTGAGAACCTTACTTAGCTGGCTTGTGCCAGCTATCGAGACCCTTCTGCAGCTTTTCGGCGGCGGCAGCAGGTGTCGACGTGCCATTGATCACATTGGCCGATTCAACCCAGGTTTCATTTTCCAGATTCGGTGTGCCACGCGACAGGATCTGGTAGGTCGAACGGATGGTCGGCTTGCATGTTTCACGCCAGGACACGAATTCCTGAGCGAGCGGATCAGCCATTTTGACTGCGGTCTTGTTCAGGCTGAAGAAACCTGGCAGCGCGTTGGCGTAAAGATCGGCAAATTCAGGTGAAGCAACCCATTCAAGGAACTTCGCGGCTTCCGCAGCATGGGCGGATTTTGCATTGAGACCAATGCCGATATCCGTATGGTCGGAAATGTAGCAGGTATCACCAGCCTTTTCGACTGGCGGCGGGAACGCGCCCATCTTGAACTGTGCCTGCGTGTTGAAGCCGGAGATTTCCCATGAACCAGCCGGATAGATGGCTGCACGGCCAAGCGTGAACATGTTCTGGCTGTCAGGATAGGTCTGGGCCTCGAAACCGTCGCCGAGGTAATCCTTCCACTTGGCCAGTTCTTCAAAAGGCTTCACCCAGTCGGCATCGGTCAGCTTCTGTTCGCCCTTGATCAGCGCCAGACGGCCTTCCTCACCCTTCCAGTAGTTTGGACCAATGTTCTGGTAGCCCATGGTTGCGGCTTCCCACAGGTCCTTGGTGCCCATTGCCATCGGCACATAGGTGCCATCAGCCTTGATCTTGTCGAGCGCGGCAAAGAATTCAGCCTGCGTCTTTGGCACTTCGATCTTCAGCTCGTCGAAGGCATCCTTGTTGTAGATGAAGCCGTGAATAACAGATGCCATTGGCACACAGAAGGTCTGGCTGCCATCATCGGTCGTCCATGCGGCCTTGGCGACGTCGGAGAAATTCTCCATGCCGGCATTTTTGGTCAGGTCGGCAAGATACCCCTTCTTGAACAGTTCAAGCGAAGCATCAAACGGGCGGCAGGTAATGAGATCACCGGCAGAGCCAGATTCCAGCTTGGCATTCAGCGCAGCATTGTACTCCGTCGGAGCCATCGGCTGGAACACCACCTTGATACCGGGGTTCTTGGCCTCGAATGCCGGAATGAACTTGTCCTTCCAGATCGCAAGATCGTCATTGCGCCAGCTTTCGATGGTCAATGTCACGTCCTGCGCAGAAGCAATATTGGCATAACCAAGCAGGCTTGCGCCAACCAGCAAGGCCTTGGTGATAGTACGGGTCATCCTTCGTTCTCCCTCTTGATGTGACGCTGTTGTCGCGTACAGCAACTATAATTGTTCCGCTCTACCCGCCGATCAGTGCCAGCGCGCGGCGGACATTCTGTCCGCTTTGTGCAAGCATATCCTCGGCTGATTTCTTGTCTCCCGCCCCTTTGGCGAGCAGGATTGCAACCTTGACCGAGCCGGACGCCCTTTCCACCAAACGTCCTGCCTCTTCCGTCTCAACGCCCGTGATCCCAGCAACGATACGTGCTGCACGCGCGACAAGTTTTTTGTTATCGGCCCGCAAATTGACCATGTAACCGTCATGCACATGACCAAGCCGGATCGCCATCAATGTCGAAAACATGTTGAGTGCGATCTTCTGCGCCGTTCCAGCGCCCATTCGCGTCGAACCGGACACGAATTCCGGCGGCGTATTCAGAAGAACAGCCACGTCGCTGATTGCAAAAAGCTTTGCCGAGGCATTGTTGGCAATGCCCACGACACGCGCCCCTTTTTCCCGAGCCACCTCCGCGACGGCCAAAGCATAGGGTGTCGAGCCACTGGCCGAAATGATGACGACGCAGTCCCCCGCTGTGATCACAGCCTCCGCATCGACACGCCCCTGCTGCACATCATCCTCAGGCCCACCAGGCATTTCGGTCATATTTGCCGTACCGCCCGCAAACAATATGGCGATCTGCCGGCGCTCTATGCCGAACGTGCCGGGCAACTCCAATGCGTCGGCCATTGCCATCAGGCCGGAACTTCCTGCTCCGGCATAAACGAGCTTATGACCGGATGAAACGGCATGCGTGGCCAGCGCAGAGGCCGCGGCAATATCGTCCCGCGCAGCATCTACAGCACGTGCTGCTTCCTGCTGACCTCCGCTCAAAAGGGCAAGCACGTCGCCAGACACCATGGTGTCCAGGCCCCTCGCCCTGTCTTGCAAACCCTCTGTTCCGCCTGCGCTCATCAATCAAACTCCCAACGAACAGATTTAATGCCAAAAAAATACCACTTGTCCAGCGTCTTTTAATTTTTCTTTTACATCCGACACCTTCCACCGTTAAGAAACAGCGATAATTGTCTAAAACCACTGCATTTTTAGGAAAAAAATAAAATATCGCCTTACCCACTTGGAAATTGGTATTTTTTTGGTATCGTTAATTGAGGAGACAGTTCATGCATCGATATCTCGTGGGAGTCGACGGCGGCGGCACGAGTTGCCGGGCGGCGGTCGCAGACACAAGCGGCAGAATTCTTGGGCGCGGCAAGAGCGGCGCATCCAACATCATGACTGCGCCCGACATTGCCATACAAAACATAACGGCAGCGGCACAGGCAGCATTCATTGATGCTGGCCTCGGGCCTGAACGTATCACAGACGCCTGCGCATATCTCGGCCTTGCCGGCAACAATGTCGAAAACACCGTTGCCTACGTGCTGCCACGCCTGCCGTTTCAACACGCGATCATTGAATCGGACGGGCTGATTGCGCTGCAGGGTGCCTTGGGCGACGGCGATGGTGCAGTCGCCATTCTTGGCACCGGAACAATCTACATCACACGCATTGGCACCGAGGTGCGTTATGTCGGTGGCTGGGGTTATTATCTCGGCGACCTGGGAAGCGGCGGTCGCCTGGGACAGATGGCCCTGCAAGAAGCATTGCTTGCCTATGACGGCATATCGGCTGAAACGGCAATGACCCGGGCGCTGATGGACGAATTCGCCAATGATCCACGCAAGATGGTCGCCTTTTCACAAAGCGCCATACCGGGAGACTTTGGCCAATACGCACCAAAGGTTTTCCAGTTCGCAGCGCAGGGTGACAAGGCGGCCAACTCCATTCTCGGTCAATCCGTAGGCTTTATTGATCTGGCACTTGACCGCGTAGCAGAAATCACCGATGGCGGCAGGCTCTGCCTGCTTGGTGGGTTGTCGGCGCTCTATGCACCACATCTTGCCGAACGGCACCGTCAACGGCTGGTTCAACCAGCTGAAGACGCGCTGTGCGGTGCAATTTCGCTCGCCAAAGACGCCTTCCTGAAACAATCGGAGAAGACCGCATGACCCTGGCTCTGTCGGACTTATTGTCTCCCGATGACTTGCAGGCAAGCGGCACAGGCCCGCTTTACATGAAACTGCGCCAGTCGCTGGAAAACGCAATCCTGTCCGGCAAACTAACCCATGGGCAGGCCCTTCCACCTGAACGCGATCTGGCAGAATTTGCCAATGTCAGCCGGGTGACCGTGCGCAAGGCCGTGGACGATCTGGTCAAAGACGGTCTTTTGACCCGCAAACATGGTTCGGGAACCTTCGTTATGCGGCCGGTTTCCCGGCTGCAGCAGCCTTTGTCTCAACTGACCTCGTTTACCGAAGACATGGCGCGGCGCGGGTATGTGACGCGCTCGGAGTGGCTGGGTCGCGGCCTGTTCGCCCCATCGCCAGATGAAATGATGATGCTGGGCCTCAAGGTCGGCATGATGGTTGCGCGTCTGGAGCGCCTGCGCATTGCCAACGAATTGCCACTTGCCATTGAACGCGCAAGCCTAGCCTCGGACATATTGCCCGAACCGAAGACGATAGACACATCGCTTTACGCCGAACTTCGCCGCACGGGCTACAGCCCGGTACGCGCTGTGCAACGCATTTCCGCCTGCAATGTGACGCGCGAGGACGCAGCCCTGCTAGAAGTCCCCGAAGGTTCAGCCGGCCTTGCGATCGAGCGCATATCATATCTCGATTCCGGCCGGGTGGTGGAGTTGACCCGCTCGCTTTACCGCGGCGACGCCTATGATTTCGTAGCAGAAATGACACTGACAGACGGTTGAATTGCCCGTCAACGCGACAAGGAACACCAGATATGCCGACGCATATGCGACGCGAAATAAATGAAATTCCCGATGCGGCTGAACGGCTTCTGACGCAATCACATGATCAATTGAAGGCGACGGGACAGGCATTGCGTGAGCGTGACCCGGCTTTCCTGATCACCATTGCCCGTGGCTCCTCGGATCATGCTGCTCATTTCCTCAAATATGCCATTGAACAACAGGCCGGTCGTGCCGTTGCCTCGATCGGCCCATCGCTTGCCTCCATCTATGGCAAGTCCCTGAAGCTCGATCAGGCTGCGGCAATCGCCATTTCGCAGTCTGGCAAAAGCCCGGATATTGTCGCCCTTGCGCAATCGGCGACGCAATCCGGTGCATTGACGATTTCGCTCACCAACACCAAACCATCACCGCTTTCGGATGCCTGCGCCTATCCTGTTGATATCATGGCCGGCCCGGAACTGGCGGTCGCCGCCACCAAATCCTTCTTCAACTCTGTTTTGGCCGGACTGGCAATCCTTGCAGAATGGACGCTTGATCAGGAACTGCAGCGCTCAATCACGCAGTTTCCGGAAAAGCTGACTAAGGCAATTAAGCTGGACTGGCACGAGCTTGCCGACGAATTGGGAGAAGCGGAATCGCTTTACATGCTGGGCAGAGGTCCGTCTCTTGCCATTGCCAGCGAAGCGGCTCTGAAGTTCAAGGAAACATCTGAAATGCACGCCGAGTCCTATTCCAGCGCCGAAGTGCTGCACGGGCCTGTCGCACTTGTCGACCGTCGTTTTCCGGTGGTGACTTTTGCCGCGCGTGATGCAGCACTGTCCTCCGTTTTGGCGACGGCCGATGGACTGGCCGAAAAGGGCGCGCTGGCCTTCATCTCGGCTGATGGCGCGGCCCATGCGCGCCGCCTGCCCTTTATCGAGACGGGTCATCCATTTACCGATGCGCTGGCGCTGATCGTGCCTTTTTATGGTTTTGTAGAAGCATGGTCACGGGCGCGTGGGTTTAATCCTGATGCGCCGGCCGCGCTTAAAAAAGTTACGGAGACCCGCTGACCATGGCAACAGCACTGATCAACGCGCGCATTTTTGATGGCTTTGACTGGCATCAGGATAAGTCCCTGCTGATAAAAGACGGCAAGATTTCCGGTCTGGTGTCAGCCGACGACTTGCCACCTGACGCACAGAAAGAAGACGTCTCAGGATCAATCATCGTGCCTGGTTTCATTGACCTTCAGGTCAATGGTGGTGGCGGTGTCATGTTGAATGACGAGCGTTCCGTTGAAGGCATTCGTCAAATTTGCGCTGCCCATGCCAAGTTCGGCACCACGGCTCTGCTGCCCACATTGATAACCGACACGCCTGATATCACTGCCGCTGCGATCGAGGCCGGGCTCAGAGCCAAGGATGCAAATGTACCGGGATTTTTGGGCCTGCATCTGGAGGGTCCACATCTTTCCGTCGCCCGCAAGGGTACTCATCACCCTGGCCTGATCAGGCTGATGGAAGACATTGATCTGCAGCGCCTGCTGAAAATCGGCAGCAGTTTCGATGCTTTGATGATCACCATTGCGCCGGAAAACACAACGACAGAACAGGTACAAGCCCTGGCTGCCAGTGGCTTTATCGTTAGCCTTGGGCACACCAACGCACCTTACGAAACCGTGCAGGACTATGTCGCTGCCGGCGCACGGACTGTGACCCATCTTTTTAATGCCATGAGCCAGCTGGAAAATCGTGCTCCCGGACTTGTGGGAGCGGCCCTCAACATTGGCGCGCTTTCGACCGGTATTATCGCTGATGGCTTCCACGTGCACCCCGCAACAATCGAAATCGCACTGCGCTCAAAACGGGGACCGGGCGAGATTTTCCTCGTCACGGACGCCATGTCGACCATCGGCACCGACTTGACAGGCCTCACCCTCAACGGGCGCGAAATTTTCCGCAAGGATGGCCGCCTGACACTGGCCGACGGCACCCTTGCCGGCGCAGATATCGACATGTTGTCATCCGTTCTGTTCATTCACCGGAAACTGGGCCTCGCCTTTGAAGAGGCCGTGCGTATGGCAAGCCTCTATCCGGCGAAAGCTGCCCGTGTCAGCGACAGAAAAGGTCGATTGCTGGCAGGTTACGACGCCGACTTTGTGGTGTTGAGCGACACCCACCAGATGCGACAAACCTGGATCAGCGGGCAGCAGGTTTATTCAGCCTGACGCCGGAATGAATGGTTTTCTACTCTCCTCATATTGACGACCAACTGTCAGCCTGCCTTTCCATCACCCTAAATTCCTTGGGAACAGAAACGGGCGGCTGGCGGTTATATGGGCTCAACCATCGAAGGAGGAATGAAGATGGACCATACTCATCACGTACGTTTGGCAACGACCGAATTGACCCCTGCCATTCTCGAAGGCGCAACGGTTTATGGCGCCGATGACCACAAGGTTGGCAAGGTAGACCATGTCCATGGCCTTGGTGCACAAAGCACCGCTGTGATTGATGTGGGTGGCTTCCTCGGCATTGGTGCCAAGCCGGTTGCCGTTCCGCTGTCTGATCTCGAATTCATGCGTGACGAAGACGGCGACGTTCATGCCGTGACAGGCTGGACCAAGGACCAGCTGAAAGAAATGCCCGAACATCACCACTAGTCTCACAGACATGATCTGCATGAACAACGGGCGCATCATGTGACCATGGTGCGTCCGTCGTCATGTCTGCCTACTGAATAAGGTGCTGCGTAACAAAATCCCCTGACTAAGTCGGGAAACATAACGCCGTCAAATTTGTGAAACCGGAAAATTCAGACTGATAACTCGCTATACGCACATGCACCAAGTGAATTCATTAGCGGGCTCGGACGTAGCGGAAATCCGACCGCGACACACAAAGCCCGCATCAGAAGATGTCGATAAATTTTTGTTGAACCAGCTGGTTGCAACGAAATTGGCCGGCAGATGTTCCCGTAACAGCGCGCCGCGACAGCGGCCGTTTTTTGCCAGCACCCAGGGAGCCATTGATGACTAGAAAATCCTACATCCTCGCCACCACCATGCTCGCGTGCAGTTTGATCGGCGCTCCCGCGTTGGCTCAAAACAGCAATACTGCAGAAACGGGAGAGGCCAATGCGCCACAGCAGACGCCTGCCTTCCAGAACCAGACACGGGCACCTCTGCCTGCCAATCAGCCTCGCCTTGAAATGGCGGTGATCGCCAAGGATCTGCCGCATCTCTGGGCCATGGAATTTCTGCCTGATGGGCGCATGCTGGTCACGGCAAAAGAAGGTGCAATGCATATCATCTCACAGGATGGCGGCGCCGTTAGCGAGGCGATAGAAGGCGTGCCGGAAGTCGCTTCTGCGGGTCAGGGCGGATTGCTTGATGTTGCCTTGGCACCTGATTTCGAGACCTCGGGCATGATCTATTTTTCCTTTTCCGAGCCACGCGAAGACGGCAACGGCACATCCGTTGCCTCTGCCAAACTCGTTGAAGCTGACGGTGGCGCAAAGTTGGAAAATGTGATGACCATCTTCCAGCAGACACCAAGCTATGATGGTGACAAGCATTTTGGATCACGTCTGGTGTTTGGTCCTGAAGGTGAGCTCTACGTCACCGTTGGTGAGCGATCGGATGCAGAAGTCCGAAGCGGCGCTCAGGATCTTGCAAGCGGATTTGGCAAGGTCTTCCGGATCGACACATCAGGCAAGGCGATTGAAGGCAATCCGTTCATCGCCACCGAAGGCGCGCTCGACCACATCTGGAGCCTCGGGCATCGCAACGTGCAGGCAGCCGCGCTCGACGGTCAGGGACGTCTGTGGCTGGTTGAACATGGACCGAAAGGCGGCGATGAACTTAACCGCCCGGAAGCCGGCAAGAACTACGGTTGGCCGGAAGTCACCTATGGCATTGAATATAGCGGCAGTGCAGTGGGAGACGGTGTCACCTCACGTCAGGGCACGGAACAACCGGTCTATTATTGGGACCCGGTCATTGCCCCCTCTGGAATGGCCTATTACGACCACGACCTGATACCGGAATGGAAGGGTGCCTTCCTGATTGGCGGACTGGTGAGCCAAGGCATTGTTGCCGTGCATCTCGATGGCGACCGCGTCGCGCATGAAGATCGTGTGGACATGCAGGCGCGGATCAGGGACGTCAAGGTTGCAGCCGATGGGTCTGTTTTTGCCGTGACCGAACAGCGCGGTGGTGGAGCCTCGACCATCGTCAAAATCACCAAAGCAGGCTAACCAGCCAACCGGTGTTTGCCACAAACAAAAAGGGCGGCTTTTAAAGCCGCCCTGATTGCTGTCTATTGGCAGAGGAAAGGTGCCCTAAGGCAACTGTCATTACAATGCCGGAACAGTCGCACCCTTGATTTCGCCATCCATGGCACGAATTCTGACCTTGTCGATGTTGCGGCCATCCATGGCCACCACTTCGAATGTCAGGCCGTCGAAATTGACCGTCTCGCCGCCTTCCGGCAGATGTCCCAGACGCCACAGGATCAAACCGGCCAAGGTCGAATATCGGTCGGCATCATCGACCAGATCGATGTCGAGGATTTTCGACACATGGCGGATAGCAATCCAACCATCGACAAGCAAAGCCCCATCATGCTCTCGTTCGACGGTCAGTTGTTCCTCGTCATCATCGGCAAAGTCACCGGCAATAGCTTCCAGCAGGTCGGTTGGTGTGACCATACCTTCCATCGAACCATATTCGTCAAGAACGATCGCCACCTGAAGAGGCGACTGGCGCAATTGCTCCAGCAGGCGGAGGGCACTGACGCTTTCATGCACCACCAGAGGCTGGCGCAGCGAACGGTCGAAATCGATCTTTCCGGTTTCCAGCAGGTCTCTCAGCATGTCCTTGGCAAGTGCCACGCCAAGAAACTCGTCAAGGCTGCCACGACCAATCGGAAAACGGGAATGGCCGGTTTCGACGATCTGTTTTCTCAGCTCTTCTTCGCTGTCTTCAATATCAAGCCACTCCACATCACGACGCGGGGTCATGATGGATTTTGCCGGACGATCGGCCAGCGTCAGAACGCTCTCGATCATCTCATGCTCGACAGGTGTGAACAGTTCATTTTCTGTCGCCTTGTCGGCAATGACATCAGCGGCTTCACCAAGCGGTGTGTCACTCTTGCGGCCACCCAGCAATGACAGGACGGCACTTGCCGTTCGGTCACGCAGGTCTCCCGTACTCATGAAACGTTCGCGGTTGCGACGTCCGACCTGGTTGAATGCCTCGATAAGCACCGAGAAGCCGATTGCCGCGTAGAGGTAACCCTTCGGGATATGGAAACCAAGGCCTTCAACGATCAGCGAGAAACCGATCATCATCAGGAAACCAAGGCATAGGATAACCACGGTCGGATGTTTCGACACGAATGCCATCAACGGTTTGGAGGCCAGCATCATGACGGCCATCGCCACGATGACACCGGTCATCATGATCGACAGTTCCTTCACCATGCCAACGGCGGTGATGACACTATCAAGCGAGAAGACGGCATCAAGAACGACGATCTGGACCAGAACCTGCCAGAAAATGGCATGCTGGACCCGGCCTTCCTTGCGTTCCGTATGGCCCTCAAGCCGCTCATGCAGTTCCATGGTTCCCTTGAACAACAGGAACACACCACCAAGGATGAGGATGAGGTCACGGCCGGAAATTTCCATGCCAGCCACGGTAAACAGCGGCGCCGTCAACGTTACAATCCAGGCGATCGAAGCCAGCAACACAAGGCGCATACCCAGCGCCAGGCTGAGGCCGATCAATCGAGCCTTCTCACGTTGATGTTCGGGAAGTTTGTCTGCCAGAATGGCGATAAAGACGAGGTTGTCGATGCCGAGAACGATCTCGAGGACGATTAGGGTGGCTAGTCCCGCCCAAGCGGCAGGATCGGACATCCATTCGAATATCATAGAGTATAGAGACCGCCCTTCAGGGGCAGGCCAATCCTTCTGTTGATGACGTTGATAAACGCAGAAAACCGCACCGAAAACGGCACGGGGATAATGGAAATATCGATTTTAGAGTCGAGGAAAAGCGACGCCGCGCCCAAGCGGGTCGCGGTCATTCGGTGTCGATCAGTACTGTCGCCGTCGTCGGCTTCGTCTGGCATAATCAGGGTTCCTCAGGAAAACGCATATAACACGTACACCGCGCAACGCCAGACCAGACCCTTGATTTTCGTTACGCCGCATCATCTGCCGCTCGAAATCCAGGGTGGTCGGGAGGCCACAATTACAGCGCGAACTTCGACAACGACTTGGATCAAAAGGCGATTTGACCGGTTTTCCTGCGCCAGAACTGCGTCTGCCTCATCATCGGTCACAATCCCGTGATAGGGCACATTGAAAAGGTCAGCCGGTGGTAAATCGCGCTGCCGCCCGGAAGGAACGGAACGCGTTGAGCGCCTTGATCGACCGGCCATTATCGATTGATGCGAGATCGAGAATAACGGCATTGGCAATCGTCATTGGCACGACCAGCGACTGGGATTCACCCGGTTCACCGCGTGACACAAGGATCTGGTGATCCGGTGCAGGATCGATGCGTGTACCGCCAACATCGGTGATCGCCAGCGTCGTTGCTCCGCAATTTACCGCAACATCGCGCACTTCCTGCAACAGTGCCGGTGCCCTGCGAAATGACAAAAGCCAGACAACGTCGTCTGCGGCCAGGGTCGACAGCAGCTCCGGCAACTGATGCAACTGATTGCCGAGATCAACCGTCTGATATCCCGAGCGGTTAAGACGAAGCGTGATCAACGAACAAAGGGCTGCAAAATGACCGCGCCCGAACAGGAATATCTTGCGGCTGTCGCGCAGTGCCGTCGAAAAGGCGCGAATGTCGGCATCCGACACGCTGTTGCGTGCCTGTTGAAGGGCAGCAATTTCACTGTCGAGCAGCGATGCCAAAAGACCATTGTCTTCGGCCTTGACCAGCCGTGCCGCCATGCGGGCAGCCGGGCTTTCAAAGTCATTGCCACCTTCCGTCAGGCTCGACTGCAGAAAGCTTCGAAACTCCGGATACCCCTTGAAGCCCAATCGTCGCGCCAGTCTGACGGCAGACGCCGGATGCACACCGGCGCGTGACGACACGTCCTTGCCATTTTCCATGGCGGCGCGAATAGGATCCTGGATCAATACGTCAAGCAATCGCGTATCCGCATCCGTTAGCCGCGTCGAATGCCGGTTGATCAGATCGCTTAATGCAAGCGGTGCATCCTGCTTGTCCATATTGTTACCCCCCAACCGCAGCGACACGGTGACCATTGATGAGACCGACGCGGTCACCACTCTGGCCATCGAAAAACAGCGCACGGTCGAGATCGCAGGACACCCAGAATTCATCTGTGTTTTCAGGTATATCCCGCCGCGCCGCCGTTACAGTCAACCGGCCGGCTTGGCTTTCGCAATGAAGCAACATGTCCGATCCGGTCATCTCCGACATCAGCAACCGTGCGCGCAAGGTTGCACCGCCTGGGTTTGTTGCGTGGACCGTCAGCAGTTCCGGCCGCAGACCCACGGTAAAACCCCTGGCGTTTTCCAGCCCCGGCAATGCATCTGCATCAAGAAAGTTGATGGGCGGCACGCCAAGAAAACTTGCCACGAAACGGTTGCGCGGCCTGTCATAAATCACATCGGGGCGATCAAATTGCTGCAGATGACCATCCTTCATCACGGCAACGCGGTCTGCCAGAGACATCGCTTCTGTCTGGTCATGTGTGACATAGATGATCGTCGCGCCCAGCTGCCGATGCAGTTCCTTGATTTCCGTACGCATGGTGATGCGGAGCGCATTGTCGAGGTTGGACAAGGGTTCATCCATCAGGAAGATCGCGGCATTGCGGGCCATGGCACGACCCATCGCAACGCGTTGACGCTGGCCGCCGGACAGCGCTGCCGGTTTACGGTCCAGATAGGGCTCAAGCTGCAACATCCGGGCGACGTCGCTGGCCCTTTCGTTCCGCTCTGCCTTTTTCACACCGCGCAGTTCCAGCCCGAATGCGATATTTTCTCGCACGGTCATATGCGGATAAAGCGCATAGTTCTGAAAGATCATCGCGATATCGCGATCCTGCGGCGCCAGATCATTGGCCAGCCTGCCACCGATTTCGATCCTGCCTTCTTCGCAGCGATCAAGCCCGGCAATCAACCGCAGCAAGGTCGACTTGCCGCAACCGGACGGCCCGACAATGACCACAAACTCACCTGCCTTGATGTCCAGCGATACGCCGTGGAGAATGCGCGGGCCATTGGGATAGGATTTACGGATATCCTGAAGTGAGATGCCACTCATGCCCTGCGCCCTCCCTGATGGCTGTCGCGAATGGCAATTGCCAGCGTCGGGCGGTCGGTCGTGAAAACCTTGACGCCAAGATTAAGTGCCTTAGTGATCTGCTCTGACGTATGCGCTGCCCAGCAGCCGAATTCGATACCTGCGGACTGGAAGAGGTCTTTCAGTGCAGCATCTGTTGTGTCGATGTGAATACCGACTTCACCAATCGCATGGGCCTTCGCCACTTCGATAACCGCATCAGCGCCCAGTTGGCGCAGAACCGACGGGCTGACGAGCCAGAGCCGTGGACGATCTGTTGCCTGCGCGATTTCATCCATTGAGCGGACAAGAAACGATGAAAAGACCGTGCGCTCCAGCATTCCATGTTGGCGCAGAACAGAGATGACGCGGTGCACGAAATCGCCATAGGGCATGCCGTCAGCATCGGGCTTTATTTCGCAGCGGAAATTGACTGTGCTGTCAGCGTAAAGCGTGCAAAGTTCTTCCAGCGTCATGGGATGGCCGCCAGCGCTGTAGCGGATTGTCGCCTTACGGATCTGCGCAAGTGTCATCTGCGCGATGGTGCCGCTGGTATCCGTCGTGGCGTCCAGCGTCGCGTCATGGTGCACGACAATGGCACTGTCCAGGGTCGGGTGAACGTCAAACTCCACTTCCTCGAGCGCCATCTGTGATGTGGCCGTGAAACCCTGCGGTGTGCTGTCACCAAATTCGAGCGTGCCACCGCGGTGTGATGCGATACGTGTCATATATAAGATGTCCTTGATTTATTTGACGGCGCCCATGGTGATGCCGCGCACGAGATGGCGCTCCACCAGAAGGAAACCGAGGAGAACAGGCAGGATGGTGATGGTCGAAGCCGCCATCACAAGTGGCCAGTCGACCAGCCCCTCGCCGGGATTGGTACGGTAAAGACGGGCCAGCCCCACCTGCAATGTGTAGAGGTCCTGTTTGCCGACAGCCACCAGCGGCCAGATGTAACTGTTCCACTCTGTCATGAAGATATAGAGGGCCATTGATGCGATGGCCGGACGTGACAGTGGCACGATGATACGCCACAGTACCTGCAGTGGTTTTGCCCCGTCCATATAGGCGGCTTCATCAAGTGCTTTGGGAATGCCACGAATATATTGCCGCAGGAAAAATGCCGCAAAACCATTGGAAATCGCCGGCAAGATTAGCCCGGCATAGGTATCAAGCAGCCCCACCTTGGCCAGAGACAGATAGTTGGGAATGAGGCTGATATGGCTTGGGATCATCAGTGTCGCCACCGTAGCGCCAAACAGCAGATTGTTGCCTGGGAAGGTAAAGCGGGCAAAAGCATAAGCAGCCATCGTCGCAAAGCTGATGCCCAACAGCGTGACCATGCCCGACACGATCAGGCTGTTGAGCAGATACCGTGCGAAATTGTACTGACCGACGGCGCGTCCGTAATTGTCGAGGGTAAAGGCGATTTCCCCGGCATAATAGGCATCTGACGTCTGGAACGAGATCCAGATCGAATAAAGAACCGGCGACAGAAACAGCAGGCCGGCAACCAGCGCGATGCCCGCCAGAATGGGGTTTTCAGGCTTCATAATGCACCTTCCTGCCAATGATGCGGGATTTGAGGATTGCAAGCGCGACAAGCAGCACGAACAGCAACACCGCGAGTGCAGAACCGCGTCCGATATCGAACAGGACAAAACCAATCTCATAGAGAAGATTGACAAGCATGTCGGTTGCACCGGCCGGGCCACCCTTGGTCATCACGTTGACAATGGTGAAGACCTGGAATGCCTCAATGACCGAAATGACCAGAAGGAAATAGGTCGTTGGCATGACCAGCGGCAGCGTGATGCGGCGAAAGACGTGCATACGGCGACCGCCATCGACAGAGGCGGCGTCGTAAAGCTCACGCGGGATGGCCTGCAACCCGGCAATGTAGATGACAATATCGTATCCGAGCTGTTTCCAGGTATTGACGAAGATCAGAACCCAAAGTGCCAGATAGGGGTCCTGTAGCCACTGTACCTTGCCGATCCCGACGATACCGAGGATCGCGTTGACCATGCCGTAATCGGTGGAGAATATCCAGGAAAACACCACGGCAATCGACACGGTTGAGGTGACCGATGGCAGGAACAGCGCACCGCGCAGCAGACGTGAATGAACGGATTCACGCACGAGATAACCGGCAATAACAAGCGCCAGCCCAAGTCGCAGCGGCACTGACAACACGGCAAAAACTGTCGTGACCCACAGCGAATTCCACAATTCGCGTGACGCCAGCAATTGCTCATAATTGCGCAGGCCAACAAAGGGCATGTCGGGTGACAGGAAGTTCCATTCCCGGACGCTGAGATTAAGGCTCGCCAGGATCGGGATATAGGTGAAAACCGCGATGGAAATCATAAGCGGCGCCACAAAGAAATAGGGAGTGAGTTTGCGTAGCATGACCATAAAACCGTGTCGGCGGCACGGGTCGCAACCCGCCCGCCGACATCCCTGAAGGAGGATCAGTTACCGACGCGCTTTTCTTCTGCGCGCGTCTGCTCAGCGAAGTCCTTCATCGTCTCGTCAACCCCGCGCTGACCAAGCGCCATGGCCTGCCACATCTTGTATTCCGTGGTGCGCATCCAGGTGACAACAGTTGTTCGTGCACGGCCATGTGCATTGGGCAGGGAATCGATGGCAACATCGATGCCTGGCTGTGTTGCCAAGGCTTCCTTGGCAACAGGAAGCTCCGCGCTCTTCTTGTTGATCGGCAGATAACCGGTGGCCGCAAACCAGATGGCGTTGGCTTCCGGCGACGCCGCATAGCTGACGAATTTGTAGGCCGCGTCCTGTACGTCCTTTGGCGAAGTGGCCATGATGCCAATGCCAGCGCCACCGATTGGAACCGAGCACGCCTTGTTGCAAGGCATTGGACGAACGACCAGATTGTCGCCAAGGGCCTTTTTGGCCTCACCGTAATTGCCGGTCGAGTTGAACATCATGCCAACCTTTTTCGCCAGGAAAGCATCACGTCCATTGTCTTCTTCCGTCACACCATCGGGCGAAGCAACCTTGTTCTCGTGCACCAGAGATGCCATCCACTGATAGGCTTCGATGGTGTTTGGTTTGTCGAGCAGAATTTCGCCGCTCATCGGATCAACCAGCTCGCTGTCATTCGCCATGACCAGACCCCAACGGGCAAACTGGCCAGGGGCTGCAATGCCCGAAATGCCTTCCGAACCCAGCTTTTCACTGACAGTTTTTGCAGCAGTCATGATTTCATCAAATGTCTTCAACGGCGTATCGGCTGGCAGGCCGGCGCGGGTGAAAATGTCCTTGTTGAAATAAAGAACCGGCGTGGAAGAATTGAACGGCACGACATAGTTCTTGCCGTTGATGACGCCAACTTCCTTGGCGTAATCGTAGAGATCGGCCTTCAATGGATCAGCGTCAAAATAGGGCGTCAAATCGGTGAGGATATTGTTGTTGGCAAACAGGCCGTAACGGGTCACCTCAAGGATAACGGCGTCCGGTGCACGGCGTGCCGGAATGGCCGCCTGCAGTTTGGCAGTAATGTCGTTGTAATTGCCGACAAACTCGGCCTCGACATCGATATCCGGATTGGCCGCCTCGAAATTGGCGATGATCTTGTCCAGCGCCTGACCGTTGGATTTGTTGAAACTGTGCCAGAATTTGACCGTCGTGGCGGCTTCGGCTGCACCAACGCTGGCAATAAGGCTGAATATGCCTGCTGCAACTGCGCTCTGTAATTTCCGTGACATCTGCATCTCCTCTGCAAACAAAATTGCAATGAGAGCGAATTAGCAATCGCAAGCGACAGTTTCTTGAAGCGTGTATGAATGTTCAATGACAAGACGGCACAAGTTTCGTCTCGTCGCGAGAACCGGGCCGTCTGGCGCAATATTAGCACTGTATGACGGGCGTTGACTGAATGCCGAAAAAGCCCCAGCTATCAGCACCTGATCTGCCGGCTGCACTGGCAGTCCACGAACAGTGGCTACGTCCTATCCTCGCACGCCTACAGGCGCGTAGCCGCAAGTTGGCGGCCGTTTTCATTCCGCAAAGCAATTTCGCCTTCAAACTTCGCAATATCATCATGCGTAACATGCCAAAACGTTTGCTGGGATGGTACTTCAGCGGCGCAATCAAAGCGGAAATGAAGCTTCTGGAAAAATAGGATGGCGACTGCCTACCCGGCGGCTGAAGATCGACCGCGTAGGCAAAACTCCCAAATCTGCACTTGTTGCACCCACGCTCAAAAGCGGATAGTTGAAGTCAACAATCTTTGACTGGACCGGCGCGCATTTCGTGACGAACAAAACGCTCAAGGGGCTTTTTCTCGCGCACCGGCGTGAACTACAGGCCTATCTCACTTCCAAGCTGCGGGACCCTGAGGTGGCTGCCGACCTGACACAGGAAGCCTTTTTGCGCTTTGCCGAGCAAACCGAAAAAGGCAACGCCTCCGTCGAGCATGCGCGCTCCTATCTCTATCGAACAGCACACAATCTTGCCGTCGACCATACCCGCCAGATGGCGCGTCGGAAAACAGATACCACCCCCAATGAAGCGCTGGTCGCCTTCGCAGACGATCGACCTTCTCAGGAGGAGGAAGCCTCTGCACGGCAAACACTTGAACGCCTTACCGCGATCGTGAAGGAGCTTCCGGAACGCACGCGAGAGGTGTTTGTGTTGAACCGCATCGATGGCTTGAACTACGCACAAACGGCAGAACGGCTTGGCATTTCAGAGAGCGCTGTGCAAAAACACCTCGCCAAGGCACTGCTTTACGTGACCCAGAGGATTCGCCCGCAATAAATAAAACTGCCGATGCGTTACTGATTTGACGCTGCCGCCCGTCTTATTTCTTGGACAACATAATTCAGACCCCGACATGGACCAAAACGTGGGAATACAGGACGATAAAGAACAGATCGAAGCCGAAGCGGCTGAGTGGGTGATCCGCCTCGGTGACGAGCGCGTTTCCCAGCACGATCGCGTCCTCTTCGATCAATGGTGCGCGCAAAGCGAGCGACATCGCAAGGCATATGATTTTGCGGAAAAAACCTGGGGCGATCTTGCCGGCCTGCAATCTGCAAAGTCCATTCTGATGCCAGATGCGTTCAGCATCGACGCTACGCCACCCTATCGGGCGGTGCGCTCATCTGCCAGCAGACACTTCCTTCGTTCGGGCGTCATTGTTGGCCTGCTTACCATCTGTCTTGTTATGTCTGCCTTCGTTGCAACCTTGTGGTACGGCAATCTGGCAACAACACTGACAGCCGATTATCAGACCGCCCCCGGCGAAACTCGCACGATAACACTTGCAGACGGCACCAAGGTCGACCTCGCCTCGGGAAGCGCGATTGCGCTTGCCTTCAATGATAAGGAGCGGCGTGTCAAATTGCTCGAAGGCGCTGCATATTTTACCGCAGCACCGAAAACCGCCCAGGAAACACGGCCATTCGTGGTCGAAGGCGACACAGGCACCGCGACAGCGCTTGGAACGCAGTTTGCCGTCAACAAGCTGTCAGATGCAGTTGAGGTCACCGTCGTTGAACACGATGTACGGGTCACCCTTGGTGATACCGACAGTACCGGAGGCGTTACATTGTCGCCGGGTCAGAAAATCCGCTACTCCGACAAAACCGGTCTCGGAGCCGTGCACAACACAAGCACGGATATGACGGCAGCGTGGCGTCGAGGGCGCTTGATCTTTGATAGCGTGCCACTGGCTGATGTTGTTGCTGAACTTAATCGCTATCGCCACGGCCGGATTATCATTTCGAACAGTGCGCTCGCACAACGCCAGGTGAGTGGTGTCTTTTCCACGGATGACCTCGGTGACAGCCTCGCCGTGATTGTCCGAGAGCTTGGCGCTCATTCGGCATCCGCGCCTCCGCTTCTGACCGTAATCTATTAATCCAATATAAAAATTATATTTAATAACAGTATATTACGCGATTTATCAGAAAAAATCCGAAATCCCTTACCGGAAACATGACCGGATTCGTCTTATTTGCCGACCAGTGAGAGGGGCTCTTGCTGGAATGCGTAAAATCGATGAAAGGGCATTTCGAATGGGGACGCAATCAAGGCACTTGGGCAAACGGCAAGGCTCGAGACCAACAAAGGGACTGAGCGCATCTGTCAGTGCGATAGCGCTGTTATGTGGCCTTGCCTGCACCGTAAGCACTACCTCTGCCCAGGAAAATACGGGCGCGGCTGTTTCGGCACGTGGAAATGTTGCCTTTAACATCCCAGCCCAGAACCTCAACAGCGCCATTCTTGCCTTTGCGGATCGATCCGGCATTCAGGTGTTTTACGATGTCTCACGTGTCAGCGGTCTGAGAAGTGCCGCTGTGAGCGGCAGCTATTCCAATGAAGAGGCACTGTCGCGTCTTCTGGCAGGCACCGGTGTGTCCTACACGTTTTCGAGCGCCAACCGGGTATCGTTGAACGTTCCCGGCACGACCGACGGAGCTGCCCTTCGCTCCGATGGATCAACCGTGCTGGACACCATCACTGTTCAGACACAGGGTGCGGTTACCGAAGGCACAGGCGCCTATACGGCGGACTGGATGCGTACGGCAAACGGACTGGCCCTTTCACAAAAAGACACACCGCAATCGACCAGTGTCGTGACCCGGCAGATGATGGACGATCGCAACGAGAACTCCATTAAGGATGTCCTCGAAAATGCCACCGGCATCACCACCAATCAGGCTGAAACTGACCGTTTCAATTTCTATTCACGCGGTTTTGTGATCGACAACTACCAATATGATGGCGTTCCAACCACGCTGGATGCGACATACCAGTATGGCGACGGTGTTGCCGATACGATCATCTACGATCACGTTGAGGTGGTTCGTGGTGCCACCGGCCTGTTGACCAGCGTTGGTGAACCCGGCGCTTCGATCAACTTCATTCGCAAGCGGCCAACTGACGAGTTTCAGGGTTCGATTACCGGCCTTATCGGCACCAATCAGAATTACCGAACAGAACTTGACCTCTCCGGACCGTTGAACAGTGACGGCAGTGTGCGTGGTCGATTTGTCGGCGCCTTGCAAACCAAGGAAGACACGATTGACTTCTACAGCAACGACAAGAATGTCTTCTACGGTGTCGTTGAGGCGGATGTTGGCGATTCAACGCGCGTCACCATCGGTGCAAGCCGCCAGGAAACAAACGCCGAAGGCACGATGTGGGGTGGATTGCCAGCTTTCAACAACAATGGTGAACTGATTGACTGGGCGAAAGGCTCCGGCCTTGGCACCGACTGGACCGGCTGGGACACGGTTGCCACCGATATCTTCTCGTCAATCGACCATACGTTCGACAATGGTTGGGAAGCGCATGTTTCCTATTCCTATCAGAAGAACAAGTTCGATGCCCCTCTTCTATTTCTTTACGGCAACCCGGATCCGACCACCGGTCTCGGCCTCAGCGCACTTGGTGCGCATTTTATCGGTGAGCGTGAACAACACGCACTTAATGCTCGCCTGAATGGTGATTACGAACTGTTTGGCCAAACGCATGAATTCGTTGTGGGTGCCTACGCGTCACAAGCCAAGGGACATATTGACCGTTATGCGCCGACAGGTGCCATGGCAACGGTCGGCGACGTGTTCAACTGGGACCCATCCTACGCCGCTCCGGTGTGGAGCACCACACCGATGGCAACATGGGACACGGAAGTGCGCCAGGCAGCAATCTACGGTGCTACCCGCATCAACGCGACAGACCAGCTTGCCATCACCCTCGGTGCTCGCGTCAATTACTGGGATGGGTTCAACGACAACACCTATAATTTCTACGACTATAAGTTCTCAGGCGTTGTTTCACCCTATGCCGGCGTAAGCTACGAACTGACCGACCAGTTGACAGCTTATGCGAGCTACACCAGCATCTACAAGCCGCAGCAGTTTGAAGACATCAACGGCAAGTATCTCGATCCGGTCTATGGCCACAACTATGAGGTCGGATTGAAAGGCTCATTCCTTGATGATCGCCTGAAAGCCTCTGCCGCAATTTTCCAGACCAACCAGAAGGATCTGGCCGAATATGTCGGATATGACGCTGTCACACAGCGCTCCTATTACCGATCAATCGACGGCACCACGACGCGCGGCTTCGAGCTTGAAGTCGCGGGCGAGGTTCTCGACGGCTGGAATGTGTTTGGTGGCTTTACCTACCGATCGTCAAAAGACAATCTAGGCAACAAGGTACAAACCTTCCAACCACAATCTGTTCTGAAACTCGGTAGCACCTATGAACTGACCGGCGTACTCGACGGCCTGACGATCGGTGGTGCCATGCGCTGGCAGAGCAAGACGGAAAACCTTGCCAACTATTCCTCCACGCCAGCCAGCATCACGCAGGATCCCTACGCCGTGTTCGATCTGATGGCGAGCTATGAGTTCGACGAACAGACCAGCCTGAAGGTGAATGTCTCCAACGTTTTCGACAAGCGCTATTACCGAACAATGGGTTTCTATGACTCGGTTTTCTACGGCGACGGGCGCGCTGCAACAGTCACGCTGAAGCGTACCTTCTGATCACCGGCGATCCGCCACCATTCGAAGGTGGCGGATCGTTTTTTCAAGACTGTGTAAGGTTTCCCCTCCCATGCCAGAGCTCATGACACGGCGCCGGTTGCTGCAATCGCTATCAGTTTCACTGATTGTTGCATCATCACATCAAGCCCATGCAGCAGCTTTCAACACGTCGGCTTTCCCGCTGACGGTTTCGCATGCATTGGGAAATGTCACGATACCACGCCAGCCAACCCGTATCGTCACACTGGGCTGGAATGGCGAAGACGCCGTCGTTGCTCTGGGTTCCATACCAGTTGCCATGCCAAGGCGCGCATTGTTCGAGGGGGAGATATTTCCCTGGGTTGAAGACAAGATCGGAAATGCCGAGCCACATCTGCTGTCCGGTGATTTTAATTACGAACAGATAGCAGTGTTAAAACCGGACCTGATCCTTGGTGTCTTTTCGGGCATTGGCGCAAAAGCCTATGCCCGACTGTCGCGCATTGCGCCAACTGTCGTATATCGCTCAGGCCCCTGGCAGGCAGATTGGCGCGAACAGACCCGGATGACGGGACTTGCACTTGGGCAGGCTGAATGCGCAGACGCGCTTGTCGAAAACACCACTGGCTTTTTACGATCTCTGGCAGCCACCCATGACAAGCTGCAAGGAAAGTCATTTGTATTTGGCACGTACAATCCGGGTTCATCGGAAATTGGTGTCTACCTGCCATCAGACCCGCGTATCGAACTGCTGCAGGAACTCGGTCTTCGCCCGTCATCCGGCATTGAAGCCTTGGCCGCGCAACGGCATGGGCGGCGCTCCGCGTCCGTCAGCCTTGAAACAGTTGAGATGATCGACTCTGACATTTTGATCATGTGGTACGGTTCCGGTGCCCGCGCGGCAGCGGAGGCGCAGCCACTATTCAACCGCTTGCCCGCAGTTCGCCGCCATTCCTATGTCGCGCTCGAAGATGCCATCGACATCTGGTCGACCTCAGCGCTCAGCGTACTTTCCATTCCCTACGGCTTTCCAAGATTTGTTCCGCGCCTGGCCGAAGCCGCCCGGCGCGCCAATGGAGATTGACATGACAGCAGATACCCTTGTCTTCGATGAGCATGATGATCACGATCACGCACCTTATGTTGAAGATTACTTCCTTGCCAAAACGATTGCCGTAGAGCGCCTGACACCATCGATGATCCGCACTGTCCTCAAAGTGGATGGTGGTGAACGGTTGATTGCAAGCGGCCATCCGGATGAGTGGGTCCGTCTGGCGTTGCGACCGGATGCAAATACGCCAGTCACCATCCCTGTATTGATGGAAAACGGAAAATGGGGCCGTCCCGACGGTTCGCAACATTGCCCCAGCCGTCCCTACACTGTGCGCAATTGGAACCCCGTCACCTGCGAAATGGTAATCGATATTGTCGTGCATGAGGGTGGCGTAGCAGCAGGCTGGGCGATCAATGCCGAGGTGGGCGACATCGTTGGCATCTGCAATCCGGAAGGGCGTTTCTGGTTTCCAAAAACTGCGCAGTGGTTGATGATGCTGACCGACATCACCGGTCTGCCGGCTGTCGGGCGCGTGCTGGAAGAGCTGCCTATCGGGTTTCCTGCGATCATTCATGTTGAAGTGCCATCTGATGACGATCGCCAGCAGTTCAACACAGGGGCAAATGCAACGATTACCTGGCACGCCTGCCACGGCCTGAAACCCACACGACCCGGCCATACCGAATTGCCGCGGATCGCGGGTAACATTCATGCTCTTCCAGACGGACCGGGCTATATTTACATTGCCGGTGAAGCCAAGGCTGTTTCCGTGTGCCGAGCGCATTTCCGTGACGTGCTGGGTTTTGACAAGAAGCGCATCGATGCCGTGGGATACTGGATTGAGGGACAGGCCCGCATATGACGTTCATCGATGCGGCGACACCTGTGATTGGCACGAAACCACAGCACTGGATACGGCAACCATGTCCATGGTTGCTGGCTGGCTGTGCCCTTCTCACCATCTTGTTTATGGCCAGCCTGATATTGGGTGTTCGCCCGATCACGCCGGCCGTCGCCGTAGACAGTTTTGTCGCGTACAATGCCGATCTCGCCGACCATCTTGTCATCCGTGATTATCGCCTGCCCCGCGCACTTCTGGCAGTGCTATGCGGCTCTGCATTTGGCGTTTCCGGTGCACTGATACAGGCAGCGACCCGCAATCCGCTGGCCGATCCGGGTATTCTCGGCGTCAATGCCGGTGCAGCCTTCTTCGTGATCCTTTCTGTCGGCGTGCTTGGATGGCATTCCATTGAAACATATATCTGGGCAGCTCTGGCCGGCGCGATAATCGTGACCATACTGGTCTATGCTCTCAGCATCTCAAACCGTGGCAGTACCACCCCGATACGTCTGGTGCTGTCTGGGGTCG
>NZ_DAMDBP010000009.1:79841-96189 GCF_032092815.1 Agrobacterium sp. | reverse complement strand
TTGTCAGCTGTGCTGGGTGGCTTGGGATCCTCCATCACGTTGCTTGACCCGCAAGCGTTCGATGTGATGCGCCAGTGGGCTGTCGGCTCTGTCTCAGGCAGAGACATGCATGTCGTGGCAACCATCTGTCCCTTTATATCTGCCGGTCTTGTCATCGCGCTGCTTGTTGCCCGGCCTCTCAATGCCTTGGCGCTTGGAGATGATCTTGCACAGACCCTCGGTGCCCAGGTTACCCGCACCCGATTTTTCGTCCTGATTGCCGTAACACTGCTTGCTGGTGCCGCTACCGCAGCAGCGGGGCCGATTGGTTTTCTCGGCCTGATGGTGCCGCATGTCATGCGATGGCTGATTGGCCCGGATCAACGCTGGATACTGGCGCTGACGATGGTGTTTTCTGCCGCTCTTCTTCTGGCCGCAGACATTGCGGGCCGGCTGATCCTTCGACCGGGTGAGATTGAGGCTGGCATCATCACAGCCTTTATCGGTGCACCGGTGCTCATTCTGCTTGCCCGCAAAAGCAAGGCGAGCGGGTTATGAGCATGGTCACGAAACGGGCTATTGTGATCCGTGTTGGACAGGACCAGCTATCCCTGAGGATCAATCCGCGTGCGATTGTCATCGGCATGGTCCTTGTGTTTCTCTGTCTGGCATTGGCGATCACATCGCTTACCATGGGTGACTATCCGATATCGGTCGCCGCGGTCGCTGGGGTGATTTTTGGCCATGGTGACGACATCACACGCATGATTGTCACCGAGTGGCGTTTACCCCGCATCCTGTTGGCTGTGTTGCTCGGAAGTGCTCTTGGGATGAGCGGTGCAATCTTCCAATCACTCACCAGAAACCCTTTGGGCTCGCCTGATGTCATCGGTTTTTCGACAGGTTCCTATACCGGCGCGCTGGTGGTCATGTTGCTGTTATCAGGCGGCACGGTCGAAACAGCAATTGGCGCATTGTGCGGTGGCTTCATGACTGCACTCGTCATTTATGCACTGGCCCATCGCAACGGCATACAGGGCTTTCGCCTGATCGTCGTCGGTATCGGCGTTTCGGCCGTGCTGGCTGCCGTCAATGCATGGATGATCAGAAAGGCTGATCTGCAGATCGCCATGAGTGCTGCCATGTGGGGCGCCGGCTCGTTGAATGACATCGGAGAAGAACAGCTCCTGCCGGTGCTCATCATAATGTGCGTTGCCATTCCCCTGGTTCTGCGGCTTGATCGGCCAATGCGCCAACTGGAATTGGGCGACGACGTAGCCCGCGCAACCGGTGTCAACGCCAAACGCGTCCGGTTTTTTGCCATGGGCCTGGGTGTCGCGCTCACTGCCACCGTCACGGCAGTCGCCGGTCCAATAGCCTTTATCGCTCTTGTCGCCCCGCAGATTGCCAAACGGCTCACCCGTTGCGATGGCATTGTGTTGATACCCTCCGGGTTGGCCGGCGGTCTACTTTTGCTCGCTGCGGATGGCATCGCCCAACACGGTTTTGGCACGCAGCTTCCTGTCGGCGTCATGACGGTCAGCCTCGGTGGTTTCTATTTCCTTTGGCTCATCATCCGGGAGGGTCGACAATGACCAGCGGCCGCCTTCAGGCACATAATCTCTCTTTACGCTACCAAGAACGAACGATCTGCGAAGACCTGTCTGTCAGCATTCCGGACGGTTCCTTCACGGTCGTCATCGGTCCGAATGCAAGCGGCAAGTCGACGCTATTGAAAGCATTATCACGGCTGCTCGAACCGTCCCATGGCCATGTCACCCTCGATGGTACGACGATTGGCAAGTTGCCCGCGAAGGAAGTCGCACGCCGATTAGGCCTGCTGCCACAAAGCGCCATTGCGCCAGAGGGCATTACCGCAGCGGATCTTGTCGCCAGAGGCAGATATCCGCACCAGTCGTTCCTCAGGCAATGGTCGAACGAGGATGAACAGGCGGTCACGGCGGCGATGGTCACTACAGGCACAGCCGATCTTGGTGACCGACTTGTGTCCGAACTCTCCGGAGGGCAACGTCAACGGGTGTGGATTGCAATGGTACTGGCCCAGGACACGCCGACCCTGCTGCTGGATGAACCGACAACCTTCCTGGATATCGCCCACCAGATCGAAATGCTCGACATTGTCGGCGACCTTAATCATCAGGGTCGGACAATCGTTGCCGTGCTTCACGATATCAATCATGCCTGTCGCTACGCAACTCATCTGATAGCGATGAAGGATGGCAGGATCGTTGCCGAAGGAAAACCTGCAGATATCGTGACCGCGCAGATGATCCAAGACGTCTTCGGCCTTCATGCCGTCATCATCGACGATCCAATTACGGGAACGCCGATGATTGTGCCTGATAAACGAAAAAGCTCTACAAAGCCTGCGACACTGCCTGCCGCATGAACCGACCCGGCGGCTGGCCGACATGCCGGCTAAAAGCCGTGCTGAACGTGCTTGCTGAGCCATAACCAATACGCCGCGCAACCTCGTCCAGCGCGAGGTCTCCCGTGCGCAACAGACTTTTGGCAACCGCCATTCGCCAGCCAAGCAGATATTCCATCGGCCTTACCCCGACCAAACGCACGAAGCGGTCAAAAAAGGCCGACCGCGACATGCCGGCGTTGCGGGCAAGATCGGGAATGGTCCAGGCTCTTTCGACATCCGCATGCATAGAGCGCAGAGCAATTGCAATGCGACTGTCAGCAAGGCCAAGCAGCAGGCCGGGCTGAACTGCGTCAACCGGTGCAGCCCGCAAGGCCTCGATCAGCAGAATTTCAACAAGGCGCTGGAGGATGAGATCACGGCCAATGGCATTACCCTTTTCTTCCTCTCCGAGAAGCTGCACCAGTTGCGTCAATCTCGGCACGCCTCTGACATGGATCATGCGTGGCAGAAGCGAGACAAGCAACGCCGCATCTGGTGATCCGAACGTAAACCAGCCACCAAATTGCCTGACATCTGCTGGCCCTTCCTGCCGACCATGGCGCAGCTGCCCTTCTGGTATAGGCACGGTCTTTGGATCAATCCGCAGCGGGGCCGCCGGCTCGAAACCGGACATGGTGAAGGCTGGCGTCGCAGGCAACAGCACAAAATCACCTGCTTCAAGCACCGCCACAGGCTCTCCGTCCACCGCCAGACGACACCGTCCTTCGGTCACGGCACAAAAACCAGGTTGGCCAAAATCTGCATAACGAACCGCCCAAGCGCCCGCTCCGCTGATCCCTTTCGAGAACACCGCCTGAGGGCTTAAGAGCTGGATCACTTGTGAGAGCGGATCACTCATATCGGACTATTGCAAATGAAATACGGACTCATGATTGATGATAGTCCTGATCATGCCAAGTAAATTCTCTCTGTCAACGCAAAGATACAGGAGATTGTCATGAACACTGTGCTCATTACCGGCACATCATCCGGCTATGGCCTGGAGACCGCGCGTTATTTCTACGAACAGGGCTGGAGCGTTATCGCCACAATGCGCAACCCGCGTGCTGGCCTGTTGCCAGCATCGGACCGCATCCGCCTGTTGCCACTCGATGTGACAAAAACGGAAAGCATCCACGCCGTGATCAAAGCCGCAGGACCAATCGATGTGCTGGTCAACAATGCCGGCATCGGTGTTGTCGGTGCTTTCGAGGCAACGCCAATGACCCATATCCGCAAGGTTTTCGACACCAATACATTTGGCACCATGGCAATGACACAGGCTGTTATCCCGCAGATGCGCGAACGGCGCTCTGGTGTGATTGTCAATGTCACCTTCAGCGTTACATTGACCTCCATGCCACTGGCCGCAGCCTATACGGCCAGCAAACAGGCGATCGAAGGTTTTACCGGTTCGCTGGCACACGAGCTTGCCGCCTTCGGCGTTCGGGCAAAACTGGTTGAGCCGGGTTATGCCCCGACCACACAATTTGCTGCAAACACGGACATTCCTGTCGAACAGCTTATCCCGCAAACCTATGCCGCTTTCGCCGCACCGATCTTTGCGGGTTTGCCAAGCCATCCCTGACAACAAAAGAAAGCGATGTTGCCGAGGCGGTGTGGCTGGCAGCCAATGATAGGTCGGATCGGCTACATTATCCGGCAGGGGCAGACGCCGTCGCACTGGCGGCAGTCCGATGACAAGGGCGCACCCTTGGTCAAAACGGGGCGTTTAGAACCAGAAGACCAGCGCTCACGCGCTGGTCGTTCTTCATGTCAGGCTTTCAGCAAAGACTTTCCGGCATCGTTGAAAACAATCGCCTTGGCTGGATCTGCACTTAGTGCCAAGCTCTCGCCACGATTAAGCGGTTGGTCGCCGTCCAACACCGCCAGCCAGAGTGCTCCGGAGGGCAGCTCCAGGCTGACAATCGTCTCATTTCCAAGCCGTTCGACCAGTCCGATCCGACCAACGATCGACCCGTCGGAAGACGGAGCAAGATCATGCGGACGGATACCAAGCGTGAGCTGGTCACCGGGTTTCACACTGCTTGTGTCTGCTTCCACCGTCAGTTTGAAAACATCCTGTCCACTGACCGTCACGCGGCGGCCATCCACACTATCGACAGTTACCGGAATGAAGTTCATTTTTGGCGACCCGATAAATCCGGCGACAAAGAGATTGGCCGGACGCTGATAAAGCTCGATGGGCGAGCCCACCTGCTGCACCACACCACCATCGAGAACAACAATCTTGTCCGCCAGAGTCATCGCTTCGACCTGGTCATGGGTGACATAGATCATGGTTGCGCCAAGCTCCTTGTGAAGCTTGGAGATTTCCATGCGCATATCGACGCGCAGCGCGGCATCAAGGTTCGACAGCGGTTCATCGAACAGGAACACCTCCGGCTGGCGAACAATGGCCCGGCCGATGGCCACACGCTGACGCTGACCGCCTGAGAGTTGACCGGGTTTACGGTCCAGAAGATGTTCCATCTTCAAGATGCGGGCCGCTTCGCGGATCTTGCGATCCCGTTCATCTTTGGGCGTTCTGGCCAGCTTGAGGCCGAAACCGACATTGTCGTAGACGCTCATATGCGGATAGAGCGCATAGGACTGAAACACCATGGCGATACCGCGATCACGCGGTTCGACATTGTTGCAGAGCTTGTCGCCGATATGCAGTTCACCTGAGCTGATATCTTCAAGACCGGCAATCATGCGCAGCAACGTGGACTTGCCGCAACCGGACGGGCCAACGAACACGACAAATTCACCATGCTCGATCGCCAGGTCGACACCCTTGATAACCGGCAATTCACCGTAACGTTTGTGGATGGAGTTGAGAGAAAGACCAGCCATGAATTTATCCTTTGACGGCGCCGGCGGTCATGCCTGCCACGATCTGACGGTTGAAAAACAGGAAGACGATCAGCGGCGGAATGGTGATCAGCGCTATGTTGGTGAAGAGGAGATTGTAGGACGTGTTGAACTGGCTCTGGAAGTTATAGAGCGTCAGCTGAACGGTCGCATTGGCGTTGCCGGGTAGGTAATAGAGCGGATTGGTGAAGTCGTTGAAGATACCGACTGACTGCACCACAATATTGGTCACCGTCACCGGCCATAACAACGGCAGGATAACCCGGAAAAACACATCCAGCGGCCGTGCGCCGTCAATGATGGCCGCTTCATCCAGATCGCGCGGAATGGTGGCGATGAAAGCACGGTAGAGAATGATGGTGAAAGGCAGGTTGTAGGCAACCTCGACCAGCACCATGCCATGCAATGTACCGAACAGTTTAAGACCCTGCATCAGCCAGATCGTTGGCACCACGGCAGGCGGGATCATCAGACCGGCAAGGATCAGGAATTCCACCAGCGGGTTCCAGCGGGTCTTGCGGCGCGCCAGAACGAACCCGACCATCGCACCGAACACGACAAGCAAAGTCACGCTGGTCACCGTCAGAATGGTCGAATTGATGAACGCTGTTACCAGCATCCAGTTTCGCGTGGTGATAACAGTGACCAGATTATCCCAGAGATGAAAACCGGACGGCCAGGAGAAATCGAGCAGATTTGCCTGCCTGCGGTCCTTGAACGCCATCAGAATGATGAAAGCGAACGGGATAACGAAAAACACGAAGGAGATGAGGAGGGCGACAATGCCGCCGATGACGGAAGCGCGTGATTTCACTGGTGCCCCTCCTTGCGGTTCAGGAAAATGGTAATGGGAACAACGAGAATGGCGATCAGAATGAACAGCACAACGTTGCCAGCCGTCGACAAACCAAAGAAGCCGGACTGGTATTGTTTGTAGATCACCGAAGCGATGGTGTCGGAGGCAAAGCCCGGACCACCCTTGGTCATTGCCCAGATCAGGTCGAAAGTCCGAAGCCCGCCGATGAAGGACAGCGTGATGACGGTCGCCGTTGCCGGACGGCTGAGCGGCAGGGTGATGTAGAAGAAGTTCTGCAACTTGGTGCCGCCGTCGATGCGTGCCGCCTCGTAATAATCCTTCGGGATGGCAACGATGCCGGCAATGTAGATGACGGTGGCAAGCCCAACACCCTTCCAGACGTCAACGAGGGCGACCGAAATCAACGCAAGTTTGGGATCGGTAAGCCAGCCCGGCCCCTTTATGCCCAACAGTGCGAGCCCTTCATTGATGGCACCCTGCGTTGGATGCATCAGCACAGTGAAGGTAATCCCAACACCGATGGTCGACACCAGCACCGGGAAAAATACCAGCGAACGCAACAACCCACGCGCCATGATCTGGCTGGTCAACATCACGGCCAGCAACATGCCGATGACGACTTTGAGGCCCGATGTGATCACCGCATAGATGATGGTGTTGACGAGGCCCTGGATCAGAAAGGGTTCGCGGAAGAACTGAACGAAATTTTCAAAGCCGATGAAGCTTGAACTGAACAGGCTCCACCGGGTCAGACTGAAATAGAAGGACGCGAAGGTCGGCAGAAGAAACAACACGCCGTAAATGACGGCCGCAGGCAGATAAAACCATCCGGGATAGGATGATCGGCGCGCAGCCAGAGTTGAAACAGCAGATGCAACCATTTGGGCTCCAGAAACAAAGGCTGCGGCTTCAGGCTATATGTGCCCCAAGCAGCAGGATAAAGGCGCACTTATCTGCCAGACAGACCAAGTTGCTGGGCTTGTTTGCGAACGTCCTCATCATAGAGGGCAGCGGCACTGGCCGGTTCACGAATACCGGAACCGACTTCGACCGTCAGCTGCTCGAGGATTGGTCCCTTGATCGGCGACAGGAACTCCAGAGCCGGAGCATTGTTTCCTTTTTCAAAATAGGGCAGCAGGTCGGAAACCGACTGCACTATGTTGTCAGGCAAAACGCATCCCTTGATGAGATATGGGCCGTTGACTGCAACTGCCTTGCTTTGTGCCGCACATCCTTCAGGGCTTGCAACAAAGGCCAGAAACTGTTTGGCAACATCAACATTGCCCGAGGTCTTTGGAATGTAGAACCCGGCCGGCATCCACACCGTCAGGCCAGTATCCTCTGCCTTAGCGGCAGGCAGCGCAAAGAAACCGACATCGTTGATCTGGTCAGGATAACCATCGGACAGGGCTGGAATGGCAAAGGTGATCATCGGGTAATGGGCACCTTCACCTTCAGCAATCATGCGAAGGCCGTCTTCATATCGTGCAGCGCCAAAATCCTCATTGAAATACCCGCCAGCGGATACTTCCTTGATATATTCAAAGCCACGAACAGCGGTAGGCGTTGTGGCGAATTTCGCTGTGCCTGCAGTGTATTGCGTTGCAAAGTCTGGCACCTGTTTCTGCACATTGTAGAAATCTGCCAGCAACAGAACCTGACTTGTCCAGGGCTCACCATAGGTCTGGATCACCGCCGGGATGCCGGCTGCCTTAATCTTCTCGTTGTTGGCCATGAACTCGGCCCAGGTGGTTGGCACATCAAGGCCGAGTTTCTCATAAATCTTGCGATTGTAGAAAATGCCGCCAGCTTCTGCCGGACGGGTCGGCACGCCATAAATACCACTGCCTGCCGAAACCACCTGTTTGAAACTGTCGGCGACATTGTCCATGAAAGGTTCGGCGCTCAAGTCGACAAGCGTCTGTTCTGGCGCCAACGCCTGCATCAACGATCCGGTATTGTACCAGAAAATATCGGTCATCTGGCCGGTGGCAAGTCTCGTCTTGACGATGTTGTCACCTTCACCACCACCCGGGCGGGCTTCAATATCGATGGTGACATCGGGATGCTTTTCCTGGAAAGCCGCCGCCAAGGCCTCGGAAATGGCGATCGTATGTGACGCATTGTCCACCAGAATGGTGAGATTGGTTTGTGCCAAGGCAGCGCTCGAAAGCGCTGTCAGGGTGAAAAGACCTGCGGCAAATGCCGTCAGAGCAGTTTTGCTTTTCGTCATATCCTGCTTTCCATCATTAATCCGAACATGGTTTGGTTCGGCGTTCTCAATTTACCAGCCTGGAAGACCCAGTTGCTGTGCCTGTTTGCGAGCGTCTTCGTCATAAAGGGAGGCCGCGTCGGCGGGTGCACGAATGCCCGAGCCAACCTCAACCGTCAGCTGCTCGAGGATCGGTCCCTTGACGGGTGACAGGAATTCCAGAGCGGGTGCGTTCTGGCCGCCTTCGGCAAAGTAGGGAAGAAGATCCGCAACGACAGGCGCAACCTTCGCAGGCAGCTCGCAGCCCTTGATCAGAAATGGGCCATTTACACCCAATGTATCTTCAATGACCTTGCATCCATCCGTGCTGGCCACGAAGGCCATGAACTGTTTGGCCAAATCCGGATTTGCCGATGTCTGGGGAATGTAAAATCCGCCCGGCATCCAGGTGGTCAGGCCATTGTTGGCAGCGTCATCTCCGGGCTGCGCAAAGAAACCGACCTTGTCCATCAATTCAGGATAGGTGTCGGCAAGGGCGGGGATGGCAAAGGTCAACATCGGGTAATGGGCACCCTCGCCGTTGACCAGCATTCGCAGGCCGTCATTATAGGTCGCAGCGCCAAAATCTTCATTCATGATACCAGCGTCATGAACCTGTTTCAGCCTTTCAAAGCTTAGCGTTGCCGCCGGTGTTCCGGCAAATTTTGCAACGCCTGCGGTAAACTGCGTGGCAAAATCCGGCACCGCTTTTTGAACATTGAAGAAATCTGCCAGAACAAAAAGCTGGCTGGTCCACGCATCACCATAGGTCTGGATCACCGCGGTCTTGCCGGCGGTCTTGATCTTTTCGTTGTTGGCCATGAAATCGGCCCATGTCTTCGGCACATCGAGACCAAGTTCCAAATAGATGTCACGGTTGTAAAAAATGCCGCCCGCCTCTGCCGGGCTGATCGGCACGCCAAAGACAGCATCACCAACACTCACCACCTGTTTGAAGCTGTCGGAGACGTTGGCCATGAACGGTTCCTGGCTCAAATCCATCAGCGTTTGTTGTGGTGCCAGCGCCTGCAACAGAGACCCGGAATTATAGTAGAAAATATCCGTCATCTGGCCGGTTGCCAGCCGGGTCTTGACGACATTGTCGCCCTCACCGCCACCGGGACGTGTCTCGATATCAATGGCGACATCGGGGTTCTTGAGCTCGAACGCTTTGACCAGCGCCTGCGAAAGCGCAACGGTGTTGGGACCATTGTCGATCAGCATGGTCACGGTGGTTTTTGCCATGACGGGACCCGAAAGCACCGTCATGGTCAAGAAGCCGGCAGCAAGGCCGATCAGGGCATGTCTCTTGGTCGTCAGCATTGGTTTCCTCCCTAATAACCCACCCCTCCGTGGGCCTGCTGAAGCCTGTGCCGCACGCCTTATGGCGTGCGTGCGTTTATCATGAGGTCCTCTTTGACCGCCCGAACCGGGGGGATGAATGTAAAGCGGATGGAATGTTTGCCCGGCGCCAGATCGTCCCCCTTGAAGGCGGCACCATCCACGGTCACATCTGTATAATCGGCAGCAAGTTTCAGCACGCCACGGGCACCCTGTGGCACCTCAACCTCATAGAGCACCGTATTATCCTTGACCGACCAGCTGACAGTAATCATGCCGCGTGGTGAATCATGGCTGGCGTTGACGGGTGAGAGATCCGGAATGATCGTTGGTTCAAAAACGATGGTTGAGAAACCCGGATCATCCGCATCGGGGCGGAACCCTGCAACGGCCTCGAAAAGCCACTGGCAGACAGCGCCGTAAGCGTAATGATTGTAGGAGTTCATTTGCGGATTATAGATGGTGCCATCTGCCTGGATCGCATCCCACCGCTCCCAGATCGTCGTCGCTCCCATCTTCACCTGATAGAGCCAACCCGGCACGTTTTCCTGCAGGAAGACATCAGCCGCCAGGCCGATTTCACCGATTTTCAGCAAGGCTGGCAACAGAGCCGGCGTCCCGATGAAACCGGTGCCAATACGGCCTTCCGATCTGGCAATGGTTGCCTTGAAATAATGCTTGGCTGCCTCCAGGTGCTGATCCGGAATGAGGTCATGCACAATGGCCAGCGCATAGGACGTCTGGTCATCATAGGCCAGGCGGCCGGAAGTTGTGATGAATTCACGCTGGAAGGCAGCCTTCACGTTGGAGGCCATGGTGGCAAGACGTGTGGCTGTCGCCGTATCGCCGCTAATGCGGGCAATTTTCGAAACCAGATTTGCGGTGATGTAGAGATAAAGCGTTGCCGCAGCATCATCACCAATGGTTGGCAGCGGTTTTGCCGACGGACCAGAGGGCTGCAGCCAGTCACCAAAGGAAAATCCGCGCGCGCCCCACTGGCGTGGTGGTGAAACGACAGGGCCATCGCTGATCGACCAGACGAAATCAACCCAGCGAACCATCGCAGGCAACGCTTCGGCAAGGATCGCCTTGTCGCCAGAATGGAGATAGATCTGCCAGGGGATCACGGCGATCGCATCACCCCAGCCGGTCGAACCGTAAAAACCTGGATAAAACTCCGGCTGCTGCCGTGTCGGATCGGGCACGACGTGGGGAACCGAACCATCCTCACGCTGGTCAGCCATGATGTCGCGTACATATTTGGCGAGAAAACCGTGCGCGTCAGCGAGATAAAGCGCCGTTCCCGCAAACACCTGTGCATCACCCGTCCAGCCGAGACGCTCGTCACGCTGTGGGCAATCCGTCGGCACTTCGATGAAGTTGCCACGCTGGCTCCACACCGTGTTGAGAACGAGCCTGTTTACCAGCGCGTTGCCGGAGGTGAAGCTCGCCTTCTGCTCGTGCATCGAACTGATTGGCACCGAATAAACCTCGGAGACACTGGCCTTTCCGGTGGTGGTGATACGGGCGTAACGGAAACCGTGAAACGTAAAGTGCGGCCGGTACTGTTCGTTTCCTGTTCCAGCCAGTGTGTAGACCGTATGAGATTCAGCTGTACGGTAATTGACGTTGTAGAAATTGCCGTCCTTATCCAGCACTTCGGCGTGTTCAACACGTACGGTGTCACCGGCATCACCGCTCACATCATAGGCGACGTAACCGCCGACATTCTGGCCAAAGTCATGGATGGTGCGCCCCTCTGCATCCGTCCAGCTTTTGACTGGAGCTATAGATTTCAGTTCGCGCACAGGTGCCGTTTCATGGGCAACCAGAATTGATGGATCGAAGCTGACGGCTTCGGAACCAGCCGTCACCTCCGGCTGAATTCGCGCATCAAACTCTTCACCGAAATAGATGCCGGACTTGAGGATCGGCAGTGATCCGCTTTGCCAGGATGCGTCGGTCGAGAGCAGCAGATCGGCATTGCCATCATCTGCACGCAGTTCGGCGATTGCGGCAATCTTGTCACCCCAGGTGTTGGTGAGACGGTGCTTGCCCCACATCAGTGGTGAGCGCATCCAGCCATCCGCCAGCCAGATGGTAATGGTGTTTTCACCCGATGTGACGAGATCGCCAACGTCATAGGTCTGATAGGACAGGCGTTTGTCATAGGTCGTCCAGCCCGGTGTCAGCAGATCGTCACCAACGCGCTTGCCATTGATGAAAGCCCGGTAGAGCCCAAGCGCGCTGATGCGTAACACTTCCTTGCCAGTGGTTTTCTCCAGCACAAATGTCTTCTGCAGAAAGGATGCAGGCGTGCCCTCCCCCTGATCAGCGAGCGGGCGAACCATGGCGGCTGTCCACGCATAAGTGGTCGGTGAATTTTGTCTACGGGCGTGCGTTGACACTCTGTCGTGCATGCCGTCCTCCCTTTAATCCAGGCTGCAGTCAATCTTGTAGAATGTTCTACGTATATCGTTCTACACTTTTTTCCATTTGGCAACCCGTTTTGTTGCGATAGAGTAAAATCACATTGTGCAAGCCTGTTTACATCGCGGTTTCTGCACGGGGCGGGTGTCTTCGAAAGGTGAATTTGTGGGTGAAAAAGGAACACGCGGCGGCCGGGTGACAATCCGGGAAGTGGCTGAAGACGCTGGTGTTTCCGTTGCCGCCGTATCCAAGGTTCTGCGCGACGCCTACGGCGTTTCCGATACGTTGCGCGCCAATGTGCGCGCCTCGATGAACAAGCTTGGATATCGACCGCTGGCGGCTGCACGCGGCATGCGCGGACAGACCTATACAATCGGCCTGCTGCTGCCTGATATCCGCAATCCGTTTTTTGCCGACATCATGACAGGCGTAAATACAGCGCTTGAACGGACGCAGTACCGCGCGATGATCGGCATCAGCCATTCCTCGATTGAAACGGAACTGGCAATGGTTGAATCAATGATCGACCGCCAGATGGATGGTCTGCTGATGATCGGTTCAACCGAAGACCGCGAAAACCTCAACTCGATTGCACAGCGCAAGCCATTGGTGGCAATCGGCCATCATGACCCGGATGCCGGCGGTTTCGACACTGTCAATAACCACGACCAACAAGGTGCGATGATCGTGGTCAAACATCTCGCTGCCAATGGCTACCGCAAGATCGCAATGCTGAGCCTGATTTCCAGCACGTCTACCATTCTTGCGCAGCGCGAACTTGGATATCGGCGCGGCATGATGGAGGCCGGTCTTGGCAAATATATCAATCTTGTGCACGCGTCGCAGACGCTGCGTGATGTGCAATTGACCGCAAGACGCATGCTGAGCGGACCGCAACGCCCGGACGCCATTTTCTGTTGGACCGACCTGATTGCGCTTGGCGTGATCAGTGTCGCCAAAGAAATGGGCCTTTCCATACCGGAGGATCTGGCCGTCGTCGGTTACGACAACACCATGTTTTGCGACTTTGCACAAAACAGGCTGACCAGCATTGACCAGTCAGGTGAACAGCTTGGACTACAGGCAACGCGCCTGCTGATAGAGCGCATCAATGGTCGTGCAACGGCCGAACATTTCGTGGTAACGCCGCGCATCGTGGTGCGCGAAAGCTCGTCACCGGCAACCTTGCCGGTCACCTGATGCGAGATAGAGCCTGCCCGCGAAATTCGGAAGTTATTCGGCGCTGGCAGCGCCGCTAAAGTCATCCACCAACTGGTGAATATGCTGGCGCATCAATTCGGCGGCCTTGGGCGGATTGCCCTCAAGGATCGCCGCCAGAATATCGTCATGTTCCACGCCTGAGCGGGCGAGCACGGCCTGCCAATCCGCGCCGACAACTTCTCACCTGCAACCGGCATGCATCTCGATGTGGACTTCACACTGCGCCAGCACTGGCCTTGAAGGCACCGGGCATGGTCATGGGCATTGAAAACTTCATGACACCCGCGCTTTCCAAGCTCAAGGCAGCAAGTGCAGCTGGTTATGATGCAACCGTGCTGTTGATCTGGCGCCAAATTCTGCCTGTCGTTCGTTACATCGGCTCGCGCCGTTACAATAGCGGCTGCAAAGCTGCCTGCGAACTGCTAGGTCTTTCAGTCGGTCCTGTTCGCGCGCCGATCCCGCAATACACCCAGGAAGAAATCGCTGGCCTGAAGACACTGCTTTCGGCACTCGATCCTTCGCTGCTGACCGGCGCTGCGCGGTAATACCTCTTTCGCTAAAGGCTGCCCCGGGTTAAGGGCAGCCAATTGCACAAAATAAAGATTGAAAGGAACAAGAGTGACAGCCAATATTTTCTCCGGCGTTATCCCAGCCTTGATGACCCCGACCAAGAGCGACAGAACACCTGATTTCGACTCGCTGGTGCGCAAAGGCAAAGAATTGATCGCAGCCGGCATGTCCGCTGTCGTCTATTGCGGTTCGATGGGTGACTGGCCTCTGCTGAGCGACGCACAGCGCATGGAAGGCGTTGAGCACCTCGTCAAGGCAGGCGTACCGGTTATCGTTGGCACAGGTGCCGTCAACACCGCGTCGGCTGTCGCCCATGCTGCCCATGCCCAGAAGGTTGGCGCTCAGGGTCTGATGGTTATCCCACGCGTGCTGTCACGTGGCACGGTCATTGCTGCCCAGAAAGCACACTTCAAGGCGGTCCTATCGGCTGCACCAGATCTTCCAGCCGTGATTTACAACAGCCCTTATTACGGTTTCGCGACCCGCGCCGATCTTTTCTTCGCGCTGCGTGCCGAACACAAAAACCTCGTAGGCTTCAAGGAATTCGGTGGCCCGGCAGACATGCGTTATGCCGCGGAAAACATCACCAGCCGCGACGATGAAGTCACGCTGATGATCGGCGTCGACACAGCCGTGTTCCACGGTTTCGTCAATTGCGGCGCGACAGGTGCAATCACCGGCATTGGCAATGTTTTGCCGAAGGAAGTCATTCATCTTTGCAAGCTGTCCCAGGCGGCCGCAACCGGTGACGCTGACGCGCGCCAGCGCGCGCAGGAACTGGAACAGGCACTTGCTGTCCTTTCCTCCTTCGACGAAGGTCCAGACCTCGTTCTCTACTTCAAGCACATGATGGTGCTGAACGGCGACAGCGAATACACCCTGCACTTCAACGAGACAGATGTGCTCTCAGACAGCCAGCGCGGTTACGTTGAGGCTCAGTTCAAGCTGTTTAGAAGCTGGTACGCAAACTGGAGCAAACTGCCGGGCGCCGTGCAGACCTACAAGGCATAAAACAACCCGAGTTAAAAACAGACAGGCAAGACCGCCGGTTTGCCCCGGCGGTTTTTTGTTGTCTCCCCGCGGCCAATCGAAAATAAGCAGACACGAATGGCTAATGCCCAAAGAAGCTTATGCACCGGTAGGTCAATTATCTGAATAACGTGGTCGAGGCCGATCATGGCAAGTTGAAACAACTGATCAAGCCAATTCGAGGGTTCAATACCTTGAAAACTGCCTATACGACGATGAAGCTAATATGGACGGTGCTCACGACAGGTGAGCACGGAGAAACATTTGCGAGAGTGATATACTATCGACCTTTTGGCAATCTGCCGATCTGAAGGCCTTAACCCTGCCTAGATGCGCCGAGTGGTCATCGCATCTTCCGCCAGCACAAGGCTTGCAGGCGGTTCAACCGTTTCATCCCCATCGACAACAGCAGAAATGTAACTGAGCGCATTTTTCATGCCGTTCATGGTATAGGGTTTTTCAATCGCTCCAAGCGCGCCAGCAAAATCGTCCGTGATTTTTTTGATATTGCCACTGACAAACACATAGGGAATGCCGTTGCTCGCGAGCTCACGGCCAAAATCAATACCAGTCGCGCCATCCGACAAGTGAATATCGACAAATGCGAAATCTGGTCTGTTTGAGGCAAGTTGCTTGCGGGCTTGGTCACTGCTCATTGCAAGGCCTGTCACCTCATGCCCGGCCAGCTCGACTTCACTTTCAAGTTCCATGGCAAGAAGCATCTCATCCTCGACGATCATGACCTTCAATGCGCTACCTCCTGATTTGCTTCAACCAGAAGCGTAACGTTTACGATCGTCTTCTGGTTCTCAAATTTTCTTTCAATCTTGGCGCCAAGCTGCAGCGCAGAGGCCTCAAGCAACTTTTCACTGAACTCGGCATGCTCGGTGTCCATCACAACCGGGATAGAGGTGTCTTCAACCGATATGACAAAGTGACCGTTCGTGCGTTTGACGGACACATGGATATCACCGCCACCGGCGCTCAGGCCACGGCGTACCGCTGTCCCGACAAGCTCATTGACGATCAACGACAGCGGCGTGGCTTTCACGGCAGGCACGTGAACGGGTGAGAGATCGAGCGAGAGGCTGATATCTGTGCGGCCGGTTGCCCCCACCAGGTCAGTGACCAACTCGCGGGTAAATTCCGATATGTCGAATTTGGAAACGTCATCCAGCGTAAACAGCTTTCGCTGAACCGTGCTCAATGCCTCAATGCGGTTCAGGACAGACATCAGGGCATCCTTCTGTCCCTGGTCGGCAGTTACGCGCGCCTGCATCTTGACGATGGACGCCATGGTCAAAAGATTATTCTTCACGCGGTGATCGACTTCGTGCACCAACAAGGACTTGGCCGCCAAAGCCGCACGAAGATTTGCAGTCTGGCTCGCAACCTCTTCTTC
>NZ_DAMDBP010000009.1:48286-79831 GCF_032092815.1 Agrobacterium sp. | reverse complement strand
AGCTGAGACGCGAAGAAATACATGATCTTGCCGCCGGCATCTCTGACCGGGCTAATGAAAACCGCGTTCCAGAATGGAGAGCCGTCCTTGCGATAATTGAGAATGTCGACCGCAACATCTTCGCCAGCCGCAATGGCATTGCGCATCTTTGCGATGACATCAGGGTCGCTTTCGGGGCCCTGCAGCATACGACAATTGTTCCCGATAATCTCGTCGTTCTCATAACCGGTCAGCTTGTTAAAAGCTGCGTTGCAGAAGATGATTGGATTGTCATGCTGGTTCGGGTCCGTGACGATCATCGGCATACGGGTCGCTTTGAACGCCGCCGCAAATGGATCTTCGCTGACGTGGCCTGATACCAATAAATCGCCAGCCCTGCGGGCATCTACCTGCTTTTGATCTTTTTGCGTCATCCCTGCCCCGAAAACTCATTTACCTCACTCCACAATGAGGCTGATCGATTTTGGTTCCTGTGCTGCACCATCCCGACAACACAAAAATCACTGCATTCCACTTAGATCGCGCGCCGATGCCAGTTGCAATGGCTTTGGGTGGCGTATTTTTGCTGCAGGAAACTGGCCCACTGAGCTCTGGATGCTTTGACGATTACGAGAAAATCTGTTGCGCTGGAGAGATAGACAGGTACCTCCGCAACGCTTTTTGGCTGCACCCGAAGCGAAGTCCGGTCTGAAGAACCCTCGGTTTCACAATTCGATCATCCGTCACAGTGGGGTCACGTTGTTAGGTTGAAAAAAATCATGCAGCACGTTTGCCATCACTGTGGAACCAATTCCAGCAATAAACGTTTATGCGCCTTGTGCGACGGGTTTGACACATTGTGTGAGTGCCCGCAGCAGCCCTAAATTAATAAGGCGGGAACTTATTGTGAAAGATGACATCGACATTCCGACAATGCTGGAATGGCAGCACCGCGGCATGGCGGCGCGGATCGCTGGAGAAACGAGTTCGTCCAACCCGCTGACAAGCAGTGTTACGGATTTATGTGCGAAAACGGCCGCCTGGCACCTCAACGCTCAGGCTTGGTCATTCGGTTGGTCGATTGAAAACGCGCACATTGCACAGGACTAAAATCTGCATTGTCACCATGCCGACAGCGAGCTGCCATTTGCCCTCGGCGTGGCTAGGCGTGAACCACACCACCTGCTGATACAACAGCATCAAGCGTATCCACGTCACGCAACGCGGCATCGCCAATCTCAACCAGCACCACGTCCCAGCCGCTTTGCTCTATGTTGGCCTTGCCGCCATTATCCGATGTGAGCTTCTGCATGGTAGTGAAAAGGGATTTTGGAATGATGACGGGATGACCGTGTTTGGTCCTGCAGGATCCACGCACAACATCTTTGCCCCGCCTAAGGCAAAGACATCTAAAAGTTTCTGGATATGTGCCGATGTGATCTCTGGCATATCGGCCAACATAATCAAAACACCGTCACAAGGAGCGACGATTTGATGGCCGAACCCGCACGCCATCGATGTTCCGATACCTTTTGCAAAGCTCTCATTGTAGACTGCCGCGATTGGTAGATCACGCAGTTCGGTTTCTATCTCTTCACGCCGATGGCCCGTAACCGCCACGATAGGGTTGATGCCGGCCTCAAGCATTGTCAGCGCTGATCTGTGAACCAGAGAGACGCCAGCAAATTTGGCGAGCAGTTTGTGATAACCACCTTCGATACGTTTCGATTGACCAGCAGCGAGAAGCAGGCCTCCAATCATCATCTGTCTTCCCTTCACTGCGGTAACCGATCGTTGTTTGCGGACGGTCCATGCGTTTTTATCCAAAGGCTGCAAGACGGGCTGCGGCAATGTCTGCCACGACAGAGATGGCCAACGAGGTCGCGTCGCGTGTCGGACCAAATATGCCGATCGGTGCTTTGATCCTGTCAAAACATTCCGACGGCACCCCTTTTGATCTCAGGCGTTCGAGACGCTGGTGATGCGTGCGCGTGCTTCCCAATGCTCCGATGTAAAACGCCGGTGAGGCAAGTGCCTCATTCAGCACGACAGTCTCCTTATCGAGATCATGATGTAACAAAACGACGGCTGTGAACGCGTCGATATCCCGGAAATTCGGATCGTTCGGAGTGGAAACACCAAAGCTTGCCGCCTGCGCAATACGGCACACCGCCTCAGCTTCTCCGGTCTGGCCTGAAACAACAACACGGGTTTGTGGACGGTAGACGGTCAAGAATTCGTCTCCACGAAGACTGGATCGAACTGGCACTTTGTCGGCCACAACAAGGTGCTGTGACAGACAGTCATAAACCAGCGCCGCAGGGCGTCGGGCAGATAGTTCGGCCAGCACCTGTTCGATCGGATCTGCTTTGCGAAGAACGTGGATTGCCACCGTAATGCCGCCGCCGCAGGGCAGCACGATATCGAAGTAGGGTGAGCCTTCTCCGAATTTGATAATGCGGTCGCAGCCGGACGCGATGGCCAACAAAGCTTCTGCTGCGACGGCGGTTTCGACACAGCCTCCAGAGACATACCCGCAAAATCGTCCATCTGCAGCGATTGCCATATGCGTACCGAGTGCGCGAGCAGCACCTCCCCTAATGTCGATAAGGGTGGCAAGTGCGGCCCCGCCATGTTGCATCGCGTCCACAGCAAACCGCAGGATGCGTGCCGGATCATCTCCAGCATCGGCTTGAACAGGTAAAATGCCTGTTATTGATGTGACATCACCCAACATTGTGCCTCCGCCACTCGACCATTTTTTCGATCAGGCCATTGCGTTCAATCATTCAAGTTCGGGCAACTCGTTGATCAGCTTGTCCAAGGTGATCGGATACTGTCGCACTCGGATGCCTGTGGCATTGTGGATAGCGTTGGCAATGGCCGCCGACACACCACACAACCCTAGCTCTCCAACGCCTTTGGCCTTCATGGGGGATGAATATGGGTCGGTTTCATCCATGAAAATAACGTCTTGGTGCGGAATGTCTGCATGGACAGGCACTTCGTAACCGGCGAGATCATGATTGACAAAAAAACCATACCTGGTGTCGACAGCAAGCTCCTCCGATAGAGCCGCGCCTGCCCCCATGGTCATTGCGCCAATAACCTGACTGCGAGCAGTGATGGGGTTCAAGATACGGCCGGCGGCACAGACAGCAAGCATACGGCGAATGCGCGTTTCGCCTGTTGCGATATCCACGCCAACTTCAACGAAGTGACCACCGAACGTCGATTGTTGGTGTGTCTCGGTGAGCTTGCCCCACTCGATGGTGTCTTCTCCCACCAGCCCTTCGGTGCCTGCGGCATCAGCCAGCGCCACCGCGCGGTTGCCACTTCGCACCTGTCCGTTTTCAAAGACCACTTCGGATGAGTTGAAACCGAGCTTGCTGGCGATGGCCTCGCGCAGTTTCACACAAGCGGCAAAGACACCTGAGGTGGCGGAATTGGCACCAAATTGTCCACCGGACCCTGCCGAGACTGGAAAGCGGGAATCGCCCAGCCGCACATCGACGTGCTCAACCTCGACGCCCAGCATTTCTGCTGCGGTCTGGGCAATGATGGTATAACTGCCGGTTCCTATATCGGTCATATCGGTTTCAACCGTCACCAGACCGTCCTGATCCAGCTTTACCCTAGCGCCGGACGCCATGACAAGATTGTTGCGGAATGCGGCCGCAACTCCCAGTCCGATCATCCAGTTGCCCTCACGCCGTTCGGCGGGCAGCATGCGTTTGTTCCAGCCAAATTCCTCGGCACCACGTGTAAGACAGCCGATGAGATCACGGTGCGAGAATGGTCGTTCTGGATTTTCGGGGTCGACAAGTGTGTCGTTCAAAATACGAAACTCGATCGGATCCATGCCGAGCTTTTCAGCCATCTCATCGATTGCAATTTCAAGCGCCATCAAACCCGGTGTCTCGCCCGGAGCGCGCATTGCATTGCCCTCGGGCAGATCGAGAGTTGCCAGCTTCATCGTGGTCATGCGGTTTTCGCCTGCATAAAGCAGGCGTGTTTGCATGACGGCGGTTTCTGGACCACCACCCTGCAGATCGCCAGACCAGCTTTCATGCGCGATTGCCGTGATCTTGCCGCTGGTTTCTGCGCCGATGCGAATTCTTTGGATTGTCGCGGGCCTGTGTGTGGTGTTGTTTGCGATCATCGGGCGTGGAAGCGCGACTTTAACCGGACGTCCCACCGCCTTTGCGGCAAGGCAGGCCAGCACACAATCTGCCCTGAGAAACAGCTTGCCCCCAAAACCACCGCCGATGAACGGCGACTTCAGGTGAATTTGGTCTTTGTCTATTCCAAGCGTCATCGCCAGGTCAGATCGCCACCAGTCGATCATCTGACTGGATGTCCAAACCTCAAGATCATCACCATTCCAGTTGGCGATGGAGGCGTGAGGCTCCATCATTGCATGCGACTGGTCAGGGGTGGCATACTCGGCATCCAGCGTGACGGGCGCGGTTGCGAAGGCAGCGTCAAAATTCCCCGAGGACGATTCCGGTTCGGTTGATGGATCAGGCGTGGTCGCATTCGCCATCTCCGACCGCAAATCAAATCGGCCTTTTTCCGTTGCATATTCGACCTTGAGCAGCCCTGCCGCGGCGCGCGCTTCTTCGAACGTTTCGGCAACCACCACCGCAATAGCCTGATGATAATGCCGAACTTCACTGCCACCAAACAGCTTTGCAGTATTGAGTTTGCCCTTGTTCAGCTCGGGTTTGTCGAGTGTGGTGATGATGCCCAGGACGCCGGGTGCGGCCTTTGCGGTAGACGAGTCTATCGAGATGACATGGCCTTTGGCGATCGTGGAGCCGACGGGATATCCATAGGCATAATGCAGGTCAGGATCGGACCACTCGTAGGCATAAACGGCCCGCCCGCTGGTCTTCAGTTCGCCATCAATACGATGGACAGGCCGTCCAACCACTTTGAGCTGATCGATTGGGTTGATTGTCGCTGGTTTGTCAAATTGCATGACTTATCCCCTCGCCTCAGCCAGAACGGCAGCAATGGTGCGCTGAACCAGCTCTACCTTGAATGTGTTTTGATCCGTGGGATGGGCATCTGCCATGAGCACCGCATTGACCGCACGTGATCCCTTCGACATCTCTTTGTCCGCGGCTCCAATGCGCCATGGCTTATGGGCGACACCGCCCACCGCGATGGCACCTGTGCCATCTGGCTGAACGATTGCCGCGACCGATACCAGAGCAAAGGCGTAGGATGCGCGATCACGGACCTTTCGGTAAATCTGGCGACCGCCAACAGGTGGCGGTAACACGACGCCGGTAATCAATTCATCCCCGTCCAGTGTGGTGTCGATCTGAGGCGTGTCCTTAGGCAATCGATGGAAATCGGCGATCGCAATCGATCGTTTCTGCCCATCGGGTTTCACCGTTTCCACCACAGCATCTAATGCGCGCATGGCGACAGCCATATCGCTGGGATGTGTTGCAATACACGCCTCGCTAACCCCGACAATACCAAGCTGGCGACTGATGCCGCCAATTGCCGAACAGCCGCTTCCGGGGTGCCGTTTGTTGCAGGCTTGGGCGGTATCGTAAAAATACGGACATCGTGTCCGCTGCATAAGATTGCCGGCGGTGGTTGCTTTGTTGCGCAACTGGCCCGAGGCACCGGCCAAAAGGGCACGCGACAACACACCATAGTCGCGCCTGACCGTTTCATCGGCAGCGAGATCGGTATTGCGCACGAGTGCCCCGATCCGAAGGCCGCCGTCCGAGGTCTTCTCAACTTTGTCGAGACCGAGACCGTTTACATCAACGAGATGGCTCGGGGTCTCGATTTCGAGCTTCATCAAGTCCACGAGATTGGTGCCGCCGGCGATAAATTTTGCATCGGGATTGTTCGACACGGCAGCCGCAGCAGCCTGCGCAGATGATACTCGTTCATAGGAAAACGCTTTCATGCCGATACCTCCGCAACTTCCCTGATCGCATCAAGGATGTTGGAGTACGCTCCGCATCGACAGATGTTGCCACTCATCCGTTCCCGGATTTCCTCCGGCCCTATCGCAACTTGTTCCGTAAGGTTTTCGGTGACGTGGCTGGGAATGTTTGACCTTATTTCTTCCAGCACCGCCACCGATGAACAGATCTGCCCGGGCGTACAGTACCCACATTGGAAACCGTCATGTTTGATGAACGCCGCCTGCATTGGATGCAGATTGCCCGGCGCTCCCAATCCTTCGATCGTGGTGATTTCGTCATTGTCGTGCATCACTGCCAGTGTCAGGCAGGAGTTGACGCGCCGACCTTCCACGATGACCGTACATGCGCCGCACTGGCCGTGATCACAGCCCTTTTTGGTGCCGGTCAGATGCATATGTTCCCGCAACGCATCGAGCAGCGTGGTGCGGTTATCCAACGACAAATGAGTGACGTCTCCGTTGACCGACAAGGACACTGTTGTGGTTTGCACGTGCTTCTCCCCGTTTTTATGAAAATTTGCGCTTTGCACCCGCTGTCGACGGGCGGATATGAGAAACAATGACTTGTTGAGGTCTTTGTTCCTGCGTCGCTGGTCCGCAACTCAAAACCGTCATGCCAGCGTGCGGCAGATTTGGCAGCGCTCTGCCTACCTCTTCGACAACACGGAACGAGCGGAACACCTGATCGCCGCGAGGGTTTGTCTACAAAGCAAAAGGAGCGCCACATGACAAACGAACTCGACCGCGACAAGATTTGGGCAGATTTCCGCGAGGCTGTTAACATGCTACCAACTGAGCTCGAAAAGTGGTTGGGCACCGATCAGAGCAAAGAGAGCGGCTGGAAGGAGGTGGACGGAAAGGAAACGATTGGACATCATTCCGGTCGCCGCATTGTTGAGATCAAACGCAAAAACAAGGGCGAACTCAGTGGAGACGACTACGAACACATGCGCAAGGTCGTCGGGTACGTCCATCGTCACCTCAAACAAGGTGGCCCAGCCCAGGACAAGGAGCATTCGCCTTGGCGATATTCACTGATGAATTGGGGCCACGACCCACTCAAGAACGACTGAGACACACGGAACAGAATGCCTCGCTACTGGTTTTCATTAACAAAACGCATCCACTCCCAATTTTGACATCGTGAGGGACAGATGATCGAAAAAGTCGAAGCAACAAGACGGACAGCCCGGTCGAGCGCAACACGTGCTGGCGAGAGCATGTCAATCACGTCAGAGCCAGAAAACACCTGGATTGCCAAACGCCAGTCGACAATCAACGAAGACCTAAGACAACGATCTTTGTTGACCGATGTTGGCGAAGATAATCCACATGGAAAAGAACACCCGGATCAGCCTGAATCCGACAAAGACACAGACCCGGCCGATGAAAATCGTCTGTCAGGTGAAAGTCCTAGAATTGGCACCGGCAACCTGGATGAAGAAGTTCCGCATGGGGAGCACGTCGGCTATCTCTAATGCAACTATGCCAAAATTCCCAACCGTATGCGTCGATAGGTGAATCGGTTTGCACCCACAGCCAATATTGATCAAACTGTATAGGATTGATTGAGCCACAGAGAGCTGTGGCATCACCAACATGTTTGCTTCCGGTGACACCGTAGCCGATTGGCTGCCAAATGCTCTTAGGACTGTCCGTCTTTATGAGGCTAACAACGATGCCCGCCCCTGAAGCCGCGCTGTGGCTGGGCCTAAATGGCGCCATCTCTCAAAACCTCGCGAGGATTTATTATCCTTCGCCTCTGTCACGATGCTGGCAATGAGCCGAAAGCAATCACGCCCCCATTTCAGCTCTTGAAGAAAGTAAAACAAAGCCACCTTGTCAGGTAATTTGGGCGCTTGCTGTTTCAGTGAGGATCATGGGCGCGGTACTTACTTGCTTACGACAAGAGATTAAAAGCGAGATCAAATCCACGCAAAATCGGCCGCCCGGTTGGAGCGGCCAGCGCAAGCGATCAGGCCACAGTTGTGGTTTGCGCGTCATAGTCGGCGGTCCATTGCAGCGCTGATCGTTCTTCGCAGCGCTTGATCCAGGCCCTGACCACATCACTATCCGGCGTCGCCGCAGGGTTCCAGGCGAAGGGCGAATGTAGCAACAGATCGACAGCTGTATATCGCTCTCCCATCAGATAGGGGCTGTCCGTCAGTACAGTTTCAAGGCGCGCTGCCAGCTCCGCCGGGCCGCGAAAGGTAAAACCCACAAAAGGATGTGAGACATCAGCGGCCTGCATGACCAGCACGGGCTCGACGACGCCGGCATACCAGGCAAGCCAGCTGAGATACTGACCGCGCTGCGGATCACCGGCAACCGGCGCCATCTTTTTCTCCGGAAAGAGATCCGTCAGATACTGAATGATCGCGATGCTCTCCCAGATGACAACACCATCATGCACGAGCAGTGGCACCTTGCCTTCCGGATGTGGATTTTGCGGATCCTTGCGGCCACTGCCATCGACGCGGGTGATGTCGACAATCTCGATCGCGACCTTATCGATGGCGTCAAGTTCGCGAAGCAGTGTGACGATACGCGACGAGCGTGATTGGGGGGAATGAAAGAGCGTTAGCATGCTGTGTGTCCTCGGTTGCTTTTGGCAATGCGCATGTTGTACTGTCGGACAACTGCCATTTTCCGTCAGTAGGCTTTAGCTATTCTTCAAAGTCATGGCCCGTAGTGATCGCCTCTTCCGCCTGCTCCAGGCACTTCGCACTCTCCCTTCCCCTGTGACGGCTGCGCGCCTCGCCGAGGAGACCGGTGTCTCATTGCGTTCGCTCTATAGGGACATCGATAGCCTGCGCGCAGCAGGCGCCATCATCGATGGCGAGCGCGGCTTCGGTTACCGGCTGACAGAAGACATCGCTCTGCCGCCACAAACGTTCACGCCGCTGGAGATCGAAGCTTTGGTGCTTGGTCTTGCGGAGGTGCAGCATATGGGGGAACCAGCCCTCGCCGCGGCCGCAAGTGCCTTGCTTTCAAAGGTCACGGCAACACTGCCAGATCGACTACAACGCCAAGCGCTGCATGCCGCCTCACAAGTCTATCGCTTCGATCGTCGTGACCCGCCGGCTGTGGATGTCGGCCTTCTGCGTGAGGCGTGCTGGAAGGAGCGCGTTGTGGTGATAAGATATGTGGACGCAGGACAGAAACAGACTGATCGGCAAATATTGCCGCTGGCGATCGTCTATCTGGAGCGGGTTTTTGGTACTCCTTGCCTGGTGTTGTCTCAGGCAAGACTACCGAAAATTCCGTGTCGACCGTATCGCCGGTATCCAGATGACGGAGGCGAGCTTCCGCCCCCGCCGGGTTCCGATGCTCAGGGATTATGTCGCGCTTCTGAACACTGGTGTACCGGCATCGTCGCAGATGATCCTGAGCGGCAAATAGACAAAGGGGCGATGCGGTTCGTCTCACCACAGGCTGCATCAGGACTACTTTTCGCAGTGGTGCCCTAGGAGGCAAACTTGTTCGGTGGGCTGCCCCGGAGCATTTGGTGAACGTTAAACATGGTTGGCAGATCTGAGTTCGCGAGCATGAAAAACTCCGGAGTGATCCCAGCCAGCTTCGAAGATTCGGTTAAGTGGTCGTCAGGAATCTCGATGTCTCTGCCTGACTAGTTGAGTGCCGCATGACTTCGGACCACCCTCTCATTCACCGAGAGCCCTCATACAATGAGAAAATGCTCTCGGTGGACATCGTAAATGTAGTTCCATGGGACAACGGGAAATAAACAAGTGTTCCAAAAACCTGACTGAAACACGATACTTGAGCCATTTCGCCTTCGTGAACCGCTGCCAGGTTCGTTGTGGATAGCAAACCTAGGCTTTGCTATGGTAGTCGTAGAGCTTACACTGGCTAGTTGCACTCAAAACCCTTCGAATGATCGGCCCCGATCAACAATCTGCGCTCCGTGGCCAGCTTTCTGTAAAAATCAACATCGTCCTGAGAGCTTGGCGACACGTCCCTTTGACAGATGTAACACCAATAGCCTGCCAATTGATTGCTGAGGTAGCGTCGACTTTGCACCTATCCAAAAAATTGCCAAAGTCCCAGAGCGATCCAGGGCAAGGACGCTACAAGTGCCAGTACAAGTCCGACGGCGACCAGGAATGGCAGGACTTCCTTGAATATTGCGCCAGGTGATGTTCTGCTGATCTGCGCCGTGATGAACACCAGGATACCAACAGGTGGGGTCACACCGCCAAGCTGGAGCACGATAATCATTACAATGCCCAGGTGAACGGGGTCGAACCCGCCGGAGGTCATCAAGGGCAAGAACAAGGGTGCAGCGATAAGCATTGCTGGGGTTAGATCAAGAAACATCCCTGCAACAAACAGCACAGCGATCAGGATCAACATCAGACCTGCTGGGCCGAAATCACCGGCACGCGCCCAGCTCGGCAGGAACGGCGCGATAACCGCCCATTCCTCATCGGCCAGTTCGTGACGGTGCATGACAACCTCCATTCCGGAAATTGAGTCACACAACATCATCGCCCCCTCGATGCCCCCCCCCAAAACAACCGGGCACTATACATCATCTGACCTCGCCTTAGAATCGGTTGTACTCCGCACTTAATTTCACCCCGTGGCTATTCAGACTGGCGCGTTAAGAATTTATTAACCAAACCGAAGAGAATATTAGCGTGTTCTTATTACCCGTTATTGGGGTGATTGTTTGTTGTCGCCAGCGACATGTTGGCGCTTTGGCAGCACAGGGAGAGAGCATGAAGTGCGCAACAAAATGCTACATGGTGTCGCTTGCCGCATTGATCTTTGCACCCGCATCGAGCTTCGCGCAGACTTCAACGACAACAAGCTTTACCGTGCAAATCACCATCCAGGCGGCGTGCCAGATCAATTCTGCCAGCAACATAAATTTTGGCACCAACGGCGTTCTTTCTGCAAACGTCGATGCCACCAGCCAGATCGTCGTGCAATGCACATCGGGCACGCCTTTTAGCCTGGGTCTGAATGCGGGCGTCGGCACAGGTGCAACCGTCGATACGCGATTGATGACCGGTCCTTCAAGCGCAACCATTTCCTACGGCCTGTTCAGAGACAGCGGTCACACCCAGGTGTGGGGCAACACTGTTGGCACAGACAGATTGACAGGAACGGGAACGGGTACAGCACAGTCATTCACCGTCTATGGCAGCGTTCCATCCCAGACGACCCCTGGTGTTGGCACCTACACGGATACCGTAACGGCCACACTGACCTATTGATCGCCAAAGGGAGGATCGCGTATGCGTCTTTTTACTTTAGCGGCTGCGTTAATTGCCGGTTTGTATGTTTCCCCTTCGAACGCTACCTCATTGCGGGTGTCTCCTGTGATCCTTGATCTCAAGGCACCGGCAGCGACATCCAATCTTCGCATCCGAAATGATGCGAAAGCGCCGATCAATGTTCAGGTGCGGATTTTTCGCTGGACCCAGCAAAATGGCGCAGATGTGCTCACGACTGCAGAGGATGTTGTAGCCAGCCCGCCAATAACCCAGCTCAAGCCCGGCGCTGAAAACCTCATTCGCATCGTGCGCCTTTCCAAGACACCTGTCAAAGCGGAGGAAAGCTACCGGGTGATGGTGGATGAACTGCCGCCGCGAAGCAAAGCGCAATCTGGTACGGTCAAACTGGTCGTACGTCATTCAATACCGGTGTTCATCTCACCCGAAAATGCCAACGACGCGCAACCCGCATGGTCTGTGACGCCGAAAGGCAATGCCTATCAGGTCACCGTTTCCAACAAGGGCAGCAAACGGCTGCGCATCGCAAATCTCAAGCTGCTCAGCAGCAATGGGCAAGCGATTGCCCTGCAGCAGGGACTGGTGGGTTATGTACTCGGCAAATCCGGAGCAAGCTGGTTGATACCGGCGACTGGCGGCAAACGAGCCAGCGGCACATTAAAGATTTCTGCAGACAGCGAAGGCGGCCCTGTCAATGCGACGGCGCGCGTCACCGGCGGATAAAATTGCCGTTTTGACGATTGCAGGTCTGGTACTCTTTTCATCGAGCAGTTTGTCCATGGCTGAGGAATTACCTCCTGAAGCCTCACCGACCTCTTTTGCCGCAGAGGAGGTGAAAGAGTTGCAGCTCGAAGTCTACATCAACGATGTCTCGACTGAACTGATCGCCAGATTTCGTCAAAACGGCACCGGCACATTTTTCATCGAGCCGGTTCAATTGAAAAACGTCGGAATTACACCGGTTGAATCTGCTGTTGCTGATGATGGCTAGATCGATATTTCCAAACTGCCTGACGTAACCGCCCGGTATGACGAGGCGAGCCAATCGATCTATTTCACGTTGTCCATGGAGGCGCGGGCCAGCAAGGTTATCGACGTATCCGGCAAGGCCGAACAACAAGAGACCGACGAGCCGAAAGACAAGGCCACAAGCCATTTGGGAGGTCTGGTGAACTACACGCTTTATGGATCATCCGGTGGCAACAGCTGGACGGACATTGCCGAATTCAATGGCTTCTCCGCCTTGCTGGAGGGCCGTGTTTTCGGCCCATTCGGTACCTTGTCATCCTCTCATGTGCTGAGCACGTCCCAGATTGAGCAGTTCGATACCAAACGTCTGGAAACCACATGGAGCTATTCCGATGAAGAGACGCTGACAACGTACCGGGCCGGAGACTTGATCACTGGTGGACTTGCCTGGACACGGCCAACGCGCCTCGGCGGATTGCAGATCCGGCGCAACTTCGATCTGCGACCCGACATCGTGACGATGCCCATGCCGGAATTCAGCGGCTCCGCAGCGGTGCCATCGACGGTCGATGTCTATGTCGACAATGTTCGCCGCCTGTCGCAGGATGTTCCAGAAGGACCGTTTTCCATCACCAACTTGCCCGTGGTCAGCGGCGCGGGCAATGCCAGACTGGTGGTGCGCGATGCACTGGGCCGTGAAACAGTCTCGGAAACACCGTTTTTTGCCTCGTCAGATTTGCTGGCCACAGGGCTGGTTGATTTTTCTGCCGAGCTTGGCTTTGCCCGCAACGACTACGGCATCTCATCGTTCGATTATGACGAGAACCTGATGGGATCGGCAACGCTGCGCTACGGGCTTTCCGACAAGCTCACACTGGAAGGCCATGCCGAAGGCGGTGAAGAATTCTACAATGTCGGCCTTGGCGACGTCTTCACGCTCGGTTCACTGGGGCTTGGAACCGTATCGGGTTCGACCAGCCGTTTTCGGGACGAAAGCGGTTACCAGTTTTCAGCAAGTGTCGAAGCAGAACTGCTTGGCGTGCAGTTGTTTGCGCGCTCGCAGCGCGCTTTTGGCGATTATCGCGACCTGGCGTCTGTTGCTGCAACCAGATCAAAACACGCAACGACACCAGGCATGTTCAACGCACGGCCACCCCGCGCACTGGATCAGATTTCAGCCTCCACCCAGCTCAGTTTCGACAAGACGAGCCTGAATTTTTCCTACACGCAGCTTGAAACCTTCGACGACAGAAAATCCCGGCTGCTCGGCCTTTCTGCAACACGGCAGATTGGTGAAAATGGCAACATCTTCATCACCGCCTACAAGGATTTGGAAGACAAGGGATCCTACGGCATATTCGCCGGGCTTTCCTGGACATTCGGCAACGGCATTTCCAGCTCTGCCGGATTTTCATCCAATGAGGAGGGATATTCCGTCTCAGCGGACATCGCCAAACCCGAACATCAGACGGATGGCAGTTTTGGCTGGCGATTGCGTGGCTCGCGCGGCAACAGCAACGTCGTGTCCGCCTCCGGCAGCTACCGTGGCAGTCTTGCCCGTGTGGCCGCAGGTGTCGACCAGTTTAACGGCAGCACACAGGCCTTTGTGCAAATGGATGGATCGATAGCCCTTGCAGGTGGCGATGTGTTTGTCGGCAACCGGATTGATGACGCCTTTGCCGTCGTTGATGCCGGTGCGCCGGGCGTCGAAATCTCGCTGGAAAATCGCCCAATCGGCCAGACCAATCGCCGTGGCAAGATATTGCTTCCGAACCTCAGGTCCTATGATGCCAACACAATCACGCTTGATCCAAGCAATCTCCCGGTTGATGCCCATATCGAAAGAACGAAACAGACCGTCATTCCAACCGAGGGCGGCGGCGCTGTCGTTGATTTCAAGGTGAAAACCGGTGGGCGTGTCGCATTACTGACCTTGAAGGACGAAAACGGCGAGGTTGTCGAAACCGGATCGACAGGCACGATCGACGGCAACGAGGAGAACAGTTTCGTGGTGGGCTATGACGGGCAGGCCTACCTTGAAAATGTCAGCGACAAACACCGCCTGCTCATTATGCAGCCCACGAGAGGTGACTGCGAAGCACAGCTTGTTCTGGGACCATCTGCGGAAACACGCACCACCCTTGAAGCCACATGCAGGAGCGTTCAATGATGAATTTGCGCCGTGCAGCCCTTGCGATTGCCGCTTTCCTGTTTGCCTTTCCAGTGTTGGCACAAACCTGCACCTTCACCATGACAGACATGAATTTCGGCTTCGTCAATCTGGCAAGCGGCAGCGCGGTGGACACAACGGCAACACTGAACGTGACCTGCACAAACCCGTTGGCGCAGGGTCTATCGGTGCGCATATGCCCCAACATCAATGCAGGCAGCGGTGGGCAATCCAGCGGCATCCGACGCATGCTTCAGGGCAGCAACATACTGAATTACCAATTGTACCAGAATGCCGGGCGAACGACCTCCTGGGGATCCACCACGCAGCCTGCGCTTGGCTCACCACCACCGATCGATCTTCTATTGCCAATCCTTCCACCACTGCTGGGAACCGCCAGCCGCACCGTTTACGGCCGGATTCTGGCGTCGCAGGCTTCTGCGGCCAGAGGCATCTACCTCTCCAGTTTTGCAGGTGCCCAGACCAGCTTCACCTACACAACCTACACATTGCTGGCGCCAAATTGCGCAGATGTGACCCAAAACCCCACTCTGGTACCATTCAATGTCACGGCGGCGGTGGAACCAACCTGTCTGGTGTCTGCGCAGCCAATCAATTTCGGCAATCAGGGTGTGCTCAGCAACGCGGTGGATGCCACAGGAACAATCACCCTGACCTGCACCGCCAATCTTGCCTATAGCATTGCCCTCAATGGCGGCTTGACCGGCAGTCCACCAGCAGCCCGCCAGATGGTCTTGGGAGGTTCCTCAATTCTCTATGGGCTTTATCGGGATGCAGCGCGATCCAATGTCTGGGGAAGTACAGCCGGACAGGTGGTGACTGGCACGGGAAGCGGGGCATCGCAAAATGTGACCGTATATGGTCGCGTCCCGGCGCAACCGACGCCGGCACCGGGCAATTACACCGATACCGTCGTCGTCACCGTCAGTTATTAGCAGGCTGGATCAGACGATCTTGCCGCGGGCCGCAACGGGCCATTTTTCAACACCGTTCAGACCGGCACCGGTCACGAAAACCGCATCGACAAGATTGGTCACCACGCAAGCGTGGTTTGGCACAATCCTGATCTTTTGGCCGACGGAAAGATTGATGTCTCCGCTGCTGACCAGACGGCCATGTTCTTCGGACAACTGGTCGATGGTAATGTCATCACGACCCAGCACATGGCCATATCCGGCCAGACCCAACAGGTCAGAGGTCAGCGCCTTGGAACCGGCATCGATGATGGCGCGGTTTGGTGCAGGCACCGACACAACGGTGGCAAGCACATTCAACGCGCAATCATCCCAACCGCATACACCACGCGCAACCAGCGACCGGTCATTATAGACATAGGTGCCTGGACGATATTCCGTTGTTACCGGTGCATCGGCGGCATGCATCATCGAAGGTGTACCGCCGGAGGTAATAACAGGAACATCGATACCCCTTGCTTCGATACGCGCCTTGGCATCTGCCATGAAACGTTCAACGCCCGCCTCACCACCGGCTGGCGGGTAAGTCATCAAACCGCCAAACACCAAACCTGGCGCAGCGTGAATATGCGCGGCCAGTTGCTCTGCAGCCTCGGGTGAAAGAACACCACAACGGTTTGCACCGGTATCGCATTCGACAAGAACGGCGAGTGGCTGGGCTTCATCGTGAAATGCAGCAGAAAGCCCATCCACGATAGCCACACTGTCTGCGACCACCGACAGTTTCACCTTGCGAGCCAGCGCCTTGAGGTGCTCGGCCTTTTCTGCCCCAATGATGTTGTAGGTGATCAGCACGTCAGTGATCTCAGTACTTCCTGCAATCATCGCTTCCGCTTCCGACACCTTCTGGCAGGTCACACCGATCGCACCGGCAGCAAGCTGCATCTCGGCAACAGCCGGCAGCTTGTGCGTTTTGATATGCGGTCGAACACGCAATCCATGGCTATCCGCATAGGACTGGAAACGCTCGATATTGGCCTTGGCGATATCAAGGTCAATCAGAACGGCTGGGGTGTTGGCGAGGTCGATATCATCAGGTGAGAAGGGCATAAGTTCCTCAATGTTAACGAAAACTGTCATGCCGCAAAATGTGTCACTTTGCGGCGCTGCACCAATTATCGGCTATACCTATTGACAATACATCTCCGATGATACTTCATATGTCAATCCAATAAAACAGACACATGTCCGATATATTGGAATACAAAGAAGCGCTCAGTTCATAGGGGAACGCCATGACCATTTCTTTCCGCACCGGCATCATGTCGCTGGTCGCCGCCACCTTCCTGTCCACCACCCCGGTTCTCGCCGACGGCAGCAAGCTTGATGAAGTTCTTGCGCGTGGCCACCTCGTTCTCGGCACTGGCAGCACCAATGCGCCTTGGCACTTCAAGAGCGCCGACGACAAGCTGCAGGGTTTCGACGTTGATATGGGCCGCATCGTCGCCAAGGCGCTGTTTGGTGACCCGGACAAGATCGAATATGTCAACCAGTCGTCTGACGCCCGCATTCCAAACATCACCACCAACAAGGTGGACCTGACCTGCCAGTTCATGACGGTAACCGGCGAACGCGCCCAGCAGATCGCCTTCACCATTCCTTATTACCGTGAAGGCGTGGGCCTCATGCTGAAGGCTGACGGCAAATATGCCGATTACGAAGCCCTGAAGGCGGCCGGTTCTTCCGTCACCATCTCGGTGCTGCAGAACGTCTACGCTGAAGCCATGGTTCATGCGGCTCTGCCGGAAGCCAATGTTGACCAGTACGAATCCGTCGACCTGATCTATCAGGCACTGGAATCCGGCCGCTCCGACGCCGCTGCCACCGACCAGTCTTCGCTTGCCTGGTACATGACCCAGAACCAGGGTCGCTATAAGGATGCCGGTTACGGCTGGAACCCACAGACCTATGCCTGCGGCGTCAAGCGTGGTGACCAGGATTGGCTGAACTTCGTCAACACTGCCCTGCATGAAGCCATGACCGGTGTGGAATTCGACTTCTACGCACAGTCCTACAAGACATGGTTCGGCAAGGAACTGGCTCCGCCACAGATCGGCTTCCCGGTCGAATACAAGTAAGCCGCAGGCTTTCTCATACGGACGAAGGGTAGTGCCCTTCGTCCTTCCCACTTCTACTATGGCAGGATGACGCCATGGGCTATTCGCTCAATTTTGCCGCCGTATGGCGCAGCTTCGACCAGCTTCTTGAAGGTCTGCTGCTCAGCCTCGGCCTTGCTTTCGTTTCCATTCTGATCGGTGCGCTGATCGGCCTGCTTGTCGCCTTCGCACTGACGTCGAAGAGCGGTTGGGTCAGGGCGCCGGCCGCGACCTATGTCACGATCATCCGCAACCTGCCCATTCTGGTGCTGGTGCTGTTTGCCTATTTCGCACTTCCTCAGCTTGGTGTGCGGCTTGGCAAGATCGAAAGTTTCATTGCCGTTCTGGCAATCTATTCCGGTGCCTATCTGGCCGAGGTATTTCGCGCAGGTCTCTTGTCCATCCCGCGTGGACTGACCGAAGCCGGTCTCGCCATCGGCCTGACGCCAATGCAAATCCGCGTATCGATCATTGCGCCGCTGATGTTCCGCAACGTGCTGCCCTCCTTGTCGTCGACGATCATTTCGCTGTTCAAGGACACATCGCTTGCCGCAGCAATCGCCGTGCCGGAACTGACCTTCGAAGCGCGCAAGATCAATGTGGAGACATTCCGCATTGTCGAAACCTGGATCGTCGCATCCGGTCTTTACGTCACCACCTGCTTTGTGCTCGCCGCGCTGATGCGTGCTGTCGAGCGGCGCCTGGCTGTTCCGAGGTAGTGCCATGATGGATTTTTCCACTTTCTTCGATCAGGTCTGGCTGGCCCGTTACGTCATCCTCAAGGGGCTCGGTGTCACCGTATCGATCTCGCTTCTGGCCATCCTCGCCGGTTCGGTGCTGGGTGTTCTGGTTGGTCTGTCGCTTGTCTATGGCAATCGCGTGCTGCGCTTTTTCGTGCGTGCCTACACCGATTTCATCCGTGGCACGCCGGTCCTGGTGCTGGTTCTGGCCAGTTATTACGTTCTGTCGGCCGTGGGTATCGAGCTTGGTCCGTTCCAGGCCGGTGTCTTCGCACTTGCGATTTTCTGTTCCTCCCATGTCGGCGAGATTGTCCGTGGCGGCCTGCAGGCCATTCCCAAGGGCCAGACGGAAGCTGCCAAGGCCATTGGCCTGACATTCAACCAGACCTTTGCCTATGTGCTCTGGCCGCAGGCGCTCCGGCAGTTCCTGCCAGCCTGGGTCAACACAGCCGCCGAGATGGTCAAGGCCTCGACCCTGCTGTCGGTCATCGGTGTCGCTGAGCTTCTGCTGCGCACACAGGAAATCATCTCCCGCAATTTCATGAGCCTGCAATTTTATTTCTTCGCCGGGCTTCTCTATTTCGTCATCAACTACAGCATCGAGCGCTTCGGAAAATACGTCGAGCGCAAGACCGCTGTCCCGTCCTGAGGCTGCATCTCATGAGCAAGGTACTTCTCGAAATTCAGGGTCTGCGAAAGCAATATGGTCCGGTCGAAGTCTTGAAAGGCGTCGATACCACCATGCGTGAAGGTGAGGTGATCTCGATCATCGGTTCTTCCGGCTCCGGCAAGACAACGATGCTTCGTTGCATCAACATGCTGGAGGAATTCCAGGGCGGCCATATCCGGCTGGGCGGCGAAGAAATCGGCTACGAATATTCCGGCACAACCCGCAAGCGCAAAAGCGAAAAGGAAATTGCCCGCCAGCGCGCCATGACGGGTATGGCCTTCCAGCAGTTCAACCTTTTCCCGCACATGACCGCTCTGCAAAACGTCATGCTGGGCCTGATCAAGGTCAAGAAAATGAGCCGCGACGAGGCCCGCGCCATTGGTGAAAAATGGCTGGATCGCGTCGGTCTTGGTTCACGTGGCGGCCATTATCCCGGCCAGCTCTCAGGCGGCCAGCAGCAACGTGTTGCCATTGCCCGCGCCATCGCCATGTCACCACAATTGATGTTGTTTGACGAAGTGACCTCGGCACTCGACCCAGAACTTGTCGGCGAGGTGCTGCAAGTGATCAAGGGGCTGGCGGCCGACGGCATGAGCATGCTGCTCGTGACCCATGAAATGCGCTTCGCCTATGAAGTGTCCAGCCGGGTGATTTTCATGAATCAGGGCGTCATCTGCGAAGAAGGCGATCCGAAAGAAATGTTCATCAAGCCGAAAACCGAACGGCTTGCCGAATTCCTCAAGACATCCAGCTTCAACTAAAAGAAAAGAGAGAATGCAATGACTATCAAGCGTTACGGTGCGGGTGAAACCGGTGCAGGCGGACAGCCCCTTCCCTTCGCCCGGGCTGTTGAAGCCAATGGCTGGCTGCATGTTTCCGGCCAGGTGCCGATGGAAAATGGTGAAATCGTCCGCGGCGGAATTGTCGCCGAGACCCGCAAGGCAATCGAAAATCTGATTGCCATCCTGCATGAGGCCGGTTACGGCGTGGAAGACGTGGTCCGTGTTGGCGTCTGGCTTGACGATCCGCGCGACTTCTGGAGCTTCAACGGCGTTTACGCAGAATACTTCGGCGCCAACCCACCAGCACGCGCTTGTGTTCAGTCAAGTATGATGGTCGATTGCAAGGTAGAAGTCGACTGCATTGCTTACCGGGCCGACCGCGCCTGACAAGATTTGGAGAACAGCATGACCGAGGCGGCAGCCGATACGGTATCGCGACGCACAAGGGGACTGGATCGCGCTTTCGAGATCCTCGAGTTTCTGCGCGTGAAGCGGCAACCCATGCGGCCAAACGAGATCGCCTCGGAAATCGGCGCACCACGCTCGTCAGTCTATGAGCTGATCAACCTGCTGCTGCGCCACGGCATGCTTGACTATGAAGGAGAGGATGGCCGCGTTTATCTCGGCCGTCGCCTCTATTTCCTCGGCACAGCCTATGCCGAACAGTTCGACCTGATGCGTGAATGTGACCGCATGCTGGTGCGTCTGGCGGAAGAAACCCGCGAGACAGCGCAGATGTGTCTGCTCGAAGGCCGCAAATATACTGTGGCCATGATGCGCGAGGGCATTCGCCCGTTCCGCATTTCGTCCAATGTCGGTGAACTGGTTTCCATCGTCTGGACCGCGTCTGGCCGTCTGCTTGTCTCGCATCTGAGCGATCAGCAGATCCTTGATCTGATCCCCCCGGAAGACTTCGTTCTGCCCAATGGCCGACGCATGGACCCGGCTGAATTCATTGCCCAGGTCCGTCAGGCCAGCCATGACGGCTTTTTCACCTTCAACAGTGAAGTGGAAAATTTCACCCACTGCTTTGCGGTACCGATCTTCCAGGCCGACGGCGCTTGCATTGCCACCCTGTGCCTGGTCGCGCCGCGCGAAGACGGGTTGCGCAACCGCACCGCCTATCTCGAAAGCCTTTTGAAAGCCGCCAACGAGATTTCCGAGAAACTCGGTTTTCATAACGGGCGAACCCAGGTGACCATCGCTGGGTAAGCCCTTGATCGTCGCTTATTTCGCAGCGATTGCCGTCATCTCGACGAGGAAATCAGGATAAGCGAGACGTGCTTCGACCGTTGCACGCGCCGGCGCATGCCCTTTTGAAACCCAGGCATCCCAGGCTTCATTCATCTCATCAAAGCCGGACATGTCAGCCAGATAGATATTGACGCTGACCAGATTGTCCTTGGTAACACCGGCCTTGGCCAACGTGTCTTCCATATCCAAAAGCACCTCTTCCGTCTGGATCTTCACGGACTGACCTCTGGTCTTCTCCGCCACATGGCCGGACAGGAAAATCAGGTTTCCAACAACAACCGCATCGCTCCAGCGGTCCGTCAGACCAATTCTTTCAATCATAACAAGCTCCTTTTCGCGAACATTCGACAAGCAATTCATCCGGTTTTGCCGAAGGCACCACTCATAAAAGAGTGGCGACGATATGCAAAGCCAATCAGGCTCTTATCAAGGATATCCGCTTGTTAAGCCGGCTCAGTTTCATGGGAGAGCTGCCCTTCAACTTTTCTCCCCACCAGCCATCTGGGTGGCTGCGATGTCGAACAGATGCGCTACGGCGGGATTATCGACCGAGGCCGGCGCGCATAGAACGACATCAAATTCCGGAGCATTTTCCAGCGGCCGCGAAACGACAGTCTCGCCAAGCTCCCGGCAGAGAGATTGCGGGATCAGGCCTACACCCAATCCCTCTGCAACGAGACGAATGATCGTGTGCTGCAGATGGGGCTCGAACGCAAAATTCGGTACAACACCGGCAGTGGCGCAATAGATGCCGATCGCTGTTCTTAGAGTTGGCGCAACAGAGGCCGGTGCGGTTATCAGCCGTTCACTTGCCAGATTCTGCGGCCGGATCGACACGCAGCGCTCAAAGCGATGCCCCGCAGGAGCAATCAATTGCAAACGATCCCGTGCCAGCGACATCACGCGCAGATGCGGCGCATGGATAGGGCGGAAGGTCACTGCCACATCAAGCCTGCCCTCGGTCAATAGTCGATCAATATCGGTTGGAATACGCTCTTCGAGGATCAAGCGAATATCGGGCCGTGATTGCGAATAAAGTCTGACCAGCGACGGCACCACGCCATGGGCCGCGTGCATCATGAAGGCCAGTCGCAGCTCGCCTTTCATGCCGCTTGCAACAAGTCGCACATCGCGGCACGCCGCATCAAAACCGGCAAGGATGGTGCGGCAATCCTCCAGAAAATGTTTGCCCGCCGGGGTCAAGGCAACATTGCGGGAGTTTCTTTCAAACAATGTCACCCCAAGCGTCTTTTCAATCGACGCAATCTGCCGGCTGAACGGCGGTTGGCTCATGTTCATGCGTGCCGCCGCCCGACCAAAATGCAGGGTTTCGGCAAGCGCCATGAAATACTGCATATGGCGAGTGTCCATTCGATACCTTCAATGCATCAATTACTGATTTGAATGACATTGGATTATATCGATTGATCGGCGTAAGCCAAGCTCGACATTTCCCCGAGCCCCAAAACCATGCTAGCCAATCTTCTCATCGTCGCACCTGTATTCGCCCTGATCCTTGCCGGATGGATCGCCCGTAAAAGCGGCGCACTCGGCCCAAACGCGACCCGCGAAATCAACCGTCTTGTTGTTTATCTTGCACTGCCAACTCTGCTGTTCGACATCATGGCCAACGCCAAGATAGAGGAGATATGGCAACCGCATTTTACCCTGGCTTTTGCACTGGGTTGCGCCATCATCTTTGGCGCCACACTGGCCTGGCGCTTGGCGAAAGGCCAAGCCTTGCCCGATGCGGTTATTGACGGATTGAATGCCAGCTACGCAAACACAGGTTTTATCGGCTTTCCGCTGATCCTGTCGCTGATCGGCGAAACCGGCATGGCACCAACGCTGATTGCAACGATCATCACCGTTTGTGTTCTGTTTGCCATCGCGCTTGTGCTGATCGAAAGCGGACTTCAATCCGGAACACAACGCAGTAAGATCGCCGCAAAAACCGCGCTATCGCTGGCCAAAAATCCTCTGCTGATTTCACCTGTATTAGGCGCTGTCGTGCTGATGAGCGGCTGGCATATGCCAGAAACCGTCCATACCTTCCTGAAACTGCTTGGCGGCGCTGCATCGCCCTGCGCCCTCATCACGCTTGGGCTTTTTCTGGCGGGTATGCAACCGACCGAAAAACGCGAACATTTTTCGACCACCGGCATTCTCGTCACCCTGAAACTGGTCATCCAGCCCGCAATAACCTGGATCATTGCGGGCCTGATAATTGGGCTGCCACCGGTTGCCACGCACACAGCCGTTTTGCTGGCAGCGCTTCCAACCGGCACCGGCCCCTTCATGCTGGCAGAGTTTTATAACCGGGAGGCCAATCTCACCGGACGGGTGGTCCTGCTGTCGACGGTGTTTTCCATCGCGACCATTTCTGCCTGTCTTGCCCTCCTGACCGGTTAACCGAAACACAGGCCATCATCAAAGGCCGCGACTTACCGCCCGTTTGTCTTTCTCCATTCGGCAAACAGTGCCAGATTGCTCTCATCTGTTGCCGGGTAAAGACCGATGATCGTGTGGCCTGCCTTGACCCGTTCCGTAACGAAATCTTCATAGGCCGTCATCTCGACAGCCTCATCGGCAATCTCGTCAGCAATTTCAGCCGGAATAACGATGACACTGTCGTCGTCGCCCACCATGATATCTCCGGGGAAAACAGCCACGTCCCCGCAGCCGATCGGCACATTGATATCGATCGCTTCATGCAGTGTCAGGTTGGTCGGGCTGGATGGTCTGTTGTGATAGGCCGGCATATCCAGTTCACCAATGGTCATCGCATCGCGAAAGCCGCCATCGGTCACCACCCCTGCACCACCACGCACCATCAAGCGGGTGATCAAGATATCACCGGCAGAGGCAGCACGGGCATCCTTGCGGCTGTCCATCACCAGCACTGCCCCCTCTGGGCAGGTCTCGATGGCATGACGTTGCGGATGTTTCGGATCACGGAAAACCGACATCGGATTGCGGTCTTCACGGGCCGGCATGTAGCGCAACGTAAAGGCTGGCCCCACCATGTTACGACCCTTGGCCCGCACCGGGCGCACATCCTGGATCGTCTGGTTTTTCAGGCCACGTTTGTAGAGCGCCGAGCACAAAGTTGCGACGGATACGCCCATCAGTTTTTCACGGGTTGCCGGGTTCATGGGATCCTCATTTGAAAACAATAAAGCTCGATCAATTGATGACAGGTTCGGAGACCTTGGCGCCGAATTCGGTTTTCAGGAAATCGAAGTCGCACCCCTTGTCTGCCTGTTCGATATGTTTGGTGAACATGAAACCATAACCGCGCTCATACCGCGGCTCCGGGGCAATCCATGCCGCGCGACGGGCCTCAAGCTCCTCCGATGACACCAGCATGTTGAGGCTGCGGGCCGGAATATCGAGCTCCACGATATCGCCGGTTCGCAACAAGGCGAGCGGCCCGCCAATAAAAGCCTCAGGTGAGGCATGCAGAACGCAGGCACCAAAGCTGGTGCCTGACATGCGCGCATCCGAAATACGCACCATGTCCCGCAAACCCAGTTTAAGCAGTGCCTTTGGCATGGGGATCATGCCCCATTCCGGCATGCCCGGCCCGCCCTGTGGTCCGGCATTGCGCAACACAAGCACGGTGTCTGGCGTCAGTGGATAGTCCGGATCATCAATGATCTTCTTCAAGTCAGGATAACTGTCTGCCACCAAGGCCGGGCCTCTGTGCCGGTGAAATTTGACATCACAGGCCGCCGGTTTGATCACAGCGCCATCCGGGCAAAGATTGCCCTTCAAAACCGCAAGTGAACCCTCGTGATAAACAGGGTTGGACAGCGGACGAATAACGTCCTCGTTCCAGATCTTGACCGCATCCAGTCCCTCCACCAAGGGTCTGCCGGTCACACATATCGCGTTCGGATCAAGTTTGTCGCCGAGCTGTTTCATCAAGGCGCGCAGACCACCAGCGTAAAAGAAATCCTCCATCAGATAGGCGCTGCCGGAGGGGCGAATATTGGCAATGACCGGGGTGGTGCGGCCGATGCGGTCCAGATCATCCAGCTCCAGCGGCACGCCCGCACGCCTTGCCATGGCAATCAGGTGAATGATGGCATTGGTCGAACAGCCGGTTGCCATGGCAACCGTTACGGCATTGTCCACCGCAGCAGGGGTGATGATCTTGTCGGGCGTCAGGTCTTCCCAGACCATATCGACGATGCGGCGTCCGCAGCTGGCAGACATGCGCTGGTGGTTGGCATCAGCTGCCGGAATGGACGATGCACCGGGAAGTGTCAGACCCATCGCTTCGGCGATTGCCGTCATGGTCGATGCCGTACCCATGGTCATGCAGTGACCATAACTGCGCGCAATACCGCCTTCGATACCTTGCCATTCCTCCTTGGAAATCGTGCCAGCGCGCCGCTCATCCCAGTATTTGAAACCATCCGTACCGGAGCCCAGTGCTTTGCCCGCATAGTTGCCGCGCAACATCGGTCCGGCTGGCAAATAGATAAAGGGAATGCCCATCGACACCGCCCCCATCACAAGGCCTGGTGTGGTCTTGTCGCACCCGCCCATCAGAACGGCACCATCAATGGGATGCGAGCGCAACAGCTCTTCGGTCTCCATCGCCAGCATGTTGCGGTATAACATCGTGGTCGGCTTGACGAAGTTTTCAGACAGGGAAAGCGCTGGCAATTCCATCGGGAACCCGCCCGATTGCAACACGCCGCGCTTGACCCACTCCACCCGTTCACGAAAATGCATGTGACAGGGCTGGGCATCCGACCATGTATTGATGATCGCGATGATCGGGCGGCCTTCCCAATCCTCCGGTGCATATCCCATCTGCATGGTTCGCGATCGGTGCCCGAAAGATCGCTGATCGTCCGGCATCATCCAGCGTGCCGAGCGCAGTTCTTCATAGGTTTTTCTGCCTGCCATTTCAAACTCCCGTGCCAGATGGCACCCAAGCTGGATCGGAACGATCCGTTATTCTGTAAATGCCTCTTCGCGTTTGCGGCTGATGCTGGGCGAGACGACCAGCGCCAGCACGACCACCGCAAAAATCAACAGGCACAGGCTGAGCGGACTGCGCACAAAAATCGTCGGGTCACCATGGCTGATCAGCATGGCGCGGCGTAGGTTTTCCTCCAGCATTGGCCCAAGAATGAACCCTAGAAGCAGCGGTGCCGGTTCAAACCGCATCTTGCTGAGGGCAAGGCCAATCACGCTGAAGGCAGCCATGACGAACACGTCAAAAACACTGTTGTTGATGCTGTAGGCTCCGATGCAACAGAAACCGATGATGGCTGGAAACAACACATGATACGGCACCGTTAGCATGCGTACCCAAAGGCCGATCAGCGGTAGGTTGAGGATGACCAGCATCAGATTGCCCGACCACATCGACACGATCATGCCCCAGAACAGCGCCGGTTCATCCGAAATCACATTCGGACCGGGTGTGATTCCCTGAATGATCATTGCACCCACCATCAACGCCATTACCGGATTTCCCGGAATGCCAAGCGTCAGCATCGGGATGAAAGAGGTCTGCGCTCCGGCATTGTTGGCAGATTCAGGGGCCGCCACACCCTCAATCGCACCCTTGCCGAATTCGGCCTTGTTGGGAGAAATCCGCTTTTCCACGGCGTAAGAGGCAAAGGATGCGAGCATGGCACCACCACCTGGCAACACGCCGAGGAATGACCCAAGCGCCGTACCCCGCAACACCGGTGCGCAGATCCGCCGGAAATCTTCTCTCGACAGCATCAGTCCCGTCACGCGTTTGACGCCAACCGAACGTTCCTGCTCGTTTTCAAGATTACGCAGGATTTCGCAAATGCCGAAGATACCCATGCTGACGGCAACGAAGTTCAGACCGTCATAAAGTTCAGGGATACCGAAGATGTAACGCGGTGTGCCACTTTCGACATCAGTTCCGATGGTGCCGAGAATGAGGCCGAAGAGGATCATCGCAAAGGCCTTGAGCAACGAACCGCTGGCCAGCGCAACCGAGGCCACAAGCCCGAGCACCATTAATGAGAAATATTCAGCCGGTCCGAATTTGAGCGCAACGGATGCCAGCGGTGGCGCGGCCACGGCAAGCAGGACTGTGGCCACAGTACCGGCAAAAAACGAACCAAGTGCAGCAGTTGCAAGCGCTGCACCGGCCCGCCCCTGGCGCGCCATCTGGTAACCGTCAATGGCCGCCACCACAGATGAGCTTTCACCCGGCAGGTTGATCAGAACAGCGGTTGTCGAACCGCCATATTGCGCACCATAGAAAATACCGGCCAGCATGATGAGCGCGGATTCCGGCGGCAGACCGAAGGTGATCGGCAAAAGCATGGCGATGGTCGCAGTCGGCCCAAGTCCGGGCAACACGCCAATCGCCGTGCCGAGAAGACAACCGATGAAACCATAAAACAGGTTCATCGGCATGAAAGCAGTCGAGGCACCGAGCCAAAGGTTTGAAAAGATATCCATGTGTAATCCAATCCGGTTGCGCGGCTGGCTGGCAAGGCTTAGAAAAAGCTTGTGCTGAAGGGGATCCAGGGGCCGAAGGCGCTAACGGGAAGCGACAGCAGCTTTGTAAAAAGCAGCACCGAACAGACCGCCAGAAACAGACCCAGAAAGATAGAATGACGCCAATTGGCATAACGGCTTGCGGTTGCCACCCAGACGATCAACAGGAACATTGTGGGCGCAAGACCAAGGCCTGAAAGGGCCAGACCAAAACCGATTGGCGCTGCGATGACCAGACCATAGGCCTTCCAGTTCCAGGCCTCGGGTTCATCATCCTCACTCCCGACCATCAATGACTGACCGATAATGAGGACGCCAAGTCCCATCAAAAGCAGGCTCAACATTTTCGGGAAATAACCCGGGCCCATCTGAAAGGAATTGCCGGTTTCCAGATCCCGACCGAACCAGATGAAAAGAAGACCGGTCACAATCATCGTCACGCCGCCAAAAAAGTCGCGGCTGTTTCTTATCTTCAGCATGGATGATACTCGCGTGTGGAAGATATGCCGACCGGAGATGACATGATGTCCGGCCGGCAGATGACATCACTGCAGCGGCACGTTGGCAGCCTTGATCACCTCCGCCCACTTCGTTGTTTCAGCGTCGATGAAAGCCTGGAATTCGGCTGGTGTGTTGCCAACTGGTGTTACACCCATGGCCTCCAGCTTGGCCTTCATTGCCGGGTCAGCGATAATGGCCTGAACTTCCTTGCTCAGTTTCTCGACGATTTCCGGTGGGGTACCGGGAGGGGCAAACAGGCCGTGCCAGGAAGTTGCCTCAAAGCCGGGAATGACGCTTGCCATGGTCGGCACGTCAGGCAGCAGGTTTGCCTTTTCAAGGCTTGTCACGGCCAGCGCCTTGACCTTACCCGCTTTCACTTGCTGGGCAGCGGTCGGGATATTGTCGAACATCATGTCCACATGGCCGGCAACCACATCGAGAATGGCTTGGCTGCTGCCCTTGTAGGGCACATGGGTGATTTTGATATCAGCCTTTGTGGCCAGAAGTTCGCCAGCAAGATGAATGGATGTACCAACACCCGACGACGCATAGGTATGCTTACCGGGTTCACTCTTCAGGAACGCAATCAACTCCTCAACGGTATTGGCCTTGATCTTGTCAGGATTGACCACCAGCACATTGGGCAGGCTGGCGATCTGTGAAATCGGTGCAAATCCCTTTTCCTTGTCATAGGGCAAGGTTTTGTACAGCGTCTGGTTGATGGCGTTGGAACTGACCGTTCCCATACCGATCGTGTAACCATCCGGCTTCGCCCTTGCCAGATCGCCAAGGCCGATATTGCCACCGGCACCCGGCTTGTTTTCAACGATAAAGCGCTGTCCCAGCCTCTTGTCCAGCTCTTCAGCCACAAGGCGGCCAAATGTATCTGTGTTGCCGCCAGCCGCAAAGGGAACAAGCACAGTTACTGTTTTGGATGGATAGTCATCAGCATGGCTTGGCTGCATTCCAACTGCGCAAATAGCAGCTGTTACAGCCGCGAACGTCATGAAACGTTTGAGCTTCATAATATTTCCTCCACTTTTCTGGCCTCCCGCCAGCATTAAGGTCCACCCTTCGAAATCCTCCCCCGAAGAAATGGAAGCGCTTTCATTATAGATTCAAAATCACGGTTCGCAACCAAGGTTGGATATTTTTTAAAAAAAGTAAAATCAGTACTTTACATCTCAAACCACAAAAAAAATCATACAGACACTTGATTACATCAAAAATGAAAGCGTAAATCATTTTAACAGGAATGGTTACGATGGCCGAATACGAAAAGACGAAACATGTCACCTCAAGCGGACCGGTGACGCTTGCCGACATCGCAAAACTGGCTGGCGTGTCGCCTGTCACGGTATCTCGTGCAATCAACACACCAAACCTGGTCAAACCGAAGACATTGGAAGCGATAGAGCGCGTTATTGCCAAGACCGGTTACGTTCCCAATCTCCTGGCCGGTGGGCTCGCCTCACGGCGGACACGGCTGATTGCCGCCATCGTCCCGTCAGTTGCCAGCACCATTTTCGCCGAGACCATAGAAGGTCTCAATGCCGAACTCGTTTCTGCGGGATACCAGCTTCTGCTGGGTCTTTCCGGTTATGATGCCAGCCGGGAACTGGAACTGACCCGCGCCATTTTGGCCCGTCGCCCCGATGGCATCATCCTGACCGGCATCACCCACCTCAAGGAAACCCGTGCCATGCTGACGGGTGCCGGTTTGCCAATTGTCGAAATCTGGGATTCAACGCCCTCACCGCTCGATACCGCAGTGGGCTTTTCACATGCGGCCGTTGGCGCATTGGTGGCAGACCATCTGCTGATCAGAGGGTATGATCGTTACGCGCAGGTTGGCGCCAACGACCCGCGCGCCGTTCAGCGCCGCGACGGCTTCGTCAACCGCCTCAAGGGAATCGCCGATGTTGAATTGCCTGAGCTGGAAATGAACTCACCCTCCACCTTCCGCGACGGACGGCTTGCAATGGCGCAGCTTCTTGATCGCGGAGAAGGAACACTTGGCGTCTTCTGCTCGTCCGACGTGGTGGCACATGGCGCACTGGCAGAAGCCCATGCGCGTGGTTGCAGCATGCCGGACAAACTTGCCATTGTCGGTTTCGGTGATTTTGACTTTGCACCGCATACGCATCCGCCATTAACAACAGTGCGCATTGATCGTCGCGATATCGGCACCAAGGCCGCCAGCTCGATCTTGCAAAAGATCGAGGGCGACAAATCGGTGGATGCGATGATCAACATTGATTTCCACATCGTCGCACGCGGAACGGCCTGAAACCCTTGACTTATGGCCGTTTGCCGAATTCTGCGGTGGCCCGTGTCCAGTGCGTAGCCTGTTCAGACAGCGTGACACCAAGACCTGGACGGGTCGGCACCAGCATGCGGCCGTTCCTGATATCCAGCCGTTCATTGAACAGCGGATCAAGCCAGTCAAAATGCTCGACCCAAGGCTCCAGCTCGTAGGCAGCCGCCAGATGCAGGTGAATCTCCATGGCAAAATGCGGCGCAAGTTGCAGTTTTTTGGCTTCGGCCAGCGCGCAGATTTTCAGGAACTGCGTGATACCGCCAACACGCGGCGCATCCGGCTGGATGAAATCAACTGCGTTGTTCTGGATGAGGGCAATATGCTCAAGAACGCTGGCCAGCATTTCACCGGTGGCGATTGGCGTATCCAGATGTGCAGCAAGTGCCGCATGCCCTTCCACGTCATAGGCATCCAGCGGCTCTTCGATCCATGTCAGATTATAGGGCTCCATCAGGCGACCAAAGCGCATGGCGCTCGGTCGGTCCCACTGCTGGTTGGCGTCCACCATCATTGCAGCGCGCCCGCCAATTCGTTCATGCACAGCAGCAACCCGCTTCAAGTCGGCCACCATATCAGGCTGGCCAACCTTGATCTTGATGCCGCCAATGCCGGCGGCGATCGCCGCCTCGACATTGTCGAGAACTTCCTCGATCGGTGATGACAGAAAACCACCTGACGTGTTGTAGCACTGGACGGAATCGCGATGCGCACCCAGCAGCTTTGCCAGCGGCAAACCGGCTCGTTTGGCTTTCAGGTCCCATAGTGCCACGTCAAAGGCAGCAATCGCCTGCACCGCCAGACCGCTTCGCCCGACAGAGGCACCGGCCCAACACAGCTTGTTCCAGAGTTTGCCGATATCATTGGGGTCTTCGCCAAGAAGCACATTGGCGATTTCCTTGGCGTGCTCATATTGGCCCGGGCCGCCAGCACGTTTGGAATAACTGAAACCAATGCCGCTATGGCCCTGTTTGGTTTCGATTTCAGCAAACAGAAATGCCACTTCGGTCAAGGGTTTCTGTCTGCCTGTCAGAACCTTGGCGTCGCTGATCGCGCCTTTGAGTGGCAGGAAAATGGATGAAAGCCTGATCCAGGCAATACTGTCTGCACCAGTGCCTCGCTGCAGATGATCGTTTTTTGCCGAATAGGTATCCATCGTCTCCGCCTCTTGATGTTCAGCCCGTATCGGGCAGCTCCTGCCTTGACTGATAGCGTCACTATCAATTTAAGTCCAAGTTGATTATTGTTGAATATCTATACCGGAATTGAATAGATGCTGGATTTAGGACAGGTTCGATCCTTTGTTGTTGTCGCTTCCGAGCTGAATTTCAGCCGGGCGGCC
>NZ_DAMDBP010000009.1:19575-48276 GCF_032092815.1 Agrobacterium sp. | reverse complement strand
CCCGTCGCCTGAACATCACCCAGCCGCCGCTCAGCCGGCAGATCAAGCTGCTGGAGCAGCAACTCGACGTGACCTTGTTTGAGAGAAACAGCAGACGTGTCGTCTTGACCCCGGCGGGCCTTGCCTTTCTGGCGGAAGCGCAAAAGCTGCTTGAACTCGGCAACGCTGCAGTAACTCTGACCCGAAGGGCGGCAAGAGGCAGCGCCGGTTCGGTAAAAGTGGCATTCGTCGGCGCCACCACCTATAGCTTCTTGCCGCATTTCATCAGCCAGGCTCGGGCACTGGCACCCCAGATCGAGCTGGAACTGGTGCAAATGGAAACGGCCGAACAGCTGCAATCCATCAATGCCGGTGAAATTGATCTGGGCCTGTCACGCCCCCTGACCGGCACCCATCATCTGCAAAGCCTTTGTGTGGCGCGCGAAGCCATGATGCTGGCCATTCCGCGCGCCCATCCGCTTGCTGCCAAGCGTCGACCGACATTGGACGCACTCAACGGCGAACCCTTCATCTTGTTTTCAGCGGCAGCCCGTTATCTGCACGACAAGCTGGTGCGTCTGATGGCCGAAAACGACATCACGCCGCGCATCGTGCAGAGCATGACCCATTCACAGGCCATTCTCTCGCTTGTCAGCGCAGGCATTGGTTTGGCGATTGTACCAGCAGGCACTCAGAATGCCTGCTTTGACAATGTTGTTTTTCGCACGCTGGATCTGCGTGAGGAATGTATTGCCGAGCTTCATGCCATATGGAGCCCGGACAATCGCAATCCACTGCTGCCCGATATTCGTGACATCGTCACTGTCCGGCACAGCCTCTAGCCCGAGGGGCGATCTAGGGGTTTACCCCGTTACTGCCAATGACGACTGCTCAGCGGCAAGAGCCTCAGCAACAGCAATCTCGGCCATGGCCAACGCCGCTTCGCGGGTCCGGGCAGCGGCAACAAATCGACCATTGTGACAGAAGGTGGCACCTTCGACACCACAGGCGGCCTCAAGGTCGCCATTGGTCAAGCCTGCCCAGCTGGCTGGCAGATCGGCGCGAACCTCAAAACCCTCATCGCCACGGCGAATGGTGGTCAGGCACCAGTCCTTTTCGCGAGGATGCACCACGAACAACAGGTGATCAGCACCCGCCTTGATGATGGCAGGGCGGAATGGCATGCCCATCGGCAGCTCAAGAACGCGTCCCTCACCCGTGGCGATAATGGTGTGCTTCACCACAGCCTCAGCCCGCAATTTCGAGGCGCTTTGCGCAATTCTGGCTTCCACGAAGCTGCGGGCAATTGCCATTGCAGCGTGGAACGCGCGATCGGTTGCGTCCGGATCTGTGTCATCAAACACGGGCTTCAGAGTTTCAAGCAGCACAGGCAGCGTCAATCCGCCGAGAACACCCGCAACCGAAGGGCTGACGGCACCATTATCGACCAGATCGACAGGCAGTACGAAATTGGTGTCAAACGAAGCATGTACGGTTTCGATATCCGTTTCGGGCACACCGGAAGCCGCGAGATAGTCACGTCCGTAATGTTTCCAGATCAGTCCAAACGAACTGTAAGGCTGGCCATCTTCGCGCAGCGGCGCTCCACGCTGGTGGTGATCGAAAATCTGCGCTGTCGCATCATATGCACCGCCGACATCATAGATGATGCGGTCTGCACCTGGCGTGATCCACTCCGGGGCTCTGCTGCGAACAAGTCGCGCCTGCGGGAACAGACGGGTCAGGATGACGCTGGACAGCAGTTCATCGGCATGGAAGCCACCGGAATGGGTGACGAGAAAATCCGGGATCATGCGAGGGATGGCCTTGTATTCGAGGAAGATCAGCTTGGGTGCGCACCAGATAACCTGTGTCAGACGTGATCTCAACCCGCCTTCTCAATCACGTCGTGCTTCATCACCGGGCTCACGTCATAGATTTCAAGTGACGTCGATAATCTCCAATTCCTGATTGCCGGATTCCACCACGTCACCGACGGCCTTGCCCATCAAAAGTCTGGCAACGGGGGACACAAAGGAAATCGAACCCTTTGCAGGGTCAGCCTCGTCTTCGCCGACGATACGATAAGTCTGAACACGACCATCATCGCGACTGAAGGTCACTGTGTTGCCAAAGGCAATTTTGTCCGTCGAACTGGGCTCCGGCATGACCTGCGCGGTGCGAACTCGAGCCGCAAAATACCGCAAGTCACGCAAAGGGTTGCCCGATTGCCGGCGCCGTTCATTGACATCCTCGATCAGGCTTGCAACCTCATAGGCCTGACGCGCTTCCTGCAACTGGCACTCGAGCGCTTTCAATCCCGCTTCTGTCACGAGGTTGGGATGCGGCGAAATCGGCCGGTCAGGAAGCAGGGTTTCCGAAGCGGTTTCGGCACTCTCTTCCTTCGTGAAGGCAACACTCACTTTCGAACTCCATGTACGCGCGGCATCCTGAAACTGCACATAGCGGTTTCATGCTGATTTGCCAAAATCATCGCAGAGAGAAACATATGGGCACGCGGCCAAGAATGAAATGCGCTGTCGCGAAGCCCGAACTGAGAATCTCATCTTCCGCTATGTCGGCGCGAGCAACGAATGATGCGCTGCTTCAAGTCTGCGCGACAATGTCAGCATTTCGTCTCGATTCACAGCCAGATCGTCAATCTTTTTCTCCTTCACCTGAATAGCTGACTACCGCTGAACATCTCCAGCGTCGCGCTCACATGATCTTGACATGCCGGAAATCGCTTTGTCGATTGACGTGAGAAATTCAGACCGAAGAGACTACCGCATCCCAAACTCGGCAAAGGCGACGCCAACAACGTAGGTCTCCTGAACTCAGGTAATCGGCGATACTATCCTTCCCAAGTTAAGAGCGGACGTGTCCCCAGAAGCCAGCAGAGAACCCGAGCCTACTAAACAAAGGGCTCTGCCGCAAAAATCTCGTCGCTGCTTGATTGAGGGCGGATAATTACACGCGAGATTTTTGATGAGCGATTTTAAGTGGCGAAATTTTCAAGGTGAGGTGATCTTGTGGGCAGTACGCTGGTATTGCCGCTACGGAGTGAGTTACCGTTACGTGGAACAAATGATGGGCGAACGCGGAATGCCCGTCGATCATTCGACGATCTCTCGTTGGATTCAGAAATATGCCGGAGATTGAAAAACGGCTGCGCTGGCGCTGGCCGCAATCGACAAGCTGGCGGATGGATGAAACCCATGTGAAAGCTCGCGGCAAATGGACATATCTGTATCGGGCCGTCGACAAGTTCGGCAACACGATCGATTTCTATTTGTCGCCGACGCGCAATGCCAAAACAGCCAAACGATTTCTCGGCAAAGCTCCGAGTGGCCTGAACGATTGGGAAAAGCCAACGGTCATCAACACCAATAAGGCAGCCACCTATGGCATAGCAATCTCAGCATTGAAGGCCGATGGCAAATGTCCAAAAGAACTCGTGAATCCGGCAGATCAAATACCTGAACAACGCTGTTGAAGTTGGTCATGGCAAGCTCAAACAGCTGATCAAGCCTGTTCGAGGGTCAAAGACCTTGTAAACCGTATGCAACGATCAAAGGATTTAAGGTCATGCGTGCCCTACGCAAGGACCGAGCCGCAATCTTTAATTTGACCGGAAACATTCGCGGGGAAGCCCGCATCGTGGAACGCGCTTTCGGTATTGCACCGAGCGCGCTCACAGAGGTGGTGGCAATGCTCCAGCAGAATCTCGACACCAAACCCACGTGACCGAGACGTAAAAAGCTCTCTTCACTACGAATCAGATTTTTTGCAACAGAGCCGCCCAGTTTAGGTGTCGACCGACTTCATGATTGTTGATGCAGATACTCGTTGATCAAACGTTTCTGATGGAAGGCCGCGTTTGGAGCCTTCCATATGCTCTCAAATGGATTCGAACTCGCGACCTGCACATCTGCAATAGACACATGCCACTGCGGGACTTGCAGTTAATTGGATAGTTACGGGAAGGACGTTGCACCGAATACCAACTCGGCCTCGGTTCAATGCGATCCGGGTTTGCCGGGTTCGCAAGTAGCCCAGGCTGACAAGACCGGAAATGTCAGTCGGTTTCTGTGCTCATGCGCCAGCCACCTTGCCATTCGCCTCGATCCGGAAGGCTTTGACATCCTGCTCCGCAATCGGTGGCGAATAGATGTATCCCTGGACAAGCGCGCCACCGAGTTGCCGCAGAGCGGCCAGTTCTTCCGTCGTTTCGACCCCTTCGATGACGCAGTCCAGATTCATGTCGCGACCGAGGGCCAGAAGCGATTTGACGATCTTGTAGCTTGCGGGTCTTTTATGCAGGTCGGTGACGAAGCTGCGGTCGATCTTGATCTTGGTGAGAGGAAGGGCATGTAGCCTCGACAGGCTCGAATATCCCGTTCCGAAGTCGTCCAGCGAGATCCCGCAGCCCAGGAGACGGAGCATCTCGATCGAGCGTTTCACCTGCTCAAAGTCGTGCGCGAAGGCTGTTTCGGTGATTTCCAGATCAAGCCGATGGGCATCGAAATTGCTACTTTCGATAATGCTGATCAGGCTGAGCACACTTTCATGCGAATTGAGATCATATGCCGAGAGGTTGAACGACAGGCGAATATTGCTGTCCCACTGGTTTGCCGTCGAAAGCGCCTGGCGCAGCAATGGACGGGTCAGAGCGCCCACAAACCCAATGCGCTCCGCGATCGGGAAGAACAACGACGGCGAAACCTCGCCCAGGATTGGGCTTTTCCAGCGCGCAAGCGCCTCGAAACCGATGGCCTGCTGGGTTTTTATATCAACAATCGGCTGGAAAACCACGGAAAGCTCTTTGTCGAAGTTCGCCTGCTTCAACGCCTGTTCGATGCGCGCTTCATCGTTGATCTGGGTTTGATATGCGGCGCTGAACAGCACCGCCTCCCCTCGCCTGTTGCGTTTGGCCTGATACAGCGTGTAGTCGGCGCGGTCGAACAGTTCTTCCGTGGTCAATGCCATGTCCGGATAAACCGCGACACCCATGGAGGCGGAAATCTGAACCGTGGCTTCCGGCAGGTTGAACGGCGCCAACAGGCGCTCGACCAGCTTATTTGCCTTGCCGATGAGAACATCATCCGGCGACGCCATCGTTGCGATAATGGCAAACTCGTCCCCCCCCAGGCGATACACCGTGCATGTCTCTGGCAGGAAAGACAGGCGTATGCCGACTTCCGTCAGCAACCGATCGCCCACAGAGTGGCCATAGAGATCATTCACCGGCTTGAAGCCGTCGAGATCCATCACGCCGAGAGCGACACGAGTGTTGGTCTTCTCAGCCTTGTCGATGCTGGTGCGCAGTTGCTGAAAGAACGCGCGACGATTGGGCAGATCGGTGAGGCTGTCGATATTGGCCAGGCGCAGGTTCTCACTGCTCAGCGCCTCAGCGCGTTGCTGACCGATGATCATCTGTTCGAAGGTGCGATAGTTGGTCAGCAAAATAACGAGCATTCCCGCGCAGACCAGGGCAACGTTGATCGAGATCGCGATGAATGTCGACTGGCCAAGCGAGATAAAGAAGATCACAAATGCGCCATTGACAATGCCCGTCACGATGAGCGCGGCAGAGCGCAGATGTGTGAGGCAAAAAATGCACGAGATGACCGTGATCGCCATGTAGAAGGCGACATGCGATTGCATATAAGCGTCGCCGTAGGGAAACAGGGCAAGTGACCACGCCGTGAATGCCACCCCTATCGCACCGGCAAGGCGGTTCGTTCTGGACAAAGCCTTATGTGCCACCGCCGGCTCTGGACATGCCGCCTGGGCTTTCCACCAGAAGATGATCCGCGCACCACACACGGCCGTGAAGACTGCGGGTATGATGATCGTCAGTACCAACGGCGCGATCGTCACGTAGGTGATGGCCAGCGCCCACGTATTGGCCATGAGTATCATGTACATCATTGGCATTTGCCGCGAGAAAGACTGATATTGCGCTTTCAAAAGTTCGGCATTGTCTGACTGGACAGACATGAACTGGCGCGTTGCGCTCCATACACTTCTTGCGGTCATAGAGCCCTCTGCTCGTAAAACTCCGTTCCATCGTCCGTTTCCCAGCTTTCAAGCCATGGGGCACATCTGACGATCGAAAATGTGAGTGCCGGATCATTCGGCGTCAGTCAGGGCGTCATGCCGTCTCATGAAGCTTGGCTGCGGCAAGTAAAAGCGCGTCTTTACTTGAGATATCCGCAACTTGTCCCGCTGTCAGCATTCTGACCGCGGCCCAAGGCTTAACCAGGCCCCAGACCCGCGCATGCGGATCCGCTATGGTTATATGTGATGAAGTATTAATATCTTGATATTCTCGCGGTAATAGCAAGCGGATCGGCGTGCCAGCCTCGCATTACCCGTACTTTGAGTGGCGCCAGAGGCTGGGCTGACCCCATGTCGGCACGCAACATGCATTCCGTTCGGTGCAGATCCTTGAGAACCTCCTGCACCGACATGGGCTTACCCATGTCCAGAACCGTTCAAACGCTGCCAGCTATCAAGCGATGTGGGCAAAGGGTGGAGATCATCCACCCGCCTTTGCCATGAGGTTATTGGGGGTCTTCTTCGCCGATTTTCCGCAAAAGGTAGAGTAAGGCGATACGCTCTGCCGGATTGAGGCACGAAACCGTTTCCTCACTGATGCGATATGCTCTGGGATACATTTCTTCGAGCAAGGCCTCACCCTTCGGCAGCAGTGAAATAACAACCTTACGGCCATCGTCCTTGTCTTTGGATAAATCAATCAACCCACGTGCTTTGAGCCTTTCGACAATGCCACGAATGGTGGCTTGATCGACTGATGTCGCCTTCACCAATTCAACTTGAGACCTCGCTCCGAGATCACGCAACGCACATAACGTCACAAATTGAACGGATGTCAGATCCGGATCGCTAGAATTGGCCTGGAAGATCGAGAGGTGGCGTTGATAGGCTTGACGTAAAAGATGACCCACCTGTTCCGTTACGTGGTAACTGGAAGTTACGTCATCCTTGTCATTGTGTTTATCCAGCGCCATCCCTAGCCATTCGTTCGTTTTTTGCCCGGCATATCCAATCCGGGAAGAGTTGAAAATATCGTCATTACGGACATTAAGTCAGGCAAGACATAGGCTCATCCGACCGAACTATTCAACAGTATTCCCCGCGGCGCAACGAGCCGTGGGGAGCATCATGGTCTATTCGAACGCCTTGTCTTTCGATTCTGCGTTCACCAATGCCACGCTGATGGATGCAAACACCGACAGGCTTGAAATAAACCAAAGCACAAGACCGAAGTTCGAGGTCATGATTGGCGCGACAATCGAGGGTGCAAGCAGACCGCCAAAGCGTGCAACCGATCCAGCCAGCGACGCCTGCCCCTTTTCCCGATGTGTCGCTTACCAGCGATTGGCCTGCCGACCGTTACACCGCCGTGGTTGCCCTCACCCATGATCCGAAGATTGATGATTTTGCTTTGACCGAAGCCTTGAGGACAGGCTGTTTCTACATCGGCGCTCTGGGCAGCAGAAAAACACATGCCGCCCGGATTGAGAGACTGTCGTCGCAAGGGTTCAACCATGATGCACTTGCAGCCATTCATGCACCGGTTGGGCTGAATATAGGGGCCTCACCCCCCCGCAGAGATCATCGAGGCGTCAAGGACGCATCGGCCGTGATGATGCTGAAGGACAAAACACGAAGGCTGATGCGACGGCTGGCATAAATCCTGATGGAAATGATAGTGTTGCCATGGGTAGCTGTGGTCTGCGGATACAGGCCACAGCACGACCGATCTTACCTGATATGCTGGAGGACAAGTCAGTGGAGCCGAAGGTGGCGATCGTAGTTCTGGCTGCTGGCATGGCAACGCGCATGGGGCCAGAGGGCGGCTATAAATTACTGGCGACTTTCGATGGGGTGCCGCTTGTCCGTCGCCTGGCATTGACGGCCATAGCCAGCAAAGCAACATCCGTGACCGTGGTTCTTGGTCACAGGCTGGATGATATGCGTAAAGTGTTGTCCGATCTTTCGTTGAACATCGTAACAAATCCAGATTACGCATCCGGCATGGCGAGTTCACTGACGGCAGGATTTGCAGCGGTCGAGCCAGAGGGGGCAGATGGCATACTCGTTATGCTCGCAGACATGCCAGGGGTAACCACACCCGATCTCAATCAATTGATCTTGGCTTTTCAAAACAGCCAGGGGACATCAATCCTCCGTGCTGTTTCGCAAGGCGAGCGCGGAAATCCCGTCATTCTACCGAGGTCAATGTATGAGGCCGTGTCTCGACTGGAAGGAGATATCGGCGCCCGTCATCTGATTGAGACCTCAGAACTGGTGGTCATTGAGGTTGAGATTGGCGAGGCAGCACGGATTGACGTCGATACGCCCAGTGACGTTATCGCTGCCGGCGGAGTTTTGATGAGCGACCCGAAATTTTGAGCTGAGTCCTGCCCTTCCTTGAGGCTGGGGCTGGATGCCACCGAGGCAAAAGCAGAGGTTTCGACATTTTTTTAGCGCAGACCGTGACCGCCTGCCAAAGGCCCGTACCAGCGGTCATGAAGTCCGCTCAGCGGCCGAGTGGTCGCAAATTACCGCACCGTCGTGCCTGTTCTTATGGCAGTTTAACCCATTATGCCTGCTTTCATGCGAAAACCGATGTATGGTGCATCAACACAAACATACTGCATGGAGTATATTGACGTACTCCCCCTAGTATGTGAATTCAGTTCAAGGAGAGCGCATGCCGTACTCAATGGAAGACAAAAAGAAGGCAACCACGCGCCTTCGACGGATCAAGGGCCAAGTCGAAGCACTGGAACGTGCCGTGGAGGCAGGGACTGAGTGCCGGCTTCTTCTCCAGCAGATCGCCGCAATGCGGGGCGCTGCCGGTGGACTGATGGCTGAGGTCCTGGAGATCCACCTGCGCGAAACGATGGGCTCTTCCGAACACGCACCAGCACCATCAGTCTCGGATGACCAGATGGACGACATTATGAAAATCCTGCGAGCCTACCTCAAATAGGCAGCAGCCGAACGAGGATAGCAAGATGAAAAGCAGAGCAGCCGTAGCCTGGGAGGCCAACAAGCCCCTGACGATCGAGACCATCGAAATCGGCGGTCCAAGGGCCGGAGAAGTGCTGGTTGAGGTAATGGCGACGGGTGTTTGCCATACCGATGCCTACACGCTTTCCGGTCTCGATTCCGAGGGCAAGTTCCCTGCCATCCTCGGCCATGAAGGCGCCGGCATCGTGCGGGAAGTCGGCGCGGGTGTGACCTCGCTCAAGGTCGGCGACCACGTCATTCCGCTGTACACGCCGGAATGCCGGCAGTGCAAAACCTGCCTTTCACAACGCTCGAACCTGTGCACGTCGATCCGCTCGACCCAAGGTCAGGGCCTGATGCCAGACAACACGTCGCGCTTCTCCTGCGACGGTGGCGAAATCTTCCACTATATGGGGTGTTCAACCTTCTCAAACTTCACCGTCTTGCCGGAAATCGCGCTTGCGAAAATTCGTGAAGACGCGCCCTTCGACAAAATCTGCTACATTGGCTGTGGCGTTACCACCGGCATTGGCGCTGTTATCTACACTGCCAAGGTTCGTCCCGGTTCGACGGTCGTCGTATTTGGCCTTGGTGGTATCGGCCTCAACGTGATCCAGGGGGCCCGCATGGTCGGCGCCGACAAGATTATTGGCGTTGATCTCAACCCTGCCAAGGTTCCCATGGCCCGGAAATTCGGCATGACCGACTTCATCAACCCGGTCGAAATCGGTAGCGACAAGGTCGTGCAGGCGATCCAGGACCTGACCGACGGGGGCGCTGACTACACGTTTGATGCCACCGGAAATGTCAACGTCATGCGCCAGGCGCTGGAAGCCGCGCATCGCGGTTGGGGTGAATCCATCATCATCGGGGTTGCCGAAGCTGGCAAGGAAATCTCCACACGTCCGTTCCAGTTGGTCACGGGTCGCGTGTGGAAGGGGTCGGCCTTCGGTGGTGCGCGCGGCCGCACCGACGTACCGAAGCTCGTTGACTGGTACATGGACGGCAAGATCAACATCGATGACCTGATCACCCACAAGATGCCGCTTGAGGAAATCAACACGGCTTTCGACCTGATGCACGAAGGCAAGTCGATCCGCTCCGTTATCGAGTTCTGATCTTAAGGCGGGCCGAGCGCCCAACATCGGATGCCCGCAGGCGTGGTTGCGAAAGCGGTTGCGGGCGCTCCATCCGGCATGGCCTGCCGCAGGGCAATGACGCTTTTGCCGGCAAGGTGTTGCCCTGCGGATCATCATATTCTGCTGCACGGACAGCAACGCAAACGCGCATGACGCGCGTCAACTCCGCGCGCCAGGGCTACAATTTGCAGTCAGTGGCGCGGAGATCAGGCCGCCGCATGCAATGACGGACGTTTATCCAAAGCCGCTTTTTCAATGAGGCCGCTATGAAGTGCAGCAATGCTGGCCTCAAAATCGGCTGGATCGACGATCACCTGCAGATCGACCTTTCTCAGGAGGTCGTGCACGCCCAGCAGCCTGATACCACGCGATGACAGCGCCTCAATGGCATTTGCCAGCACCTTGGTATCGCCGATATTGCGCCCGATGGCCGACACAAGGGCGACTTTGCGCAAGGTAATGTGGGCGGTTGGAAAGTCTTGCGAGAGATCCGTTTCCACGCGTTTTATCGACGTCATCGATCCTTTGAGGAAGTGGGTGATCGTGTTGGCATTTGATGTTTTGGAGATGATCCAGACCTTGTGGCGGTTGAGCGCTTCCAGAATTTTCGCATCATACCCTTTAACGCCAACCATGTCCTGATCGTAGAATTCGAAAGCAAACACGTTTTCCAGGCCGGTGATGATCTCGACCTGCGGCGTGTCGGCGGGAATATCCGAGCGGATAACCGTTCCCTCATGATGTGGGTCGAAGGCATTTCTGACCCTCAATGGAATGCCGGCCTGTCGCAAGCTTTTGGCTGCGCGTGGATGAATTGCTTCCATCCCCATATTCGAAAGCTGATCGGCAACATCGTAGTTGGTTTCGCCAATGATACGAACGGCATCGGTCCCGACAATTTTGGGGTCTGCGGAGGATAGGTGGAATTCCTTGTGGATGATCGCTTCTTTGGCGGCTGTGACCACGGCGATGCGCGACAGCGTGACTTCGCTATAACCGCGATCATAGGTGCCCATGAGCATTTCGCTGCACTGTGCATACCCCGTGACGATTGGAAGTTCGCTCGACAGGTCAATGTCTGCGAGCGCCGCCTCAATGACCCGATCGAGCGTGTCGCGTCTTTCTTCGCGCCAACCGGTCAGATCTATCATGCGGGCGCGTACACCTCTTTGGTTGAGAAGAAGTGTCGTGTTGAAGGCTGATTGGGCTTCACCCAGGGAAGACAGCATCTCCCTTACGGAAAGCAAATGATGTTCCAGCTGGAAATGACCGAAGGAACACAGTCTCGACAGATCGATGAGGCAGGAGCGAACACCCTCGATCCTTTCTCTCACAAATCTGTTGGCGATCTGGCGCGTGCCTTCGTCGTTGAAGGTCGTTTCATTGATCTCTTGCATCCGGTCGGCAACAGCTGTCAGCGCGTCACCCCAGGCCCATCCGCCCTGTGAACTTGCAAAAAGCGCGTAGACGCCCGGCTCTCCGGATTTCTTGTGCTCGAGAAGTGCGTCGGTAATACCGCCATAGGCTGAGACCACAAATATGCGGTTATAAAGCTCTGCCTGTGTACGGTTGCCGACAAGAAGTGTCTCGAACAGCTCTGCGGTACGGGACATCGAAGTGCCGCCGATCTTTTCCACGGTGTGGGATTTCGCGGCATTGTTTTCAGTCATCTTGTCTCCCGTTGTTCCCCCTATGCAGGGGAACTGATAGATTTCGTCTGATCGCAGATTGGACCGGTTACGCAAAATTTCCGGTTTCAATCGTGATCGACCGCGTTGCGTCGCGATCACTGAGGAATGCGGGTCTTGGTGCCCTAGCGGCAAAGGGTGCTACCACCCGGTTCGACCAGGCATTGTAAACAAAAAACGCGTTGGAGCGCGGAAACGGCGTAATGTTGCCATTGGATCCATGAAGCGTATTGCAGTCAAAAAGAATGACTGTGCCTGCTTTGCCTGCTGCGAAATCAACGCCAAACTGGTCCGCCATGCGCGCGAGACTTTCAGGTGACGGAACGCCAATTTCCTGTTTTTTGAGCGATGACTGGTGGTTGTTGTCAGGCGTCTCGCCAGCACAGGCAACGAAGGTTCGATGAGATCCGGGAATCAACATCAACGGACCGTTAAGGGCGTCGTTGTCGGTCAGGAGAACGGAGGCAGAAATCGCGCGCATGCGTGGCATTCCGTCCTCAGCGTGCCAGGTTTCAAAGTCAGAGTGCCAGTAGAACTCTTTGCCGTTGAAACCGGGTTTGTAGTTCAGGCGGGACTGATGGAGGTAAAGCTCATCGTCCAGCAGGTAACGGACGCGCCCGGCAATACGCTCGTCGCGCGCGAGGCGATCAAACAGCAGGCTCTGCTGATCAAGTCGGAAGACGGTCCGAACGTCATCAGATCCTGGCTCGGTGATGACGTTTTCCGGTGCAATGGCGGCATTGCCGCTGCGCATCCGGCTCGATTCCTGCTGTAGCGCCTTGATCTCGTCGCTTGAAAAGAGATCTTTTAGTACGAGGTAGCCATTTTTCTCGAAACTTGCATTTTCCTCTTCCGTCAGTGGTGCTTGAGGTGTCCACTTGCCCCACACGGCAGGATCGTGCCGATCGAGCCATTCTTCTTTTGGCAGACGTGTCGGGTAGAGATCTGTGTTTTCGGTTTTCAGGGCGGTCATGGTCATGAATTCGCCTTTCGTTGGAGTTCGCGTTTTTGTAATCAGCTGGCGATACGCTCAGGTAACGGAGCATAAGAGCCATCTTCACGGTGCACTTCCTGGCCAGTAACCGGCGGATTGAAGCAGCACGCCATAACCATTTCGCTGCGTGCGGAAAGCCTGTGGCGGTCATTCTCGTTCAGCGCATACATCGTGCCCGGTTTGATCTGGTGGATCTTGCCCGTCTCCAGGTCCTCGATCTGTCCTTCGCCAGAAATGCAATAGACGCTTTCGAAATGGTGCTTGTAATGGAACACGTGACTGGTGTTTTCGTGGATGCGGGTGATGTGGAAGCTGAAGCCCATATTGTCTGCAGCCAGCAGCAACCGTGTGCTGTCCCAGCCGTCTGCGTTGACAAGCCGATCCGTTTCGCGGGCGTTTTCAAGATGTCTGATAATCATGATAATCTCCTATTCTGCGACTGCCAGGTGGGCGCCCATCACAGAAGCAAATGCCGCTTCCAGGGTGTCGAGCCCGGCAGAAAGTTGATCGAGTGAAATGGTGAGCGGCGCCAGTACCTTGACGACTTCATCAAAGCTGCCTGACGTTTCAATGATGAGGCCTCTCTCAAAACACCGGCGGCAGATCATCGCGGCGGTTTCGCCGTCCGGTGTTTCCACGCCAAGCATCATGCCTCGTCCCTTGACGCGCAGGTCGTGCCTGAAAGCGATGGCGACCAGTCGCTCATTCAGATAATCGGCCTTGCGCGACACCTCGGAGGCGAACTGTTCATCCGCCCAGAACTTTTCAATGGCCGCGGCGGCGGTAATGAACGCGTGGTTGTTGCCACGGAACGTGCCATTGTGCTCGGCCGGTTTCCAGATGTCGTATTCTGGCTTGATCAGCGTTACGGCGAGCGGCAGGCCCATGCCTGACAGAGACTTTGCCATCGTGATGATATCAGGTGAAAGCCCCATCCCCTCAAATGAGAAGAAGCCGCTGGTGCGGCCGCACCCAGCCTGAATATCGTCCACGATGAAAAGTGCACCGTGACGCCGCGCTATGGCCTCGATGCTCAGCAGCCAGTCGCGAGAGGCTGCATTAAGGCCGCCTTCCCCCTGAACGGTTTCAACGATGATGGCTGCCGGTGCATCAATGCCGCTCGAAGGATCAGAAAGCTGACGTTCAAGCAGTTCTGCCGTGTCGGTACCGGTTCCGTGGTAGCCATCATAGGCGGCACGGGTGACGCCGGTGAGAGGCGTTGCTGCTCCCGCACGATGTTTGCTGTTTCCGGTTGCCGCGAGGGCACCAAGTGTCACGCCGTGAAAGCCATTGGTAAATGCGATGACGTTGTTACGCCCGGTGACTTTGCGTGCCAGTTTGATGGCTGCTTCCACCGCATTGGCGCCAGTAGGTCCGGTAAACTGAACCTGATAATCAAGCCCGCGCGGGCGCAAGATGTGCCTTTCGAAGCAGGTCAGAAATTTCCGCTTGGCATCCGTAAACATATCAAGGCCGTGGGCGATCCCGTCTTTGCTGACATAGTCGATCAGAGCGGCTTTGAGGTCGGGGTCATTATGCCCGTAATTGAGGCTGGAGCAGCCGGAGAGGAAGTCTGTAAACGGTCTGCCCGTTGTGTCGAAAAGTGTGGCTCCCTTGGCGCGATCAAACATTTTGGGAAAGCTGCGCGAATAGGATCTGACCTTGCTTTCGACACGGTCGAAAAGGCTCAAAGGTGTGGTGTTGGACGTGGTCATGGGCCCGTCTCCAAGTTGTTTTGGGGTTATCACTTCGTTTGATGGGGATAGACAAGCGCTTGTGCTGCCTTGCCTGCCGGGAAGGGACCGATCGTGACGGCCCTTTCGCTTTCATGAGTGCCACCGAAGTGGTCATCCCTGCAAAAATGGTCCTGCTGGCTCATTGAGGCTGAGAGGCACCGCGCCAGTGAACTGAACAGCGCCCAGGAAGGCGAATTATCTTGTGTTATCGTGCACGCAACAAAGCGGACATGGCGGGAACTCGGTCTGGCCAGCACGTTGAGGATCAATCGTTTGGCCAATCCGGAGCCGCGTGCCTCATCGGCAATACCGATTTGCCAGATGAACAGCGTGTCTGCATTTTCCGGAGGAATATACCCCGATACCCAACCAACGACCTGGTCGTCTCGCATGGCGATTGCGGACGTAGACGCAAAGTGCGTGCATTGCAGGAGGTTGCAGTAAAGCGAGTTGTCGTCGAGTGCGGATGTGGACTGGATCAACGTCCATACAGCGACGCCATCTTCTGCGACGGGGCGGCGAATTTTAATGGTCGAATTCCGGTCGGGTTGACCGTCAACGATATGTTTTTCTGCTAAAGGCATGCGTATATTGTTTGTTATTGCAAACTAACTGTCAACAGCGAGAAAGGAATTTTTTTTAGATATTTTGCGGAAAACATTGCGAAAAATCTTGAAATACCATTCGAAACAACGAAATTTAATGATCTAAAAAGATCAAAAATTTCCCAAAATGCTTAGTTATTACTAAATATAAAACTGCCTGGACATTCAGCGTCTGCGTTGCGTGCAACTGACAGGATTCCCCCCATCTCGACCTGCCCTAACTTGCCGCTGTGCGATACGAGCAGAAGGTGCCGTTTTCTGGCGTGATGCGCGCGTCCTGCGGTGTGCAAACGGCTTTCAGCCAAGACGGCAACGCATCCCCATCGAAAGCCCCTCTCAAACCACATCCCGGCAGGCACGCGACAACCGCCGAACGGTCGAGCACTGTCCAATTCCAGGACTTCACGCCCGAAGTCGGATTGATGGACACTTCTGGTGCAGAGCGCACCGTAGCCTCTGCCGTGATGGGGCAGAACCTTTGACCCTGTTGCCTGGAGTGATGCTCAAGCCCTGATATCACTCAGCCGCAAACGCCTGCATCTTTCGCGCTCAGGCGCCTGCTGCGATCAAAGCCTCTATATGCCGTATGTCCGAGCCGCAGCATCCGCCGACGACGCGTAGATGCGGTAGCCGCCTGGCAATTTGTGCAGAAAGTACGCCGAACTCCTGTGGGTCGCCGTCGTCGAGTTGAGTGGCCTCATCCAGTTCGGCATGACTCCGACGCGAGGCGTTTGGCCGGATCATGCCAATCCGGTCGAGCCAGTGCGATGGCAGCTTATCGAAAAAATGGTCGGGATGGGCACAGTTGATGCCGTAATAACGTGCGTAGCCGCCAGTTGCAGCCTCCACCGAGCCTAGCGCGGTATCGAGGTCCTGCCCGTTTGGCAGCCGGCCATCGGTCTCGACTGTGAACGAGACAGTAACAGGCAGGCCAAGTTCACGTGCCCGGCCGATTATGCCGATGGCTTCGCCTGGGTGGGTAATTGTGAAAGCGGAGGCAATGTCCACCTCTTCCTCGGCAAAGGCTTCCAGCTGGGCGCTATGCAGGCGAGTTGCGTCGGCCGGGGTCAAAAGCTCCTCGGGTGCGTAACCGTCGCCTGCCGGCCCAAGCACTCCCTCAATCAGTATATGATTGCGCCAGGGATGGTTGTCGCGCAAATCTCGGGCAAAGGCGATGGCGCGGCGATTCACGTCGCGGATTGCAGCATCGTCAAGTCCGAGCTTCGCTCCCCAGCCACAGTTGGCGCGCCACGTCGGCGTGCCCAGCATAAAACCACGCTTCGCAGCCTGGGCCATATCGCAGTACGAGCGCGCATAGCGCCGCAGCATCTCACGCCCCTGCGGGTTGTCGAGAAGAACGAAGGAGACAAACAGCGGCAATTCGGCGCCTTCGTGGAAGATCAGATCGGTCTCCATGCCGCCATCACTGATGAATGCGTCAGGCGACGAAAACAAACGGTCAAGCATACCCATGATATCCTCCACCAAAGCAGCGACCTTAGCAAATTTTTGTGGTGTGGTCGAAGGTATTGGCAATGCTCGGCATTGCGTATTTAACGCTAAAGGCAACCGTGCATGACGGGGCCGGGAGGATATCGCGCCATTCTGCCAAGCCGCCTTGGCATTTCGTTTCAAAGGATTATGCTTCCTGACGAGCGGCCCAGTTGGCGCCACGACGGAACATCTCGCGCATCTGCGGTACCGCGAACTCCTTTGCCTGATGGCCAAGCGCTGAATAGAAGACGCGCCCCTTGCCGTAGTTGCGCTTCCACGCGACAGGCATGACAACGCCATCAATCCACCAGGCGTGGTCTCCAGTAAACGTGGTCGTTGCAAGGACCTCGTTGGATGGATCGACATGCATGTAATATTGTTCCGACGTGTAGGGGAAATCCGAAATTCCCGCCATGATCGGATCTTGCGGTTTCGTGATGTTGACGGTGTAGTCGATAATGTTGCCGGGATGGGCAACCCACTGTCCACCGATCATGAACTGATACTCGACGCATTCGCGAAAGCTGTCACCAGCGCCTCCATGATAGCCGGCGATGCCAACACCGTTCTCGACTGCAGCGGCAAGGTTCTTGATTTCCTCTTTTTCGATCTTGGACATCGTTACGATTGGCACGACCAAGCTCAGGTCATGAACGGACGGATCTGCAAAAGCCTCCGTGCTGTGTTCGACATAGACCTTGAAACCTTCCTCTTCGAGAATATCCTTGACGATAATTGAGCATTCCTGAGGCTCGTGACCGCTCCATCCGCCCCAAACAATAAGTGCTTCACGCATTCTATCTCTCCTCAGAATTATCGGCCGATGCGGCCATCAACAAGCGAATCCGCAAGCGGAGCCGGTCGATCCACGGCAGTGCGAATTGAAATTGTTGTTCCGGTGTCGGATGCAGTTTGAAACGCCTCCATCACCTCGAGCACGTGGAGGGCAAGGTCACCGTTGGCACGGTGCTGCCGGTTGGAGCGGATGGCGTGGGCCATATCTGCTACGCCAATTGAGCGATAATTGCCGTCGGCATAGGGAGACGACAGTTCCTGAACCTGGAACTCACCACCTTTTTTGAGAAGCTGGACTTCTCCGCCGAAGTGATTGGGGTCGGGAACAATCAGTGTACCCTCCGTCCCGTAGAGCTCAAGCGGCACATGCTTATGCCCGGCAACATCGAAACTCATGCCGACCTGAACGACGGCTCCATTTTGGAAAGCAAGTGCTCCAGCCACATGCGTTGCAACATGGACTGGGATCTTCTCGCCGTTGCGCGGTTCGCTCGTGATCAGTCGTTCTGTCCGCGGTGAAAAAGCAAAGCCCGCCACTTTCGCGACCGGTCCAAACAGATTGACGAGATCGGTGATGTAATATGGACCCATGTCTAGCATCGGACCGCCACCGACTTCATAATAGAAGGCCGGATTGGGGTGCCAGCGTTCATGCCCAGGGCACATGAATGTTGCCGTTCCGCCCACCGGTGCGCCGAGTACGCCCTGATCGATCAAGATACGCGCAGTCTGGTGGCCACCACCCAAAAATGTGTCTGGGGCTGCTCCAATGCGAAGCCCTTTGGACTTGGCGGCTTCCGCAAGCTTTTTGCCTTCTGTAAAATTAATGCCGAGCGGTTTTTCAGAATAGGTGTGCTTGCCTGCGTCAAGCGCCCGCAGACCGACCTCCACATGCGCCTTTGGAATTGTCAGGTTGACGATGATCTCGATCTCCGGATCAGCCAGCAACTCCTCGACGCTGCGCGCGGCGAGATTGAACTCCTCAGCCTTTGCTCGGGCCAAGTCTGACTGCATGTCCGCGACACCTTTGATATCGAGGATTGGAAACGATGCCATCGCCTTTAGGTAGGCCCCTGAGATATTGCCGCATCCAATGATGCCAATACCGACCTTTTCCATAGTCTTCTCTCCCATGATGCTTTACGTCCGCTCCCTCCTCAGAAAGCAGGACCTGTTGTGTTCCAAGGTGATTCATAAAGTTCGTAAAGCGCGACAGCTGCTGCCCCTTGCGCCCAAAGTTCGTCGCTCGACGTGTCGAAAACCAGTTCCGCAACGCCTTGCAACGAAGGCGGCACAGAGGTCTCGTAGGCGGCCCTGATACTGTCGATGAATGGTGCGCCGAGTTCCAGACTCGAACCGACCAATATGACACGCGGCGGCGCAAACAGGGTGACAATATTGGCCAAGGTCAGACCAATTGCCGTCCCCGCTCGTTTGGCTGCGGCAATGAGTTCACCATCTTGCGCAAGGACAAGAGACTGAGCATGTTGCATGCCCCTGCCGAGGCGAATGGCCTCAGCAAAACGCCCGTCTGCCGTTCGCGCTTCCAGAATTGCATTTTCGCCCGCCTGACTTGCAAGCCGCACCGTCCCCTCGGGAGAGGCGAAAAGCACCAGATCGCCGAGGTTATGGCTCAGGCCGCCCGCGCCGCGAAAAAGGTCGTTCCTATGTAAAACGCCAAGTCCAAGCGTCTGTTCGAGAGAGATCAGAACCATGTCTTCAAGATCACGAGCCTTGCCGAACCAGTGATGGCCGAGGGTTACGGCATGCGCATCACTTTCGATCGTGGTGGGCGTGCCGAAGCGCGCCGTCATCTCGCCCGCGAAATCGATATTGACCTCTCGCAGCACTGGACTGAAGCGGATTTTGCCGGTTCTGTGTTCGATAACGCCCGGCAGACCAAGGCAGACCCTGTCAACGTCTTCAAGGGAAAGTCCGGCATCGACAACACAACGACGAACTCCGTCCTCGATGAGATCGGCAATGACCCCGATCGGTTGGCGATCGATGCGGATGGGAAGAGCAAGTGTCGAAAGCACGTTTCCGCAAAAGTCAGTTACAACAAACACCATGCGGCTGGCTGCGATTTTTGCGCCGACCACACGCGCTGCGTCAGGATTGAGTTCGAGCATAACGCGCGGGCGACCACGCGCACCTTCCGTTCGAATATCCCCCAAATGTCTCGACAAGATGAGGCCGTCATCCAGCAGCGACGCCGTAATTGCCGAAACAGTTGTCGTGGAAAGTTGTGTTCGTTCGCTGATTTCCACACGCGAGATTGGTCCGTGGCGACGAACCGTATCGAGGACGTTCAAGCGATTGATTGCGCGCATCAGTTCGGGGTCGGCAGTCTTCATATCGTCCAGTCGCAGCGAGCATTGGCGGGTATCATCCGACCACATATTAATGTCGGAATGCGGATTAAATAGCGTCAGAGACCTGGGTGATGTCAAGCTAAAAGGTTAAAAACTCAGCGATGCGCCTTGACAATCAGCGCATCCTTATATGAATTAATTCGGATTGGGGATTAAATGTGAGGAACTCCCCGGGAGGATCACTATCATGACGTATATGCACGCGGGCGCAAGCCTGGGCGGCAAGTTGATTTCGCTTGCCACGACCACAGCCATCACTCTCATGCTCGGCGCGGCAAGCGCATCTGCTGCCACCGTCGTCAAATGGATGCATGTCGAACTGGATCCCAAATCTGTGGCCGTCTGGGAGGAGATTGCCAAGGATTACGAGAGCAAACATCCAGATGTTGACGTTCAGCTGCAGTTTCTCGAAAACGAGGCCTTCAAGGCAAAACTGCCAACACTTCTGCAGTCAAATGACGTGCCTGACTTCTTTTACAGCTGGGGCGGTGGTGTTCTCGAGGAGCAGTCCAACACCGGTGCCCTCAAAGATCTGACAGAGGTCTTTGACGCCGACGGTGGCAAAATCCGCAATGCTTATAATCCGGCTGCCGTTGAGGGTTTGTCGTTTGATGGCAAGGTTTGGGCTGTCCCCTACCGCGTCAGTCTTGTCAGCTTCTTCTACAACAAGGAGCTCTTTGCGAAGGCTGGTGTGAAAGCAGATGATATCAAGAGCTGGGATGATCTTGGCGCTGCTGTCAAAAAGATCAAGGAAGCTGGCATTGTTCCAATCGCCGGTGGCGGTGGCGAGAAATGGCCGATCCATTTCTACTGGAGTTATCTCGTGATGCGCAACGGCGGACAAGCCGTCTTCGATGCAGCTCGCAAGGGCGAAGGCGAAGGCTTTATGGATCCTGCAATCATCAAGGCTGGCGAGCAGCTTGCCGAATTTGGCAAGCTGGAGCCATTCCAGCCGGGTTACCTTGGCGCCACCTGGCCACAGGCGCTTGGCGTTTTTGGTGATGGCAAGGCGGCAATGATCCTCGGTTTTGACAATACCGAAGCAAACCAGCGAAAAAATGCCGGTGACGGAAAAGGGCTTTCGTCTGACAATCTTGGTCGTTTTGCGTTTCCAGCCGTTGAAGGCGGAGCAGGCAAGGCCAGTGATACATTGGGCGGTCTGAACGGCTGGGCGCTGACAACGAACGCTTCGCAGGAAGCAATCGACTTTGCAACCTTCCTTACCAATGCCGACAACGAAAAGAAACTGGCGGCCGCTGGCATGATCTTACCAGTCGCGGTAGGCGCAAGCGAGGCTGTGACAAATCCGCTTATGGCCGATTCCGCAAAGCAGCTGGCCGCATCCACCTGGCACCAGAACTTTTTCGACCAGACGCTCGGTGCGGCCGTTGGCCGTGTCGTTAACGACGTATCCGTCGAAATTGTTTCGGGTCAGATGACGTCTGAAGAGGGTGCTCAGCAGATTCAGGATGCTTTCGAGCTTCGCTGATCCCGCCGGAACGATGAAAACGCCGCATGATTGTGCGGCGTTTGTCGCCCTCGTGTGAATACGAAAGCGGATATCATGACAAATATTTCCATCAACGCTGCACCGGCGCTTGCCAAACCGGCCATAAAGGCAAAGCGCAAGCATAGCTCTGCCGCACATGACCGGGCCCTGACCCTCTTGGTCTTCCTTCCCCCGGCACTGCTCCTCTTCACGCTTTTTGTGATTTTGCCGATGGGAGAGGCTGCCTGGTATAGTCTCTATCGCTGGAACGGCTACGGCACGCCAAACGAGTTTATTGGTCTTAAAAACTTCCAGGTGCTGTTTGGGAATGCCGCCTTCTCGCAGGCTCTCATCAACAACGCCTTGATCATTGTCATTTCGGTCTTAATTCAAATCCCGCTTGCAATCTGGCTTGCGACAATGCTCGCACACCGGATCCCTGGCGTTGTCGCGTTTCGTCTGGTGTTTTTTCTTCCCTATGTTTTGGCGGATGTTGCAGCCGGTCTGATCTGGCGTTTCGTTTATGACGGTGACTACGGATTGTTTGCAGCGATTTCCAACTTTTTCGGTTTTGCCAATCCATATGTCCTCGCCGACAAGGATGTCGCTATCTATGCGGTGCTTGCCGTGATTGTCTGGAAGTATTTCGGCTTCCACATGATGCTCTTCATTGCAGGTCTGCAATCCGTTGACAAAAATGTCCTTGAGGCCGCGGAGATCGACGGCGCAACTGGCTGGCAGAAATTTCGCTATATCACGTTGCCGATGCTCGGCTCTACCGTTCGTCTTTCGATCTTCTTTGCGGTGATCGGCTCTCTACAACTCTTCGACATGATCATGCCATTGACGGGCGGCGGACCTTCGAACTCCACGCAGACCATGGTGACCTTCCTTTACACCTATGGCGTCATGCGCATGCAGGTTGGACTTGGAAGCGCGGTCGGCGTTGTCCTTTTCATCATCTGTGTCACGCTCGCCTTCGGCTACAAAAGGATATTTATGCGTCATGACTGATATGTCCACATCCGTCCGCGTAAGCCTGCAGACGCGTATTTATCTTTACGTGTCGCTCGCCCTGATTGCTGCAATCGTGTTGATCCCCCTCCTGACAACTGCCCTCGGAGGCTTCAAGACACTGGGTGACCTGCGCGTAAATCCGTTTGGCCTGCCCGCTGAATGGCAGTGGTCAAACTACGGCGACATTCTGCTCGGAAAACGTTACTGGTTGCAGATTTTCAACTCGCTGGTCATTGCAGTTCTGACGGTGTTTCTGACACTTGTCGTCTCGGCCATGGCAGCCTTCACCTTCGCTCATGTGAAATTCTTCGGTTCGAGCTTCCTGCTCAACTATTTTCTGCTCGGCCTTATGTTTCCAGCCGCAACCGCCATCTTGCCACTCTTCATTCGCATTCGCGATCTGGGCCTGTTGGATACCTATTGGGGCGTCGTCCTGCCACAGGTGGCCTTTGGCCTGGGCATGAGCATTCTGTTGTTTCGAAACTATTTCCGAAACCTGCCAGACGAGCTCTTTCATGCTGCCTTTGTCGATGGATGTGGCTATCTGAAGTTCTTCTGGCATATCTCCATGCCACTTTCTCGTCCGATCATTGCAACCGTCGGCATCGTTTCTTTTGTCGGGAGTTGGAACAGCTACATTCTGCCGCTGATCATGCTCAATTCGGAATCCAAATATCCATGGCCGCTCGGAATCATGGTCTATCGCGGCGAATTCGGGACCGAATGGCAGCTGGTGCTTGCCTTCATCACCATGACAATTCTTCCAACAATCATCGTGTTTTTCGTGGCTCAGAAACACATCATTGCCGGCCTTACGGCCGGCGCCGTCAAGTCATGACAGGGAGCAGACTATGGCATCTGTAGAACTCAACAATATCCGCAAATCCTACGGCTCCCTCGATGTCATACATGGCATTTCGCTCGACATTGCCGATGGCGAGTTCATCGCCCTCGTTGGCCCCTCGGGATGTGGCAAGTCTACGCTTTTGCGCATGATCGCAGGCCTTGAGGAAATTACCGACGGCGACATCGTGATCGGTGGGAACGTCGTCAACGAAATGACGCCACGCGAGCGTAACATTGCGATGGTATTCCAGTCTTATGCCCTTTACCCGCACATGACTGTTGCCGAAAACATGGGCTTCAACCTGAAGATCGCAGGCCAGCCAAAGGCTGTGATCGAGGAGCGTGTGGCAGAAGCTGCTCGCATGCTCGACCTTGCCAACCTTCTGGATCGCAAGCCATCCCAACTGTCCGGCGGGCAAAGGCAGCGTGTTGCCATGGGGCGTGCGGTCGTGCGCAATCCGGCCGTCTTTCTTTTTGACGAGCCCTTATCCAACCTGGATGCGAAGCTGCGCGTCCAGATGCGAAGCGAGATCAAAACACTGCATCAAAAGGTCGGGACGACATCGATTTACGTCACCCACGATCAGATCGAAGCCATGACGCTCGCTGACCGTGTCGTCGTTCTCAACCAAGGTCGCATCGAGCAGCACGGAACACCACTCGAACTCTACAAGACGCCTGCCAACCTGTTCGTGGCAGCCTTTATCGGTTCACCTGCGATGAACCTCGTCGAGTGTGTCGTTGATGGTGACGATGGAACCCCAGCCGCCCGTCTCGATAACGGAACGGCAATTGGAATCTCTCACCATCGCAACGTGAAACGCGGCCAGCCGGTGACGATCGGCATGCGCCCGGAGCACTTTGCGATGGGAGGAGAGGGCGATGTCACCGTGTCAGGCAATACGCTGCTTGTCGAACCGACAGGCGCGCAGACGCATGTCATCTTCGATCTTGCCGGACATCCCGTGACAGCCGTCGTCGATGGCGAACAGCTGGTTCGTACCAACTCCCCGTTTACAGCCAACATCAACCGTGAACGTGTCTATGTCTTCGATCGCGCGACCGGTCTTGCACTGTAAAGGCCTGTGCCGGGCCTATCGGATGGCGGCGACCGCCGCCCTCCGATAGGATCTGATTCAGTTCCTCTTGCGGGGGTGTCGCCTTAAGCTGGCACAGGTGGTCTTGCGTTGCGCCAGAACCCGTTTTCGTCCTAACCCTCGAAACAACTCATGCATGTGAGACAGGTCGTTCCGTTACAAAGCCCTATTACCACCGGGCTATTTTGGGCCCAAATAGTGTGCCGAGCAGGACGAGGCTGGAGATAGCCACCGAATACCAGGTCGCCACGAAAAGCGGAGAATCGTCAGTGCAGTGCGCTGCGTAGAAAGTGGCGGCAATTCCTCCAGCAAGCAGGCCGGCAACGCCGCCTGCCAGCCTTGGTCGAGACGGTGCCCCATGACGAAGAGCCAAGAGAAACACCGCAAGCGGCACCACGCCAATGAGGGGAATGAACGTGAGGCAGATAACAATATTGCTGCCCCACCAGGCCGATTGCCACTGCGTGAAAGGCAAGGTAGCGAATTCAGCCGCGACCGCAACAGCTAGAAACGCCGGCACCACAAGCATAAGCCATGCCGGGCGCGATATATCCGCGCCGGGGCGAGCGAGCGCCCGCAGAAGCACAAGGGCGAGGACGACAAGCGCCAGCGTCGTCACAAATTTGAAAACGAAGCGGACCGTATGTGCCGCCGTCAGGAAATCCGGACGGGGCCCGATGAGAACAAAAAACGCAATGGCGGCAGCAAACGTGGCGATCACAAAAGCGATGCCCCACACACGGCTGAGGGGCATGGACCGTGTCGACGTGTCTTGCGCCAGAAGATTGATGAGGTGATCAGTTCGCATTTTCGTTCCGTCCAAATCTCTTTGCGATTGCTCGCAAGCCTCGATGCAACGCCACACGCACGGCCGTTTCTGTCATGCCGAATTTCGTTGCGGTCTCACCAATCGAGTGGCCGTCGATCGAAATCGCCGTAACGATTGAACGCTGACCTGGCGCCAATCCGTCAAGCACCCGAGCGATGTCGCGGGCGCTTACGGTCTCCGCCACCTCCAATGCTACCGTCTCGGCGATTTCCTCGATCTCGATTTCAACGCGGCGGCCACGCTTGCGGAAAGCATCGATCAACTTGTAGCGCGTGATCGCGTAAATCCAGGGCAAGACGGGCTCGTCAGTTATCCAGGTATGGCGCTTCGTGTGAATCGCCAACAGCGTTTCCTGCACGATGTCCTCCGGCTCAATGCCCCCGTGCACGATCTTGCGTCGCGCAAAGCCACGCACGATCGCGGCGGTACGCGTGAGAAAGGCGGCATAAGCCTTTTCATTGCCCGCAATTGCAGCTTGCAGCAACGCCGCGAGCTCTTTTTCGTCCTGGCCGCTCAACCTCATATCCCCCATTCGCGCGCGGTGCCCACTTTGTTACGCATTGCCCAAAAATTTGTCCAATACCTCTCGAGTCGAGGTAACAAATTCGTGTTTGAGGCAGAAGGTAACAAACAGCACAGGCGAAACGAAAACCCGGATACGCAGCCAAACAACTGTCTGCGATATTCAAAGAGGAGATCAACTATGAACCGTTCCACGCTCGCCCTTGCCCTCGCCGGCTCGCTCGCCTCGGCACTTGCATCTACCGCTTTCGCCGCCCCGCTGGCGCCGGAAAAGATGGTCGGCAACGAAAAGTGCTACGGCATCGCGCTCAAAGGCCAGAACGATTGCGCAGCTGGCCCCGGCACCACCTGCGCCGGCACTTCGACCATGGACTACCAGGGCAATGCCTGGAAGGCTGTCCCGGCTGGCACCTGCACATCGATGAATGTCGACGGCCACAAGGGCATGCTGGAGCCAATGAAGGGCTGAGCACGCCCGGAGGCCCGCACCGCCGGGCCTCCGTCTCTTCAGTCGATATCGGGAGAACCGCAATGACCGTATCAGCGCATGTCCTGCCTGCCCGCGCCGGGCTCGGCCTCAAGCCGGAACACTACGATGCTATTCTCGTCGGCCAGCCCGATGTCGGCTTCTTTGAAGTCCATGCCGAAAACTACATGGGTGCAGGCGGTCCGCCACACCGCTATCTCGAAGCCATCACCGAGCGCTATCCGCTGTCCCTTCACGGCGTCGGCCTGTCAATCGGTGCGGCGCGCGACCTCGACAAGGAACACCTCAAGAGACTTCGCACCCTTGTCGACCGCTACCGGCCGCAAAGCTTCTCGGAACATCTCGCCTGGTCCACGCATGACTCCGGCTTCCTGAACGACCTGTTGCCGCTGCCCTACACGCCTGAAACACTGGCGCGAGTGATCGACCACGTCGACGAAACCCAGCAATGGCTTGGCCGCAAATTGCTGCTGGAAAACCCGTCCACCTATGTCGTGTTTGCGCAGAGCACGATTGAGGAAGTGGATTTTCTGGCGCAGATCGCCGCGCGCACCGGCTGCGGGCTGTTGCTCGACGTCAACAATGTCATGGTTTCGGCGGTTAACCACCGGTTGGATCCAGTCGATTATATCGACCGTTTCCCGGTGGAACTGGTCGGGGAAATTCACCTGGCTGGATACGACGAGACCGTGGATGATGCCGGCGACCGTCTGCTGATCGACGCTCACGGCACCGCCGTCAGCAACGACGTGGTGGAGCTTTACCGGCACACGCTGGCACGCAGCGGCCCCCTGCCGACGCTGATCGAATGGGACAACGATGTTCCCGACTTCGCGACCTTGCACGCGGAAGCGGTCCGTACCGATCGCATGCTGGACGCCGCAGCCCGGCACCGCGCGACGACCCAGGCGGCATGATCATGGCTTTCGTCGACAGCCAGGACGCCTTTGCCGCCGCCCTTTTGCATCCGGGCCTGCCCTTGCCGCAAGGCGTCACCACCGCCCGCGGCGCGGCAGATGCATCTCGTTTTGCGGTCTATCGCAACAATGTCCATGTCGGGCTGACGGCGGCGCTCGCGCTGCGTTTCCCGGTAACGCAGCGGCTTGTCGGGGTCGATTTCTTCACCGGCATGGCGCGGGTTTATGTCGCAGACCACAAGCCGGTCTCGCCGCTGATCATGCATTACGGCGACGATTTTCCCGAATTCATTTCGAGTTTCGCGCCTGCGGCCTCCCTCGCCTATCTCCCAGATGTGGCACGGATCGAAGTTGCCTGGACCCGTGCCTATCACGCCGCCGACAGGATGCCGCTCGATGCAACAGAGCTTGCAGCCATACCGGCCGGCGGACTTGGCGGGCTGGCACTGCTTCCGCACCCCTCAGCACGGCTCATGCGATCTTCTTTTCCCGCAGGCTCCATCTGGAGCGCCCATCAGGGCGATACGGTTGCTCCGATCACCAGTTGGGAAGGGGAGACGGTGCTGGTGGTGCGACCGGCAATGCACGTCCAGATCCATGTCTTGCCGCCACGAGACGCCGCATTCGCAGCGCAGCTGCATGATGGCGTCTGCCTTGGCGAGGCGGCTGAGACCGCATTCAACGCCGATCCCGAATTCGATTTCGGTTCCGCGCTGGTCGGTTTGATCGGCCTCGGCGCGTTCTGCGCCCTCATACCCCCCGAAGGAGCCAAATCATGACTATCGACCTCGCGTCCTCCCGCGGCCCGGGTGCAGCCCTCATCTCGCTTCATGCGCGCGCGGAAAGCCTTCTTGCCTCCATTCCGCACGCCCTGCCGCTTCTGGCGCTGCGACTGGCGCTGGCAATCCCTTTTTTCAAGTCTGGCCTTACGAAGTGGGATGGATTTTTGACCCTATCGTCAGGCGCACAGTACCTGTTCCAGGAGGAGTTCAAGCTGCATATCTTCGGTAGCCAGTATGCCTATCCCATGCCGTTAACCATGGCCGCGGCAGCCGGGATTGCCGAACTTGTCCTTCCCGTTCTCCTTGTCCTTGGACTTTTCACCCGCTATGCCGCTCTCGGACTGCTGACGATGACGGCTGTGATCCAACTGACGATCCCTGACGGCTGGGCCAATTTCCATCTGCCATGGGCAGCCATGGCACTGGCACTCGTTGTGTACGGCAGCGGCAGGATCGGGCTTGATCCACTCTTGAAGAAAAGCCGAAGACTATCGCCCAGAGATTCGCAATTCTGATTGAAGGCCATTGGTTACCCTGAACGACAAACGTCTCCGGCAGCACTCTTCTTCTGCTGCCTTCAGGCGAGTTCTGTGAAACACTCTTTCCCTATAAATCGATGCCGCGCTGTTGAAGGGATCAGAACCATCGGCTTTCTGATCCCACCGGCCAATCAAGCATTCCCGCCAGCGCACACGGCGCATCATCACCTGCGATGCGAAGTACATTTTCCAGAAATATCCGGTGAATATACGGCATGCGCGCCAGCGGCCACCCACCACATCAGAAGGTCAACTTCGCGTTTACGAAGCCGGCCCACCCTGACTTGAATCCATTTCATGCTCCATTGCACCCTGCACCATTT
>NZ_DAMDBP010000009.1:18796-19565 GCF_032092815.1 Agrobacterium sp. | reverse complement strand
CATCAGTGACGCGCAATTCCGCCCCGACCGGCGACATCGCCGTCGAGGGAGCAAACGGGGCCAATGGTGTTGCTTCCGGCTGCGCACCGCGCCGCCAGACAAAGAACAACATCATTGCAAGATTAAGGGCAGCAAGCGACCAGAAGAAACCTGAAGCGCCAATCCTGTTCATGGTAGCAGAAACACTGATTGGGCTCATTGCCGACCCCAACGAATTGATCAGCAACATGCCCTGGATCATCGGCACAAGTGCGCTTGCCGACGCACGGTCAGCGGCAAAACTGATCGACACCGGGTAAATCGCAAAAACCCCGCCACCCAGCAGAAACAGCAATATCGTCAATGTTGTAACCGAATAGGGCAAAACCAATATGGCGCCGCACAACAGCAGGCAGACGAGGGCCAGCGTAATCAGCACGATTCGTCTATCCTGCCGGTCAGACCAGCGCCCGACCGGATATTGCAACAGCATGGCGCCAACAATGACGCTTGCCATCACACGTCCAACCTCGTCGACATTCATGCCAGCACGCTGCAGGTAAAGTGGAAGAAGCGTGTAGATGGCCGCAATCGCAAAACCAGACCCGAAACAGCCGATGACGCCACTGGGTGAGACGCGGTAGAGATGGAGCGGATTGAGTGCCTCAACGCGATCGACCGTCGGCATAGTGCGCGGCAGGATGACGATCGGCAGAACCGACAGTGCCGCCAGCATGGCAGCCGCGATGAAAGGCACGAGATCGCCAAGACCAACAATGGTGCCAAGCAC
>NZ_DAMDBP010000009.1:0-18786 GCF_032092815.1 Agrobacterium sp. | reverse complement strand
CCCAGGGCACCGGCACCGTAATAGGAGATCATGTAAAGGGCCAGAAGGCGGCCGCGGACCGCCTTGTCCGATGTGAGCAGCAGCCAGCTTTCAATCACCAGAAACACGCCAACGGTTGCCCAGCCATAAATCAGGCGGCTGAGCATCCATGTGACCCAATCAGACAACATGGCCTGCATCAGCACACACACAACGCTGATCGACGCAAAGCTGCTATAGGCCCTGATATGACCGATCCGCACGATCAGCCGGTCATGGAACATCGCCCCCAATGTCAGACCAACAAAATAGGCAGATGAGATAAGGCCAATCATCGTGGCGGACGCACCGGCAGCATCAAGCTGCAGGGTGGTATAGGACGACAGGAAGCCATTCCCGACGCTCAAGATAAACAGCCCGAGAAGCGGCGCCAAAGCGGTCGCTATGATTTGTCTGAACATTCCGATTTATTCCAATGGGATCTATATTTTTATCAACGACTTGCCGTGGCAAAGCGCTGTTTTCGGCCCGCTTGGCGAGCGCAGTTCAAAGTGAAGCTGACTGGTTGGCTTTGGGCCAGAATTTCGACGGAAAATATATGTGCGGCGGTCAATCCCGGAATCATGAAGGGGGCTTCGCGACCCTTGTCGAAATAAGCCATTACGGCAGCCTATGTCCTCCAAACTCGAAAAATTTTCAGATCTGAAAACGACGAATTGCTGTCTCAATTACGACATTTGATTGAGGGATGAGTTTTGGTTCAAAGCCGTTGCGGAGAAGCCTCAATTGGCCTCCTGTCACTCCCCTGCATTCAGATCAGATCGCGTTTTCGTGTACGCACCAGACAATGCTGAACCGTGCAATGACGACAATTGTCGCTTATAAAATAGTGCTGCGCTTCCAAGCGCCACATGCAAAAAGCGAAAGATCATGTCATGACAAGCTCCACAGCAGTTGTTTCCACGCTCAATGCCAGCCGTTACCTACAGCAGTTATGCAAACATTGGGGCCATCGTTTCACCGTCACCTTTGACCCGTCGAAGGGGAAAATTGATTTTGGCGAAGGTGAACATGTCTCCCTTGCAGCAACGGACGAGGCACTAACAACAACCGTGACGGCCGCTAGCGCAGACAAACTTCCACAGCTTGAAAAAGTCGTTGCAGACCATCTGAACCGTTTCGGCTTTCGCGAGGAATTGGTATTCGATTGGCAAAAGCAGGGCTGAGCAATTCAGCCCTACGCTGGCATAATCAATCGACCACGAAGCCGGTTTTTTTCAGCAGTTGAAGAAACAGCAGTGGCAGCAGTGTCGTCAAGATGATGGTCACAAAGGCCATGGCCATGCCGATGCCAACAGAGCCCTGCTCGAACTGACGCCAGATGAAAGTGGCTATCGTTTGCATTCCAACGGGTGCAACAATCACGGAAGCCACCAGTTCGCGCGAGGCAAGCGCGAACACCAGCAGCATCGCCGATGCAACGCTGGGGAACACCAGCGGCAGCAGAATACGGCGAAAGGCAACCGGTCCACTTGCTCCGAAGACGCGCGCTGCGGCTTCAAGATTATCGCCAAGCTGCACAAAGGCCGCGGTCGCATAACGCGCCGTCTGCGGCAACAAAATGCAGCAATAGGCCAAAAGCAGGATCAAGGCGGTGTTATAGGGAGTGAATGGCAGGCCGGGCATGTTCCAGGCCATGATCAAACCAACAGCAACCACAATACCCGGAAGAGCATTGGGAATGATCGTCATGATATCGATCAGGACACGCCCGCGCATTCTGGTCTTTACAACGGTATAAGCCGAGACAACACCAATGATGCCGGTAATGATCGCAGTCCCGACGCCAAGCGTCAGGCTGTTTGCCAAGGCACCCAGCGCACCGGCGCTGTTGCTGAAAACGGCAGCAAAATTCGCCAGTGTGACATTGTCGATAGCAAGACCGCCAGAAATCGTCCGCGACAGTGATGTGGCGAGAATGGCCAGCATCGGCACACCGGTCGCCAGAAATGCCACGCATCCGAAGGCTGCCAGGACAGGAATTTTAAACGCTCCCAAGTCACGCTTGTCGCCATTTTGCGGTTTTCCAACTACGGTCTGATAGGAGCGGCGCGCCAGGATCCAGCGCTGAACGAAGAAAGCCATCAGCGACAGCGTCACCAGCACCAGCGACAGGATGGCGGCACCGGGAAGATCAATCGGCCAGTCACTGACCCGCGTATCGATGCCCGTTACCAGAACCGGAAACCCGGCCCGGCTGCCCAAGGCGGCCGGTGTGCCATATTCCTCGATGGCGGCGGCGAACACAAGAAGCAAACTGGCCGCCAGACCGGGCGCAGACAGAGGCAGCGTAATGCGCCAGAATGCCCGCCTTGGCGTTGCGCCAAACACCCGTCCAACATCAGCGTAACGGGCGCCGACCGCCTCGACCGTGCGCGACACGGCAAAATAAACGACGGGGAACGTGTTGAAGGTCATGACCAGGGTCATGCCGAACAGCGAGAACAGAAACTGCGACAGGTTAAAACCGAGCAGCTGCTGCAAATAACCACGCGGCTGCAAGGTCATAATCCAGCCGAGTGTGGCGATATAGGGAGGGATCATGAAAGGCACGAGCAGCAGAATATCCCACACCCGTGCGAATGGAATGCGGTACAGTGCACGGGCAACGCCCAGCGGCACCGCCAGAATGGCAGATGCCAGCACCACACACAGCCCCAGAACAAGGGTATTGCGGGTCATGCCCAAAAGTTTGCTGTCCCCCAACGTTTCAGCAAGCCGAGAGAAGGGCTCCGCAAAGGAGCCCTGCCCGAGTTGAGGAAAGATTGCCTGAAGAACGATTGCGGCAAAGGGCACGACTACAACGATGACGAGGCCACAGGCGGCAAGCCAAGCAGCAGGCGCAGCGCCTCCAATTTCCTTTGCACGCATTCTTTTATACTCAGTTCGTTCCGAAGATATCGGAGACTTTCTTCAGGGTTTCTTCGCGCTTGCCGTAGATGGTCGACGCATCGTAATCGAGCAGCTTCAGGTCGCTGATCAGCGGACGGTCAGCCGGAATGTCGGCGCGAGCAGGCATCAGATAGGTTGCAGCAACCATCTTCTGACCTTCGTCCGACAGCATGTAGTCGATGAATTTCTTGGCTTCGTCCTGGTTCTTGGACCAGTTGAGGATCATAGCCGGGCGCGGCGCAATAACCGTACCGGAAGCTGGGAAGATAACGTCGATGCTTTCGCCCTTGGCCTTGTTGCCATAGGTGATGTAGTCAACCGCGCCAAAAACGGCAGCCTTTGCACCCTGAAGAACTGGGTTGAGCGCTTCAGCGTTGGCGCCGGCAATGATCGCGCCATTTGCCTGCAGGTCCTTGAACACCTTGAAGTCGTCATGCGCGCCGAGAACACCGGTTAGCTCGAAAGCCGATCCGGACTGGGCAGGATCTGGAATGTTCACAAGGTCCTTGAACTCAGGCTTTGCCAGATCGGCCCACTCGGCAGGCTTCGGTGTGCCGCTCTTGGTGTTCCAAGCGATACCGAGAGCAGAAACGCCCTGTGCAACAGCGGTGTCCGACTTCAGGAAATCCGGAACCTTTTCAGCGTTCGGGCTTGTGTAGGACACCAGCCAGCCACGTTTTGCGAAATCGGTTGCCGTATCCCAGGACGCGGAGATAACGACATCAACAACAGGGTTTGCGGCCTCAGCTTCAATGCGCGCCATGACCTTACCGGTCGTTGCCTGAAAAACGTTGACCTTGATACCGGACTGCGCGGTAAAGCCAGCAGCCATCTTGTCGATGAGGTTCTGCGGACCAGCCGTATAAACGGTGATGTCGGCATGGGCCGTGCCTGTCATAAGAAGGGCAGCCAGTGCACCGAACGCCGTGTGCTTGAGGGATTTCAACATGTTACAACTCTCTCCTTTTGAGTGATCTGATCATCGGTATCGAACCAGTGGATCTGGCTGACATCGACAGAAATTGGAATTGTTTCGCCCGGCCTGAAACGGACCTGACTGAGAAGTTGAAGCTCGACGCCCGGCAGGCCATGCGGTGCGACAACCGCCAGATGGCCATCACCGCGGAACTGAGAACGGAGAACCACACCCTGAAAATTGTTGCTGTTTTCGACCACCGAGACGGCCCGTGTCGGGATCAGGATTCGCGCTCGGCTGCGGGATGGTTGCGGCATATCCGCAATCTGATGGCTGCTACCGGCCAGGAACCAGTTGCCATTTTTCCATTCGATATCAGCAAGTCCACCCAGCCGCAGAAAATCCGCAACTTCAGGTGTTGCCGGGCTGCCAATCAAGGCATCTGGGGAGGCCAGTTGTTCAATATGTCCGCTGCGCATCACTGCAACCTCGTCGGCCAGTGTCAGCGCTTCAGCATGATCATGCGTGACGTAAACGGCCGTCAGTTGCAGCGAGGCAATCAGCTCCGCCAGTTCGCCAACCATGTTTTCACGCAATTCGCGGTCAAGGTTGGAAAGGGGCTCGTCGAACAATATCAGTTGTGGTTCGGCGACAATTGCGCGGGCAATGGCAACACGCTGCTGCTGGCCACCGGACAGATCGCTTGGACGGCGGTCCGCAAAAGCAGCAAGGCCAACACGCTCAAGCGCGCGAAGCGTGCGCTTTTGTCGTTCGCCTTTGCCAATGCCGCGCATTTCCAGCGGAAACGATACATTGCCGCCAACCGTCAGGTGCGGCCACAGGGCATAATCCTGGAACACCATGCCGAGATTGCGTTTTTCCGGCGGTGCAAAAATCGACTTCCCGGCATCAGCGACCACGGTGCCAGCAATCGAAACGGTACCGGCTGTCGGTTGCAGCAGGCCGGCAATCAGCCGCAGCAATGTTGTCTTGCCACAGCCGGATGGCCCGAGCAGCGCAAGCGTGCGTCCGCGCGGCAATGACAGGTCAATGCCTTTAAGGATTGCCGTCTGGGAATATTGAAAGCTGAGGCCAGCAGTGGAAACTGCAGCCGAAGCCGCCTCGGAAGTGAACGTCATATGATCGCAAGGGTTGATTAAGATGCGATCTCACTATGCCCGCGTCATAACAGTTATGTGACAAAGAGCGACGACGGGGGAAATCCCGCTATTTTCTTTTGAAGAGGCTGAAAACGGCTTCGAACCTAACCAGCAAAGGGATCATGCCGCCAATTCTCGCTTGACGACGGAACGCGACGTTAATGAGTGCGACCGAATGACCACCTTCGCACCATACAGGCTAAGGTATAAGTTTTTTCTAACACAACCTTGAAAGCACAAATGAAGTGCTTTATATATTTTGCATGATTACAAAGCTTCTTTCTCGCATCATTCTGGTGCTCAGAGCGAACGAAGAAGACCAATCTTCACTGAAGGAGACATTGTCCGCGTATCAGGACGCGATGACAATTCTCGATCATACCGAAGGCGCAAATCTGGTCGCACTGCACTCTGCCGCCTATGAAAATATCCGGGCCCAAACCGGCTTGCCGTCGCGAATGGCGACACTTGCCCTGCGCGATCACAGCCATCAAAGTCCCCAGCGGCCCGTCAACAGCATTCCTCTCGACGCCAAGCTCTTTTCTGTCAAAGGGCCGGATACCGTAAGCATTGCCACGATAAACGGGCGGATCATCGTTCCCTACACGGTTCAGGGCTATCGGGAAGGCTGGAACGACTTTTCTGAAGCCCGCCTCAAATTTGAGGACGACACAGTGACCATCCACGCCGGGATAAAATCCGGCTTTCAACGGAACAAGGAGACTTCCATGAACAATGAAGGCATTCTTGCGCGGCTTGGGCGCGTTATCGCAGGTGTTGTCAACAACGCCGTTGATACTGCAGAGGCAACCAATCCCCTTGCCGTTGCCCAACAGGCGGTTCGTGAAATTGCAAAGATCGCTGAAGAAGCGCGCGCAGCGCTCGGCGTTGCGGTTGCTGCCGGTCACCGATTGAAGGCCAAGGCCGCCGATCTGGATGAGGAGATCCAGGATCTGGACGAGAAGATAAAGGTTGGACTGGAAAACGGCCGTGAAGATCTGGCACGGGCCGCAACCGGGCTGCAGATCGATCTGGAAGCGCAGCGTGAGGCGCTTGGCCGGGCAATCATGGAAAATGCCGCCGAAATCAATGAGGCCGAAACAACCCTGCGCAGCATCGCCTCTGCCAAGGCCGACGCCGAAAAGCGGGTAGAAGATGCCAAGAAGGCGGCGCAGACCGCCTCCAGAATGGAAACCACCCCTTCGCAGCGCAATGACCAGCGCCTTGCGGATGCACTCGGAGCCATCGAACGGGTGACCGGCACACCGTCGAAACCGACCAATGGCGCGGCCGAAGTGGAAGAGCTTGGCCGCTTGCAACGACAAAACGCCATTGATGCGCGTCTCAAGGCATTTCGTGAAGGGCAACGCTGATGGGATCAATCATCCAACCGGGCACATCTGCATTCTGGTTGGCCTTGCTGGTCATTGCCGGGCTTGGAATAGTGGAACTTGTTTCAATGCTGCTGGGAGCGTCCGTCTCTTCACTGCTTGATGACGGTTTTGATTATCATGCGCCGGGAGAATCCCATTCGGGTCTGCTCGGAAGCTGGATGTCCTGGCTCAATGCCGGCGGCGTGCCCATCCTCGTTCTGGTCATCATCCTGCTGGCCGCCTTTTCCGTGGCGGGTTTTGGCATACAGGCAATATCGTCCGCCACGATCATCGGGCCCATGCCGGATTACGCAGCCATAACAGGCGCACTGGCGGCTGCCATTCCGGTAACCCGCTGGGCCAGCCGTGGCCTGTCAAAAATCATTCCGCGCGATGAAACGAATGTTCTTCACCAGTCCGACTTCATCGGGCTGGTGGGTACAGTCACCCTCGGTCCGCTTGATCAGGGAAATCCTGGCACCGTCAGGGTCAAGGACCGCTACGACAACATCCACGCCTTGCGCGCCAAAGCCGCAATGGGCTACACGATTGCAACCGGTGCACACATTTTAATTGTCGACGGTTCCGAAGGCTTGTTCGAAGCCATCCCGGCGCCGGCCGAACTGGATTTGTCCAATAATGGGCAAAATGGGGGTTAACACACGATGGACTTCTTTTCTTTGAGCCTGATTGCCGGCGTTATCATCGCAGCGATTGTCGTCATCGGCATTGTCATGACATCGCTCTATACCCGTTCGACGCGTGACAAAGCCTATGTCCGAACCGGTCTTGGCGGTAAAAAAGTGGTACTGGACGGTGGCTCGATCATCCTGCCGATCTTCCACTCCTATTCCTGGGTCTCGCTGAGCACATTGCGCCTTGAAGTGAAGAGATCGGAATATGAATCTCTGATCACCAAGGACCGCATGCGTGCCGACATCACCGCCGAATTTTACGTCCGCGTGAAGCCGGATGCGGAAAATATTGCACTTGCCGCCCAGACCCTGGGTGATCGCACCAATGACGCTGATGCACTGAAAGCACTGGTGGAAGCCAAGTTCGTTGACGGTCTGCGTTCCGTTGCAGCCACCATGTCACTGCGCGACCTGCAGGAACAGCGCGCCGAATTCGTCAAATCGGTGCAGGCTGCCGTTGCTCATGACTTGCAGTCAAACGGTCTCGAACTTGAATCCGTATCGCTGACACGCCTCGACCAGACCGACATCAAGCACTTCAACCCGAACAACACCTTTGATGCCGAAGGTCTGACGGCGCTGACCAAAATCACCGAAGAGCGCAAGCGCGAACGCAACCAGATTGTCCGTGACAACGAAGTTGAAATCGCTACCAAGGACCGTGAAGCGACCCTGCGCCGCTTGACCATTGAGCGCGAACAGCGCGACGCGGAATTGAGCCAGGAGCGCGACATCTCCAACAAGGCGGCAGAAACCCGCGCTGAAGCCGCTAGGGCCGAGCAGGCTGCGCGCCTGAGCGAAGAAACCGCCAAGCTGGACACCGAACGTGGCATTGCAGAGCGCGATGCGCAGGCAAGACAGGCTCGGGAGACAGCGCGCATCGAGGCAGAGCGCGGCATTGCCGAACGTGAAGCCGAAGCCCGCAAGATCACCGAAACGGCACGTATCGAAGCGGCAATTGCCGTTGCCGAAAAAGTCGAGGAAGAACAAGCCGCCCGTGCCAAGGCCGACGAAGCCAAGGCCGCCGCGATCACGGCGGAAGAACAGGTCGTCACCGCCCGAGAGGTGGAAATTGCCGAACGTGCCAAGCGCATCGCCGTGATTGATGCCCGCAAGGCTGCTGAACGCGACGCAACGGCCATCACCGTCAAGGCAGAGGCCGAGCGCGCTGCCGCCGAAAACCTTGCCGCTGCGGCAAAGATTGCCGCCGACGCTGAGGCACAGGCCGCCAAAATCCGCGCCGAGGGTGTGATTGCATTGGGTGATGCTGAAGCGCAGGCCGAACGTGCCCGCAATGATGCCCGCAATGCCCTGTCCAGCGAGATCATCGAGTACGAGCTGTCACGCGCCCGTATCGAGATCATTCCGGAAGCGCTTGCTGAAGCCATGAAGCCGATTGAGAAGATTTCCGACATTCGCATCTTCAGCGCCGGCAACATGGTCAACGCACTTGGCGGCAATGGCGGTGAGAGCAGCGGCAATCCGCTGAATGATCTGTCCGGCCAGCTTTTGAGCTTCACCGCCCAGAAGCCAATCCTGGATGAAATCCTGTCGCAGGCGGGTTTCAAGGGCGCAGACCCGACCCAGGCCTTGCTGGCTGGCGGCCTTTCCAGCACCATTAAAACAGCACCGGCAACCAAAACTGAATTGAGCGACCAGGACTAAATCATCGCTTGATTGCTCAAAATAAAATGCGCGGCTTCCACTGGAGGTCGCGCATTTTCTTTGTGGAATTGTCTGCCCGCGCACAGAGAGCGGGTAGGTATCAGGCATGCGAGGTCAGCACATGAATCTGGCCATTTTCAACAATCGCTTCCGACGGACGATCATGCGACAGGAAGTTGATCGGGCTGGCGGTAATCCCATAGGCGCCGGATTGCAGCACGGCGACATAATCGCCCGCAGTCAGTTCCGACATCAGTATGTCACGTGCCAGAATATCAAGCGGCGTGCACAGCGGCCCGGCCACCGTGACGGGGTGCGATTTCTCTTCATTCATTTTGGCGGGTGCCACAACAGGGTAACTGCGCTTGATCACCTGCCCGAGATTACCGGAGGCTGCCAGATGATGATGCATGCCGCCATCGGTGATGACGAAATGCGTTCCGCGCGACAGTTTGACCGAATTGACCTCAGCGACATAAATCCCCGACGGGCCAACCAGAAAACGGCCCGGCTCCACAATCGCCTTGGCGGACGACAACAATGGATCGTCTTTCATCAGCTTGATCAGTGCTGGAACCTCGGCGGCAACAATATCAAGATCAAGCGATTTATCCCCGGCGTGATAGGGAATGCCGAGCCCACCGCCAAGATCGATGGTTTCTAGCGGTCTGCCGATTTGCGCAGCAATTCGTGATGCAAGGCCAATGGCATGACGCCACTGCTCCAGAAGTGCCGCCTCATCAAGAATTTGCGTGCCGCCATAGACATGTACACCGACCAACTCGATGTTTTTGACCTTGGCAACGGCACTAAGGACGGCCTGAAGATTTTCTTCATCAAATCCGAATGCCGTTGGCTTGCCACCCATACGCATGGCACCGGCCTGCACAGTCGGCACCGGGTTGATGCGCAGTGAACAACGCACCGGCTTGCCGATTGTGCGGAGACGTTCGATCTCCTCGAAACTTTCAAGATGAATTTCACCAATGCCGCCGGACAGAACCTCTTCCAACTCGCGCATGCGTTTTCCCGGCCCTGCAAACAGAATACTTTGCGGGTCGGCACCAGCGGCAAGCGCGGCGCGATATTCGCCCACCGACGCGATTTCGACACCGGCCCCCTCTTCCACGAAAACACGGATGATCTGCGGATGTGGATTGGCTTTCACCGAATAATGAATGGACGCAAAACCGTCGAGCGCGATAGCCAGTCTGCGGTAGGTGCTGCGCATGACCGAGGCATCATAGATGTAGGCTGGCGTACCGGTCTTGGCGACGATCTTGGAAACGGCAACATCACCAACCAGCAAATCCGCACCACGGGTGGAAAAAATCGACGCAGCAAGCTCATACCCATGCAACGGCTTTGGACGATCCGTTGCACTCATGACGATACCCTCTCGCGGACCAGTCTCTGATAATCGACCTTGCCATTGGGCGTGACCGGCAATTCGTCAACGACTTCGATTGCACGTGGCACCATATAGGACGCCAGACTTGCAGCCACGCTGCGCAGCACAGCGGCCTGGTCCACATCACTTGCCCCGGCAACAGCAAGCGCATGGACCTTCTGGCCCGCCAGTTCGTCCGGCAGCCCAATGACCGCAACCTGCCTGAAATGGCCAGTCGCCATCACGGCTTCTTCGACTTCCGAAGGGCTGATGCGATATCCCGACGATTTGATCATCGCATCGTTGCGACCGATGAAACTGAAAAAGCCCTCGTCATCCTGAACCGCCAGATCGCCGGAATAACAGACAATCTCACCGCCGGTTTGCGCATCGTGGAACGGGTGTTGTCTAAGCACCTTTGCCGTTTCCTCCGGGCGGTTCCAGTAACCGAGAGACACCGTTGGTCCCCGGTGGACAAGAATGCCGGGCTCTCCCGGTTTGGCACGGGTTCCTGCAGCGGTTACGATAAAGATCTCGCATTCGGGAATTGCCTTGCCGATCGAACCCGGACGACGGTCCAGTTCCTCCGGCGGAAGAAATGTCGAACGAAACGCCTCGGTCAAACCATACATCAGGAAGACCTGCGTTTGCGGCAACAGGCTGCGAAGCGCCGTCACAGTGCTGGTCGGCACGGAGCCGCCTGAATTGGTGATGTAACGCAGATGCGGCAATTCGGTTTTTGCCAGTAGCGGCGACGCCTTGGTCAGGATTGCCCAGACGGTCGGCACGCCGGCCAGACCGGTAATCTCGTGATCGCGCAGCGCGCGCGTGATTTCGTCGCCAAAGCGAAAATTCAAGATGACGATGGTCGCGGCCTGTTCAACAGATGTCAGCAACTGGTTGAGGCCATAATCGAAACTGAACGGCAAGATGGACATGATACGATCCTTGTCTGTAATGCCCAGATAGGTGCGAACGATCCGGGTTCCCGCAAGGAGATTGCGATGCGACAGCATCACGCCTTTTGGTTTGCCGGTCGACCCTGACGTATAGAGAATGGCGGCAAGATCCTCGCCAATATTGCCGGATGGGGTCGCAAGTGCCTGCGCGTCGCCCATATCTTCAACAAACAGAATTGTCACATCAGGCAGGTCAGCCAGGGCTTCGGTCACCATCTCGGCCAACGCCTTGTTGGTCACCACGAAGCGGGCGCCACAATCCCTGACGATGTGGCTAACCTGTTGTCCACGCAACAGCGGATTGACAGGCACAAAAACTCCGGATGCGCGGCTTGTTGCAAAGATCGCAACACTTTCCTCAATGCCACGCGGCAAAAATAAAGCAACCCTGTCCCTGCGTAAAAGACCGCCCGCAACCAGCGCACCGGCATATCTGGCCACCAGATCGCCCATCTCCCGGTACGTGACACGACGATCACCAGCAATGATCGCGACTTTGTCACTCGAAGTATGCGGAGCAAGCAGGTCGTGCAGAAGGACAGCCTGTGACGTCACCGGGTCATCCGTTCAACAAATGCCGTAACGCCCGAAGGTGTCGCCAAATCCTGAAAATCGAAATTCTCGTCATCGATCGAGATGCCGAAACGTTCCGACAGGAACATGATCAACTCCAGAAAACCGAGAGAGTCGATAGCGCCTTCTAGCAGGGGCGTTGTCGGGCTCAATGGAACAAGATTTGGGAAACGCCCTTCAAGATAGGCGTGCACAACACCTGAAACATCCTCTTGCATTTGCCTCTCACTCAGCATGCATCGTCTCCTTTGGATAGTCGGTTCTTCTCAAACATTAAGAAACACGCGCTCCGAAAACATCTCATTGATGGCCTCGTCTTGCCACGCGCCTTTTATCTGGTAGGCCCGCTCCGGCCACGGCTTGATGGCATGTTGGACCTTGCTGTCCGCAGGCACAACGAGGCTGAGCAACGGCACACCGCGCTTCAAAAGAAACCTTGAAATCGGACGCATATTGGCGATCACCGTCTCGGCGTTTCCGGCATAGAGAACCTGCGCCAGCGGAATTTTCCGCTTAGACACCACGTCAAACACTACCGGATGATAAATGCCATCCTGCTTGACCGCCAACGCCAGGCAACCAAACTCAACATGCAGCTTGATGCTGTCCAACTCGCATTCGGAAAGCCCGCCTTTTGGCACCTGATCAATTTCGAGAACCGAACCGGTATTGCGACCAACCAGAGCAGTATATGGAAGCGCAAACAGCAGATGGCGTGCGGTAAAGGTGCGAAAGCCCAGTTGCTGGTTCAGCTTGGCGGCATTTTCGGACGGCGAAAAATCCGTATAGACAACCGTGTTGTCGGCCATCGCCTGCTGCAACATGCGCGGTGCAAACCAACGGTATTTGGCATCGACATACCAACTCGATAGGTTGAGCAGCTTCTGGCCGGTTATCATATGATAGCTGGGGATTTTCAGAAGAACGCCGACCGGTTCTTCCTTGGCGATCAACAAGCTGCCGACAGAGGAAAAATCATGGGCGCGCGAATAGGCATACAGACGGGAAAGCCCTCTGATCCAGAACCCTTGCCCCTTTTCAGGAAAGCCTCTGGCAAGAAGTTCGGCGGCTGCTTCCAGCCGCTTTTCATCAATGGACACGATCCTAAGCATGTTTAACCTGACAAAGGACGGTCAACAGCCTTTCCAATACAATACACATCTGCGCTTTTCGCCTAACACGCAGTTACCAGCCCCCGGCCCCCACTCCGGAAAATGACAACCCTTGATATAATCACCAACCTCAATTCGAGGGCAAATGCACCCCATAGGCTGAGTATGAATATCCGGATACAGCAAAATAATTACCGCCCCGTTTCACTCATGGCGAGTATCTTCACAAAAAGGTGAATTGAACCCGGTTTTCTTGGTTCAACTTGTGAATTGTTGCCGCATTCAAAAAAAAGCAGGCGAACTTACCAGTCCGTTGCACATTTCAATCTCGAAATTTCTAGAACGTTACTGCCAGCCATTGTGGATCAACCATCTTCGAAACACTGAAAATTTGCCTCGAAAGACCTGATTACCAAACTCATGTATTTGCCAGATTGCTTTTGCTGGGGTCGGAGATTAAGTCGGCAAACAGCATGGTGATCACCGTTTTGGTATCTGCCAGACCACCGGGCCTGCCTGGCAAAAATTGCCACCGCAGCGTTGTCAAAGCCAGGGCGCGTTTTAAGAGCCGTAATGAGGGCAATTGAGCGCGGCAACACGGCTGTTTTGCCGACATACAGCATTTATAATATTGACGTAAAATATCATGTTATATAGGCCGAGATCAAATCAGATACCTGCGTTGAACGCACTGCCAAATCGAAAGTTGCTGCTATGCATGTTCGTAACCCTTTAACGGCTGTTTGCTGGCCAGCCATGATCTCGAACCGCATGGCTGCCGGCATCATCGCGGCATTTGTTGCCTGCCTGTGCACGTTCACCAGTGCCACTGCGCAAGACCAGAAGACGCTGCGCATTGCCATGGCAACAAGCATTTCCAACCAGGCTGCTGAAATTGCCGCAAAGGAAGCCGAGGCATTGGGACTGAAGGTCGAGCTTATCGAATTCAGCGACTGGAGCACGCCGAACAGGGCCGTCGCCGACCGTGAAGTGGATGCCAACCTGTTTCAGCACATTCCGTTTCTGGAGTTTTCCAACAGCAACACCGGACACGACCTCGTTGCGATAGCCCCTGCTTTCAGCACACCGTTCGGCCTGTATTCAAAGAAGTACAAGACCTTGCAGGATCTGCCTGACAATGCCCGCATCGTCTTTTCCGGTGATGCCGTCAACACGGCACGTTCGCTTCGACTGCTGGAGCAGGCAGGCCTTATTGAATTGAAGCCGGATGTTGGCCACCGCGCCACTCTGGAAGACGTGCTGACCTGGCGCAAGCCGCTCGACATCGTGCAGCTCGATGGTCCGCAGATCGCCCGTACGCTTGATGAGGTCGATGCCGCCGCAACATATCCGACATTTGCCAAGCTGGCAGGCCTTGATCCGGCCTCTGGCCTGATTTTTGAAAATGATCCGATCTACGCGTTTCAATTCGTCACTCGTCCGGACATGAAAGACGACAAGGACCTGCGTCAATTTATCGAAATCTATCGCAACTCGGACGCTGTAAAGGCCAAGCTACGGTCGCTATATGGTGATCTGGTATCGTTTCCCTGATTGAAGCGATCAGGCTTATGCTCTCGTGATTGGAATAAAACATGCATGGTGAATACAAGGTTCAGGGCGGAAAGCTCGTTGTTGTAGATCTGGATGATGTCGACGGTCGTTTGGCGAATGTGCAGGTGTCCGGCGATTTCTTCCTTGAACCGGCAGAAGCTTTGGACGACATTCGCACCGCGCTGGAAGGCCTGTCTGTTTCTTCCTGCGTCGAAGACATCATTGCAGCGGTCAGAACCGGTTTGCGGCCCGGCGCAGAAATGATCGGCTTCAGTGCGGAAGCTGTGGCAATTGCCGTGCGCCGTGCATTGGGTGTTACGGGCACATGGCGCGACTACGAATGGCAGATCATCGAGGCGCCTGCGCTGGCCCCTGCCATGCACCTCGCCCTTGATGAGGTTCTGGCAAAGGAAGTTGCGGCCGGTCGGCGCGCACCCTGCCTGCGTTTCTGGGAATGGGAACGCCCCGCCATCATCATTGGCGGCTTCCAGTCGCTGCGCAATGAAGTGGATATGGACGCAGCCACCGAACTGGGTGTTGAAACGGTGCGTCGCATTACCGGTGGTGGTGCGATGTTTGTCGAACCCGGCACAACCGTAACCTATTCGCTTTACGCGCCTGCAGAGCTGGTGCGCGACATGAGCTTTGCAGATTCCTACGCATTCCTTGATGACTGGGTGTTGAAGGCGCTGAATTCGCTCGGCATCGATGCGTTCTACAAACCGCTCAACGACATCTCCAGCTCCAAGGGCAAGATCGGCGGGGCGGCTCAGAAACGTTTCACGTCGGGCGCCGTTCTGCACCACGTCACCATGGCTTATGACATGGACGCCGACAAAATGGTCAAGGTGCTGCGCATTGGCCGGGAAAAGCTGAGTGACAAGGGAACCACCAGCGCCAACAAACGTGTCGATCCGCTGCGCAGCCAGACAGGCTTGCCACGCGAAGAGATCATGGCGCGGATGATCGAAACCTTCCGGTCATTGAATGGCGGAACTGTCGGGCAGATTTCGCCTGAGGAATATGCTGCTGCCGAAAAACTGGCGGAAGAAAAATTCTCGACCGACGAGTGGCTGCGGCACATCCCTTAAGCCGGCCCCTGGTAAAACTGCCATTCATTCAGGAAAGCTGTCATGGCACATGTTACAGTTGGCACTGCAACCAGAGCGGAGGATTATCTCAACCGCCTGGCAGAGCGACTTGTAATCGAAGGCTACCGGCTGCTGGCCGGAGCGGCCAGTGATGGCGGCACACCGTCCCTATTCGGCACCTTGTGCCTCTATCAGAACGAACTGGGCGTCTCCGCTGGCGCGGAGGCAGCCGCCGCACTTGAACGTTTCATGACATCGCTCAAAGCCTGTGCCATCAATCCCCTCACCGCCTATCGGCCCGGATCGCGCTTCATTAGCCCGGATGAAGTGCTGGTGCTGGGGATCATCTGCGGCATACAGCATTGGGATGAGCAGATATTCCGCGTCTGCCTGACGCAATTATGTACCAAAACCGATCTGCTCAAGGTCGCGGCTTCTGCAGAAACCTTTGCCATGACACTGCGCAATTGTGGTGTCATCCTGACGCCGCTGCCTCTCAGCCTGCGGGCACGCATCACCCGGCAGTCGGAAACAAAACGCCACACATCGACCGGTGCAACGACACTGCATTAGGCAACCGGACAGGCCACATCGCTAACGCCACAATTTTCAATCCGCACCGTGTCGATAACATCAGCGCGGTATGGCGATTGCCGACATGCCCATGGATTTCGTACCGCATGCCCTGCCACAGGCCAATCATTACAAGGGATTGCCAAACATCACGCTGACCATCCATTTTGGCGTTGATTGTCTCAACCGCGAAAAAAGCCATATCGAAGGCATCAAGAATCCCCTGCTGACATCGGATGAGATTTTCGGAAAACAGAAAACGGCGCTGGAGAAGGTGTAACAGAGGGGCGCCCGGCGCCCCTCTCATTTTTGTTGATCGTCATCAGGCTTGGCCGGGCTGGTTGATCGTCAGGAAGTGCCTGACCACGGGCTTTTCCGGGCCTGTGTGGTAGGCCATCACCTTGCCCTGCAGGTCGGCATCGGCATTGGAAACCCGCTTGTGCTGGCGAAGATGTTCCGCCCAGGATTCCACCATGAACCATTCAACCATCTTTTCCGGATCAGCGGAGTCTTCCGTCACACCCCAACCATAGGCACCATCACGACGGCGTTCCTGGGACAGCGTGTCGAGTGCCTTGAGGAAAGCCCGGCGGTGCTGTTTTTCAACATGGTATTCGATCAGGATCAGAACAGGGCCACGGTCATGAGCAACAGGTTCTGCCACGAGTGGTTCTGGCCAGTGGTTCGAAGGAACCAGATCGGCTTCACCTGTTGGCAGCTTGATACGGTGCATGATCAGACCGACAACCAGCAATCCGGCAGCACCAATCAACAAGGTGGTTTGGATACCAACAGCCGAACCAACCGCACCCCAGCCAAGACTACCAGCCGTCATCGCACCGTTGAACACAGTCAGGTAAACGGCAAGACCACGACCACGAACCCAGTTTGGCAACACGGCCTGTGCGGCACCATTCAGCGTGGTCAGTGCGGTAATCCATGCGCCACCGAGGAACAGCAGAACGATAATCGCTACAAACTTTGGTGGAGCAAGAGACAGCACGGCCATAACAAAGGCTGTTGTGACGGCTGCACCCAGCAAAAGTCCATCAGCACTCAGGCGTTCCCGCAGCTTTGGCATGACCAGAGCGCCACCGATTGCACCGGCACCAACTGCACCCAGCAGAATACCGTAGAAGCTTGCGTCGCCACCCAGCAACTGCCGGGCAACCAGCGGAAGCAAAGCCCAGACCGCACTGGCAAAAGCAAAGAAGATTGCAGCGCGCGCCAGAACGATATGCAGTGGACGGCTTGCCCTAGTGTAACGCAGACCCGCGCGGAACGCGCCGAAAAAGTTTTCCTGCAGGGCGTCGTTGGCATTCTTCGCGCGCGGCCACCAGACCAGCGCAGCGATCACGATGATATAGCTGGCAACATCCGCACCATAGGTGATGCCCGCACCAAAGGCAGCAAGCAACAGACCGCCTGCGGCTGGGCCGATTGAACGGGCAATGTTGATGCCAAGCGAGTTGAGGGCCACAGCACTTTTGACGTCTTCACGTTTGACCAATTCCGGCACGATGGCCTGCCATGTTGGTCCCATCAATGCAGCACCGACGCCACCCAGGAAGGTAAGACCGATCAACGCACTGACGGACAACATGCCTGTCTGCGCCAGAACCATCAGACTGATACTGACGGAGGCCAGTAGAAGCTGGACGCCAATCAGGAACTTGCGACGATCCAGAATGTCGGTCAGCACACCGGCCGGAATGGCCAGAAGAAAGATCGGCAGCGTGCCGGCCGCCTGAACCATGGCAACGGCAGCAGGTGATGCGGACAAATCCGTCATCAACCAAGAGCTGGCAACATCACGCATGAAACTGCCGGTGTTGCCGAGAACCGTGGCCGCCCAGAGGACTGCAAAAACCGGTTGAGCGAGTGGGGCGAAGCTGCCCCCGGAGGATTTTACGTCGCTCATTTGCCCACTCCTTCGGTAAGATCAATTGCTGCAACAATGATGAATGCACCGGCGAGGCCGAGATGTTCGAAGAAGGCATTGGTAGCCATCATGCGATCCATGCCAGGTGCCATTTCCCAGAAACGCAGAGCAATGAAGGTTGCGAGAAGTGTAAACACCGACAGAGCCAATGCGCCAGCCCAGCGCAAACGACCGGACACAACCATGGCGGATGCGGTAAGTTCAAAAATGATGACGCCGACGGCAAACAATGGCGCCGGTGCCAAGCCAAAATGGTTCATCTCGGCAATTGCGCCGGGAAAATCAAAAATCTTGGTCAGCGGCCCCTGAATATAGGCGGCACATAGGGCAAGTAGGGCGGCAGTACGGGTAGCTGGCGCAGTGATGACTTCGGCAAGAAGCTCCCGCGGTCGACTGAAAGAGGAAGAGAGGTTGATCATGGGTTGCTCCTGCTGTTGTCACCGCCTTGAACCGGCGTTGCGTTTGTCTATGGAGCGATATTGGCCGGGAAATTGACCCACAACAATTGCATCAATAATTCAGATTTAATTGTCAAATATGCAATAATGGAAATCGGGCGGCACATGGCCGCCCTTTTGTTGTGTCAGACTGCCCAGCAAGAGCAGCCGAGGGCACCGAAGAAACCCTTGAGATCAGCGATCGGCAGTTTCGAGGTCCATGCACCGGCATGGTCATGACCATGAACACCACAATCACTGGCGCAGCCACAGGTCGAAATGGCCGTGCGACGCAGTGAACGGGCACCAGCACCTTCCGGTTCACCCCAGGCGGCATAACCACCGAACTTGCGAACCGGTGACCAGTCCGGCATCGCAGGCGGAACATCATTCTCGTTGAGTGCCTTGAACTCAC
>NZ_DAMDBP010000008.1:131868-168736 GCF_032092815.1 Agrobacterium sp. | reverse complement strand
AGACCTCTGACGTCGTCAAGGAAGGCGACAAGGTTTGGGTCAAGCTGATGGGCTTTGACGAGCGCGGCAAGGTTCGCCTGTCCATGAAGGTTGTCGATCAGGCAACCGGCAAGGAAATCGTTGCCGAAAAGAAGGACGGCGAAGCAGCCGAATAAGGCCTTCGCTTCTTTCCAAGATCGAGGCGCGGAAAATTTCCGCGCCTTTTTTCTATTTTTTAAAAGGTCGCAAATATGAGCCGTGACGCCGTCAAAACCCTGTTCCATCCGTTCGCTGCAGGCATGGTCGATGCACCTGTGCAGGGTGAGCGCGTTCTGTTTCTTGGAGCCGAAGCCGGCGCACCAAGAATTGAAGGCTTTGAGGCCGAGATCGCTGCTGTCCAGAACTTGCGTCCGCTGTTCCGTGCCCTGCAGGCCGAACACGCCAACGTCACCCCTGATGTCTCGGAAGATGTTTTCGATGCAGCCCTTATTCTTTGCGGCAAACATCGCGGTGAAAATGAAAACCGTGTTGCTGAAGCGCTTGAGCGCGTCAAGGCAGGCGGCACGATCGTGGTTGCCGGCTCAAAAGAAGATGGCATTGCCACCATGCGCAAGGTGCTGCTGAAACTCGGGATCGAGGCTGAATCGACACCAAAATATCACGGCATTGCCTTGTGGTTTAGGCGCCCTGAAGACATCACGGCTTACACCGCCAAGCTGAAGCACGAAGCCGTGACCGTTGATGGTCGTTTCACTGCCATGCCTGGCATGTTCTCGCATGACCGTGTTGATGATGGTTCCGAACTGCTTGCCTCGCGTCTGCCAACCGATTTCGATGGCAATGCTGCCGATTTTGGCGCCGGTTGGGGTTACCTCTCCGTCCTGCTCGCTGAAAAGTCGCCGCGTACGGCGCGCATCGATCTCTTTGAGGCAGACTGGAATGCGCTCGAATTTGCCAAGGCAAACCTGGAAGACAACTGCCCGAAACTGACGGCGCGTTTCTTCTGGCAGGATCTGGCTGCCGAGCCGCCGAAGGAAAAATACGACCTCATCATCATGAACCCGCCATTCCATGCCGGCGGTCAGGCTGCCGAGCCTGCCTTGGGTCAGGCAATGATCAAGGCCGCGGCAGGCGCATTGCGCAATGGCGGCAAGCTGTTGATGGTCGCCAACCGTGGTTTGCCCTATGAGACCATCCTTGCTGCCGAGTTCAAGACCAGCAGCGAAGTCTGCCGCAATGCACGTTTCAAAGTGCTGACGGCCCAGAAGTAATTCCAAGACATGGGCTGCGCCGATTTGCATCGGTGCGGCCTGTCAGGCCTGATTGGTGTATCAGGCTTTTCTGACCTTTTGCGACGCCAGCACATTGCGAATTGCAAAGCTGGAATGGATGCGCGACACGCCGGGCAATTTCGAAAGAATATCCTTGTGCACGCGCTCGAAGTCGCCAGCGCTTTCAATTTCCACCCGCACGAAGTAATCCGCACCGCCGGTCATCAGATAACATTCCCTGATTTCCGAATGTTTGCGCACAGCCACCTCAAAACGGTTGAGATAATCCTCTGTCTGACGATCAAGCGTGATCTGCACGATGACCGCGATGCCTTCATCGCCTGACGTTGCTCCGGTCAGAACCGTGTAACCGCGGATGGCGCCGCTTTGCTCCAGGATGTTGATCCGCCGCAGACATGCCGATGGTGACAGCCCGACGGCTTCGGCAAGCTTGGTGTTGCTGATGCGTGCATTTGCCCGCAATGCCCTGATGATATGTCGGTCGATCGCGTCCAGGCCTGACATGTGATTTCTTTCATTCTGTCGCAGATTATTTCAATAAATAGCAATAATCAGAATAATCAACACATCATCGCCGGAAAATTCCACAATACGTGCATTACCATCTCTCATTAATAATGAGGGTGAACGATAATGAACATGCAAATCAACCGGACCCATGCGGGCGGTAATGCAACTGGTTGCCTGACGATTGATCTCGGCGCCTTGTTCGATAACTATCGGTTTTTACAGACGCTGGCGCCCGGTGTTGCCGTTGCAGGTGTGGTCAAGGCGGATGCTTATGGGCTGGGCGCTGACCGTGTTGCTGCAACGCTTTATGCTGCCGGCTGCCGCGATTTTTTCGTTGCGCATATTGATGAGGCAATCAGCCTGAGAAAGCTGATTGCGCAGGACGCCAGATTTTATGTGTTGAACGGTCTGCAGCCAGGCAATGAAAGCACGTGTGAGGCATTCGACATCACCCCGGTGCTGAACTCTCTCGAACAGGTCGAGCAATGGTCAGCATTTGCGCAAAACATTGGCAAGACACTGCCTGCGTTGTTGCAGGTCGATACTGGCATGTGCCGTCTTGGCCTGCCGCCTGAGGAGCTAGAGCAGATTGTCAAATATCCGACGCTGATTTCCGGCCTGCGCATCGATTACATCATGAGCCATCTTGCCTGTGCCGATGAGCCTGACAATCTGGCGAACGCCTCGCAATTGGAGGCCATGCAAAAAGCGGCCATGACGCTTCCCGATGCAAAGGTCTGCTTTTCCAATTCGGGTGGTATTTTCCTCGGTGGCGGCTACCACAATCATCTGATGCGTCCCGGTATCGCCCTATATGGCGGCGCGCCATCGATCCTGCGTCCCAACCCGATGAAACCGGTCGTACGACTTGACGTGGCAGTGGTGCAGACACGCACCGTCCCGGCTGGATCGCAGATTGGTTATGGTGGTTCTTTTGCGGCCAATACGCAGATGCGTCTGGCGACGCTGGCTGCCGGTTATGCCGATGGCCTGCCGCGCTCGCTGAGCAATACAGGGGCCGTATGGTTTGACGGTCATCGCCTGCCGATTGTCGGTCGCGTGTCTATGGACAGCATCATTGTCGATATCTCCGAGTTGCCAGAGGGAACATTACGGCATGGTACGCTTTTAGAGGTTATCGGCCCACAGCAGAGCCTTGAAGATGTGGCCGACGATGCTGGCACCATTGCCTATGAAATCCTGACGAGCCTTGGCCGCCGTTATCAAAGAAAATACATCCAACCTCGGGACGCAGCGGCTCTATCGCCCGCCAGCGCCCCCAATGCGTGAGACTGGCATGAACATTACAATTCTTGGAGCAGGTGTTATCGGCGTAACCTCCGCTTGGTATCTTGCCAAGGCCGGACACAAGGTGACGGTCATCGACCGCCAGTCAGGTGCTGCACTGGAAACCAGCTTTGCCAATGCCGGTGAAATTTCTCCCGGTTACTCTTCGCCTTGGGCTGCACCTGGCATCCCGGTCAAGGCAATGAAGTGGCTGTTCATGAAACATGCTCCGCTCATCCTTCGCCCGACACTGGATGCGGCGACCTGGAGCTGGATGATCAAGATGCTGTCGAACTGCACAGCAGCACGTTATGCCACCAATAAGGGGCGTATGGTGCGTATTGCCGAATATAGCCGCGATTGCCTGATGGCACTGCGCGAGGAAACCAGCATCCAGTATGATCATCGCACGCAGGGCACGCTGGAAGTGTTCCGCACCCAGAAGCAGTTCGATGGCATAGCCAAGGATGTGGCCGTTCTGAAAGCGGGCGGCGTTCCTTTCGAAATCCTCGACAGCAAGGGTTGCGTTGCTGTTGAGCCGGGCCTTGCGCCATCGGGTGACAAGATTGTTGGCGGCTTGCGCCTGCCGGGCGATGAGACCGGCGATTGCTACATGTTCACCACCGAACTTGCCAAGTTGGCCGAGCAAGCCGGTGTCACCTTCCTCTATGACACGGCAATCCACCGGCTGGTTACCGAAGGATCGGTGGTCAAGGCAGTGGAAACCTCCAAGGGTCGGATTGAAGCCGATGTGTTTGTCGCAGCGCTTGGCAGCTACTCGCCAGCTCTCGTCAAGCCACTTGGCCTTAATCTGCCAGTCTACCCGGTAAAGGGTTATTCGATCACGGTTCCGATCATCAACGAGGCGCGTGCGCCGGTATCGACCGTGATGGACGAAACCTACAAGGTCGCGATAACCCGTCTGGGCGCGCGCATCCGTGTGGGCGGCATGGCGGAAATCGCCCGTTTCAGCAATGACCTTCCGCCAACGCGCAAGGACACGCTGGTTCATTCGGTCGAAGATCTGTTCGGCGGCGCAGGCGATCAGTCCAAGGCATTGTTTTGGTCTGGCCTTCGTCCAATGACGCCGGATGGTACACCGGTCATCGGCAAAACACGCTATGGCAACCTCTATCTCAACACCGGGCACGGTACGCTTGGCTGGACCATGTCGTGCGGTTCGGCGCGTGTGTTGTCGGATATGATCAGTGGCCAGCAGCCAGAAATTGAAACGGCTGATCTCGCCATTTCCCGCTACAACAGCTGAAAGGCTGAACCGAAACACAAAAGCGGGCCTTGTTATGCAAGGGCCGCTTTTGTTTGGGTGAAACACCAAAAAACAAAAAGGCCGGGCAAGCCCGACCTTTCACAACCGCTTTGCTTCATGCCAGTACATCCGTGGTCATGGCGAAGCGATTTTGTATTTCTCAGAACGGCAACCTGAGGTTCTCCGTTTCGTTGCTCACATCCTCGCGCCAATTGGTTAACGTTTGGTTAACGATCAGGCTGCGAATGCAATATTCTTGTGCCGCGAGCAACGTTCGAAATACATATGATCCGCATATGTTATGGCATATGGGCTTTTTCAAGGCTTTCCAAAATAAATATATGCGAAGCCGTTAAGGCTGGGCGCTAAATAAAAAAGGCCGGACAAGCCGGCCTTTCATAAAAAGCGATAAGCAATAAGCTTATGCAGCCTGCAGATGATCAGCAGACATCTTGCCAGAACGACGGTCCTGAACCAGATCGTAAGAGATCTTCTGTCCATCCTGAAGGCCATTCATACCAGCGCGTTCAACAGCAGAAACGTGTACGAATACGTCCTGAGTGCCGTCGTCTGGCTGAATGAAGCCGTAACCCTTGGTGGCGTTGAACCATTTAACTGTACCAGTTGCCATAACGATTTCCTTCCGTTGGCAAATTGAAATATGCTTCGAAAACAATTGTTTACGAACGCAGTGGTCGAATTTGCAGAAAAGAGATCGTCGTTTGCGTCCGAAGACGCCGAGTCTGGTCGTCAAACAAATATCGATGCGCCGACATAAGTGGCTTTGCCGCAGCTTGTCAAGCGAAAGGAAATTCTGCCAAAACCTTCAAAAGCAAAAACCCGGTGCGGGAGGAGGTGCACCGGGTTCTTGAAACTGACTGACAATTGGGAGGAGGAGTATTGTCAGTCCAAGTCGGCGGGCGCTGGGAGGAGGAGTGCGCCGCGTCGATGATTTAAATGTACCGCATATCAGCACAAAATACAGACACATCATTGCAGCGCAGCTTTGCGCTATGCGCATGGCTTTGCGTGGTCAACTTGCCTTTGGTAAATCCGCCGCCTATCATTTAAGCATGAGCATTGAATCGGTCCGTACATATTTCGCTTCGAAATCCCCTGACATCACTGTCATCGAGACGGAGAAAAGCTCCGCAACGGTAGCGCTTGCGGCAGAAGCCCATGGTGTGGACCCTGACCAGATTGCCAAGACGATTTGTCTAAGGGCTGGCGAGGATATCATCTTGGTTGTTGCTGCGGGCACCCGCCGGCTGGACAACAAGAAATTCCGCGAAAAGTTCAAGAGCAAACCACGCATGTTGGACGCTGAAGAGGTGGTTGCCGTTACCAGTCACCCGGTCGGTGGTGTATGCCCATTTGGTCTTGCCACGGATGTGCCGGTTTATTGCGATGTGTCCCTGAAATGCTTTGAAGAAGTGGTTCCCGCTGCAGGTGCAACCAATGCTGCCGTGCGTATTTCACCTGATCGGATGGCCTCTTTGACCAATGCCCAATGGGTAGATGTCTGCCAGTAACATAAAGTTGGGGTTTTGGTGACCTTAACCGCACCTTAAATCGCCGTATTTTATTCTCATTCGAATGAAGTGCAGTCGGAGCGTCGAAACACGCCGTCTGCAAGGGCGATCGTATCAGGAGTGGTTTCGGCCATATGGCAGGCAAAAGCAAATCAGGACGCAGAATAGAACCTTCCTTCGAGGACAACGAACCCGAAGATGAAGAGATGCGCCTTGATGCTGGCGAACGCATTGCCGGGAACACGGCTGTTCGTCGTAAAGCGGCGCCTGCGGCGAAAGCCAGAAAAAAAAGCAAAGCTGCCCCCGCAAAGACACCCAAATCGAGTGGCGGTCTGGTCAGGTTCTTTAGGCGTTTGTTTTATTGGTGCCTCGTTCTTGGCATCTGGGGCGGTATCGCAGTTGCAGGACTTGTCCTTTATTATGGTGCACGTATGCCAGCGGCCAGCACCTGGGCCATTCCCGAGCGCCCACCGAATGTCAGGATCGTTTCGGTCGATGGCTCGGTCATTGCCAACCGCGGCACCACTGGTGGCGAAGCCATCGCCCTTGAAGATATGTCGCCCTATATTCCGCAAGCGGTCATGGCGATCGAAGACCGGCGTTTTTATTCCCACTTCGGCGTTGACCCGCTCGGTCTGGCGCGTGCCGTAGTCACCAATATAACCTCCGGGCGCATGGTGCAGGGTGGTTCCACCCTGACCCAGCAGCTTGCCAAAAACCTGTTCCTTTCCCAAGAGCGCACGCTTGAGCGTAAGGTGCAGGAAGTGCTGCTGTCCTTCTGGCTGGAGCAAAAATACAGCAAGGATCAGATCCTTGCGATGTATCTGAACCGCGTTTATTTCGGCTCGAATGCCTATGGCGTGGAAGCCGCGTCCCGGCGGTACTTCAACAAGTCTGCACGGGATGTGAACCTTGGGGAAGCGGCTCTTCTGGCAGGCCTCTTGAAAGCACCGTCACGTCTTTCGCCTGCACGGGATCCACAAGCCGCTGAAGAACGGGCGCAGGTTGTTCTCTCCGCCATGCGCGAGGAAGGCTACATCACCGATAGCGAAAGCGCGACGGCCATGTCGCAGCCGCCAACCAAGGCCAAACATTTCTGGTCCGGTGCACAACATTACGCGGCCGACATGGTGATTGATGAGGTGCGCTCATTGATCGGCGATGTGAAGCAGGATCTTGTTGTCGATACCACCCTTGACCTGGGCCTTGAGGAAAAGGCGGATGAAGCCATCACCAAGGCACTGGCCGCTGAGGGCAAGAAGCTGGGCGTGTCACAGGCGGCTTTGGCTGCCATCGATGGAACAGGTGCCATTCGTGCGGTGGTGGGGGGCGCAAGTTATGCTGACAGCCAGTTTAACCGCGCAACACGCGCCAAACGTCAGCCCGGTTCGGCCTTCAAGCCATTTGTTTATGTTGCTGCACTTGAGGCGGGATTACGGCCGACCTCCATTCGCAACGACGGACCAGTACGCATTGGCAACTGGACGCCCGAGAATTACGATCAGAAATACCGCGGCGAGGTAACATTGTCCTCGGCTTTGGCGCAGTCATTGAACACCATTGCCGCGCAGCTTGTCATGGAAGTTGGCCCTGACCACGTGACCAAGGTTGCGCATCGCTTGGGCATTGAATCGCAACTGCAAGCCAATGCCTCTATTGCGCTTGGTACGTCGGAAGTATCGCTGACGGAATTGACCGCTGCCTATGCACCATTCATGAATGGCGGTTACAAGGCAACGCCACATATCGTCAAACGCATCTCTGATACTGACGGCAATGTTCTCTATGAAAATAAATATGACAACCCGCCGCGTGTGCTGAGCGAAGCGATCGTTGCTGCCATGAACAGCATGTTGACGCGCGTTGTGGACGAAGGCACCGGCAAGGCTGCCCGGCTGAAGGGCTGGCAGGTGGCTGGCAAGTCAGGTACCACCCAGTCATTCCGTGATGCGCTGTTTGTCGGTTACACCAGCAATCTGACGACCGGCATCTGGCTTGGCAATGATGATGGCACGCCGATGAAGAAAGTCACCGGCGGTGGCCTGCCGGCCAAGGTCTGGCACGATTTCATGACGGCCGCTCATTCCGGCCTGTCGCCATCGCCGCTGTTTGGGCAGGGATATGTCGCGGAAGAACCGATCATCCTGCCGGATCGTCCGAACGAAAATCAGCCGGGTTCAATCACTGACATTATCTCCGGAACCTTTGGCAACCGTCAGGCAGAGCAGGACGTGCCGCCGGCTGGAGCCGGTTTGGCCAATGGCCAGCCGATGGATATTCCGCAACGCTCCTATCCAACTGATCCCTATTCCAACGGACCGGTGCCTCCGGCCGATATCGGGTCGAATGAGCGATCAGGATCACAGCCTGCCCGGCAGACGACATTGCTTGATTTTCTGATGGGCAATTGACGATGGCAAGTGCCAGACGAATCTTGTCTCTTATTGCGACATGTCGTTTGATGTAAGCCACGAGATAGTTTTGCAGCGGTGCTGCCCCAATCCTGTATTTCGAGTTTCGAATTTAAGATTCGCGGTTTGGTAGATGGTTTTGCTGCGTTACGGTAATTGCATGATTTAAAAGAAGTATTTTGAATGTCTAACGGCTGTTTGGCGGCTTGAAATTAACCCTAAGGCCTGTTTTTTCAGTCTTTGCCCCATTTTGGATGACTTTGCAGGGTAAATGAATTATTACTCACGATTATTGGAATGCTTATTTGCTGTACTAAATTTTTTTAATTGAGGATTAAGATGTTTAGACTTGGCGAAGCTCGCGCAGGTGGTTTCGAAGAGATTCAGCAGTCGGGTAGTGTTGTTCTTGAATCCCAAGGTACTTTATTTGAGAATGATCCGATTGAACAAACAGCTATGCTGAAACTGCAATTTGCAGTGAAGCGCCTCATCGATGTTTTCGGTGCTTTTTCCGCTCTTGTATTGTTGTCTCCCCTTCTTGGTTTCGTTGCTCTTCTTGTAAAACTGGATAGCAAAGGCCCGGTATTCTTTTCCCAGATTCGCTGGGGCATGAATGGAGAGAAAATCCGCGTTTATAAATTCCGTTCAATGAGAACGGACCTATGTGATGCAACCGGGGTTGCACAGACAGTGAAAAACGATCCTCGTGTCACCAGAATGGGCGCAATTTTGCGCAAGACCAACATTGATGAACTGCCGCAGCTCATCAATGTTCTCAAAGGTGACATGTCTCTTGTTGGGCCTCGTTGCCACGCTATCGGCATGTTTGCCGGTGGCCGGCTTTATGAGGATCTCGTTCCGCACTATCACAAGCGCCACACTATGCGTCCCGGCATTACCGGCCTGGCACAGATGCGTGGCCTTCGTGGTCCGACGGACCGTGCAGACAAGGCAAGAGCGCGCATAGCCTCGGATATCTATTATGTCGAGAATTTCTCGGTGTGGCTCGATATCAGGATTATCTTCGGAACCGTGTGGTCCGAGCTCAAGGGTGGCAAGGGCTTCTAATTTGTAGCCACTGCCAGACATTCGTTTAGAACGTCATGAATTGAAAAGCCCCTCTTCGACGATCCGAAGAGGGGCTTTTGTTTATTTGGATGCCAATGCGTCCATGATCCGGATCCACGAGCGAATGCCCTTATGGAAGGATTGCAGGTCATATTTTTCATTCGGCGAGTGGATACGGTCGTCCGTCAGACCGTATCCGACCAGAAGTGAATCCATGCCGAGCATTTTCTGGAAATCGCCGACAATCGGGATAGATCCACCCATGCCGATCACGACGGCAGGTTTCGGCCACTCATCGGAAAGGGCGTTCTTGGCCTTGGTGAGTGCCGGAGAATCGTAGGAAAGCTGGATGGCTGGCGAGCCGCCATGCTCATGAAACTCAACGGAGCAATCGGCCGGGATCTTGGAGCGCACATAAGCGCGGAACGCTTCACGCACCAGCGCCGGGTTCTGCTTGCCAACCAGACGGAACGAAACCTTTGCCGATGCCTGCGCAGCAATGACGGTTTTGAAACCTTCGCCCGTGTAGCCACCGATAATGCCGTTAACTTCGGCCGTTGGCCGTGCCCAGGTCAATTCCAGAACTGAACGGCCCTTTTCGCCCGATGGCACCGAAAGGCCAACTTCACCGAGGAAGGATTCAGCCGTGCGACCAAGATTGTCCCAGGATGCCTTGATGTTGGCTGGGGTCTCTTCAACGCCATCATAAAATCCATCCAGCGTCACGCGGCCTGTCTCATCGTGCAGACCAGCCAGAATGTTGGTGAGAATATGGATCGGGTTGGCGGCTGCACCACCAAACAGACCGGAATGCAGGTCGCGGTCCGCAGCGGTGATGACCACCTCTTCGCCGACAAGGCCGCGAAGTGCGGCAGCAATGGCCGGCGTTTCGCGGTCCCACATGCTGGTATCGCAAACCAGAGCGAATTCGGCCTTCAACTCAGCCGCATTGGCTTCCAGGAATGGCTTTAGAGATGGCGAACCCGATTCTTCTTCACCTTCAAACAGAATGGTGACGCGGATAGGGAGTGCGCCGTGAACCTCCTTATAGGCGCGGCATGCCTCGACAAAAGTCATCAGTTGGCCCTTGTCGTCGGAGGTCCCGCGTCCGGTGATGACCTTGCGGCCATTGCCCAGATCCTTGATTGCCGGCTCGAATGGATCGTTCTCCCACAGGTTCAGCGGATCGACCGGCTGCACATCATAATGGCCATAGAACAGCACGTGTGGCGCGTCTGCGGTTGCGGCTGCGTGATGGGCAACGACCATCGGGTGGCCGGCCGTATCGCGCACCGAGGCATCGAAACCGATCGACGACAGTGATGCATTCAGCCATTCGGCTGCCTTGCGGCATTCAGCCTTGAATGCCGGGTCGGTGGAGATGGACTTCATTTTGACGAGGTCGAACAACCGGTCGAGGCTCGACGTCAGGTTTTCATCGGCCTTGGCCAGAACGGGGGAAATATCTGTCATTGGGTAATCCTGCCATTGGACAGCGTCCTGAAACCAGAAACGGTTTGACGGGAGGGCTGCCTATAAAATGTCGCCGGGCTTACATATGTGATGAATATGTAGCCAGGTGCGGATTACAACGTTATCGTATCGTCCTAGATGGCGGAAGTGTTTTTGAGGGCGCGCTGGACATACTCCAGCAGCAATTCCCGCTCAAAGCGGCGAAAGCCGGAAAATGCAAGTTCGTCGGCATCTTGAGCAGCTGCGATGGCCTGTGTTTCGAGGGAACGGCCGTGTGTTGTAAGCTCGATAATCTGGGCGCGTTTGTCGGTTGGGTGTGGTTTGCGATCGATCAGACCGTCACGCTGCATGCGGACGAGCGTATTGGCAAGCGTTGCCTGCTCTATGTCCAGCCGGTCAAGCAACTGCCTTTGTGTGATGCCATCTTCATTCCACAGTTCAAGCAGGACGGGGAACTGACCTGGCGAAAATCCGAGGGCCGACGCCTTTTTGTGCAGGGCGCGCGAAAACGCCTTGGCGAGTTGGGCAGTCAGATAGGCAGCAGATTCGGTTCTTGAAAAACGCATGCGATTTGGGGTCCTGAAAACAAGTCTCGCACTGGCCGATTGCGTCGGCAGAGCGGACCAACGCATATCGGCCCATTCTTTCCCCAAACATGCGCCATGAGCGGTGCAGCTGGAGATCGTGACGAAAATCGCGGTGTTTTTTTGGGTGCGGACAATAAAAAACCGCCACGGCCGGGAGGGGGTCGGCCATGGCGGCTTATCGAGGGACAAAGGCCCGGAGAGGGGGGAAGGCCTTTGTCCGGTCTGACGCGGCGGGGGACGAGCCAGCTATCAGACTACGGCGTGATCAGGCGCCGTTGACTAATAATTGTGGCTGCAAATGAGGCTTTTCAAGGGAGAAAACTATTACAAATCGGTAACGTTAAGGTGAGGTCGTGGGACGGGTTTGGGCTGCAAATCTTTCTGGGCATGACGCCCGGTCCATGCCCAACTTTCTATGGACGCAAGATAAGCCGCAAGGTATCCATGGAGCCATGAAAAAAGGCGATCATCTCTTCCTCGTTGACGGTTCGGGCTTTATTTTCCGGGCGTTTCACGCAATTCCAGCATTGAACCGAAAGTCTGATGGCTTGCCGGTAAATGCCGTTTCCGGTTTTTGCAACATGCTCTGGAAACTGCTGCGGGACGCGCGCAATACCGATGTTGGCGTGACGCCAACACATTTCGCCGTCATTTTCGACTATTCCTCAAAGACATTTCGCAATGAACTTTATGACCTTTACAAGGCAAACCGTTCAGCGCCGCCGGAGGACCTGATCCCGCAATTCGGTTTGATCCGTCATGCCACCCGTGCATTCAACCTGCCTTGCATTGAAAAGGAAGGGTTTGAAGCCGACGATATTATCGCCACTTACGCCCGTCAGGCAGAAGCTGTCGGTGCCGATACCACCATCATTTCCTCCGACAAGGACTTGATGCAGCTCGTCACGGCCAATGTGCATATGTATGATGCCATGAAGGACAAGCAGATCGGTATTCCCGAGGTCATCGAAAAATGGGGCGTGCCGCCCGAAAAGATGATCGACCTGCAGGCGATGACCGGAGATTCCACCGATAATATTCCCGGCATTCCAGGTATCGGCCCGAAGACGGCAGCGCAGCTTCTGGAAGAATATGGCGACCTCGACACGCTGCTTGAACGGGCAAGCGAGATCAAGCAGCAGAAACGCCGCGAAAATATCATCGCCAATACTGAACTGGTGCGGTTGTCACGTCAGCTCGTTTCGCTGCGCACCGACGTGCCGATGGAAATGCAGCTCGATCAGCTGGTGCTGGAACCGCAGGACGGCCCCAAGCTGGTTGCCTTTCTGAAGGCGATGGAATTTACCACGCTGACACGCCGCGTTGCCGAGGCAACTGGCGCAGAAGCTGGTGAAATCGACCCTGCTGTTGTCCCCGTTGAATGGGGTGCTGATGCGCATGGCCCGGATGTCGGCGCCGGCGCGCCAAGCGCACCACAAGCCACTGGACAGACGGTGCAGACAGGTGATGCACCTGACGTTTCTGTCTCCAAGGAAGGCCCGGCACCCTCCGATCTGGCAACCACGCGCGCACGATATTTCGCCTCGTCACCAATCGATACGACGGCTTACACCACGATCCGAGATATCGAGACGCTCGATCGTTGGATTGCCGATGCCTATGAGACCGGTGTCGTTGCCTTCGATACGGAAACGACCTCTCTTGATCCGATGCAGGCCGAGCTTGTTGGTTTTTCACTAGCATTGGCAGGCAATGACAAGGACGGTTCCGGCACGACCATTCGTGCGGCTTACGTACCACTGACCCATAAAACAGGCTCTGGCGGTGATCTGTTTAGCGATGGCATCAAGCTGACAGAAGGGCAGGTTCCACTTGCCCAGGCGCTTGAACGCCTCAAGCGCTTGTTGGAGGACCCGTCCGTTCTCAAGATCGCGCAGAATCTGAAATACGACTACCTGTTGATGAAGCGGTATGGCGTCGCCATAGACGGTTACGATGACACGATGCTGATGTCTTACGTGCTGGAAGCGGGCAAGGGCACGCACGGCATGGATGCGCTGTCGGAACGTTGGCTCGGCCACAAGCCAATTGCCTACAAGGATGTGACAGGGTCTGGAAAGACCAGCGTCACATTCGATTTCGTCGATATTGAAAAGGCCACGGCCTATGCGGCCGAAGATGCTGACGTGACACTGCGGCTCTGGCTGGTGCTAAAACCACGACTGGCGGCAGAAGGTCTGGCAACGGTTTATGAGCGGCTGGAGCGGCCGCTGGTCGCCGTGCTGTGCCGCATGGAAGAGCGTGGCATCACCATCGACCGGCAAATCCTGTCGCGTCTCTCCGGTGAACTGGCACAAAAGGCCGCTGCCGCCGAAGAAGAGATTTATACGCTGGCGGGTGAACGTTTTAACGTTGGTTCTCCCAAGCAGCTCGGTGATATCCTGTTTGGCAAGATGGGGCTGCCGGGTGGTTCCAAGACCAAGACCGGCCAGTGGTCCACCTCTGCGCAGGTGTTGGAAGACCTGGCTGCCGAAGGCGCAGAACTGCCTTCGAAAATCGTTGACTGGCGCCAGCTGACCAAGCTGAAATCGACCTATACCGACGCGCTTCCGGGTTACATCCATCCGGACACAAAGCGCGTGCATACATCTTACGCAATGGCCTCGACCACGACAGGCCGTCTGTCGTCGTCAGAACCAAACCTGCAGAACATTCCGGTGCGCACCGCCGAAGGTCGCAAGATCAGAACGGCGTTCATTTCCACGCCTGGCCACAAGTTGCTGTCTGCCGACTATAGCCAGATTGAACTGCGTGTGCTGGCCCATGTCGCTGATATCCCGCAGTTGCGGCAGGCCTTCGAAAACGGCGTCGATATCCATGCCATGACAGCATCAGAGATGTTTGGCGTTCCAGTCGAGGGCATGCCGTCAGAAGTGCGTCGCCGGGCCAAGGCCATCAACTTTGGCATCATCTATGGCATTTCGGCTTTCGGTCTTGCCAACCAGCTGAGCATTGGCCGTTCGGAGGCGGGCGAATACATCAAGAAATATTTTGAGCGTTTCCCCGGCATCAAGGACTATATGGAAGCGACCAAGACCTTCGCTCGTGACAAGGGGTATGTGGAAACCATTTTTGGTCGCCGCGCCTATTACCCTGAAATCCGGTCGTCCAATCCGTCCGTTCGCGCCTTTAACGAACGCGCGGCCATCAATGCGCCGATCCAGGGCTCTGCTGCGGATATCATTCGCCGCGCCATGGTGCGTGTCGAGCCGGCACTGTTGGCAGAAAAACTGTCGGCGCGCATGCTGTTGCAGGTGCATGACGAATTGATCTTCGAAGTTGAAGACGCGGAAATTGACAAGGCGTTGCAGCTGGTCGTGTCTGTCATGGAAAATGCCGCCATGCCTGCGGTATCCATGGCTGTGCCGTTGAAGGTTGATGCCAGAGCCGCGACCAATTGGGATGAGGCCCACTAAGGCCAAAGATCTGTCGATATCGTAAGCGGGCAGGGTGACTGTCCGCTTACCCATCAAAAATCTTCATAAGCTCCATGATCGCCAAGGGCTCGTTCACCCCTCGCACATCTGTCATGGACGTTGCCAATACATTGCCTGTGATGGAAATGTATGCGGAGCGTTCTGACAGGAGCAGCGGATGGAAAAACTTACCCTCTATATCGGCAACAAGAATTATTCCTCATGGTCGTTTCGCCCTTGGATGGCGATGGAGGCGGCAGCCATTCCGTTTGAGGAAATATTGATTCCCTTCGAGTTCGAGGCAGGGAACCCTAAATTCAAGGATATCTCTCCAACCAGATTGGTCCCGGTTCTGCACCAGGGCGATTTTCGTGTCTGGGAATCACTTGCGATCATCGAATATGTGGCGGATCTTTTCCCTGACAGGAATATCTGGCCTGCGGATATGAAGGACAGGGCCGTCGCACGTGCCGTTTCCATGGAAATGCTCGGCGGTTTTCGTGCCCTGCGGCAGACCTGCCCGATGAACATGCGCAGAACACCGGGCAGGATCGACGTGTCTGACGATGTGAAAAAGGACATCCAGCGGATTGAGACTATCTGGCGCGAATTGCGCGCTCGTTCTGGCGGACCCTATCTTTTCGGGGCTTTTTCCGCCGCAGACGCCATGTTTGCACCGGTGGTCAGTCGTTTCGACGTGTATAATCTTGTTTCCAACACAGATACTCTGGAGTATATGCAGGCCATCAAGGCGCATCCTGCGTGGCAAAAATGGTATAAGGCTGCAATTGCGGAGCCTTGGACCGTTTCCGGCGATGAACCATAACCCTGCAAAACCTGAAAAAATATGCATGGGGACTGGTCAAGAGCCGGTAAGGCATGTATAAGCGCGCCAAATTTCCGATTTCGAAACATGCGGCATTCAGCCATAGGTGGCAACATGCTCCGTTTCGTCCGTTAAGTGGAGTAAGACCAATGGCTGTACCTAAAAGAAAAACGAGCCCGTCCAAGCGCGGTATGCGCCGCTCGGCTGACGCTCTCAAGGGCTCGACCTATGTTGAAGACAAGAACTCTGGCGAACTGCGTCGCCCGCACCATATCGATCTGAAGACCGGTATGTACCGCGGCCGTCAGGTTCTGACGCCGAAGGAAAGCGCATAAGCGTTTCCCGAGTGACTGATTAAAAAAGCTGGCCTTGTGCCAGCTTTTTTATTGCCTGCAGCACATCGTGCCGGGCAGGACCATCGTGGTCACTGAGACCATCTTGGAAATCCGTTATCTTCCACATACACTTCAGCAAGGATGGAGATCCGGACACTGTTCGGAATGACGTGAAAACGTTTTGGTGGAGGAAATGCCCGGTGAAGCATCGCTGGATACCCGTTGCTGTCATTTGTGTGATCCTTGGCGCTGTCGTCATGACCAAGGGCAGCGAGCTTGTCTCCCGGCATTTCATGAATGAAGCCTCTTCTCAGGCCCGCACAACGCTTAGGCTGGCCGTGTCGGCACTCGGTGGCCATCTTAGCCGCTACGAGCCCCTGCCTGCCCTGATGGCCGATCACGACGACATTGAAGAACTGGTCAGCAACCCGTCCAACCAGTTGCTGCGTGACCGGGCCAACATCTATCTGAAAGAGATCAACACCCTTCTGCATTCGTCGGATATCTATGTCATGACGCTGGACGGGGAAACAATTGCAGCCAGCAATTATGACGGCCCTGCCAGCTTCATTGGCCAGAACTTCAGTTATCGCCCATATTTCCAGGAAGCTGCCGCGGGTCAGCAATCGCGGTTTTTTGCTCTGGGCACCACATCGCACAAACGCGGTTATTATTTCTCGTCACCCATCCTGTTTGAAAATGTCATCAAGGGTGTGATCGTCTTCAAGGTCGATATTGAGGGTATCGAGGCTTCTTTCGGCAATGGTGAGAACAGGATCATCGTGTCCGATCCGGAAGGCATCATTTTCATGACGGGTACGCCGGAATGGCTTTATGCCTCGCTGCTGCCCTTGACCCGCGACAGACTGCTGCGAACCGAGGCATCACGCCGTTATTCCGATGCGACACTGCGTGAATTGCCGTTGAATATCGAGACGAGCGATGGCCACACGCTGTTCAAGATCGCCAACGGCAACGGTGAACAGGAATATCTGGCGCTGTCCCAATTGATGCCGGAGGCGGGCTGGACGGTACGGGTGCTGGTCGACACCAGTTCAGTGCGCAATCAGGTGCGCACGACGGTGATTGCCGCCGTACTTTGTTTGTGCCTCGCCGGTTTCATGCTGGCGGCTGTTCTTCAGCGCCGGGCCAGCCTGCAGGAACGCATGATTTTGCAGGCGGAAACGCAGGCAGAACTGGAGCGACGGGTTACGGCACGTACCGAGGACCTCGAGCGCGTCAATCGCCATATTGCCCGCGAGATCGCTGAACGTCGCCAGACCGAAAAGCAGCTGCGCAAGACGCAGGGCGATCTCATCCAGGCCGGCAAGCTCGCAGGCCTTGGCCAGATGTCGGCGGCGCTGTCGCATGAGTTCAACCAACCGCTGGCGGCTGCGAAAACCTATGCCGATAGCGCCAGCCTGTTGATCGGTCGGGGAAGGGTGGAAGAGGCAAGCGACAATCTAAAGAGAATATCCGCCCTCATCGATCGCATGGCATCGATCAGTCGCCATTTGCGCAACTTCGCTCGAAAGCCCAATGAAAAAATGACCTTGGTCGATCTCGATGAAGTGATGCAGGACACGCTGGAAATTCTACATGCAAGACTGAGGGCAGCCAATGCCGAGCTTATTATCGATTTTGGGGCAGAACCTCTCAGCGTCAAGGCTGGCCTCGTGCGTTTGCAACAGGTTCTGGTCAACATCATTTCCAACGCTGCAGATGCGGTTGAGACACTGGAGGATCGCAGGATATTCGTGAGCGCCAGGCAGGAAGACAAACGGGTGCTACTCTCGGTTCGCGATTTTGGTCCAGGCGTGCCACCAGCCATCATGGAGCGTATCTTCGACCCGTTTTTTACCACCAAGGGCGTTGGCCGTGGCCTGGGGCTCGGTCTTTCCATCTCCTACAACATCATCAAGGATTTCGGTGGCGAGCTGCGCGTGCGTAATCCCGACGGCGGCGGTGCAGAATTCATCATTGAATTGTCGAGGGCTGAGCGGATGACGGAGGTGGCAGCCGAATGAGTGAGCCACGTGTGTTGCTGATCGATGATGAGGAAGAACTTCGCCTGTCGACGGCGCAGGCGCTGGAGCTGTCTGGTTTTTCCGTGACGATGCTGTCCAGTGCCGAACATGCCCTGGAGCTGATCGGCTACAGTTTTGATGGCGTTGTGGTCAGCGATATCAGGATGCCTGGCATGGATGGTATGACGCTCCTGCAAAAGGTGCGCGAGCTGGATGCGGAAATTCCGGTCATTCTGGTCACTGGCCACGGCGACGTACAACTGGCCGTGAATGCCATGCGCAATGGCGCCTATGACTTCATGGAAAAACCGTTTACCGCGCAGTACCTGTCCGGGGTCATTCGCCGCGCCATGGACAAACGGTCTCTGGTGCTGGAAAACCGCCGCCTGCGTGCCGTTGCCGGAAAACGCGATGATCTGGAAACGCGCTTGCCGGGTCGGACGCAGGTCATGGTCGATCTCCGTTATCGCATCCGTGCCATTGGTGCCGCTGACGCCGATACGCTGATCATCGGCGCAACCGGTGCAGGCAAGGAAGTTGTGGCACGTGCTCTTCATGATGTCAGCAGTCGTGCCAATCGTCCTTTCGTCGCGATCAATTGTGCGGCCCTACCGCAGAACCTGATTGAAAGCGAATTGTTTGGCCATGAGGCCGGCGCTTTCCCTGGAGCGATCCGTGCCCGTTACGGCAAGTTCGAACATGCGCGTGGTGGCACGATTTTGCTGGATGAAATCGGCTCCATGCCCATTGAGATTCAGGCGCGGTTTCTGCGTGTGTTGCAGGAGCGGGTTATTACCCGCCTTGGCTCGAATGAAACCGTTGAGCTTGATGTCCGGTTCATCGCCACCTCCAAGGTCGATCTCGAGGCTGAGGTGGCTGCTGGGCGATTCAGGCCTGATCTGCTCTACCGGCTGAACGTTGCGACCGTCCATGTGCCATCACTGGCGCAGAGGCGGGCCGATATCCCTCTGTTGTTTCTGCAGCTGGTGCGAGAGGCGGCCGCCCGCTACGGCCGCGAAGATCAGGACGTGCCGCAAAGTATCATTGCAGAAATAGCCACGCGGGAATGGCCAGGCAATGTACGTGAATTGCGCAATGCTGCCGATCGCTTGGTACTGGGACTGTCGTCGGAAACGCCTGATCCAGTGCATCTCGAAAATGACAGGCAATCATTTCGCTTGGCGGAGAAGGTGGCGTCTTATGAACGCGATCTGATTGCCAAATCGATCACTACCCATGCCGGGAACCTCAAGGCTGTTTATGAAACGCTCGGCATTTCTCGCAAGACCCTCTACGAAAAAATGCAGAAATACGGTCTCGACAAACGCCATCTTGGCAGCTTTGCACATGTGGATGACGACACTATCTGAGCCGGATGTCGGAAATGGGTGGATTTCCACCCGCCATTCGCCTGCCATGTTTCGAAATCCACCCATTTACCTCCAAGTCTTTGCAAAAGATGCGGGTGGCAGATGTGAAGCCGATTGCAGTTTCCTGTCCCGCCGCGACAAATGAGGTTATCCGCAGGACTGGTTGAGGAGCCGGTTGCTGCGAAACTCATCGATATAGTCTGGGAGGAACCGATGAATATTTTCAAGACAATCTCGTCTGCCATAATGGCTGCAACCGTTTCGCTCGTCGCCATGTCTGCATCTGCGCAGACATATCCTGATCGCGGCATCACCATGGTTGTGCCATTCTCAGCCGGTGGCCCGACCGACACCGTGGCGCGCCTTGTTGCCGAATCCATGTCGAAGGATCTTGGCCAGCAAATCGTGATTGAAAACGTGGGTGGTGCCGGTGGCACACTTGGTGCCGGTCGCGTAGCCGCTGCCGATCCCGATGGCTACACCATCCTGTTGCACCACATCGGCATGGCAACCAGCGCCACGCTCTACCGAAAGCTCGCCTACGACACACTCAATGCGTTTGAATATGTTGGCCTCGTGACTGAGGTGCCTATGACCATCCTGTCGCGCAAAGACCTCGAACCAACAGACCTCAAGGGCCTGATTGAATACGCCAAGGCCAACAAGGATACAGTCACGGTTGCCAATGCAGGCATTGGCGCCGCATCGCATCTTTGCGGCATGTTGTTCATGAGTGCAATTGAAACACCGCTCGTTACCGTGCCTTACAAGGGAACCGGGCCGGCAATGACGGATCTTTTGGGCGGCCAGGTCGACATCATGTGCGACCAGACTACCAATACCACCAAGCAGATCCAGGGGGGCACGGTCAAAGCCTTTGCCGTGACATCACCAAAACGTCTTGATGTATTGCCAGATGTACCAACTGCCGTTGAGGCCGGCTTGCCAGGTTTTGAAGTAGGTATATGGCACGGTGTCTATGCGCCTAAGGGAACACCGCAGGAAGCCGTTGATCGCCTGTCAAAGGCACTCCAGGTCGCATTGACGGATACGAACATTGCCTCGCGCTTTGCCGAGCTCGGCACAATGCCTTCGCCTGAGGCTGACGGTACGCCTGCCGCACTGAAAACCAAGCTGGAGAGCGAGATTGCACGGTGGAAGCCTGTGATCGAGGCCGCTGGTCAATACGCTGACTGACATGCCCCTGAAAGAACCGGCGGTGCGAACCGCCGGTTCCTTTAGCCCTTTCCAGATTGCGAATGCGTACAATGCATTCGCGGAAGCGGAGCTTCTATGAAATCACTTTCCTTCAATATGTCCGAAGCCATGTGCGGTTTGATCTTCATCGGTCTTGGTGTGGCATTCGGGTGGCAGGCTTTTGAGCTGGATCTTGGCACAACCTTTCGTATGGGCCCAGGCTATTTTCCCTTCGTGCTGTCTCTGGTTCTCGTGCTGTTAGGCGCGGTTATCTTTCTGCAGTCTGGAAAGGTGGCACATGAACCCTTGGGCGCCATTGCCTGGCGCGGCATGTTGCTGATCCTGCCCGCACCAGTTTTCTTCGGTTTGACCGTGCGCGGGCTCGGGTTTGTTCCCGCAATATTTTTCACCGCACTGATTGCCTCCTTCGCCTCCCGTAAAATGAAAGCCCATACTGCGGTTATTCTGGCGGCGGGGCTAACAGTCTTTTCGGTCGTCGTGTTCAATTATGGTCTTGGCCTGCCGTTCCAGCGGTTTGGTCCATGGCTCAAATTCTAAGGGGTTTCGATGGAGTTTTTCGATAATCTCGCGCTTGGTTTCAGCACGGCGTCGTCGCTTGGAAATCTGTTCTTCTGCCTTATTGGCGTGCTGCTGGGAACCTTGATCGGCGTGTTGCCGGGCATTGGCGCAACGGCAACAATTGCCATGTTGCTGCCGATTACTTTCCAGCTTGAGCCGGTTTCGTCACTCATCATGCTGGCGGGCATTTATTACGGGGCGCAGTATGGCGGCTCGACGACTGCCATTTTGATCAACATGCCTGGCGAATCCTCATCTGCTGTCACAGCGATTGATGGCTATCAGATGGCTCGCAAAGGCAAGGCGGGTGTAGCACTTGCCACCGCGGCGATCGGTTCGTTTTTTGCAGGATCTGTATCGACATTCCTGGTGGCAATCTTTGCACCGCCGCTGACGGTGATTGCACTGAAATTCGGGGCTGCCGAATATTTCTCACTGATGGTTGTCGGTCTCGTATCATCGATTGCCCTTGCACATGGTTCCATCGTCAAGGCACTGGCCATGGTGGTGCTTGGTCTGCTTCTGGGGCTAGTTGGCACCGACATCTATAGTGGTACACCCCGCTTTACGCTTGGCATCAGGGAATATGCCGATGGCTTGAATTTTGTGGCACTCGCGGTTGGTGTTTTCGGGATCGCGGAAATTCTGCGTAATCTTGAAGATGAACATTCCCGCTCGGTACTGATGTCCAAGGTCAGCGGTCTGTTGCCAAGCAAGGATGATTTCAAGCGTATGGTCGCGCCGGTTTTGCGCGGCACGGTCATCGGCTCTGCCTTGGGTATTTTGCCCGGCGGCGGTGCGATCCTTGCCTCATTCGCATCCTACACCGTCGAGAAACGTGTCGCGAAAAATCCGGAAGAGTTCGGACACGGGGCGATTGCTGGAGTGGCTGGACCGGAATCCGCCAATAATGCCGGTGCACAGACATCCTTCATACCGCTATTGACGCTTGGCATTCCCGCAAACCCCGTTATGGCGTTGATGATTGGTGCGATGATCATTCAAGGCATCGTGCCGGGACCAAACGTTGTCAGCGAACAGCCAGCCTTGTTCTGGGGCATCATTGCCTCGATGTGGATTGGCAACCTGATGCTGGTCGTGTTGAACCTGCCGCTGATTGGGCTTTGGGTAAAACTTCTGACCATTCCATACTACGTGTTGTTCCCGATCATCATGGCGTTTTGCGCCATCGGTGTTTACAGCGTCAATTCGAATGTCTTCGATCTCTACGCGGTGGCATTTTTTGGTTTCATTGGTTACGTGCTTGTGAAACTGCGCTGTGAACCGGCCCCCTTGTTGCTCGGGTTTGTGCTCGGTCCTTTGCTGGAAGAAAACCTGCGCCGGGCGATGATTCTTTCACGTGGCGACCCGACAACCTTTATGACACGGCCGATCAGTGCAACACTGCTGGCGATTGCGGCACTAGTTCTGATCGTTGTTTTCCTGCCAAGCGTCAAGGCAAAACGCGAGGAGGTTTTCCAGGAAGAGGATTGATCCATTCTTACAGCTAAAAGTTGATAACCTGGCTTTGAAAGGCCAGGTTTTTGTGTGCCCTGATCGTCAGTGCAAGGGTGTGCGAGAGTATCGTTGCAGGTTCCGATGAAAATCGATTCCGGTTTTTACCTGTCATGTTGTAGTATCATCGGAAATACCCTGCAGAAGGGACAGACCATGCGAAACGATGACGACCTTGAGATGACACCGGAAGAAGCCCGGCAGGATCATTGGGATATGTTATGGTTTTTGGCGCGCAACGCCTTGTTTGGCGCCACGCTTGGCCTTTTTATTGCCGCCGGTTTGATGTTCTTCGACATCGGCGGTTTGGGGACACGCATTGAACGTTCTCAAAATCCAGTTTTGCCGATGATCTTGATTTCACTTCCTCTGGTAACGACCTTTGCCGGTGCCGTCACGGCATCCGCCATCATGCTCATGCCCTATAAACGGCGTAAGGAAAGATGAGCCTGGACAACAGAGCTGGTTGACATTGTCGATGTGCCTGTTGAATGCAGGGTTGTTCAATAAATGAGGATATCCATGCCAAGTGATATGGAAACGCGGATTGTATCTCTGGAAGAAACACTGGCCCATCAGACCCGTGTCATTGATGAGTTGTCCGATCAACTTGCCGAGCAATGGCGAGTGGTGGAACAAACGCGCGCCAAGCTGGATCGTTTGACGGAGAGGTTTTTAAGCCTTGAAGAGCAATCTCTGGATGCGCCAGCCATTACCAAACCGCCCCATTACTGACACCCCAGCATATCGAGGAAACAGCATTGATCGCTACAGCAGCCGAAATCGTCACATTCTGGAAAAATGCAGGTCCTGAAAAGTGGTTTGCCAAGGATGAGGCTTTCGATGAGGAGTTTCACGATCGTTTCAGAGCTGCGCATTTCGCGGCTGCCGCCCGCGAGCTGGACGACTGGCTGAACAATGCCGAGAGCGCGCTTGCCCTCATGCTGTTGCTCGATCAGTTTCCGCGCAACTGTTTTCGTGGCACGGGCCACATGTATGCGACAGATTCATTGGCGCGCCACTTCGCCCACCGATCGATTGCGCAGGGCCTTGATACGGCGGTTGACGAAGCGCTGTGCGTCTTTTTCTATATGCCATTCATGCACTCGGAAGATCTAGATGATCAGGAATTCTGCTGCCGTCTGATCGAGATTATTGGTGGCCCGTCTTTGCACCACGCCATCGAGCACCGTGACATCATCAAGCGCTTTGGCCGCTTTCCTCATCGCAACAGAATTCTCGGCCGCGACACCACGCCTGAGGAGCAGGTGTTTCTGGATGATGGTGGTTTTGCCGGATAAGAAAAAGGCTGGAGATTGTCACAATCTCCAGCCTTTCATTTTTACGCTGTGACGCGAACCGCCCTAGCCGTCAAAGAATTCCTTCATGCGGGCAAAGAAACCCGACGATTCCGGATTGTTTTCCTTCGACGAAAGCTGTTCAAACTCTTGCAACAGTTCTCTTTGGCGTTTGCTGAGTTTCTGCGGCGTTTCGATCTGGATCTGGATATAAAGATCACCCGTCTGCGCCGAACGCAGCACTGGCATGCCCTTACCTTTCAAACGGAACTGCTTGCCCGCCTGCGTGCCCTCAGGCACGGAAACGCGAGACTTTGTACCGTCCAGTGTCGTCACATCAAACGTGCCGCCCAGCGCCGCCGTTGTCATCGAAATTGGCACTGCGCAGTATAGATCAGCGCCGTCCCTTTGGAAGAACTCATGTGGCTTCACAGACAGGAAGATATAGAGGTCGCCCGTTGGGCCACCACGCATGCCAGCTTCGCCTTCGCCCTGCAGGCGGATACGTGTTCCGTCTTCGATGCCCGATGGAATGTTGACGGACAGAGAACGCTCTTCTGTAACACGACCCTGGCCATGGCACTTACCGCATGGATCCGTGATTGTCTGACCACGACCATGACAGGTCGGGCATGTGCGCTCCACGGAGAAGAAGCCCTGCGCGGCGCGCACACGACCAGAACCCTGGCAGGTGCCGCAGGTCTTGGGTTGCGTGCCGGGCTTGGCGCCAGAACCTGTGCATACGTCGCAAGTGATCGAGGTTGGAACCCGGATCTGCGCCGTTTTGCCGGTAAAGGCTTCTTCAAGCGAAATTTCCATATTGTAGCGCAGATCAGCGCCACGTTCGCGGCCACCGGATGAACGGCGTGCACGACCGCCACCCATCATCTCACCGAAGATGTCTTCGAAAATGTCGGAGAAGCCGCCATTGGCGAAACCACCGCCGCCACCGCCACCCATGCCGCCTTGTTCAAAGGCAGCGTGGCCGAAACGATCATAGGCCGCGCGCTTCTGCGGATCTTTCAGCGTTTCATAGGCTTCGTTGATTTCTTTGAATTTTTTTTCAGATTCGGCGTCATCGGGATTTTTGTCCGGATGATACTTCATTGCAAGTTTGCGGAAGGCGCTTTTCAGCTCCTTTTCGTCGGCGGACTTGCTCACACCGAGGGTTTCGTAAAAGTCTGCTTTCGCCATGAAGATAACACGCCCCGAAATGGATTTCCGGCTGCACGAGGCAGCCGGACTTTACTCATTCAATCAAGTGGTGACTGAGGCCTGCATTAAGCAGACTTCTTGTCGTCCTTGATTTCCTCGTAGTCGGCATCAACGACATCGTCCTTGGCGCCATCAGCATTGCCTTCACCGGCTTCTGCCTGTTGCGCTTCGTAGATCGCCTGACCAAGCTTCATGGAAACTTCCATGAGGGTTTGGGTCTTGGCCTGAATATCGTCTGCATCCGGCTCGGAGGCTTCAATGGACGTCTTGAGCGATGCAATTGCATCTTCAATAGCCTTGCGGTCAGCTTCCGAAACCTTGTCGCCGTATTCCGTCACCGACTTTTCAGTCGAGTGGATGAGGCTTTCAGCCTGGTTCTTGGCTTCAACACCTGCACGACGCTTCTTGTCGGCTTCAGCATTGGCTTCCGCGTCCTTGACCATCTTCTCGATGTCAGCGTCGGAAAGACCACCAGATGCCTGGATGCGGATCTGCTGTTCCTTGCCGGTGCCTTTGTCTTTAGCGGATACCTGCACGATACCGTTGGCGTCAATGTCGAAGGTCACTTCGATCTGAGGAACGCCGCGTGGTGCCGGTGGCAGGCCAACCAGGTCGAACTGGCCGAGAAGCTTGTTGTCCTGTGCCATTTCGCGTTCGCCCTGGCTGACGCGGATGGTCACGGCAGACTGGCTGTCTTCAGCGGTCGAGAAGGTCTGGCTCTTCTTGGTCGGGATCGTCGTGTTACGGTCGATCAGACGTGTAAAGACACCGCCCAGTGTTTCGATGCCCAGCGACAGTGGAGTGACGTCGAGAAGCAGAACGTCCTTGACGTCGCCCTGCAGAACACCAGCCTGAATGGCTGCGCCCATCGCAACAACTTCGTCAGGGTTTACGCCCTTGTGCGGCTCTTTGCCGAACAGCTGCTTTACGATTTCCTGCACCTTGGGCATACGGCTCATGCCACCAACCAGAACGACTTCGTCGATCTCGGAAGCAGAAACGCCAGCGTCCTTGAGAGCTGCCTTGCACGGCGCAACAGTGCGCTGCACGAGATCATCAACCAGGCTTTCGAACTTGGCGCGGGTCAGCTTCAAGGTCAGGTGCTTAGGACCGGTGGCATCTGCCGTGATGAATGGCAGGTTGATTTCGGTCTGCTGCGAGGACGAAAGTTCGATCTTTGCCTTTTCAGCAGCTTCCTTGAGACGCTGCAGTGCCAGCTTGTCGCCCTTCAGGTCGATGCCCTGATCCTTCTTGAATTCACCGGCCAGATATTCGACCAGACGCATGTCGAAGTCTTCACCGCCGAGGAAGGTGTCGCCGTTGGTGGACTTTACTTCGAAAACGCCATCGCCGATTTCCAGAACGGAAATATCGAAGGTACCGCCGCCAAGGTCGTAAACAGCAATCGTCTTGCCGTCCTTCTTGTCGAGGCCGTAAGCGAGTGCAGCTGCAGTCGGCTCGTTGATGATGCGCAGAACTTCAAGACCAGCAATACGGCCAGCGTCCTTGGTTGCCTGACGCTGTGCATCGTTAAAGTAGGCAGGAACCGTGATAACAGCCTTTTCGACCTTCTCACCGAGATAAGCCTCGGCTGTTTCCTTCATCTTCTGGAGGATCATCGCGGAAATCTGTGAAGGGGAATAACCCTTGCCCTGGGCTTCTACCCATGCGTCGCCGTTGTCGCCCTTGACAATTTCGAAAGGAACAAGGCCCTTGTCCTTGGCAACGGTTGGATCGTCATAACGACGGCCAATCAGACGCTTTACTGCGAAAAGTGTGTTTGTTGGGTTCGTTACAGCCTGACGCTTGGCAGGCTGACCAACCAGACGCTCACCATCATCGCTGAACGCAACCATGGAAGGGGTGGTCCGTGCACCCTCTGCATTTTCAATGACCTTGGTGTCCTTGCCGTCCATCACTGCGACGCAGGAATTGGTCGTGCCAAGATCGATACCGATTACTTTTGCCATTCTACTCTCTCCTTGAAGCGAGTTGTCGGAACCCCGTTAGGCATTCCATTGACAACTCCTTGACTTGGATTGTCTCAATATCTGTTCAGCATTTCTGCCGTTCTGGGGCGTATATAAGGAGCGATTTTTCAGGCTGCAAGGCGGTAAGCAGTGTGGAATGCGGCAAAACAAAAGAAATGGAATGGTGCACCACAATTTATTACGCGAACGGCGAGTGTCGCCGCCACCTGGCCGCCACAATATCGGTGGACCTCGCATCAAAATCAGATCACTGCGACGTGGAATGAAGCATTTGACGTTTTGAGGTCGCCGATAACCATAAAAAAAGCCCCTGACGGGGCCGTAGGAATTCTTGGCGACTTCGACCTCAAATGGCCAGCCATTTGCGAGGCGAATCCGGCGACTGGATCTTCAACCACTTGAGGTTGACGCGGTGCCATGGCTTTACCTCATTAGTGCGGTTATCGAGCACGAAGTCACCCTGGTCTGTCGTTACAACCAGAACAGCGTGGCCGATGCCATTTGGCAGGCGGGCGACGGCGATGCGCAGTGCGCCTGACGGCCATCCCGCGGCCAACAATTTGTGGCGCTTCGTCAAGGCGTAATCTTCGCAATCACCTTGTGTGACATTGATTTCCCAGGCATCGTTATCGTCTTGATCAGATGTATATTTTATGGCTCGATTGACACCGCTATTGATGCCTTTGAGCTGGCTCATCCTATCGGGTGACATGGTCACTTTTTTGCCGCTGCCCTGTACATCGCAATCGGCAGCATTGTTCGTGCAGAAGCTTGCAAAAGAAAATGGTGCAATGGTTGTGCGGCGCGTGGAGATATGCTGGTCCGGCTTGGGTGGAGCGCTTCGTGCCAGTCCACTTAAAGGTGCAGCGGAAATATTGCCCGCGCCTGCCAGTGATAGGGCAAAAGACAGAAATGTTGCAGTTGCTGTTTTGTTGATAAGCATAATAGCCCCGTTTTATTGCAACCTGAATTATTTTTGTTTGGGTGTTAGATAGCAGGTGTTTTTTGCGAGGCAGTTAAGTGTGTATTTAAAATTTTAATGGTTGTAATTTAATTGCTCAATCTGGTCATATAAGTGCCATAAGGATTCTTGACCGTATGCTTATTGCAGAATTTCCTGCGCTGCAGGTAAGTTGAGTGACATAAATGACACGGTTTCCAGCGGTTGGAGAGGCCAGCTTTTGTTGATTTAAGCCTACTGTATTGCGCCATAATGCCGAGTGGCTTATGGAGATTGTGATTTAAAGGGACTTGATTATATTATGCGTTTTTCGAGTGTATTGCTTTTAAGCACCGCTGTTCTTTCTGGCTGCACTGTCACCTCTTCATCCGGGCCTGATTTTCGGTCGATTGAATCTCAAGCATCGGTCAAGATGGTTGCCGACAAGAAGGCTGGTAACAAGGGTGTTGCAGGCATCGACTACGCGCTGATTGAAATCAATAGCCGGGTTCTTGGCTATCTTGGTGGCACAACGGCTGGTAGCATGGCCACCGGTTTTGGCGGTGGCCGCGGCGGTCCCCCATCTCTGCCGCTCGGCGTCGGTGATGTTGTCCAGGTTTCCGTTTTTGAATCGCAGGCTGGTGGCTTGTTTATTCCACAGGATGCTGGCAGTCGTCCGGGTAACTATGTTTCTCTTCCAAACCAGACGATTGCCCGTGATGGAACTGTGAGTGTCCCATATGCAGGTCGCGTACGTGCGGCAGGTCGTTCGGTGGAAGATGTGCAGGCTGACCTTGAGGAACGTTTGGCCAATCGCGCGATCGAGCCACAGGTGATGATCAATAAGATCAGCAGCCGGTCAGCGCAGGTTTCTGTTTTGGGTGATGTCAAATCCGCAGCAAAAATTGACTTAACTGATGCTGGCGAGCGTATTCTCGACGTCATCTCCGAGGCGGGAGGTTTGAGTTCGCCTGGTATCGAATCTTATGTCACCCTCATTCGTAATGGCCGCTCTGCTAAGGTTCATTACGACTATCTCACCAGCCATCCGCAGGAAAATATCTATGTGATGCCTGGTGATGTGGTGATGGTTGACCGCGAACGTCGTACATTTATGGCGTTTGGCGCTTCTGGGCTAAATGGTCGCTTCGACTTCGAAGAGTCTGAACTAAAGTTGTCTGACGCACTCGGCAAGGCTGGTGGTTTGCTGGATTCGAGAGCGGATCCTGCGCAGGTCTTCCTGTATCGTATTGTCAATCGCGATCTGTTGGTAAAGCTTGGGCTCGATACTTCGAAGTTCGTTAAGGACGAGGTTCCAGTTATCTTCAGAGCCAACCTGAGAGATCCGGCCACGTTCTTTGCTGTTCAAAAGTTCTCGATGCAGGACAAGGATATCGTCTACGTTACCAACTCGGATGCAATCGAGCTTTACAAGGTTCTTGATCTGGTTGGTTCTGTACCGGCAACTGCGGCTGATGTTTCGAGTGACGTTCTCGCCACTCGCAACTCTGTTCGGTCGCTTAAAAATTAAACATAATAAAGGAAGTCACTTCGGCTTCCTTTATTAACATTGCGTTAATCGTCCTTCTGTGTGATGGATTTAAGATAATACTTATAGCTATTTCTTCCGGGGATACTCGTATGGTTATTGTCAAGCATGTGCTTGGGTTGCTCTCTGCGGCAGCTATCGTGGCTGGGGCGATGTCGCCAGCAGCAGTTTTTGCGCAGACGCCTGCTCCACAGGTTGAGACACCTGCAGTAGGGCAGGCTGAGCCATCGCCCGTCAATTACGCCGCGCCGGTAACTGTCGTAAGAACCGAAGGTGAAGCGATAGGCGATTTTCTGTCGCGCATTCAGGCTGGCATCACCGGCGGTACTATCGAAGAAGAAGCAATGGCTGAGCAGGTCGCTCTGTTGTTGCCACCCGAAACCACGGTTAATGATGCTGCTCGCTCTGTCGTAGACGGTGTTTTGGCCTTTGCTCAAGCGAATCCAACATCTGCAGAAGCTGCGGGTGACGGTTTGGCTTTGGCAGCCAATGCTGCTAGCAATGCCAATAATGCTGCCCTTGCCCGAATGATCCGAGTGCGTGTTGAAGGTGGGGCCGGGCTGCTTGCTCAGGCTTTCGCAGATAACTTCACAGCGACTGCCGCCGGAGGTGGCGCTGCAGGTGGTGCTGGCGCAGGAGCAGGTGGCGGCGGAGCAATTGGCGGTACTGCAGGAGCCGTTGGTGGAGGCACTGGTGGTCTGGGAGAAGGGTCATCTCCAGTCGCCCAAACAAATACGACAACTGCTCCAACTGGTGGTAGCAGCGTAACTGGTTTTGCCGATGGCAATACCACGGCCGCTGTTGATGTAAGTCCGGGTTAATTTAATATTTATGTCTCATTTTCTGGCCGTAAAGGCCGAATAATGAGGTGGGGCATAATTAGGCCTTGAACTTTCGGCATCTGCTTTAAGGCGACGGGGATGGTATTTTCATCACCTGTATTATCCTGAAGTATAGTATTTCAGAGGTGAAAGTTTGCAGCTTCATAATAGACAAATTTCAGAAAATATTTCTCATGAGAACGTTGATGACAGCGGTCGCGTCGATGTCATCCAAATTGATGCCTTGCTCGGTGCTGCGCGCCGCCAATGGATTGTTGTCGCGATTTGTATAGCTTGCGCAGTTCTTGTGGGTGTCGCGGTCGCGACCACATCAGTTCCTTTATATACTGCAACCTCTAAAGTTTTGATGGACCGGAACACCAATCAGGTTGTCCAACAGCTATCCGCCATTGGGAGCGTACTTGACGACGAATCTAGCGTCTTAAGTCAGGTAGAATTGTTGCAGTCAGAAACTATTGGGCTGGCTGTTGTCGACAAACTGAATCTATCGAACGATGCGCAGTTTATGGCGGATCAGTCGTCACTTTTGGGCAGTGTTGTGGGCTTTGTTCGGTCTGTCGTCAACGTCTCCCAATGGTTCTCCACTCAAGAAGAATCTAGTGCGGCTATCGAGGCCAAAAGGCGTTCTGCGCTGTGGCGTGTGTTAAAAAATGTGCGGGTTACACGTGTTGGGCGTACCTATGTTCTTGAGATCAATTACACTTCGCCATCTCCTGAGCTGGCAGCTCGCATAGCGAATGGTATTGCATCTGAATATCTGGTCGATAAATTGAACTCTAAATTTGACGCTACGCGTCGGGCTAGTGTTTGGTTGCAGGATCGAATTGATGAACTGCGTCAAAAGGCAATGGAGACAGACCTTGCAGTTCAAAAATTCAGGTCGGCCAATGGCCTTGTAACAGCAGGAAACGCACTGGTATCCGACCAGCAACTGTCAGAATTGAATAGTGCCCTGATTGTTGCACAGTCAGATTCGGCGAAAGCTGCCGCAAAGCTCGATGGCATTCAAAAAGTCATCAGTGCAGGCCAATCAGATGCAATTGTGACCGATGCACTCGACAGTTCCATCGTGAATGAAATGCGCAAGAAGTATCTTGCCGCGTCAAAATTAGAATCTGAAATTTCGACCCGCCTCGGCGCGCAACATATTCAAGCCATTCGTCTCAGAAAAGAGATGGAGGAATATAGGCGCCTGATGTTCGAGGAACTCGGTCGTATTGCTGAAAGCTACAAGAGTGATCTTGCGATCGCAAAAGCGAGAGAGACATCTCTGCAGGACAGCGTTGCTCAGGCAACGGGTGTGAGCGCGGTCGCCAACGAAACGCAGGTTCAGTTGCGTGAATTGGAGCGCGAAGCGGAGACTTATAAGAATCTCTATCAGACATTCCTGCAGCGTTATCAGGAAGCTGTTCAGCAACAGTCGTTCCCTGTAACGGATGCACGTATCATATCCAATGCCAGCCCACCTTCGTCTCCGAGCCATCCAAGAAAGATGCTTTTGCTCGCTGCATTTTGCGTAGTTGGTGCAGGTATAGGAACCGGCATTGGGGCTTTCCGAGAATTCCGCGACCGCTTCTTCCGTACTGGTGAACAGGTTCGCGATATACTCGGCTTGGAGTTCCTTGGCATCGCGCCTTTGATGAATGATGGTCTGAGGATGAGTGACAATGCTGCGGAGAGCAATCCACGCAGCATTCGCAAAGCGACTGAAGTCACTAATTACGTCATTGATCATCCGCTTTCTGCGTTTGCAGAGACGTTGCGCAGTGCGAAGATCGCAGCTGACCTCGGAATTTCGGAAAAGGAATGTAAGGTTATCGGTGTCGTCTCGACGTTGCCGGGTGAAGGTAAGTCAACGGTCTCAATCAATTTCGCCGAGCTGCTTGCAAGCCAGGGCTCGCGTGTCATCTTGATTGACGCAGATTTGCGCAATCCCGGTGCAACCCGTGCGATTGGTCGTCATGCGCAAGAAGGCCTGCTGGAAACGCTATTGGATGGCAAGAGCCCGAAAGATTGTTTCCTCTACAATGCCCGCACAGGCATGGCGTTCCTGCCAGCTGTCGTTAAACACCGCGTGCCACATTCGTCGGAGTTGCTCTCGTCAGTTGCCATGCGGAAGTTGCTTAGCACTCTTTCTGCCAGCGCTGACTACATTATCATCGATTTGCCGCCGTTGGGCCCGGTTGTTGATGCGCGTGCCATGGCAAGCCGCATCGATGGCTTCGTTTACGTTGCAGAGTGGGGCAAGACTGCACGCCGGGTTGTACGTCAGACGCTTGATACCGAGCCGATGATCCGTCAAAAATGTTTGGGCGTTGTGTTGAACAAGGTTGATCAGGAAAAGATGAACCTTTACCGCTCTTACGGCTCGACGGAATATTATTACTCGCGATACTCCGAATATTATCAGGAAAAGACCTGATCATGCGATTATCGCTCTTTGCTGCCGCCATTGTTATGGCGGCATCTTTGTTGGTGTTGAATTATGCCCTTAAAGAAATCTGGACGAGTTCCAGGTTCACAAATGTCGTGTCGATTGCCAATGATATTGACACCTATGGCAGCGTGCCGAATGAGACACTGCTTGCCTCCATGGACACCCTTTCAGCTATAGCGGATGAAAATGTCTGCCGGTCTGATATTGTCAGGGCCGGCATGTCGCTTGTGTTGAAGGATCTTGATTATCGCTATCAGTCCGAGGATGTTACAAGTCGATCAAATGGGTTGATTTTTGCCGAACGATATCTCCGTCACGCCTTGAAATGTTTACCCGTCGATGGAAATGTATGGCTGCGTTTTGCTATGGTGCGGTACGCACGAACATCAAATGTCGATGAACTTGCCCAACTGATATCGATGTCCCAACAATTGGCTCCGTCGGACGAGAATGTCATTTTCGGCCGGTTTACGCTGTGGAATTCGGCGCCTGCTCAGTTACAACAAGACGCCGCTACCGCTTATACCGCGGATAAAGATGCGGTTTGTAGCAGAAAATGGAATTTGGTTAGAAAAAAAATTCCCGACCTATGTCCCAAAACTTCCTGATGTGGAGCCACCGCCGCGTATTTAAAACGCATGTTTTTGGATTTTCAGAAATTTTTGTCGGGGCGGGCAACTCTGTGATTAACGATTGTGTCTGTTAATATTTCATAGCCAGCAATCTCGCGCCTTTCGCGACAAAAGTCATGCGGAAATAATTTCATAAAAAAATTGCACGCCGGTTTGCGTCTGAAAATAGCATTTCCAATTTACAGGTTCTTGTTGGATAAGCCTGAGTTGCAAGGCTTTTTGCCAGTGCACGCAATGTTTGCCGGATCGTTATCGGCAAAAACAAAATGAGCGCCATCGGCTGCGCGCAATTCTTTTTAATCCGCTTAGGTTTTCTTTAACCATATTGGTGTTTTCTGAGCCCAACGAAACGGCCAGTTAACTATATTTATTAATAGGTTAGTAAGCATGATGCTGACGGCTGTTCACCGGTGTGTGCCCGGAATGTCCCCTCCCTAAAATCAGCCAATTCAAGGGGCAACTTCCAATGACTAGCATTTTGACAAACATGGCAGCGATGTCTGCGCTGCAGACTCTCCGCAACATCAACTCCGACATGGAAACCACTCAGGGCCGCGTATCTTCCGGCCTGCGTGTTGGTGAAGCATCCGACAACGCTGCTTACTGGTCGATCGCGACCACCATGCGTTCTGACAACATGGCTCTGGACGCCGTTTCCGACGCTCTCGGTCTGGGCGCCGCCAAGGTTGATACCGCTTACACCGCGATGGAATCCGCCATCGACGTCGTCAAGGAAATCAAGAAGAAGCTCGTTACTGCGCAGGAAAACTCTGTCGACACCAAGAAGGTGCAGGAAGAGATCGAACAGCTGCAGGACCAGCTCAAGTCCATTTCTGAAGCCGCATCCTTCTCGGGCGAAAACTGGGTTATCGGCTCCGGTACACAGTCTGTTGTTTCCGGCTTCGTCCGTGACAACAACAACAATGTCACCGTCAAGCATACTGAATACGTCCTCAACAACGCTGGTACCGAGGCGAACGTTCTGTTTGGCGTCGACACCACTGGTAGCCTGGTTACCACTGCTGGTATTCTCGGCAACAGCAGTACTGTTGGCACTGGCACAGCATCTGTTATTACACTCGACGTTACAAACACTTCGGCAAACTACCTGTCAGATGCTTTGACGATGGTTGAAACCGCTCTGAAGCAGATGACAAGCGCTGCTGCTGACCTCGGTTCGATCTCCATGCGTATCGACCTGCAGGAAGAGTTCGTTTCCAAGCTCAACGAATCCATCGAAAGCGGTATCGGCCGTCTGGTTGACGCTGACATGAACGAAGAATCCACCCGCCTCAAGGCTCTGCAGACACAGCAGCAGCTCGGCATCCAGTCGCTGTCGATTGCAAACAGCAACTCGGAAAACATTCTTCAGCTTTTCCGTTAATAGACGGACTAAAGCTTACAAAAAGAAAGCCGCGCCAAAAGCGCGGTTTTTTTTATGGGTTCTCAATGCGAACTAGTGGTCGAATAGAATTACGCAAATAAAAACAGATAGATGGGTATTGGAAAACAGCGCGAAGCCGCGAAAAATGATTTGGTGTTTTTTTACGATTTTATTAACTTTCGTAAACGCCTGTTTAACCTTTATTAACCATTTCTTCCTTAAATGACCTCATCGAAACGATGGGTTAACCAAGACGAAAAAGAGGTTAACAGGCATCAAGCCGCTCCGTTGTTCCCGGTGAAATCCGGAATGTCCCTGTTTATCAGCCAATTTAGGGGCAACGAAAATGACAAGCATTCTGACAAACACCGCAGCTATGGCCGCACTCCAGACCCTTCGCACCCTCAACTCGAACCTGGAAGGTGCGCAGGAACGCGTTGCGTCCGGCTTGCGTGTAGGCGAGGCCGCCGATAACGCTGCCTATTGGTCAATCGCGACGACCATGCGTTCCGACAATATGGCGCTTGATGCCGTTTCCGACGCTATCGGTCTTGGCGCCGCCAAGGTTGACGTCGCTTACGCTGCGATGGAAAGCGCTATCGACGTTGTCAAGGAAATCAAGAAGAAGGTTGTTGCTGCAACTGAAAACGCAGTCGACCGTTCCAAGATCCAGGAAGAAATCCGCCAGTTGCAGGAGCAGTTGCGCTCGATCGCCGAAGGCGCATCCTTCAGTGGTGAAAACTGGGTTGCTGGCAATGCCGGAACACAGTCTGTGGTAACCGGATTTATCCGTGATTCCTCTGGCAATGTCTCGGTCAAGACAACCAGCTATTACCTCGACCCGACATCGTCGCAGGGCAACGTTCTGTTCGGCACCGACACTGCTGGCGCCATTGTTACGACAACCGGCCTCGTGGGTCTGGTTTCCACCATCGGAACCATCGGTTACTCCTTGGATACGTTGAACGTCGAAAGCACCGCTGGTGATTATCTGACTGGCGCTTTGACCCACGTTGAAAACGTTCTGAAGTCGATGACGAGTGCTGCTGCTGACCTCGGTTCGATCTCCATGCGCATCGACCTGCAGGAAGAATTCGTAAATCGCCTCAAGGAGTCGATCGACAGCGGTATCGGCCGTCTGGTTGATGCTGACATGAACGAAGAATCTACCCGCCTCAAGGCACTGCAGACACAGCAGCAGCTCGGTATTCAGGCTCTGTCCATCGCCAACTCCACTGCAGAAAACATCCTGCAACTGTTCCGTCAGTAAGCGGCGTCCCGGCTGGGGACGATTTCGTCCCGCCCTGGCAACAGTTTCAGCAACCGGAAACCGCGCTTCGAAGGAAGCGCGGTTTTCGCATTTACCGGGGGAAAGGTCGCCCTTTGCGAGGGTTGGGTTAGAACGCAGCTGCTGCGACGCGAGTAATCAGGCCGCCGCCACTTTGAAAACCAGCGGATCTGCTTTGTAGCTTGCGTGAAACCTGCGATGCGCGCAGGAAGTGCAATTTAGAAGCGGTGAGGTGCTTGCCTAACTGTACTGATGTTTGTTACCTGTTCGTTAATGATTTGTTAACGAACGACAGACCGCTTGGCGACTATTACGCCGCGGTGCGCATGATGCCTTCTGGTCGTTTCCGGTTTGTACCCGGATTTCCCAAGCATATCGACCGAGGCCATATTTATGACCAGTATTATGACGAATGCCGCCGCTATGGCTGCACTGCAAACCCTGCGCATGATCGACCGCAATCTGGAAACAACGCAGGGCCGTGTATCGTCTGGTTATCGCGTTGAAACGGCGGCCGATAATGCTGCCTACTGGTCTATCTCCACAACAATGCGTTCGGACAATAGCGCCTTGTCCGCCGTGCAAGACGCTTTGGGTCTC
>NZ_DAMDBP010000008.1:85596-131858 GCF_032092815.1 Agrobacterium sp. | reverse complement strand
CTTGAAAGTGCCATTGAGGTTGTCAAGGAGATCAAGAAGAAGCTTGTTGCTGCCTATAGCGTTGGCGCCGATCGGGTGAAAATTCAGGAAGAAATGCAGCAGCTACAGGAGCAGTTGAAAAGCATTTCCGAATCCGCATCCTTCTCGGGCGAAAACTGGCTTGAGGAGCGCATCGGAAACAGCGGAACGCTGCCGGTCGAAGAGCCTATTACCAAAAAAATCGTGGCGTCCTTCATTCGTACATCGTCCGGTGGTGTTGAGGTGACGACGGTTGACTACAGCCTCGATTCTAAAACCGTGCTGTTTGACTTGAGTGGCGGAAAATTCGGTATTCTGGACAAGGAAGCAATCTTTGTTGGTCCAAACGAGGCGCAGGTCGACGTGAAGATAACAACCGGCACCACGACAACGACCACCGGATACGTTGTCGAGAAGTTGAGCGACACGCAGATTGCAGCCCTCGACGCGGCCACATCGGATACGAATACTGATCCAAACATCTACAGTGACGGCACAGATACCTACTATCAGGTGGCAGCCAACAGCTGGGTAAAGATGGCTGGCACGCCGTCAACCGGCGCAGGCACCGAAGTCGCCTATACAGACGGTTCCGGCACCGACTGGTATTACGATATTGGCGGCACACCTATCCTAGCGGCTGATCGTTCGCTGTCTTTCTCCGTCTCTACACTTGACATTAACGACCTCAACTCTGTTGCCGGCGTGATGAATGGCATGGTGACAGGTGGCAATTACACGGATTCAGAAGCGCTCGATGTTATGGTTCAGTTTGTGAACACGCAGCTTGAAGCCATGACCAGCGCTGCATCGAGCCTTGGTTCGCTGCAAAGCCGTATTAGCATGCAGGATGATTTCGTGTCAGCACTGATGGATGTGATCGATAAGGGTATCGGTCGTTTGGTTGATGCTGACATGAATGAGGAATCGACACGCCTCAAAGCCCTGCAAACCCAGCAGCAACTCGGAATTCAGTCGCTGTCGATCGCCAACTCCAACGCAGAAAACATTCTGATGCTCTTTAAGTAAGAGCTTGCTGGTGTTTGGTAATTTTTAAAGGCGAGGTGAGGTGTCCTTCATCCTCGCACAAGTTTGAAGTTCTAGCGTTTCGAGTGAGTATCCTCGGCTTTTTCTGGCAGAGGGTGGAATTGACGATCTTCGAACATGGTGACGGGAATGATTTCACAACCGCATAGAAAACATGGCTTCTGGAGGCAGCATTGTGCCTCCAATCTCACGGCCATGGGCGGAGGAAGACGATGAGCGCATCCATTGCCCGTTATCTGAAAGACTTTGGCGAAAGCCAGCCTGTCCCCCCTGTCATGGATGAGGCCGCAGCACTACCGCCGTCGTTTGCAGATTTTGATCTGGGCGAGGACGACAGTTTTGCCATGCCCGCTCCTGTCGATGTGGATGAAGAAAAGCGCATTTCCTATGCCGAAGGCCACGAGGCAGCAACGGCTGCGCTGACTGAGCAGTTTGAAGCAGAAAAGCGCGCCCTGTTGGAAAGCCATGCCGCTGAGATCGCTGAATTCCAGGCCCGGTACCACAGCGAAATGGCTGGTTTCGTCGCATCCCGTCTGCAGGAAAATCACGATCTGCTCGTCAGCACTCTTGACGAGCAGATTTGTTCCGTTCTGGCTCCAGTGATGTCGGACGCACTTGTGCAAAAGGCGGTTTCCGCTCTGGCTGACATTATCCGCCCATCACTGATCGATGGCGAAGCCGTGACCTTGACCGTCAAGGGACCGAGGGCGCTTTACGACCTGTTGATCGAAGCGCTTGGCGGCAATGAAAAAGCATTTCGTTTTGTAGAAAATGCGGACGTGGATCTGTCCGTTGAGATGGACAATAGCGTGTTGGTAACCCGTATGTCGGCGTGGGCGTCAAGCGTTCGGAAGGTGTTGAAATGAGTGAAAGCGAAAATCATCACCACGGCAAGAACGAGGTTATCATTGTCAAGCGCAAGGGTGGTGATCACGACGGCGCGCATGGTGGTGCATGGAAGATCGCTTATGCTGACTTCATGACCGCGATGATGGCATTCTTTCTTGTTATGTGGCTGGTTAACGCTGCCAACGAGGAAACCAAGGCCTCCGTCGCAAGTTATTTCAACCCGATCCAACTCTCCGATGAGAAGCCGACGACCAAGGGGCTGGAAAAGCCGGTTGATGAGAAGGACGGTCTCGAAAAGAACGAACGCTCCAAGGTAAAGGCTGAAAACGCCACAGTTGGTTCTGCCGCTGCGACCGGTGAAGACCAGACGTCACAGACCGGTGAAGAAGCCAACTATTCCGAAGCGGACTTTTTCCAAAACCCGTATTCTGTTCTGGCTGAAATCGCCCAGGAAGTTGGCCAGCAAGCCAATGTCAGCGCCAAGGGCGAGGGCGGTGCGTCAGATTCCGGCCCGGCAACTGGTGCCAGTGGCGGTGAGGCGTATCGTGATCCATTTGATCCCGATTTCTGGACGCAGCAGGTGCGCATAACGCGTGCTGACCAGAAAAGCGAAACACAGCCACAAGAAGAGCAGACCGCGCAGCAGGATAATCCCGCTGCTGAAACGCAGACCTCGCCGTCAACTGCAACACAACAGACAGAAGCTCAGCAGTCGAACGATATCATTGCCGATGTCGCCAAGCTCAACGAGCAGAAACAGAATGACCACGAGCAGCAGGAAATTGCCGCCGTCATTCCGCAGCAGAAACCAGAGTTTGATCCAAACGAGATCAAGCCTGTTCCTGATCCGGAAGAGGCACAGCACAAGCCGACACCTCTCGAAGAGAAGGAGGCTAATGAGCTGCGTGAGGAGATTGAAGCACAGATCAGTGGTGTGAGCGGCAAGCTCGCTGAAGGCCTGATCGTGACCCCTGCAGAGGGCGGAATTCTGGTGACGATTTCGGATCAGAGTCAGGCACCGATGTTCAACATCGGGTCGGCAGTTCCACGCCGCGAGATGGTATTGGCAATGGAAAAAATTGGCCAGCTTCTGCAAGACAAGGGCGGCAGCGTCGTCATTCGTGGCCACACGGACGGCCGCCAGTTCAAAGGCAGTTCCAATGACAATTGGCGTCTGTCGATGGATCGTGCTCACAGCGCCTATTACATGCTGGTGCGTGGCGGTCTTGAGGAAGATCGCGTCAAGCAGGTCTCCGGTTTTGCTGACCGCAGGCTGCAGGTTCCGGCAGATCCGCTGGCTGATGCCAACCGCCGTATTGAAATTCTTCTGGAAGCGGACCGAGGATGATGCGGATACGGCTTCCAAAACGCTGGGTATCTCTATTGGCTGCGGTCAGCACGCTTGTCGGCGCGTCTGAAAGCTTTGCCCAGTCGCCAGACAATCTGATGCCGTACTCGATGCTGCGTTCTTTGCAGTTCGTGCAGGATTCTGTTGTGCTGGGCGACCATTCGGCAGCCGAGATGCAGAGGTTCATGCTGACGACCATTGATGCGCGCCTGAGAGACGCGCCGCCATCGATCTTTGCCGACCCGCGCAATGTGGATGCCGCACTGATTTATGCAATGAGCGGCGGTAATCCTGCCACCTTGGAATTACTGGTCGCCAAGGATGTCGACGGAAATTTTGATACGCGCGTCGCAGATGCCCTGCGTAAATATCTCAGCGGACGAGGTACGTTGATTGCCAAAGGGCTTGGCGCGATGGTGCCGGAATATCGCAAGACCCGGATCGGACCATATCTGGCGCTGATCAGTGGCAACGTGACGCTGGCCCAGGATCCTGCGGCCGCATTGAAGTTTTATGATATTGCCCGGCTCGAAGCGCCTGGCACCATTGTTGAGGAAGCGGCACTGCGTCGTTCTCTTGCCATTGCCGTTGAAGATGGCGATGCGACACAGGGCTTCAAATATGCCCAGCGTTATGCGCGCCGCTTTTTGCATTCGCCCTATGCCAGCCAGTTTGCCGACCTCATCGTCGCGCTATCTGTACGCCGCTACGAGCATATCGACGAGCATCTGATCACCGATACTGTTGCCCTGATGGACAAAGACCGTCAGCGCGAAACATATTTGCGTATGGCGCGTATGGCGATGGTTGCCGGCAAGGAGAAACTGGCACGTATTGCTGCGATGAAAGCCAGAGATTTATCTGCAGATCTGCCTGTCATCGATGGCGCACCGGCCAATCTCTACGAGAGCCTCGCCAACATAGGCACGCCTGATGTGGTCAGTGCCATCAAGACGATCACCAGCATTCCTGATGAGCATCTGTCAGACAGAGACAAGATTTTACGCGAGGCGGCACGCGTGGTCGCTGAGGAGGTTGTGAGACCTCCAGTGGCGAGCTCAGCCTCACCTGCGTCGATGGATGTCACACATGAGGGCACTCCGGTCAGCGCGGATGTGGAAACCGCGGCGGGCGAACAACAACCGGTCACGGAAAACAGTGGTGTCTGGCGTAGCCCGACACCTGTTTTGGAAGCGCCCAGCCCGGAATATCAAAATACGCTTACCAGCGGTCGTTCAAAGCTGGATGAGATTGATGCACTGCTGAAGAAAGAGGGCTCACTGCCATGATCGATACGAGCGCATTTACACTGCAGCCACCAGTATCCGATGCAAAGCCGGCAAGTACGGCTGGAAGCAAGAGTGACTCGCGTGCGAGCGGCTTTGATGACGCAATGTCGAGTGCGCGAAACGATCGCACCAATCCGCAAGCCTCCGATAAACAGCCAACGGATAGCCGGACAGACGATAATGTTCCGGAAGATGACGCCCCTCCAGTTCGTGGCCGCCTGCAGGACGATCAGTCCGGCGCCCAGAAGAACAAACTTGCCGGCAACTCGGAAAATCTGCGCGCGCACCTGTCTGCCTATGACAAGATGACCAAGGTGACTGACGATACGTCTGGCACCAAGCAGGTGAAGCAAGAGCAGGTCAAGAAACGCATCAAGGACGGTGACGAGAACGAAACGCTCATCGGCAAAACAACGCCAGAAGCCGATACCGATGTCTCGACCGATGACACTAAGGTTGCTGCAACAACCACTGTGCTCGAGATGGGCGACGCCGCCGTTCAGGAACTGGTAAAGGCCGTCGCCAAGGAAAATCCCGGCGCAAACAGCCGTGTCGAGGACAAGGCGAACGCAAAATCGAAGGCGGCAAATGCCATCGACATGTTGTCCGCAACACAGGCAGATACCGAGACGGAAGAGCTGGATGTCGCTGCCGACCCGCTTACAGTGCGTTTCTCCTCGTCGCGGGCCAATTCTGGCCGCGACATGGACATGTCGATCCGCTCCGGCTCAGATGGTGTGGAGTTTAAGGTCAGTGACGCCAAGGGTGGTGTGATGGAGAACGTGAGTGTTCTCGATTCACGCCGCTTTATCGGTCTTTCCATGTCGACAAATGCGTCTGCGCTCACAAGCCTGATCGCTGGTGATCCGGAATGGGTCAGCGCTATGCAGCCCGGTTCCGAACTGTCCAATGCGGCCGCTCAGAGCAGCACGGGAAGGGTCGTGCATACGTTGAAGCTGCAGATGACCCCGATCGAGCTGGGCACCGTCACCATGTCTCTGCGCATGGTAGGCGACGAACTGAACGTTCATGTGACGGTACAGAACACAGCCGCATACCGCAAACTCAGCGACGACAGCAAAAGCATCGTCGATGCATTGCGGGCACAGGGCCTCCAGGTCGATCAAATCACGCTAAATATTTCTTCGACAGAAAAAAGTGATCAGTCGAGCGCGCAGAACAATGGACAGCAAGCTCAGCAAAACAATCAGCAGACTTTGAGTGATCGCAACCAGGGCGAGTCTGGCGGCCAGCGCGGTCAGTTCGTGGGACAGAGCAATGAAGGGGAACTCGATGGTGTTGTGGAAGGGAATGTTGGCCTCGCTTCCGGTAATCACGGTTCTGGCCTTTACCTCTGACGCGCTTGCAGTTGGCGTACAGGGCGCCTGTGAAAATGAGATACGATCTGCGGCTGCCAAGTATGGTGTGCCGGAAGGTATCTTGTATTCCGTTGGGCTGACGGAAACGGGCCGCAAGGGGCGTCTGGACCCTTACGCGATGAATATTGAAGGAAAATCAGTGTTTTCCGCATCGCGTAATGAGGCTTTGGCTGCTTTTGAAGAGGCGAAACGCAACGGCGCAAAACTGATCGACCTCGGCTGCATGCAGATCAATCAGTACTTCCATGGAGAAAATTTCAGTTCCACGCAGGAAATGTTTGACCCGAAGCGCAACGTGGAATATGCGGCGATGTTCCTTAAAAATCTGCACGACAGGCATGAAACCTGGACGATGGCAGTTGCCAGATATCACGCAGGACCGAACAACGACCCGGCACAGAAGAAATATGTGTGCCGCGTGATATCAAATCTGGTCGCAACCGGGTACGGAAAATGGACGACCAACGCAAAGAATTTTTGCGACAATTAGCAACCTTAAATTGAGATGCCCCATATAAGGCAGGAATCTGGAATTGTGGCGATCGTTTGCCGCAAATGTGGTCCCGCAAGAGGGATTCTTGTTGAATCCGTCCTTTCTCCACATTAAAATAGTGCCATTTAGTTAAAATGCCTACTAAATGTAGATCAAATCGGCACTCAAAAGTTAATCAATTATTAATTTCTATAGTTAATATTCTACAGTTGTCGCTGATTCCCCCGATTCGTACCAATGCCAACATTGGCAACACCACACTGATTCGGAGGCGGACGAATGATCGTAGTGGTTGATGAGCGCGAGCTCGTTAAGAACGGATATACATCTCTATTTGGGCGTGAGGGCATTCCCTCGACGGGTTTCGACCCGCGCGAGTTTGGTGAATGGGTCACGACGGCGGCAGATACGGATCTGGCGGCGGTCGAGGCATTCCTCATTGGACAGGGCAATGGTTTTGCGAATTTGCCACGGGCAATTCGCGACAGAACCATGGCGCCGGTAATCGCTGTCAGCGATCAGCCATCACTTGAGGCAACGCTTGCGCTGTTTGATAGCGGTGTTGACGATGTGGTGCGCAAACCGGTTCATCCACGCGAAATTCTTGCACGCGCTGCGGCCATCCGCCGTCGCCTGAAGGTCATCAACAATTTCACTGACATTGGTCCCATTCGCGTGTTTTCGGACGGGCGCGATCCAGAGATCAACAGCGAAACCTTCCCATTGCCGCGCCGCGAGCGCCGCATCCTCGAATATTTGGTCGCCAATCGCGGCCGGCGCGTTTCCAAAACACAAATCTTCAATGCCATCTATGGCATTTTTGATGACGACGTCGAGGAAAACGTCGTGGAAAGCCACATCAGCAAGCTGCGCAAGAAGCTTCGCAAGAAGCTTGGTTACGACCCTGTCGATTCCAAGCGCTTCCTTGGCTACTGCATTGATTGGCAATGATTTTTAGACATCTGCCGCATTTGCGAGGAATGCGGCATTTGAGACAGCTTCACGCAAGGCCCATCTCTTAAGTTGCTATTCAACGACCACCACGAGGGTTCTTTTAATGAGTATTTTTGGAACGATGAAGACCGGCGTATCCGGTATGAATGCGCAGGCTAACCGCCTGGCGACAGTGGGTGATAACATCGCCAACTCCAGCACGATTGGTTACAAGCGCGCATCGACCGCATTTTCGTCCATGGTTCTTCCCTCGTCCGGCGGCAACTATAACTCGGGCGGCGTCAGCTCCAACATTCGTTACAGCATTTCGGAAACTGGTGGTTACTCCTACACCACCTCTGCGACTGACATGGCGATCGAAGGCAGCGGCTTCTTCATCGTTGCTGAATCTCGTGAGCCAGGTGCGGCCCAGTTCCTGACACGTGCAGGTAACTTTGCCCGCGAAACCGTGGAGGAGCCAGCGGGTTCCGGCGTATACAAGACCTTCCTCAAGAATGCCGCTGGTTATTACCTGTTCACGCCTTCCCAGGCGACAGCATCCAGCAACCGCTTCTCCGGTAGCGTTGTTGAAATGCCAGGCAATGACATTCAGTCAACGCCAACGACGGCCGGCACGATGAAATTCAATCTGAACAACCAGACGGAAGACGGCGCCACCTGGAAGACCTCGATGACTGGTTTCGGTTATCAGGGCGTTGAAATCGTTTACGACTTCACCTTCACCAAAGACGCTGCCAACCAGTGGACACTGCAGATCACCAACCAGGAAACTGGTGTTGCAGTCATGCCTGACATTGCGGTTGAATTCGATCCCGTCACAGGCGAACTGACAACGCCAACTGGTACGTTTGATATTCCTGCAGTCGCCAATCAGAATGATGCCATCACTATCGATCTGGCTGGCTCAGTCACTCAGAACACCGGCAGCACCATCATGAGCGGTGGCCTGAACGGCAACGGTGCTTCGGCGGTAAAGGATGTGATCATCGAGACCGATGGCAGCATCTACATCCAGTACCAGAACGGTTCCAAGGTTCTGACCGAAAGCAGGCTGATGCTTGCGACGGTAACCAGCCCGGATAACCTCAATCCGGTTAACGGCAATGCTTATAGTGCCAGCAACACCTCAGGTATCCTGATTGCCAACGATCCCGGCACCAAGGGCGTCGGTAATCTGATGACCAAGACGCTGGAAACATCGAACGTCGATATCGCCAACGAATTGACCGAGATGATTGAATCGCAGCGCATCTACAGTGCTAACTCCAAGGTTTTCCAGACAGGTTCCGAATTGTTGGATGTCCTGGTCAACCTGAAGAGATAATAAATCTCACGAGGACAGATGAATGTCACTTTCGTCAGCAATGATTACTGCACAGTCAATTTTTAACAATACCGGCAAGCAGACCGATGTTGTTTCAAGCAACATCGCCAACGTTGGTAATAAAAATTACGTCAAAAGAACTGCAATTCTGAGCGCAACAGCGTATGGCGCGTCGGTCGTGACAACGGCCCGCGTACAGAATGACAGCCTTTTGCGGCAGACTCTTGCTTCGTCCTCGCTTTTCTCCGGCCAGAATGTTCTTTTGACCGGTCTTGAAGAAGTCAAAAGCATTTTTGGCGGAAACGACTACGAAAGTTCTCCGAGCGCTTACCTCGGAGAACTGCAAAAAAGCCTCGATACCTATGCTGGCAAACCAGGCGATTCTGCTCTAGCTGCAACCGTCGTTAACGCCGCAACCGATCTTGCTACTTCTCTGAATACCGCTTCCAACGAACTGCAGGCAATTCGTACCCGTGCAGACAAGGAAATGGCGCTGCAGGTCGATGAGCTCAACGAACTGCTCTCGCGTTTTGAAGTCGCAAACAACGCAGTCAAGTCGGCAACAGCATCCGGTTCGGACCCGAATGACGCGCTCGACATCCGCGACAGCCTTCTGAAAGACATTTCCAGCATTGTCGGCGTATCCATCGTGACGCGTGGCGACAATGATATGGCGCTCTACACCAGCGACCAGGGCATCACTCTGTTTGAGACGATCCCACGCCAGGTCAGCTTTACGCCGAAGATCGGCTACACTGCAGCCATGGACGGCAATTCGCTGTACATTGACGGTGTTGCTGTCAAGGCAGGCGACGGTGCCAACACAACGGCCTCCGGCAGTCTCGCCGGTCTGTTGCAGATGCGTGATGACGTCGTTCCGACGATGCAGAACCAGCTCGATGAAATTGCACGCGGTCTGATCACACTCTTCGCAGAAACGCAGGCGGACAGCACCGGTTCTGATCCGGACCTGCCAGGCCTGTTTACCTATGGCGATCCAACTACCGCAACCGTGCCCGCTGCTGGCGCAGTTACCAAGGGTCTGGCTGCGGCAATCAAAGTTCATCCGGATCTGATCATTTCTCAGGGTGGCAATCCCGAACTGCTGCGCGATGGCGGCATTAACGGTGCGGCCTACGTCAAGAATGATCTGACCAATGGCGGTGGCACCGGTTATTCCGAGCTGATCCGCAGCTACGTAACGGCGCTTGACACGTCACTTGATTTCGATCCGGTCACCCGTATCGACACTGACACATCGCTTCTGAAATACGCGTCCAACTCCATGGGTTGGCTCGAGCAGATGCGCCAGGGCGCGACCAACGCAAGCGACGTCAAGACCGCCGCTTATGAGCGTGCCGAAGAAGTCTATTCGAACACCACTGGTGTCAGCCTGGATGAGGAGCTGTCTCTGCTTCTCGATATCGAGCAATCGTACAAGGCGGCTACCAAGCTGGTTTCGACGATTGATGAAATGTTGCAATCTCTGATGAGCATGGTGAAGTAACATGAAAACGTCTTTCATATCATCACTGGCAATGCAGAACAGCATGCGGAGTACGATCCTCAAGGCTCAGCTTGAGATGACGGATCTGACCACGGAGCTGACGACAGGCAAGCATGCCGATCTGGGTGTGGCGCTGGGTGCGAACACCGCGCGCAGCCTTGACCTCAACCGCGATGTGCAGCGCCTGACGTCGATCATCAGCGTCAACTCGATTGCGACCCAGCGTCTTGAAGCATCGCAGCTTGCACTCAAGAACATGTCGGAAGCGGCAAACGAAATTCAGAAAGTGCTCGTTCCAAACACCAGTGCAGAAGAGCCGACCCTGAGCACTGTTCGCAACACGATTACCAATGCGTTCAACAACTTCATCGGTTTTGCCAACACCTCGGTCAATGGTGAGTTCCTGTTTGCGGGCATCAACACTGACGTGAAGCCGGTTGATGACTATTTCGCGGCGGATTCGAAGCTTGCGAAAGCCTATAATGACGAACTGAACTACTACATGACCTCTGTGGTAACGCCGGCTGTTGGTGCAGCGTCCGAGCTTTCCAAAGAGCAGGTCGCGACGTTCATGTCCGACATCGAAAAGAAGTTCAGTGGTGAGGTTAAAGTTACCAACCCGCCGCACGCTGACCTTGCTGTGGGCACTGACTATGATTTTTGGACGGCTTTCGGTTCGAATTCCAGCGATGTGAACATGACAAGCCGTATCAGCCAGACGGAAGTTGTCGAAACATCGACCAACGCAAATTCCAATGGCATGCGTTATTTTGCCTTCACGGCAATGACCACCATGACCTTTCTCCAGGACGACATTGATCCCGAAATTCGCGAACAGGTTTCCATGGATGCGGTGAACAATATCAAGACTGCAATTGACGGATTGAACCAGCAGGCCAGTAAGCTTGGTTTGTCTGAAGAGCGTGTTTCCAAGGCAAATGATGCTTTGTCGGCACAGAAACAGATTATCGAAACACACCTCATCGATCTCGAGGGCATCGATACCTACGAGGCGAAAACCCGCCTCGATTTGTTGACGTCTCAAATTGAAATTGCCTACAGCTTGACTGCACGGCTGCAACAAATGAGCCTTGTAAACTACCTTTGATGATTAAAGGTAGCCGTAGATAAAGGATACAATGAATGTACCAGTTTTCCTATGCGGAGATAATGGAGGACGATGTCACCGACGCGAAAGACCGCGAGCGGCAGGCATTGACCAAATCCTTGGAATTACTGGACGCAGCGCAGAATGATTCCGGACAATACCGTCTGACAGTCGAAGCGCTTTACTACACTCGGCGGGTGTGGGTGAGGTTCATAGAAGACCTCAAGCACCCGGAGAACCAGTTGCCAAACGAACTTCGTGCCAATCTGATCTCGATCGCAATCTGGATATTGAAAGAATGCGAGAGGATCAGAAAAAGGGAATCGAGCAACTTTCAAGGCATAATTGACGTAACAACCATCATCAGGGATGGACTTAAATGAAAAGTACTCTGCGCATTTCGCTCAAATCCGGCGAGAAAATCTTTATTAACGGGGCGGTGTTGCGTGTTGACCGCAAGGTTGCACTCGAATTCCTGAATGATGTTACCTTCCTTCTTGAGAACCATGTTCTCCAGCCTGAGCAGGCGACAACTCCATTGCGCCAGCTTTACTTCATCGCACAGATGATGCTGATCAATCCCGAAGGCCGTGAACAGTCGATGACCATGTTCCGCAAGTCGGTGACAATGCTGCTGTCCTGCTTCCAGAATGACGAAGTTCTGGCCGAGTTGAAGCGCATTGATGCACTGGTTGCAACGGGCAAGGCATTCGACGCGCTCAAGGCAATCCGTTCGCTTTATGCAACGGAAGAGCAGATCCTGAACAATCAGGAGATGACACCGGCGACCATCGAACATATTCGCAAGGAGATTGCACCATGGCGGTAGACGCAGTCAGCGCCACAGCAACGTCCAACCCTTGGGCCAATGCTGGTTCTGATTCCACGGCGAGTGACAACGCTTCGCTGAACTATGACAGCTTCCTGAAGCTGCTTATTGCGCAGATGAAGAACCAGGACCCAACCGAACCTATGGACGCCAGCCAGCAGATGTCTCAGCTGGCGAGCTTCTCTCAGGTCGAACAGACAATCAAGACGAACACCCACCTGAAGAGCATGTTGCAGGCAGAAGCCCTGACACGTTCGACAGATCTTATCGGCAAGTACATCACCAGCGCCGACGACCAGATTTCGGGCATCGTCAAAGAAGTCGAAATCTACTCCGACGGCGTCATCGCGATTACCGAAGAAGGCAAGGGCATCCTGTTGCAGGTTGGTGTCAAGTTCGGTGAGAAAAGCGACACAACCGCGTCAGATTCCACTTCGGGTTCTGACACCGAATCTGATACCTAAGGTCAACAATTGTTGTTCTGAGGTTTTGCAATGAACGAGGCGGATGCGCTTGATATCATGCGGGCAGCCGTTTGGACCATTCTGGTCGCATCCGGTCCTTGCGTCATTGCGGGCATGGTGGTTGGAGTAACCATTGCCTTCATTCAGGCCCTTACCCAGGTTCAGGAAATGACCCTGACCTTCGTTCCTAAGATCGTGGCAATCATGATCACGATCGGAATTGCGGCGCCATTCATTGGCGCCCAGATTTCCCTATTTACAAATCTCGTCTTTTCCCGAGTTCAATCCGGGTTCTGAATTTTCTTGCGGGAACGCGCGATTACCATTTTCGCGCAAGCTTCGGTCGCTAGGGATGGTGTGAAACCATGCGGCGGCCCTTCTCGGTCGCCCCTTCTCATGAAGAGACAGGACGTTATCGATGGCGCAACCACCTGCAATATCAATACCGAAGGTCAGTCCCAGCACGCGTGATGTTGGCTTTGCCCTTGGTATCGTTGCAATTCTTTGCATTCTCTTTTTGCCGATCCCGGTTATTCTTGTGGATATGGGACTGGCGTTTTCCGTTGCGTTGTCCGTTTTGATCCTCATGGTTGCCTTGTGGATTCAGCGTCCTCTCGATTTCTCGTCATTTCCGACGATCTTGCTGATTGCAACCATGGTGCGCTTGTCGCTGAACGTGGCAACAACCCGTGTCATTCTTTCGCACGGGCACCAGGGACATGACGCCGCCGGCAGTGTGATTGCAGGCTTTTCCAGTCTCATCATGTCTGGCGACTTCGTCATTGGTCTGATCATCTTTATGATCCTGATTACGGTGAACTTCATCGTTATTACCAAGGGCGCAACGCGTATCGCGGAAGTCGGTGCTCGCTTCACCCTTGACGCGATACCAGGCAAGCAGATGTCGATTGACGCGGATCTTTCCGCAGGCATCATCGATGAAAAAGAGGCGCAGCTGCGCCGCAAGGAACTTGAGGCAGAAAGCTCGTTCTTCGGTTCTATGGACGGTGCATCCAAGTTCGTGCGTGGTGACGCTGTCGCAGGCCTCATCATTACAGCAATCAACATCTTCGGCGGCATCATCATCGGCTATTTCCGTCACGGCATGGAAATCGGCCAAGCTGCGGATGTTTTTGTGAAGTTGTCGGTTGGTGACGGTATCGTCACGCAAATTCCGGCGCTGATCGTTTCTCTGGCCGCCGGCCTTCTGGTGTCGCGTGGCGGCATGTCCGGTACCACCGACAAGACCGTTGTCGATCAGCTGAGCGCCTACCCGCGCGCCCTGTTCGTTGCCTCGCTTTTGATGGGCTTGCTTGCCATCATCCCAGGCTTGCCTTTCCTGCCGTTTATGGTGCTCGGTGGCGTCATGGCCTTTGGTGCCTGGTACATTCCAAAGCAGGTCGAGGCGATGAACCTCGTTCGCCGCGAAGAGGAAGAAAAGAAGGTTATCCAGAGCAAGGAAGCCGAAAAAGATTCCGTCAAGCTGGTCTTGAAAACCGCTGAAATCGAGCTGGCGCTTGGCAAGCAGGTTTCCACCCGACTGCTGGGCGCGCATCAGGAGCTGGCCTTCCGTGTTGGCAAGATGCGCAAAAAATTCGCCAGCCAATATGGATTTGTGGTGCCTGAGATCAAGGTGTCTGATGACATCATGATCCCGGAGAAATCCTACCAGATCCGTATTCACGGCACGACGATTGCCTCCAGTTCACTGCGTGTCGGCGACGTACTTGTCGTGACCGGTTCTGGCCGCAAGCCGACCATTCCCGGCGACGAGATCCGGGAACCCGCATTCGGAATGCCTGCGGTTTCCATTCTGGAAGCCTTTGCAGACGATCTGCGACGCGAAGGTTTCCATCCAATCGACAACGTGTCGGTTGTTTTGACCCATCTCAGCGAAGTGATCCGCAACAATCTGCCACAGCTTCTCTCCTATAAGGATGTGAAGGTGCTGATTGATCGCCTCGATCCAGAATACAAGAAGCTGGCGGATGAAATCTGCTCGTCTCATATGTCCTATTCCGGTCTTCAAGCGGTTCTCAAGCTATTGCTGGCCGAGCGTGTGTCCATTCGCAACCTGCACCTCATTTTGGAAGCAGTCGCCGAACTTGCACCACATGTCCGCAAAACCGAACAGATCGTGGAACACGTGCGCATCCGTATAGCGCAGCAGCTGTGTGGCGACCTTGCCGACAATGGCGTGCTGCGTGTTCTGCGCCTTGGCAACAAATGGGACATGATTTTCCATCAGGCTCTCAAGCGTGACGGCAAGGGTGAAATCGTCGAATTCGATATCGATCCACGCCATCTTGAAGAGTTCAGTGAGCAGGCATCGAAAGTTATCCGTGAATTCATGGACAGGGGCCTGCCTTTTGTTCTTGTCACGTCGCCTGAAACACGGTCCTATGTGCGCATGATTATCGAGCGACTCTTCGCCACCTTGCCTGTGCTGTCGCATGTTGAACTGGCCAAGGGGCTGGAGATCAAGATTCTAGGCGCTATTTCATGATAACCGACCCGCAAGGGACAATATTGGCATTGTTCCTTGCATTTTGCCGCATCGGTGGTTGCTTCATGACCATGCCGGGCTTTTCAAGTGCCCGGCTTAACACGACCATCAGATTGTTGTTGTCCGTTGCCGTGTCCATGGCGCTGATGCCAATCTTGTGGGATTCAGTCTATCCCAAGGTCTCGGGCGCGACACCTGGCGCCATCGTTGCGTTGATCTTTTCTGAAACCATTATCGGCGCCGTGTACGGCATGATTGCCAGACTGTATGTTCTCGGCCTGCAATTTACCGGCGCGATCGTCGGCAATGCCATTGGCTTCAACGCGCCGGGTGGCGCAGATGTTCTGGAAGACAGCCAGGAAAGTCAGCTTACCAACCTGATCGTGTTCGGTGGTCTGCTGCTGTTGTTCATTTTTGACTTTCATCATGTCGTTCTGAAAGCGGTGGTGGATTCCTACACCTTGACGCCGGTCGGGTTCGTGCTGGATTCGCAGAAAACACTGATCACCATGACCGATACGCTGCGTGCGACGACCAATGTCATGTTACGCTTGGCAAGTCCGTTTCTGATCTATGGCCTGATGTTCAACGTGGCGGTCGGTTTGATCAACAAGCTGGCACCACAGGTTCCGGTCTACTTCATTTCCACGCCATATCTGCTGATGGGTGGATTGTTCATGCTCTACCTTTCCATCGCAGCATTGATTCGTCAGTTCGCGGATGGGTTTGGTCCCATATTCTTCGGTTTCTGACCGGGGTTATTCGGCAGTGTGTGTTTGAGACGGTTCGCCGTGAAGGGAAAGCGCCATGGCGCAAGATAAACGCTCCCGCAAGCTAAAGCGGCTGGTGACAGTACAACGCCACATGGAAAAAATGGCGGAGGTCACGCTTGCCGACACCACACGCCAGCGCGTCGAAGTCAATGAATCCATGGATAGCATCCTCAACGCACTCAGTTCCATGGACCCAGTGCACCACCAGTTTTCCAAGATCTATTCGGAACGTTTTGGTCGTCTGACCGTCAAGGACAAACAGCTTTCCGGTGCGCAGCAGTTGCAGGAAATGGCTGTTCTCAAAGAGAAAACCAAGGGCGATCGCCTGCAGGACAAAATGTACGAGGCACGCGACGACGAAGATCGCGAAATCGACGACAATGCAATTTATGATCTATTGGAAATCATGAATGCGACACCAGCACCAGCCTCCAGCAAGGTTCGCGATACATAGTCACCGCCACATCATGCATCACCTTTTAGTGGTGGTGAATATTCGTGATTGATGAAATGCAAGTGCGTTGGGGCCAAAACCCCAATGCATTCCTTTCAGGAGGTGATTGCGTGGCGATATCGGTTGTTAGCGACCTTGTCATGGACGTTGTCCGGGCGGCAGATCCGCTCGATGTTCAGGTTGCCCAGGATAAGCTTAAGGCAAACAAGGCTGCGTTTGCAGCGTCCAGTCTTGCAGATGCAGGTAAGGGTTTTGATGCTGCGGTTGGCGTTTTGAACGACGCGGCGTCCAAGGCCGGATTGGGTGACACCAATTTGCGCGCCGAGCGCAAGGAAATTCCCGAAACTTTCCGTCAGTTTGAAGCCTCAGTCTTGCGGACCTTCATCGGTTCGATGCTGCCTCAGGAAAGTGAGGAAGTGTACGGCAAGGGTAATGCCGGCGAAATCTGGAAAGGCATGTTGGCCGAACAGCTTGCCAACAGCATGACTGAAAATGGCGGCATCGGTATTGCCGAACAGGTCTATCAGGACACGTTGCGCAAGGCAGAAAACCGCAACTTTGAAAACATCTCCTCTCTTGAGGACAAGGACAATAATGCAGCCCTGCGCATGGTTGCCGAATTCGAGCGCAAGGTTCTCGGTATTTCGGATGAAATGAACGGGGAGGCCAAGAATGTATAATCATAACGGAACAGAAGCCATGGAAGCTATGTCGAACGATCATCGTATTCAGTCCGTTCTCGGACGTCTGGAAACGATCATTGACAATGAAAATGAAAAGATCGGCAAAGATCCAAAGTTTGATCTCAAGGTTTCCAACGCGCACAAAAGCCGTTGCCTCTATGAACTGACCATGTTGTTCCGTGATACGCCGCATGAAGAAATCGCTTCCGGTTACATCAGCCAGGTTCGTGGCATCAAGGAAAAGCTGGCGGTTAACGCACGCCGCGTTGAAGCACATCTCAATGCCGTGCGTGCGGTTGCTGATCTCCTGAAAAATGCGATCCGCGAAGCTGATACGGATGGCACTTACTCTCAGGAACAATTTCTTTACGGCGCTACCTGATGCTTAAACTAATCCTCACGGGTGTATGGGTTTGCGCGATTACGCTCGGCGCAGTGTATTTTTCCGTGCAGATGGCGCTGCCACCAGCTCCGCTCAGCGAGGAAGAAGCCCGCAAGGCATCGCTTGCCTTGGTCAAGGGAGAGCAGATTACAGTGCCTGTCATCAGTGAGGGTGCTGTAAACGGATATTTCATGACACTCATCTCTCTGAATGTCGACAAGACAAAGGTGAACTTGATCGAGGGTCCGAAAACAGAGTTGATGACCGATGAGTTGATCACGCTGCTGGCTGGCTCCAACATGATCAACATCGCCAATGTTTCGACATTCGATGCTGAGGAGTTCAAAAAACGCATTCGCGAGGGGCTGAACAAGAAGCTCGGCGACGAGGTCGTACAGGAAGTGTTGATCGAAAAGCTCGATTATCTTTCCAAGGCAGACATTCGCTCGCAGCAGGGTGGTGCTGAACCGCACTCGGTCAAGATCGTTGAAGGCGAAAAGGTGGAAGAAGCGGCAGGGCATGAACCTGCACCATCTCACTAAACCAGCTCTGGACCACTGAGCCAGCTGTGTTTGAAAGACATTTGAAGGGTCGCGTTTGCGGCCCTTTATTTTGAGCGCCGTCTGTCGCTCACGGCAAAGATTAATATTTGCTTAAAAAAATGCTCCGTATTTGAAAACGCTATTTGAAAGTAATTTCAATTCTGTCACATAATATCACCAAACAGCAAAGAGGCTGTTGAAGAGGAACTGCTAGCGCAGGACGGGTGTGGGTGTGAGTAAATTTTCAGGATTTTCTGTATCAACGTTTGAAGTATCCGAAAAAACCATGCCCCTTTCGCGCCGTGGTGATGCAGGCAGTGCTGACAAGCAAAAAGCCTCGCAGACCCTCTATTCTGGCGATAGCGACCCGGTTCCTGAGGTGTTTTCCCGCCTCGGTTTTGAATGGCTTTATCGCCTTATCCGCCACTGACAGTGACGACAGCGCGCGCGTTTGAGGCTCCGTCGAAGTGAACTGCTGATTTCAGTGGTTGTTAACTCTTTATTTGCCTTGTTGATTTAGGTTTCATTAATATTACGGGGGCTTCAAACCAGTTCCAGCCCGGAATATTAAGGTGGCTTGACGTGGCAGATGGCGCGCAAAACGTTGAAAAATTGCATTTGACAGATCGTATTCCGGCCTCGCCTGGACCCGGGCATCGAACAAATGTCAGGTATCGCTCATCCGGCTGGCTGGGTGGTTTTTTCGGCAAATATCCCTATCTGTTATCGGCTTTTTGCATTCTGCTGCTGACATTGGCAGGTGCCGCAGTTTCGGTGCACTTTATGTCACCGTCGCAGCCAGAAAAATTGACGCAAATTCGCATCACATTCGATACGTCATTGCACCAGAAGGCCGATCCGCAGACGTTGATGACAGTGGCACAATCCGCTGTGTCATCAGATGACGGGCGCGCTGAATTGGCCCGCCAGATCATCAATGACGGTCTGGTGCTGTCGTCCGTACCAGAGACAACGTGGTTGGGACTTTTTTCAGAAGTCGTGCTTGGCAGGGTGCCGGCTCCATCCGATCCTGTTTTGCGGGCAATACATGATATGCGAGGCCGCATCACACTGTCTCAAACCGCTGATGGCAATGCACTTTTTGTCACCACCCATGCCGAAACGTCAGGCGCAAGCGCCCGATTTGCATTGCATGCCGCAAACCGTATCGTCGCCCATATCAATGCCAGCTTGCCGGGTGCAACGTCGGGCAATGTCGATGTCGACCGTGCGAAATTTGAAAAGGCAGAGGCTGCCGTGACGGGTTTCCAGGTTCGCCATGGCAAGGATGCCATGACAAAGATGGAGACTTTGACGCAGGATCTGGCGCTTGCTTCTGACACTGTCCATGAACTGGACGCTAGGCTGGCAGGTGCCACACGTGATCTTGCCACGCTTGCATCCTTAAAGGATAGCAAGGCGCTGGAACGCGTGATTCCAGATGAACTGGTTTTCCTGCCACTTCAGGATGCTGCCCGGAAATATGCAACAGCATCCAAGGCACTGTCGCAACTATCGGTGCAATACGGTCCGAAGCACCCACATGTGATCGCTGCGACACAGACGCTGCGTGAAGCGAAAGCCGGTGTCGCAACAACGGTCAAACAGATCGCTGGCGAAATGAAGCTGGCGGAACAATCCGCCAAAACAGAACTGGCGCAGGTTAAAACCAGACAGCAGTCTCTTGAAAACGAACTTGCTGTGTTTGGCGACGCGCCGCAGGAGTTGCAGAAGCTCGAGACAGAGCTTGCTCAGGCACGTGATGCCTATTTCAGCGGTCTTAACGACAACAGCCAGCAGGGACGCCAAGCATCGCGGCCTTTTGCGATGGCCGATGCGCCGCTTGCGGTGAATATAAGCACCGGTCTGCGACAGATGATGTCGTCAGCGCTGGTTGGCGGTGGTTTTGGTCTGGGTGTCGCGCTTGCTGGACTTGGTTATCTGTATTTGCGCTTGCGCACGCATCATCAGCCTGTTGCCATAGCTGCAGAGGCTCATGTCGATCCGGACATGGAGGATCTCCAGGTTGATGTTTCGGCGGATGAATATGCTGAAGAAACCAACGCGATGGATGAAGACCTCTATGAGGACATGGTAGAGGCGGCCGAAGACTTCGCGGTGTCGAACGCGCACGAACAACTCCACCTCTATGCAGCCAATGACATTCCGCTTGATCAACGGGTGCGTGCGGTTTTGATGCGTCGAAGCGTCCCGGCACATCAGCAGGACATGGCCCAAATTCCGCCAGTGCTGGCAGCGGCCATGCAGGGGCAGTTTGACGTGACAGCGTATGATGAGCCGGATGAAGTGTCAGACATACGCCGTGACATCGCCGTTCTACGCCAGCGCTTGCATGATTACGCAAACTACAGGGCTGCGCACTCCGCCTGACAGGATTGTCGCTCCTGTGACAGCCTTTTTGCTTGCAATCGATATCATTCGGCAGCATTAGGGGCAAAAATCACACAGCTTTCTGATGTGATCAAAAGGCAAGCCGTTGCCGGCTTTCTGCTGGCAGGTTGGTATTGGAGACAGGCGCATGGTTCAGGTAATTGACGGCAAAGCGAAAGCGGTATCGGTAACGGAAGCGGTGCGTGTTGCTGCGGAAGAGCTGGAAAAGACCGCTGGTGTAAAACCGGGGCTTGCAGTCATCATTGTCGGCGATGATCCCGCCAGCCACGCCTATGTCGGCTCCAAGAGCAAGATGGCCAAGCAGTGCGGTTTCAATTCCGTGCAGCACACCCTGCCGCTCGAAACCGGTCAGGCTGAACTGGAGGCGCTGGTTTCCTCACTGAACGACGATCCATCGATCCACGGCATTCTGGTGCAGTTGCCACTCCCCAAACATCTCGATTCCGAACCGGTTATCCAATTGATTCTGCCGGAAAAAGACGTCGACGGTCTGAGTGTCGTTAATGCGGGCAAGCTGGCGACCGGCGATCTGGAATCAGGTCTTATTTCCTGTACACCGGCTGGTGCCATGCTGCTGGTCAAGGATATCAACGGAGCCGATCTTTCCGGCCTCAATGCCGTTGTGATTGGCCGCTCAAATCTGTTTGGCAAGCCAATGGGCCAGCTTCTGCTGGCGGCAAACGCAACCGTGACTATGGCGCATTCGCGCACCAGGGATCTGGCTTCCGTATGCCGCAACGCCGATATCTTGGTTGCCGCGGTTGGACGTCCACAGATGGTCAAGGCCGATTGGGTCAAGCCTGGCGCGACTGTCATTGATGTTGGTATCAACCGTATTGACGCGCCTGAAAAGGGCGAGGGCAAGACCCGACTGGTTGGTGATGTCGCTTTTGATGAGGCAAGCAATGTTGCTGGTGCCATCACGCCGGTGCCAGGCGGTGTCGGGCCGATGACCATCGCCATGCTGATGGCCAATACGGTCATCACTGCCTACAGAAAATCCGGCAAGACGCCGCCGACATTCTGATCAGTTCGGGGCAGGGCCGGTGGATGCACGCACCACAAGCTCTGCCTTCCACAATTCCTGCACGGGTTCGACCTCGTTGAAGGTGATGCGGTTGATCAATCGCTGAGCCACTCTTATGCCAGCCGCGCGCAGTGATGAGCGTGTTGTCGTGAGTGGTACGGAAAAATTATGCGGTTTGAGCAATGGCAGGACATCGTCATGGGCAATCAGCGACACGTCCTTGCCCGGTTTCAATCCACGCTGGTTGAGTGAACGAATGGCTCCCAGTGCGAGGGTGGTACTGGCACACAAGACGGCGGTTGGCGGGGCGCTTTGCGATAGGAGCTCTTCCATGTTCAGAAAGCCGATTTCATCGGTCATGGCGCTGTGCCGCAGACAGTCGGAACGCAGCGCAAGCCCATATTCCGACAGTGCCTTTTCGACACCGGCCTTACGCCGGTAGGTGAAATCGAGACCTTCCGGGCCGTTCAGCAGGCCGATCCTGTTGTGGCCAAGCTGCAAGAGCAGTTTCGTTGCGTCATAAAAGGCGCCCTCATTATCGACATCGAGAAACGGATAATCGGTCTCTGCTCCGAATGAGCGCCCATGCACCATGAACGGGATGTTGAATGATTTGAGCAGATCAATGCGCGGATCGCGTTCCCGCATATAGGCCAGATAGATCCCGTCGACATTGCCGCTGCCAGCTAGCCAGCGCAAAGCGTCTTCTTCATTGCTGGGGTCAGACGGCATGATCAGCATGTGAAAAGAATGTCGTGCCGCTTCTTCACCAAGGCCACTGAGAAACTCACCGAAATGCATGTCGGACTGGTGGGCGGGTGCCGTTGGCATGACCAGACCAATCGAACCGATCTTGCCCGTCGCCAGTCGACGTGCAGTCTGGTTTGGTCTGTATCCGTTGTCCTTGGCAGCCTGCAGCACGCGTTGGCGCGTGTCCGCATTGACCTCGGGATAACCGTTTAATGCGCGGCTGATTGTCGTTTGTGACAGACCGAGCAACTGGGACAATTGCTTCAGGTTCATCTTTCTGGTCTCCTCCACACGCTCAAAGATTTGGCGAGATACAGTGATCTTGCGAAAAATCCGCTTCAAAGCGCTTTGAATTCTGTAATGCCAGTTTCCTTTTTGCTCAATGGAAAATGCAGCCCAAAACTGTAATTTCTTTGCAAAATCTATTGATGCAGTGTAACTGCAACGTTACAGTTTTATTTGGCACTTGACTCCTCTGGTTTGTGAGGGGAATTAATAGCGTCCAAAGCGCTTTGAAGTGTTTGTATAGGTTTAAATCTTGATGTGATGGGAGGTAAGTCACATGCTTAAGACATTCCTGGCAACAACAGCAGCCATGGCCATTTTCATGAACTCCGCTATGGCTGCGGATTTGAAATTCGCCCCTGGCGAAGACGCAAAATTCAACTGGAAAAGCTACGAAGATTTCAAAACAGCCCATGCCGACCTCAAGGGCCAGACCCTGACGATTTTCGGACCATGGCGCGGCGAAGATGAAGCCCTGTTTCAAACGGTTCTGGCATATTTCGCCGACGCAACCGGCATCAATGTAAAATATTCTTCTTCTGAAAATTACGAGCAGCAGATCGTTATCGATACGCAGGCCGGTTCTCCTCCCAACATCGCAATTCTGCCGCAGCCGGGCCTTCTGGCCGACCTGGCTGCCAAGGGGCTGCTTGTTCCGCTTGGTGACGATGTCGCGTCTTGGGTGAAGGACAATTACGGTGCCGGTGAATCCTGGGTGAACTACGGCACCTATAACGGCAAGGATGGCCAGCCGGCCTATTTCGCATTCCCGTTCAAGGCTGATGTGAAGTCGCTGGTCTGGTTCGTGCCGGAGAACTTCGAGGAAGCCGGTTATGAAGTGCCTGAAAGCATGGAAGACCTGATTGCGCTTTCCGACAAGATTGTTGCCGATGGCGGCACCCCCTGGTGCATCGGCCTCGGTTCTGGCGGTGCGACAGGCTGGCCGGCAACCGATTGGGTTGAAGATTTGATGTTGCGCCAGCAAAGCCCGGAAACCTATGACAAGTGGGTCAAGAACGAGATCAAGTTCAATGATCCGGCCGTTGTTGGTGCCATTGATGAGTTCGGCAAGTTTGCCAAGAATGAGAAATATGTCAGCGGTGGTGTTGCCGCTGTTGCATCGACCGACTTCCGTGATAGTCCGAAGGGTCTGTTCGACATTCCACCAAAGTGCTACCTGCACCACCAGGCATCTTTCGTGCCGTCCTTCTTCCCAGAGGGCACCAAGGTCGGCACCGATGTCGACTTCTTCTACATGCCGACCTATGCGTCCAAGCCTGAACTCGGCAAACCGGTTCTCGGTGCCGGCACGCTGGTGACCGTGACGAAGGAATCGCCCGCTGCCAAAGCATTTGTCGACTTCCTGAAAACGCCGATTGCGCACGAAGTGTGGATGGCGCAGTCCAGCTTCCTCACGCCGTACAAGGGTGTGAACACCGATGCCTACGCCAATGAACAGATGAAGAAGCAGGGTGACATTCTCACGTCTGCGACCACCTTCCGCTTTGACGGTTCTGACCTGATGCCGGGCAAGATCGGTGCTGGCGCGTTCTGGACGGGCATGGTTGATTTCGTCGGCGGCAAGTCTGCCGAAGCTGTCGCCACCGACATCCAGAAGGCCTGGGATGGCTTGAATTAATCATTTCCTGCCCGCCCGGCGACTGTGTTGCCGGGCGGTTGTTTCTAGAGCTTTTCGGTTTTCGTGATTGGCTAAAAACAACGCCGGATGACCGGGAATAAGGGAGGGGAATGTGATCGCTCAGATCGTTTCGGCAATCGGGGTCATGATTGTCGGTGTATTTGCTTGTGCCGCCTATTATTGGCTTTCCGACAAATTTCTGCAGGTTCTGTTTCCTGTGGGCGCGAAGAATGTCATCGACGCCTCCCGAAATCTCAACCGCCGGGCTGCTGTGCGTCCGTGGTTGTTTGTCGGGCCGGCCTTGCTGTTGCTGCTGGTCTATCTCGTCTACCCCGTGATCGCGACCTTCATCCTGTCTTTTTATGATAGAACTGGCGTCAATTATGTCGGCTTGGCCAATTATCGCTGGGCGTTTTTCGATGCCGGTTTCAGGCAGTCGATTTTCAATAACATCCTCTGGCTCGCGGTTGTTCCGGCTGCCTGCACCTTCTTCGGTCTTGTCATCGCGGTCATGACAGACCGCATCTGGTGGGGAAACATTGCCAAGAGCATCGTGTTCATGCCCATGGCCATTTCCTTCGTTGGTGCCTCGGTTATCTGGAAATTCATTTATGAATATCGCGGTGAGGGGCAGACCCAGATCGGCCTCCTGAACGCCGTCGTCGAGTTTTTTGGCGGCACACCAGAAGTATGGATTTCCATGCCTTTCTGGAACAACTTCTTCCTGATGGTCATCCTCATCTGGATCCAGACCGGTTTTGCTATGGTCATCCTGTCGGCAGCCCTGCGTGGCATTCCCGAAGAAACCGTCGAGGCTGCCGTGATTGATGGCGCCAATGGCTGGCAGATTTTCTGGAAAATCCTGGTGCCGCAGATCTGGGGCACGATTGCCGTGGTGTGGACAACCATCACCATCCTCGTTCTCAAGGTGTTTGACATCGTGCTGACCATGACCAATGGCCAGTGGAACACCATGGTTCTGGCCAACCTGATGTTTGACTGGATGTTCCGTGGCGGTGGCGACAGCGGTCGAAGCGCGGTGATCGCCCTGATCATCATGGCTGCCGTCACGCCCATCATGATCTGGAACATTCGCCAGGCGAACAAGGAAATGGAGGGCCGCTGAGATGGATATCGTCAAACGTCTTCGCCGTGTTGGCCTGCCGCGCCTGATCGTTCATGCCAGCGTTTTGTTGCTGGTCATTTTGTGGCTGTTGCCGACCCTTGGCATTCTCGTCAGCTCGCTGCGCGACAAGGACCAGATTACCGTGTCAGGTTGGTGGACTGCTTTTGCCAGTTCCACCCAGTCGCAGGCCGTTCGTCTGGCTGATCCGGCCACGCAGCGCCAGGAAGGCGATCGCTTCATCATATCAGGCAACGTCTTCGAGGCCGACCAGGCTGGCCAGGTATCCGCCTTTGGTGTGCGTGTGCAGGAACCGTCTGCCTATCCAGCCGGAGAAGCGGTCGATCTCGGTGACGGTGAAAGCCTGCTGCTGAATGAAGATGGCGCCTATGAATATAGCAAGAATGCCAGCTTCGAAGGATCGCGCGGCAAACGCATCTATATTTCCGTGCTGTCGCCACCGGTCTTCACCTTGGATAATTATCGCACGGTGCTGTTCTCCGAAGGCATTGGCCAGTCTTTCGTCAACTCGCTGACGGTGACAATTCCCGCAACGATCATCCCGATCCTGATTGCCGCCTTCGCAGCCTATGCCTTGTCATGGATGCGCTTTACCGGCCGCTCGCTGATGATTGCCATGGTGGTTGGCCTGATTGTTGTGCCGTTGCAGATGTCGCTCATTCCGTTGCTGCGGCTTTATAATGAAATCGGCAACATCTTCGGGGTGCCATCCAAAACCTATGCCGGCATCTGGCTTGCGCACACGGCCTTCGGCCTGCCGCTCGCCATCTACCTGCTGCGAAATTACATCTCGGGGCTGCCGAAGGAAATCATTGAATCTGCCCGTGTCGATGGCGCCAGCGATTTCGAGATTTTCGTCAAGATCATCCTGCCGCTATCATTCCCGGCACTGGCATCCTTTGCCATCTTCCAGTTCCTGTGGACCTGGAACGACCTGCTTGTTGCCATGGTCTTCCTTGGTACCCAGAAGGATCAGTTGGTGCTGACCGGCAGCCTCAATGCGCTGCTTGGCTCGCGTGGCGGCAACTGGGAAATTCTCACCGCATCGGCCTTCGTAACCATCATCGTGCCGCTCTGCGTTTTCTTCGCCCTTCAACGTTATCTCGTGCGTGGCCTGTTGGCCGGCTCCGTCAAGGGAGGCTGATACTTCATGAATGCCCATACCAAACAGGATACTGCAATGACATCTTCAGTTTCATCCGCTCTCAAGTCTGACAAGGATTGGTGGCGTGGCGCGGTTATCTATCAGATTTATCCACGCTCCTATCAGGACTCCAATGGCGATGGCATTGGTGACCTGAAAGGCATTACCGACCGCCTGGAACATATTGCCCGCCTTGGCGCGGACGCGATCTGGATTTCGCCGTTCTTCACCTCGCCGATGAAGGATTTCGGTTATGACGTGTCGAATTACGTCGATGTCGATCCGATGTTCGGCACGCTGGCAGATTTCGATGGTCTGATTGCCGAAGCGCACCGACTGGGCGTGCGGGTGATGATCGACCTAGTTATGTCGCACACGTCAGACCAGCATCCATGGTTCGTTGAAAGCCGGTCCAGCCGCAATAACCCGAAGGCGGATTGGTACGTCTGGTCGGATGGCAAGCCGGATGGCACGCCGCCCAACAACTGGCTGTCAATTTTCGGCGGTCCGGGCTGGCAGTGGGATCCGACCCGCATGCAATATTACATGCACAACTTCCTGACCTCACAGCCGGACCTTAACCTGCATAACCCTGAAGTGCAGGAAGAGTTGCTCAATGCGACCCGGTTCTGGTTGAAGCGTGGTGTGGATGGTTTCCGTCTCGATACCATCAACTTCTATTTCCACGATCTGGAACTGCGCGACAACCCGGCTCTGGCGCCAGAGCGTCGTAACGCTTCGACTGCGCCGGCTGTTAACCCATATAACTTCCAGGAACATCTCTACGATAAGAACCGTCCGGAGAACCTCGAATTCCTCAAGCGCTTCCGCGCCGTGCTGGAAGAGTTTCCGGACATCGCCGCCGTTGGCGAAGTCGGCGACAGCCAGCGTGGTCTCGAAATCGTCGGTGAGTACACATCCGGCGATGACAAGATGCAGATGTGCTACGCCTTTGAATTTCTGGCACCCGATGCATTGACGCCGCAGCGCGTTGCGGATGTGCAGGCAGCCTTTGCCACAGCCGCGCCTGAAGGCTGGGCATGCTGGGCCTTCTCAAACCACGATGTTGTGCGTCATGTCAGCCGCTGGGGCGCTGATGTCGCCGACAAGGATGCCTATGCCAAGGTGCTCTCGGCCCTGTTGCTGACACAGCGCGGCTCGGTTTGCATCTATGAAGGTGAAGAGCTTGGTCTCACCGAAGCCGATATCGCTTTCGAAGATCTGCAGGACCCATACGGCATCCAGTTCTGGCCGGAATTCAAGGGCCGTGACGGTTGCCGTACACCGATGGTCTGGGATGCCGGTCATGCGCAGGCTGGTTTCAGCACGTCTGATAAGACCTGGCTGCCAATTCCGCCTGAACACAAGGCACGTGCTGTCAGCACGCAGGAAGGCAATGAAGCCTCGGTTCTCGAGCACTATCGCCGTTTCCTGTCATTCCGCAAACAGCATCCGGCTTTCGCCAAGGGCGCTATCGAGTTCCTGCCAGTTACGGAAAGCGTTGTCGGTTACACGCGCTCCAAGGGCAACGAAACGGTGGTTTGCTTCTTCAACCTGTCGGCAACACCGGCCAGTGCCACCCTGCCTGACGGCAATTGGGAAGTGCTCGAAGGCCATGGTTTCGACAGCAAGCTGAACGGCCGCAATGTCGAATTGCCTGCTTGGGGCGCATTTTTCGCGCGTTACGCCTGAGAAAACGGGGAGGGTAGAATGGCGGGTCTCATACTGAAAGACATTCGCAAGTCCTATGGGCAGGTCAAGGTTCTGCATGGTATCGATCTCGATATCAAGCAGGGCGAATTCATTGTCTTCGTTGGTCCTTCCGGCTGCGGAAAATCAACCTTGCTGCGCATGATTGCCGGACTTGAGGAAATCACGGGCGGAGAGATGTTTATCGATGGCCAATTGGTCAACGAGATCCCTCCATCCCGTCGTGGCATTGCTATGGTGTTCCAGTCCTACGCGCTTTATCCGCACATGACTGTGTATGACAACATGGCGTTTGGCATGAAGATCGCCAAGGAAAGCAAGCAGGAGATCGACCGTCGCGTTCGGGCGGCGGCCGAAATCCTGCAGTTGACCCAGTATCTGGAACGTTTGCCAAAGGCTCTGTCCGGTGGCCAGCGCCAGCGTGTTGCCATTGGTCGCGCCATTTGCCGCAACCCCAAGGTCTTCCTGTTTGACGAGCCTCTGTCCAACCTCGATGCGGCGCTGCGTGTCGCAACACGTATCGAGATTGCCAAGCTCAACGAGCAGATGCCCGACACGACAATGATTTACGTGACGCATGATCAGGTGGAAGCCATGACGCTTGCCGATCGGATCGTTGTGCTGAATGCCGGGAGGGTTGAGCAGGTGGGAGCACCGCTCGATCTTTATGAGCGGCCAGCCAACCTGTTTGTCGCACGCTTCATCGGTTCGCCGGCCATGAACATTCTTCCAGTCAAGATAACAGCGGCTGGTCCTGAAACCGCGCTCGAACTCAATGGCAACCAGAACCTGCGTGTTGCCATTGAAACAGCACCTAGCGAGGTCGGCAAAACGGCAAGTTTTGGTGTTCGCCCGGAAGATCTCACTATTGCGAAGGATGGGGAAGATTACCTGTTCGAGGGCAAGGTTTCGATCGTCGAAGCCCTTGGCGAGGTCACACTTCTCTATATCGACAGCGGTGTCATTCAGGAACCGATCATTGCCAAGATCCCCGGCATCGTGAATGTTCAGAAGGGCCAGACATTGCGATTTAACGCGCAGAGAGAAAAATTGCATCTCTTTGATGCGAATGGGGTGACTTACCGCAAGTAGAGTAGATGCTGAAAGCTTTTGCTAACCTTCAAAACATCTATTTTTTGGATTGAAGGTTAGCATTCAAAAGCAAAAGACATCAAAAATTCAAACGCTTGGTGTTTATTTCACCCCTGTCAAACAGGCGGTTTGGTACCATCAAAGGCATGTTTGAATATGTGTTTCATATCGAAACGCGCAAACAAACTTTTAAAGATTATAACCGTAATATGTACCCGTAATTTCAGTGGGGATATATTGTGAACGCCCGTCCAAATATTCAAAAAAGCAGTTATCTGAGTAGGGAAGAGTCTTTCATGTATGACCGCGAAGCGCGGTTCAAACTGGAAGACACGATGAACGCCGCGCGCATTGAATATACCGAAAAGGCAGTCATGAACATGGCTTCCCGTCGCTGCGACGTCATCAAGATTTCCCAGTCCGAGGCGGTGCTGGCTCTTTTGACGCAGTATAATCTCCCGCAGCAATTTTATCTTGATATTCCTGACGCCCGCATCAGCAAGATTGGCTGCGTCTTGATGCGCGTGCATGCCAATAATACCATCCATGTCCGTTTCCTGCGCCTGATGACACAGAAGGAACTGGATCGGATTTTCGTGTTCAGCACGCACCCGGCACACAAGGATAAGACGCTCGATATTCGCTCTTGGTAATCGGAAGACATCCAGCGTCTGGATATGAAAAAGCCGCGTTGTGACCAACGCGGCTTTTTTTATTTATGGAAACTGGTTCAGTTGAACAGAACGCTGGCGCCCTGGTCTGCCGGTCCGGCATTCCGGCGGAATGTCGCAAACAGTTCGCGGCCCATACCCCATTCATTGCCGGAGAGATCAACGGTTGCCGGTTCGCGGTGCGCAAGTTCTGCCGCACTTACCAGAATTTCCAGCGTGCCGGTAACAGCGTCGAGGCGCAGGATGTCGCCATCGCGAACCCGCGAGATCGGACCACAATCAACGGCCTCCGGGGTGACGTGAATGGCGGCAGGCACCTTGCCCGATGCGCCAGACATGCGGCCATCAGTCACCAGCGCTACCTTGAAACCACGGTCCTGCAAAACACCCAATGGTGGTGTCAGGCGGTGCAATTCGGGCATACCATTGGCTTTTGGTCCCTGGAAGCGCACGACGGCGATAAAATCGCGGTTGAGCTTGCCATCCTTGAAGGCGTCGTGAAGCTCCTGTTGATCGTTGAACACCACAGCCGGTGCCTCGATAACGTGACGCTCAGGCTTGACGGCGGAAATCTTGATCACCGCCTTGCCGAGATTGCCGGTCAGCATTTTCAGGCCGCCCGTGGGCTGGAACGGTGTTTCGATGCTGGCAAGAACCTTGGGGTCATGGCTGACCTCGGGGGACGCTTCACGAATGACCGAGCCGTTTTCACCAAGCTTTGCGTCAACGGTGTAGGCTTCAAGACCCTGACCAAATACCGTGCGCACATCATCATGCAGGAAACCATGCTTGAGAAGCTGCTTGATGAGGAAGCCCATGCCGCCTGCCGCATGGAAATGGTTTACGTCGGCAAGGCCGTTCGGATAGACGCGGGCGAGAAGTGGCACAGCGTCGGATAGGTCTGATATGTCCTGCCACGTCAGGATGATGCCAGCAGCACGCGCCATGGCGATAAGGTGCATGGTGTGGTTGGTCGAACCGCCCGTGGCATGCAGGCCGACGATGCCATTGACGATAGAGCGTTCGTCGATCATTTCGCCGGCTGGGGTAAATTCATTTCCCTGCGCGGTAATTGCCAGCGCACGTTTTGTCGCTTCACGCGTCAATGCATCGCGCAGTTCGGTGCCTGGGTTGATGAAGGACGAGCCAGGCATATGGAAGCCCATGATTTCCATCAGCATCTGGTTCGAATTGGCCGTGCCGTAGAAGGTGCAGGTGCCGGGACCATGATAGGACTTGGATTCGGCATCAAGCAGTTCTGCGCGGCCAACCTTGCCTTCAGCATAAAGCTGGCGAATACGGGACTTCTCGTCATTTGGCAGGCCGCTCGTCATGGGACCTGCGGGAATAAAGATCGATGGCAGGTGACCGAAGGTCAATGCCGCAATCACCAGACCGGGTACGATCTTGTCGCAGACGCCGAGATAGACGGCGGCGTCGAACATGTTGTGCGACAGGCCGATGCCGGCAGTCATGGCAATGGCATCACGCGAAAAAAGCGAAAGCTCCATGCCCGGCTGACCCTGCGTAACGCCGTCACACATGGCGGGTACCGCACCGGCAACCTGCGCGATGCCGCCGGCTTCCTTCGCGGCATCACGAATGATGTTAGGATAGACCTCATAGGGCTGGTGGGCCGAAAGCATGTCGTTGTAAGCGGTGATGATGCCGAGGTTTGGAACCTTATCGCCGGCAAGGATGTCCTTGTCGGCGGGGGAACAGACCGCAAATCCGTGGGCCAGATTACCGCAAGAGAGAACCGAGCGGTGAACACCCTTGGAAACCTGAAGTCGCAGTCGCTCCAGATAGGTTTCACGATAAGGTTTGGAGCGTTCAACGATACGGTCTGTGATTGCCTGAATACGGGAATCGGCGGCCATGGGCGTTCATCCTGTCTGTTGGTGAACAGCGGCCTCCGCTTGGGACGGACAGGCCGATGTTCATGTTGTTGTCAGTCTTGGAGCAATCCCTGGTTCAGGCCGGGCATAATCCGGCCCGAAGGATCAAGGTGCCCAATAGATGTTTACGGGCGAATCCGCTCTGTTCAGCACGGCCCGAATGGGCATCTCGTCTTCGTCCAGATCGGATTGCGCTTTTTCAAGCGTTTCCTTTTTGACGGCACCTTCAATGTGCAGAACAAGAAAACGTGCATCGTGCAGGCTCGAAAGGTTGAAGGTCAACCGCTCTTCGCCGGCAGTTTCTGCAGCCATTGTCAGAACACTGCGTGGCTCATCGAGATCGAGCGCCTCTTCGAGATTGTCACCACCGGGGAAAAACGAAGCGGTATGACCGTCGGTTCCCATGCCCAGAATGACGACATCGAATGGGTCGCAGAAGGCTTCCGTTTTTACTGTTGCAAGGGTCGCCGCATCTTCCGGTGTTGCGGCCGCCTGATACAGCGGAATGAAATAGGCGGATTTTGCGTTGTTTTGCAGTAAGTTGTCGGCAACCAGCTTGTGGTTCGACCGATCATTATCTGCCGGTACAAAACGCTCATCAACCAGCGTCACATTAACCTTGCTCCAGTCCAGATCGAACTTGGACAAGGCCTGAAAAAACAGCTTGGGCGTAGAGCCGCCAGAAACGGCAATATTGGCCGTTTCCTTGGTGGCAATGGCAGCCTTGAGCTGTTCGGCAACATCTGCCGCAAGCTTCTCAGCAAGGGCAGGGCCGTTTTCGAAAACATGCATCTGTGCGTCCATAAGCATATCTCCTCAGTCGGCGTCGTGCCACGTGCGGCCATCACGCTCGATAAGAGCAATCGCGCCGCTCGGACCCCAGGTTCCGGCTGTGTAACCCTGCACGCCCTGTCCGGTTTCTTCCCAGCTCTTCAGGATCGGATCGACCCATTCCCATGCGGCTTCCACTTCGTCGCGGCGCATGAACAGGGTCTGGTTGGACCGGATGGTGTCCATCAGCAAACGTTCGTAAGCATCAGGGCTGCGCACGCTGAAGGCTTCTGCAAAGCTCATGTCCAGAGACACCTGACGCAGACGCATGCCGCCCGGACCCGGATCCTTGATAAGCAGTGACTGCTTGACGCCTTCATCAGGCTGCAGGCGGATGACCAGCTTGTTGGCTTCGATCTTTCCGGCCGCATCATCAAAGATTGAGTGCGGGATCTGCTTGAACGTCACGACGATTTCCGAAACGCGCGTGGCAAGACGCTTGCCGGTGCGGATGTAGAAAGGAACGCCCGCCCAACGCCAGTTGGCAATCTCGGCCTTGATGGCAACGAAGGTTTCGGTGTTGGAAACGCCGCCTTCAAGCTCGTCAAGATAACCCTTGACCGGGCCACCCGCCGACGCACCGGCGCGGTACTGGCCACGAACCGTTACCTTTTCGACATTGGATGTGTCGATTGGCTTCAGCGAGCGCAGAACCTTGAGCTTTTCGTCACGCACGGCTTCCGCGTCCAGAGAAGACGGAGGTTCCATCGCAACAAGGCAAAGAAGCTGCAGGATATGGTTCTGCACCATATCACGCATCGCGCCAGCCTTGTCGTAGTAACCGGCACGACCTTCAAGGCCGACGGCTTCGGCAACGGTGATCTGTACGTGGTCGATATGCGCAGAATTCCACAGTGGCTCATAAAGAGCGTTGGCAAAGCGCAGCGCCATCAGGTTCTGAACGGTTTCCTTGCCCAGATAGTGGTCGATACGGAAAATCTGCTCTTCCTTGAACACATGACCAATCGTGTCATTCAGTTCCAGAGCGGATGCGAGATCGCGGCCGATCGGTTTTTCAACAACGATACGCGTAGACTTGGTGATCAGCTTGTGCTCGCGGATCTTGTCGGCGATGTCGCCGAAAATACCAGGTGCAACGGCGAGGTAAAATGCGCGAACGCGATCCTTGCCTTCTTCCAGCAGTTTCTTGAGCGTATCCCAGCCATTGTCGGACTTCGCATCGACTGGCACGTAGAAAAGGCGTTCGCAGAATTTTGCGACCTGCTCTTCGTCATATTCACCCGATTTCAAATGCTCTTTCAGGGCATCCTTGGCGAATTTGCGATATTCTTCATGTGTCATGACCGAACGTGACGCGCCGATAATGCGGGTCGGGTCCGTGAGTTGGTTCTCTACCTGACGATGATAAAGCGCAGGCAGAAGCTTGCGCTCTGCCAGGTCGCCTGTGCCGCCGAAAACGACGCAATCAAAGGGGTCAACAGGAATAATTTGACTGCTCATACCGATTCTCTCGATCTTCACGGGTTGGGGGCATTGATAATCTAATCGATTTAAAAACGCCAGAGTTTGTTGTCGGGAATTATTATTTTGGTGTCACTTCGCTTTTAACCGGCGAAAATGAACATTTATCTGCGGTTATGCCCACTGTCAGAAGCAGGCGATTAAAAACGGTCTCGCAGTGCATACCATGACAATGCGAGGAAAAGCAGCGGCGCACGCAACGCCGCTCCACCTGGAAAACCCGGAACATTCAGGGAGGCGAACTGTTCAAGCGCGCGATCCTTGTCTGTCAGCATATCTGCATAAAGCTTGCCGCAATAGTTGGAAAGCATCACGCCGTGACCAGAGTAACCACCGATCGACATGACGCCGGGCATCACCTCTCGAACGAAAGGCTGGCGTGGCATGGTAATGCCGACCGAGCCACCCCAGGAATGGGTAATCTCGATATTGGCAAGTTCGGGATAAATCTCGGCAATCTGCTTGCGAATATGTGAGGATATATCGCGCGGTGTGTCAGCCGTATAAGCTTCGCGCCCGCCAAACAGCAGCCGGTTGTCTGGTGTCATGCGGAAATAGCGCACCACAAAACGCGAATCTGCGACGGCTTCCTTGCCGGGAATGATGCTTGGAAACTTGCCCAGCGGCGCAGTCGCGCCAATGAAGGAGCGGATCGGCATGATATGGGCGGCTGTCACCGGTTCGAGATTGCCAATATAGGCATTGGTGGCCAGCAGGACACGATTGGCGGTGATGTTGCCCTTTGCCGTTTCGATGATGGTTTTGCCATTTGATTGGCGAATGCCGGTTGCGGGCGTCATCTCATGGATATCAGCGCCGGCATCTTTGGCGGCTCTCGCCAACCCCACCAACAGTTTCAGTGGGTGGATATGGCCGGTGCCGGTATCGCGAACCCCACCGAAATAATGTGTGGAACCAAGGCGCTCCTGCGTTTCCGCCTTTTCCATGTAGGACATGTGCGGATAGTTGTAGCGCCCGACCGCTGCCTCGACGCTTTTACGATAATGTTTTTCATAGGCCTGCTTGTGCGCAACATTCAGCTGCCCCGGCAGGTAGTCCATGTCGATGCCATGGTCCTTTGCAAAATCCAGAACATAATGTTTGGCACTTTCGGCGAGATCAAACAGACCCTTGGATCGTTCAAACCCGATCTCGTCCTCAAGCTCGTCCGGCCATGAGCGCTGGCCAGTGCCGAACTGGCCACCGTTGCGCCCCGAAGCGCCATCACCAATATGATGGGCTTCTATCAGCGTCACGGATATGCCCTTGCGCGCCAGATTATAGGCTGCCTGAAGACCGGTGAAGCCGCCGCCGATAATGGCGACATCAACGTCTTGCGAACCATCCAGTGGCGGATAGTCTGGCCTATCAGCAACTGTTGCCTGATACCAGGAAATTCCGGGTGCTATCGGGCTCTGCCATGTCATTGCGCATTCCTTGACGGTGTTAGATCAGACGTTCAGCAACAGGAATTCCCGCTCCCACGGGCTGATCACCTGCATGAACGTTTCGAATTCCCCCCGTTTCAGGCCGGCATAAAGACCGACGAATTCATGGCCGAACACCCGCTCCAGCTCCGGCTCTCCCTCCAGAAGAGCCACCGCTTCCAGAAGTCCGCGTGGCAGCTCGATCGAGCCTTCATTGGCGGTTTCGTAGGTCGGTTCAGTTGGCTGAATTTGATTAACAATGCCAAGCCAGCCGCAGGCCAGCGATGCGGCAAGGGCGAGATAGGGATTGGCATCCGAGCTTGGCAGACGGTTTTCCACACGCCGCGCTGCCGGGCCGGAAATCGGTACGCGAAATGCCGTCGTGCGGTTGTCGTAACCCCAGGCATTGTTCACCGGGCAGGCCATGTCAGGTGTCAAACGGCGATAGGAATTCACGTAAGGCGCCAGCATCACCAGAGCGTTCGGCACATAACGCTGCATGCCGCCGACAAAGTGGAAAAACTCTTTTGAGGCATCGCCGCTATCGGTCGAGAAAATATTCTTGCCGGTTTCGATATTCAGCACCGACTGGTGAATATGCATCGCAGAGCCCGGTTGACCCTGCATGGGCTTGGCCATGAAGGTCGCATAGATGCCGTGCTTGAGCGCTGCTTCGCGAATGGTGCGTTTGAACAGGAAAACCTGGTCGGCAAGCTCGATCGGATCGCCGTGCCGCAGGTTGATTTCCAGCTGTGCCGGACCTTCTTCATGGATCAGCGTGTCGATCTCGAGCCCCTGCTTTTCCGAGAAGTGATAGATATCGTCGATCAGCTCGTCGAATTCGTTGATGCCAGCAATCGAATAGCTCTGTCCACCGACAATCGACCGACCCGAACGTCCCTTTGGCGGGTGCAGCGGGTAATCCGGGTCATCATTCATGGCGACCAGATAAAACTCGATTTCTGGCGCAACGACCGGCTTCCATCCCTTGTCGGCGTAAAGCGACAGTACGTTTTTCAAGACATTGCGTGGCGTGTAGGGAACGGATTGGCCCTCTGCGTCCACCACGTCGCAGATCACCTGCGCGGTGGGATCGCTTTCCCAGGGCACGACAGACAAAGTCGAGAGATCCGGCACCAGCTTCAAGTCGCTGTCGCGGGGCTCATAACGGAAGTTTGCCGTTTCATCGGGATATTCGCCGGAAATCGTGTGGCGATAAAGCGCCGAAGGCAGGGCAAGCGAGGTGTCGCCCGTGAATTTGGAGGTCGGCATCATCTTGCCGCGTGGCACACCGCCAAGATCCGGGGTGATGCATTCAATGTCTTCAATACCCCGGGCCCGCAGCCATTGTGCGGCTTCACGCCAGGAAGAAACACCACGAGTAGAAGAAAGGTCTGGAGCTGCTGGTTTTGCCATGGTTGCCGATTTTTTTGGGCGGAGCATGGTTCTCTTTGCAGGCATAAATCACCGAAGGTCTGTTTCGAATGCGACTATCATAACCGGAGTTTGGCAATTGGCGAGGGGGAAACCGCATTGACTTTGCCTCATGTTCTGAAAAGAGAAGGCAAGAGATAGTAAAGGATGAAAAATGGTTCGGCGATGTGATGTTCTGGTGCTGGGAGCAGGGGCGGCAGGCATGATGTGTGCCATCCGCGCCGGCCAGCGTGGACGCGCCGTTATCATTGTCGACCACGCAAAAACGCCGGGAGAAAAAATCAGGATCTCTGGTGGTGGCCGGTGCAACTTCACCAATATTCATGCCTCGGCCAAAAATTACCTGTCGGCAAATCCGCATTTCGTAAAGTCTGCATTGGCACGTTACACGCCGAATGATTTTCTGGCGCTTGTCGCTAAACACGGCATCGCCTGGCACGAAAAGACCCTTGGGCAACTGTTTTGCGATAACAGCGCCAAGGATATTATTGCCATGCTGCTGAAAGAGATGCGTGCTGTTGGTGCCGAACTGCTGTTGCAGACGGACCTTTCGGACGTTGAGAAAACGGCAAGTGGTTTTCGGGTGTCGACCTCGACCGGGGTGATCGAAGCGGAAAGCGTGGTGGTTGCAACTGGCGGCAAATCTATTCCCAAAATGGGCGCGACCGGTTTTGCCTATCGTATTGCCGAACAGTTTGGCCTTGCGATGATCGAAACACGGCCGGGCCTTGTCCCGCTGACCCTTGATCCGGGCATGCTGGAAAAACTCTCCGGCCTGTCTGGTGTTGCGGTTCCCTCGGATGTGTCATCTGGGAAGACCTGTTTCAGGGAAGCATTGCTGTTTACGCATCGCGGCTTGAGCGGCCCGTCGATCCTGCAAATTTCATCCTACTGGCGCGAAGGCGAAACGATCCGGCTGAAGCTGGAGCCGGATGTCGACTTTCTTGACCGCTTGAAGGATGCGCGCAAAACCAATGGCAAACAGTCACCGCAGACCGTATTGGGCGAGATTTTGCCCAAACGTCTGGCGCAATATGTGGTCGAGAGTTCTGGCATCACCGGACCATTGGCTGACATCTCAGACAAAAAGCTCGCAGCGTTGGTGGAGGCCATTCAGAACTGGCCGATAAAACCATCGGGGTCGGAAGGCTATCGCACGGCGGAAGTCACCCTTGGTGGCGTCGATACCACTGGCCTGGATTCCAGAAACATGCAGGCCAAAACCGTGCCGGGCCTCTACTTCATTGGCGAATGTGTTGATGTAACTGGCTGGCTGGGGGGCTATAACTTCCAGTGGGCCTGGGCCAGTGGTCATGCCGCTGGTGAGGCAGCCTGATCGGCCGAAATAACAAACAGTTAAGTCATTTTTAATGGAGATGACCGAACGCTTTGAGCATTAACACCTTGTTAAAGGCGGTAGGTCATCCTCATGAAATGCCAGCGCGGTTTTTCCGTTACATGATGTGCTGCTGGGAGCCGCTTGCGGCATTGACGGTTATGTTTCTCGTTTGGAACCGCTCATGAAAAACAACAGCAGACGTGCCCGCGCAATTGCCATTGCACGCACAGATGATTGCAAGCAGCTTCTCACCTTCAGACTGACGCTCATTGCGGCTGGCGCGCTCGCCACGCTTTGTGCGCTGCTGTTGGCGTAGTTTTCCGCTCGTTCCAAAACAAAACCGGGCAGTGAACCGCCCGGCCTGTTTTTGTTGTCTGTAATCAGGCTGCTGCGTTATTTTGTGCAACGATAACGGGGATCAGCAGATCACCCCAGTTACCGCCACCGCTGTGGTGACGTGCCGAGCGAACCAGCTCAACAGAAACACCCGCCTCAACCGCATTCATAACCGCCTGATTGAGGCGATGCAGATCATTGGCCAACATGCGGATTGCGGCCTGCTGGTCTTGTGTCATGGCCGAAGACTGTTCCTCGGCCCGCTCACGAACTCTCGAAATAGAAGCCATTTCATTTTCCTCCGTTGACGCATCGGTCCAGACCGGACGTTTGATGCGAGGTTTTGAAGTGCCAGTCATTCAGCCGCAGGGCGGAACTGGTCGTGTTCAGTCGATTCATGCATGGCGGTTGTGGACGATTGTCCGCCTGAAATTGCCACCGAGACGGCATCGAAATAACCGGTGCCGACCTCACGCTGATGTTTCGTTGCCGTGTAACCGTTGATCTCGGCATCAAATTCAGCCTGCTGCAATTCCGAATAGGCAGCCATCTGCCGGTCCTTGTATCCGCGTGCCAGTTCAAACATGCCGTAGTTGAGCTGATGGAAACCGGCAAGTGTAATAAACTGGAACTTGTAGCCCATTGCTCCAAGCTCACGCTGGAACTTGGCAATCGTGTCGTCGTCCAGGTTCTTTTTCCAGTTGAACGAGGGCGAGCAGTTATAGGCAAGTTTCTTGCCGGGATGCACCTTATGGACGCCCTCGGCAAATTTGCGTGCCTGTTCCAAATCCGGTTTCGAGGTTTCGCACCAGATCAGATCGCAATAGGGTGCATAGGCGTTGGCACGCGCGATGCAGGGTTCCAGTCCGTTCTTGACGCGGTAGAAACCTTCAACCGTGCGGCCTGCATCATAATCCACAAATGGCTGGTCCCGTTCATCGATGTCGGATGTCAAAAGCTTGGCAGCTTCGGCGTCCGTGCGCGCAATCACCAATGTTGAAACACCCATGACATCGGCTGCAAGACGCGCCGCCGTCAGATTGCGGATATGGGCTGCGGTCGGAATGAGAACCTTGCCGCCGAGATGTCCGCATTTCTTTTCCGATGCCAGCTGATCTTCATAGTGAACACCGGCAGCACCGGCCTCGATGAAGGCCTTCATGATTTCAAAGGCATTAAGTGGGCCACCAAACCCTGCCTCGGCATCCGCAACGATGGGTGCAAACCACGTGTCGACCGACAGACCTTTGCCTTCCGATGTTTCGATCTGGTCTGCCCGCTGCAGGGTGCGGTTGATGCGTTTGGCCAGCTCCGGTGCCGCATTGGCCGGATAAAGCGACTGGTCAGGATACATGGCCGATGCCGTGTTGGCGTCTGCCGCAACCTGCCAGCCCGAGAGGTAAATGGCCTTCAATCCGGCACGAACCATCTGCATGGCCTGGTTGCCCGAAAGGGCGCCGAGCGCATTGACGAAATCCTCTTCGTTCAACAACTGCCACAGCCGGTTGGCACCCATCTCCGCCAGTGAATGGCGAATTTCGACAGATCCGCGCAACCGTTTCACGTCCTCGGCCGTGTAGGTGCGCTCGATACCGTCAAAACGGTCTTTGGGGGCATTTGGTACCAGATTGTAAAAATCAGTCATATCTCTCTCCCTGATGTAGAAATAGAAACCGAGTTATTTCCTTTCAAAAGAAAGTCTCGCATTTTCTGTGACTGAATTTACATAATCACTTCGTTTTATTCTACGGGAAACATAAAATCAGTGACTTGAATGAGGTTAGGATGTATTATCTTTTACTGAGGGATGTGGTAAATTTGTAAAAATTGTAAAAGAAACATCACATCCATCTTGTAATATTCTTGTCAAAGGGAGGAGCCTGTGGCGGAGAATAAGATTTTTGCCGGGCCGCGTGTGCGGCGTGTGCGCAATGGTTTAGGACTGACGCAAACCTCCATGGCGGAGGCTTTGGGGATTTCGCCGTCCTATCTCAACCTGATTGAGCGCAACCAGCGCCCACTGACGGTACAGTTACTACTCAAATTGGCATCGGTTTACAAAATCGATCTGGATGAATTGCAGGGTGAGAGCGGCGGCGTTGCCACGCAGTTGCGGGAGGTGTTTGCCGATCCACTGCTGACGGGGGAGGTGCCCTCTCCACAGGAATTGGTTGAGGTGGCCGATGCCGCACCCAATGTGGCCGGTGGCATCATGAAGCTCTATAGAGCCTACCGCGAACAGGCTGAGCGCCTGTCTGATCTGGCGGGGCTGATGGCACGGGATGGTCAGGGCACATCTCTGTCATCGGCACGTCTGCCGATTGATGAGGTGCGTGATGCCTTCGAACATTGCAGCTATCATTTTGCGGCGGTCGATGAGGCGGCTGAAGCATTTCATGACAGCCTGAAAGCGGGTGATGATCTGCCGGCAGCCTTGAAGGCCTGGCTGCAGAAAACCCACGGCGTGGTGGTTCGCACCCTGCCCATTCACGCGATGCCCAATCTGCGCAGGCGGTATGACAGGCATTCGATGCGGCTGTTCCTGTCAGAGCGCCTTTCACCTTTTGACCGGCTGCAGGAAATGGCCATGGAAACCTGTCTTCTGGTTTTGCAGCCACAAATCCAGGAGGCGCTGGACACACTTGATCTCAGCAGTCCGGAAGCAAAACGTTTGGCGCGCTTTGAACTCGCCCGTTATGCCGCCCATGCACTGATGATGCCCTACGGCGCATTTCTATCGACGGCCCAGCGGTTCAGATATGATGTCGATCTTCTCGCCTCCCGGTTCCAGGTGTCCTTCGAGCAGGTTGCCAATCGGCTGGTGTCTCTGGGACGGAGCACATCGCCCGGAATTGCCTTTTTCCTGATGGAGATCGATCAGGCGGGCAATCGATTTCGAAAGATCGGGGCGCATGGTTTCCCGCATTCGCGATTTGGCGGCCTCTGTCCGCGGCTCAATATCCATGCCGCCTTCAGCCAGCCAGGACAACTTATGGCCGAAGCGGCTGAGGTGCTGGAAGGTGACACGTTCCTAACCATCTCAAGAACGATCGAAGGTCCGAAAACCGCCTTTGGTGAAAGGGTGCGGCGCACAGCGATATTGCTGGCCTGCGATATCACTCAAGGCACGGAGACAATCTATGGTGATGTTGCCAGAGCGGCCACTTCCGCCGTGGGCATTGGGGTCTCCTGTCGCCTTTGCGAACGCTCCGGTTGTCTCTCAAGAGCGCAGGCACCGGTAACCCGGCCATTGGGTTTGGATGAAATGGTTACAGGATTGAGTGTTTTTGATTTTCAATGACCCCAAAAAAGTGAAGTGGGAAAATTCTGCACTGCACATTTCCCGCTTGCCGATAATCTTTTTCCTTTCTAGTCTCATTCAAAAAGGGGATGCCGCCTGCTTCGAAAGGCGTATTAACAGGAGAAATCATGACGCAGCGTTCACTTCGTATGTCTGTCGCCTTCGCCGCAATGCTGATGGCCGGAACGGCCATGGCACAGGAAAAAGTGGTCCATGTTTACAACTGGTCCGATTATATTGATGAATCGATCCTGACCGATTTCACCAAGGAAACCGGTATCAAGGTTGTTTACGACGTCTTCGACAGCAACGAACTGGTTGAAACTAAGCTGCTGGCTGGCAACTCCGGTTACGATGTCGTGGTGCCAACCGCACCGTTCCTGGCCCGACAGATTCAGGCCGGCGTTTTCCAGAAACTCGACAAGTCTAAGTTGCCGAACCTCAGCAACATGTGGCCGGAAGTCAGCGAGCGTCTCGCCAAATACGACCCCGGCAATGAATATGCCGTGAACTACATGTGGGGTACCACAGGCATTGGTTACAATGTCGATAAGGTCAAGGCTGCCCTCGGTGACGTGAAGGTCGATAGCTGGGATATCCTGTTCAAGCCGGAAAATGCCGAAAAGCTGAAGAGCTGTGGCATCAACATTCTCGACGCTTCGGACGAAACTTTCGCAATCGCAATGAACTACATCGGCAAGAATCCGGACAGCAAGGAAGCTGCTGATCTGGAAGCTGGCGGTGAAGTCTACAAGGCGATCCGTCCGTCGGTAAAGACCTTCAACTCGTCGGCCTATATCGACGAACTTGCCAATGGCGACACCTGCATCACCATCGGCTGGTCGGGTGATATTCTTCAGGCCAAGACGCGTGCGGAAGAAGCCAAGAATGGCGTGACCGTCGACTACGTCATTCCGAAGGAAGGCACTTACATGTGGTTTGACAACCTTGCCATCCCTGCGGATGCCAAGAATGTTGACGAGGCACATGCATTCATCAACTACCTGATGAAGCCGGAAGTTATCGCCAAAGCGTCTGATTATGTTCAGTACGCCAACGGCAATTTGGCGTCACAGCCACTGATGGATGAAGCCGTTTCCAAGAACCCTGCGGTTTATCCTGACGAAGTAACCATGAAGAAGCTCTTCACCATCTCGCCATACGGACCGAGAGAGCAACGCGTTCTCAACCGCGTCTGGACACAGATAAAAACCGGTAGCTGATACTTAGGCCCGCTGGTTCAGGAACGGCCGGCGGGCGCGTTCCTGGCCCCCTGCTTGCCAGCCTTCGTGGCTGGCAACCGACCATATGCCCGCCTCATCATAATTCTGACAAGGGATTGGGAATGGCGAAATCTCTCGGACCGGTAAAACGAAAATTCAGTCCTTGGGATGATCCTTCATCCGTACCCTTCATCCGGTTTGAAAACATCACCAAACGTTTTGGTGATTTTGTTGCCGTCGACAATCTGACCCTCGACATCTACGAACGCGAGTTCTTCTCGCTTCTGGGGCCATCCGGCTGTGGCAAGACCACGCTGATGCGTATGCTGGCTGGGTTCGAAGAGCCGACCGAAGGCCGTATCCTGCTGCAAGGCAAGGATATTTCCGGCACGCCACCGCACAAACGGCCCACCAATATGATGTTCCAGTCCTACGCGCTTTTTCCGCACATGACGGTGGAAAAGAACATCGCCTTCGGTCTTGAACAGGACGGATTGCCCAGGGCGGAAATTTCGGCGCGTGTTGAAGAAATGCTGCGCATGGTCAAGCTGACTGAATTTGCCCGTCGCAAGCCAAGCCAGCTCTCGGGCGGGCAAAGGCAGCGCGTTGCTTTGGCACGCTCGCTGGCAAAACGACCGAAGGTTCTGTTGCTGGATGAGCCACTCGGCGCGCTCGACAAGAAACTGCGCGAGGAAACCCAGTTCGAACTGATGGATATCCAGCACAGTCTGGGGCTGACCTTCCTGATCGTAACGCATGATCAGGAAGAAGCGATGACGGTTTCCGACCGCATCGCAGTCATGGACAAGGGGATCGTGGTGCAGGTCGCCACGCCTGCGGAAATCTATGAGGCGCCGAACAGCCGCTACGTGGCGGACTTTATCGGCGACATCAACATTTTCGATGCGACCGTGTCATCCAACACGCCCGGTGTCGGTAAAACCGGAACCGTCGTTTTGGATTGCGAAGGATTGGATGTGACTGTCGAGCAGGATTGCAAGGCGGCCGCCGGTAACAAGGTGGCCTTTGCCATTCGTCCGGAAAAGGTGCGCATCACCATCGATCCTCCAGCAGACACTTCGGTTAACGCCGTCAGTGGTCAGGTGTGGGATATTGGTTATCTCGGGGACTTCTCGGTGTTCCTCGTCAAACTCTCCGACGGTCGCATCATGCGCGCCGCGCAGGCCAATGTGTCGCGCCTTGTCGATCGCCCCATCACCTTCGATGATACGGTGTGGCTCAACTGGCGTGCAGATTCCGGCATGGTTTTGACGAACTGAGGGAGGTTCTCATGGCAACGGCCTCTTCGGAAAACAAACAAAGTCCCACACGCTGGCTGGTAGTGGCAGTTCCTTATCTCTGGCTGCTGCTGTTTTTTGCCGCGCCATTTTTCATCATCTTCAAAATATCGCTGTCGGATACGGCAATTGCCATGCCACCCTACGTGCCGGTATATGACGGTTTCAGCCAGATCGGCGACTTCTTCTCGCAATTGGATTTCGAGAATTATCTCTTTCTGACGGAAGATCCTCTCTACATCGATGCCTATCTGTCATCTCTGCGGATTGCTGTCATTTCAACCTTCATGCTGCTGCTTATTGGTTACCCGATGGCGCTTGCCATGGCGCGGGCACCAACCACCATCAGGCCCACGCTGGTCATGCTGGTTATTCTGCCATTCTGGACGTCGTTTCTGATCCGCGTTTACGCATGGATCGGTATTCTGAAGCCAGAGGGTCTGTTGACGGTTTTGCTGCAGTGGCTGGGTTTCCTGTCTCCTGATCAGCAGGTGCATATTTTCCGCACCGAAATGGCCGTGTTCATCGGCATGGTCTATTCCTATCTGCCCTTCATGGTGCTGCCGCTTTATTCCGCTCTGGAAAAGCTCGACAATACGCTGCTGGAGGCAGCAACTGACCTCGGTTGCCCGCCGTGGAAAGCCTTCTGGAAAATCACCTTCCCGCTGTCTCTGCCTGGCGTAATTGCCGGTTCGCTGATCTGCTTTATCCCGATCACCGGTGAATTTGTGATCCCTGATCTGCTCGGCGGCGCGGAAACCTTGATGATCGGCAAAACCTTGTGGACCGAGTTCTTCGGGAACCGTGACTGGCCGCTGGCGTCAGCCGTTGCCGTTCTGCTCCTTCTGGTGCTGGTGGTGCCGATTGCCATCTTCCAAAACCAGCAGCAGAAAGCGTGAGGGCAGGGCGATGAAGAGCAGAAAGTTCGACATAACCGTTCTCACCCTTGGGTTTGCGTTCCTGTATATTCCGATCATCATTCTGGTGGTCTATTCGTTCAATGCTTCCAAGCTGGTAACGGTATGGGGTGGCTTTTCCCTGCAATGGTATAGCGCCATGTGGTCCAACCAGGGGCTGATGGATGCGGCCTGGGTGACCGCCCGGGTCGGTGTTTTGAGCGCCACTCTCGGGACGATCCTTGGTACCTTGGCGGCACTGTCACTGGTGCGGTTTACGCGGTTTCCAGGTCGGATGCTGTTTTCCGGCATGATCTACGCGCCGCTTGTCATGCCGGAAGTCATCACCGGTCTGTCGCTACTGCTGCTGTTCGTGTCTGTTGGCGTCGATAGAGGTTTTTGGACGGTGGTCATTGCCCACACGACATTCACTATGTGTTATGTGGCGATTGTCGTACAATCGCGTCTGTTGACCTTTGACCGCAGTCTGGAAGAGGCAGCGCAGGATCTGGGTTGCCCGCCGGTCAAGACATTCTTCCGCATCACCTTGCCGCTGATTTTTCCGGCGGTTATCGCCGGATGGATGCTTGCCTTTACCCTGTCGCTTGACGATCTGGTTATTGCCAGCTTTGCAACAGGTCCCGGTGCCACGACTTTGCCGATCAAGATCTATTCGCAGGTGCGTCTTGGTGTGACGCCGGAAATCAACGCGATCTGCACGATCTTGATCGGTTTGGTGACATTGGGTGTGATTTTTGCTTCGATCGCCTCCAAACGCACAGAGCTGCAACGCATTCGTGATGAGCATTTCGCAGCAAAGGGGGCGGCAGCGGCCTGAAAATGGATTGGTCCATGTAACGTGTCGCGGTTTCACATCTGCCGGCGCGTTTCTTTTTGGGTGATAGATCCCCAAAAAAAGGTGATGCGAAATCTTACACTGATCCGTTACATTAAAATAAGGGTTCGAGTTTTTG
>NZ_DAMDBP010000008.1:0-85586 GCF_032092815.1 Agrobacterium sp. | reverse complement strand
GCCATTGATTGATTGGGTCGTTTTTTAACACACTGTTAAGAGGCGTTTGACAAAAGTAAATCAACGTGGGGCTATCCGATGAGTGGATAGCGCAGGGACCTCTGGTTCCAAAGACATGATGTCGGCCTACTCCTCCTTTCGTTGAACAGCATAAATTTTTTAAGGCAGCATTAGCTGCCTTTCTTTTTGGGCTATTACTCCGAGGGGCGCTGCTCAAGCGAGCGCGACACCAGCGCAACAGGGATCAACCCCGCCGCAATGATGATGATGGCTGCCACGGACGCATCCTGCACCTTGGAGCGCGACGCATCCTCGTAAACCAGTGTCGCCAGCGTATTGAAGCTGAATGGCCGAAGCAGGATCGTCGCGGACAGTTCTTTCAGCGATTCAATAAACACCAGAAGTGAGGCCGTCAGTGCGGCCGGGCGCATATTGGGAATAAGCACTGAAATCAGTGTTTGCAGTTTTGTCCTGCCAAGCGTGCGTGAGGCCATATCCATGTGCGGGGAGAGCTTCTGGAAACCTGCGTCCAGAGAGCCCTCGGCCATGGTCATGAAACGTACCGTGCTGGCATAAATAATGGCAAAGGCAGTGCCACTCATCATCAGGCCGGTCGAGTAACCAAAGGTGCTGCGCATGAAGGCATCGACGTGATTGTCAAAACCGGCGAGCGGGATCAACACGCCAATTGCCAAAACGGTGCCGGGTATGCCGTAACCGAGCGACGCAATGCGACCTGCCGTGCGGGTAACGGCGGACGAATTTGCCCGTGCGGCGTAAGACAGCACGAACCCCATGGCCAGCGTCAGGCAGGCAGCCGTGCCGGAAACCGACAGGCTGTGCCACAAGGCCTTGATCAGCTTCGGTGACAGAAAACCATCCAAGCGCCTTGCAGCATAGGCGCCAAGCACCAGAACAGGAATGGCAAAACCGGTCAGAACCGGCAGCACACAAAGAGCGGTCGCCAGCCATTTTTTTGCACCGCTCAAAGGTTTGAGCAGAAATCGCTGCGCCATCATCGTTGTCTTTTGCGTGGAAAAACGCTGGCGTTTTCGCGCCTGCCTCTCCAGCAGGATCAGCGCACCAACGATCAGCAGGACCGCCGCAGCAATCTGCGTGGCGCCGGCAAGACTGCCGCGGTTCAACCAGGTTTCATAGATGGTGAAGGTCAGGGTCTGCACACCGAGATATTCGACAGCCCCGATATCATTGAGTGTTTCCATCAAGACCAGCGTCAGGCCGATCATGATGGCCGGGCGGGCCATCGGCAATTGCACCTGCCAGAAAATCCGCGATGGTGATGCGCCCATGGTACGGGCAGCTTCTGCCGCAAACCGCCCCTGCATACTGAAGGCTGAGCGGGCGGAAAGATAGATATATGGATAGAGCACAGAACTGAGCACCAGCACCGCACCGCCAAGCGAACGGATATCTGGAAACCAGTATTCCTTGATGCTCTGATAGCCGAACAGGCTGCGAACCGTGGTTTGAATCGGACCGGTGAAATCAAAAAACTCGCCAAAAGCATAAGCAGCGAGATAGGCAGGGATGGCCAGCGGCAGAACCAGCGCCAGCGACAACACCCGGCGTAGCGGAAACTCGAATGTCGTCACCAGCCATGCGGTCAAAGCACCGAAAAACGTGGTGAGCAGGCCAGTGCAGACCAGTAGCAACAATGTACGGGTGCCTGCCCTTGGCAGCACATAAGCGAACAGATGTTCCCAGTTGCCCACACCGCCGCTCATGGCGATCCAGAACACGGCAATGATGGGAATGGCAACGATGAACGCCACAAGAATGGCAATGAAACTCAGCAGGTTAAAACGGGTGCCTTGCCCGGAAATATGCTGAACACTGGTATCGGCTGGCTGCAATTGTCTGATCCTTCCACCGGTCTTGCGGCAGAAATCCGTTACTGCAAAAGAAGTCCGCTCTTTACAGCATCCCTTTGCAAACAGGAAATGCTTTCACTGATGTGCACTGTGAAAATTGCCGCAGATCAGACTAATGTCAAAAAAGCGAGCCCACGCATGTCTGATGCGTGAGCTTAAAAGCACAGTGGCTCAGTTTGCCAGAACCCGCTGGGATGGGAAGTTGATCTCAACCAACGTGCCTTCATTGGGTGACGAGTTGATCGAAAAATTGGCGCGGTTCGCATCAACCATGGCCTTGGTCAAGGGCAAGCCCAGACCGGTGCCATCGCCACGAATTCGGTTGCTGGACGCCACCTGGCGGAAAGGCTTCATGGCCTGTTCCAGCTCTGTCCGGCTCATGCCGATGCCAGTGTCGCGAATGCGCAGGTTGACGCTGCCATTCGGCTCATAAGCGGTCGATACAACGATCTGCCCACCAGCCGGTGTAAAACGAATGGCGTTGGACAGGATGTTGAGCACAATCTGCTTGATGGAGCGAAGGTCCGCAACAATGGCCGGCACGGATTGCGACAGCGAGGTGCGAATGATGACGCGCTGATTGTTGGCCTGTGGCTGCACCAAAGACACAGCTTCAGAGATCGTGTCGTTCAGTTCAACGGCCACGAAATCGAGATCCATCTGACCGGCTTCGATCTTCGAAATGTCGAGCAGGTCGTTGACGATATCGAGCACATGGCGACCGGAACGGCCAATGTCATTGGCATATTCGACGTAACGCGGGTGTCCGATCGGGCCGAAGCGCTCCGTTGCCATCATGTCGGCAAAGCCGATAATCGCATTGAGCGGCGTGCGAATTTCATGGCTGACGCGGGCAAGAAAATCTGTCTTGTGAGCGTTGGCAGTTTCTGCAACGCGCTTGGCATTGCGCAGCTCTTCTTCGGTGCGTTTCCACTGGGTAATGTCCCGGATGACGGCACAAAAACCACGCGACGACTTGAGCCGGCCAATGGTCATGAACAGCGGCAGGAAACCACCGCTTGCTTCTCGACCAATCACATCACGGCCGTCATTGAGAACACTGGCGACACCATTGTTCGACAGGCCGGAGAGGTAATCCAGCACGGCCTTCTGGCTTTCATGGGCAAACAGAACAACAAAGGGTTTGCCGCTGATCTCGCCATTGTCGTAATTGAACAGCGCACTTGCCGACCGGTTCAGCGAACGGATCGTGCCCTCCTCGTCCAGAATGACGATGCCATCCGTTGCGGTTTCGAGGATCGAGTGCAGCTCATCGACTTCACCCTGCAAGGTCTCGACCGCAAGGTTATTCGCCGGTGCGTCAATAACTTCGGCGACTGGAGTGACAGGGGCGGGTTCAACCACCTTGTGCACAGGCACCAGCGACAACATCAGCGCGGCTGAACCGTGCCAACGGATAGACTGCAGACGGGCATTGACCGGAATGAGATCGTTTTCAGCGCTCACGGCAACCATACCGCCACTGCCTTCACCGATGTTTTCCAGATCCTGTCGCTGCAACAGCGCGTCGATGCCACCAACCGAAGCCAGTTCTTCAACGGAGCTGTAGCCGGTCAGGCGCAGGAAGTCCGGGTTGGCGTGAATGAGGTCGTCGCCAGTGTGAACAAGCAATGCCAGGGGCAGCGCATCCACCGTCTCTTCCGTCAATGTGCCGGTCTCGCGGGAAGGTGCGACCTCTTCCTGTTGAGTGGCCTCGACAGCTGCTGACGCCTCGACGTCGGCAATATCTGGAGTTTCCTCAATCACCTCTGGCTCTTCACGATCATGGGTGACCGTCTCAACCTGGGTTTCTTCAACGGGATCGACCATCGAAACGACTGGCGTTTCCGTCTCAAGCTCTTGCTGCACGGGTGCTGGTTCGGAGACCTCAGCTGCGACCTCTTCGCCCTTTGGTGTCAGCTGGCGCGCAATTTCACGGAACGCTGCCTGTTCACCAGGTGTCAGACCGTCGCGTCCACGCGAGCGATGTTCCTCAAGCTGGATGATCTTGTCGGAGAAACGACGGTTGGGTGTTTCGCTGATGCGAAGCGCTGGCACTTCTTCGCGCGGCGGCTGGAATGAGACAGGTGGCTCGTTGCCTTCAACTGAGTTGGCAGTGGCTTCCTCGGTAAGTTCGGCATCAGGCAGGCTGTCTTCAAAGACATGCTCGTCCGTCTCGGCGTCCTGCTCCAAGACCTCTGGCTCAACATCTGCTTCAGGCGTCAGGTCGGCGACTGGCATGTCCAGTGCGGATACCGTGTCATTGTCTGCCAGGCTCAGGCCAATCGCTTGCGGGTCTTCCACCGCATCAGCCAGCCGCACAATGCCAAAACCACGGAAGCCATCAAACTCTCTGGTTCTCGTATAGGTGGGTAGCGCTGCCAGATCGATCGGAACCGAAAGTGACGTGCCTTCAACCGGCCAGAAAATCGTCTTGCCCGACCATGTGTCACGCTTGCTCAGCAGCTCGGTAATCTTGCCGTCCGTGTCGAGGTTCAGCAGGCTTGCAACATCGGCAAAGGACATGCCTTCAACAGCGGCGGAGCGTGGTCCAACCGCTTCGGCAAATTCATGCGAAATTGAACTGAAGCAACCATTGGCATCAATTTTCCAGACGAAACGCGAGGCTCGTGCGGAGGGATTAAATACGAATGCGCCCGGTGCCGCAGACGGAGCTTCTTCGGCGTCTTCGATCTCGTCGGCGACGACGTCTGTTTCAGAGACCTGCTCGACAGATGCACTCGCTGCAGCGCTTGGCTCAATGTCGTCAAAAACAGGAAAATCGAGGTCTTCGGAACGCTCATCATAATTTTCGGCAGCAAGGAGCTGTACTTCGTCCTCAACGACGGCGACATTTTCCTCAGCCTCAGCCTCAGCCTCAGCCTCAGCCTCAACAGGCGCATGCTCGGGCTCTTCGACATCGGCAAAGATCAGTGACGCCTGCGCATCAAGGGCTTCGGAGGCGTCAAACTCTTCGTCCTGCTGCGGCAGATCTTCGATGCTGGCGATGTCATCGATCAACGTTTCGAACTTGGTTTCAGCTGGTTCAACAACGGGTGCTGTCACTTCTACAGCGGCCACGGGTGCTGCCGGAGCGACCTCCTCTTTATTGCTGTCATCATATACCGGATCGAGCGTACCGATTGCGGTTTCCACCACAAACAACAGGTTCATCACTGGTGCCTGGCTAAGCTGGCCGGTGGCGGCTGGCAGATAACCCTTACCCGTCGGAATAGGGCGCTTGATCAGATGCCCAGCCTGATGTTGGGTCATCGTTGTCAGCGTTTTTACGGTATTCGGCGTGATGTCGAGGTTGCGGAAATTGTCCGAAGCGGCCAGGATCAAGCCGTTTTCGTCCAGCACAGCCAGATGAATGTCAGGGTCGCTGAAACCTTCGATCATACGCTTGGCACATTCCTGCGCAGAAGGTTGCTGCACATCGACGGGCGATGAGAAAAGAATGGCCTGTGTGTTGGCGTCGATGTTGATCAGTTCAACGATTGCCTTGACCGGCACGGTTCTGAAACCGGCAGCGATACGCGCGGTGAAGAATTGGGAATCACCCAGTTCCGAAAGCTTGCTGGCCGCCATGGAAATCTGCCGGAAGGTAATGTCCTGCGGCTTTGGGCCATGGTCCAGAAAATCGTAGATGGAATTGGTCCCGAACAAGGAGGCGCCGCGGCCATTTGCCCACAGCACATGTTCAAGGTCGATCGAAAACAGCACCAGAGCTTCGCCCCGGCCGAAACGGTCACGCACACGCTCATGAACAGCTATATCTATGAAAGGATATTGAACGGCGGGCATCTCGAAACCTATTCTGGTACTGCTGACCCCAGCATGTTTCTGCTGCTTTTCCTCATGAAAAGCCAACCTTTAATGCGTGCGGGGCATGTTAACAGAATATTAAATAACTTCCCAGCGCATGGCGGTCCATAATCACCGGCACGGAATTGGCAAACAGAGTTAATTGCCGAAACTTTGATGGCTCGCCGTTCTCCGGTCAATGATCGCCATTTGCTATTCCACGTCTTTTTTTGTAAAAAGTTCAAAGGGTCTTGCAAAAACGGAAAACACCCCGTATGTGACCCCCATAGCGGCCTTGCAGGTCGTTTGTGTGCGGTTGTAGCTCAGTTGGTTAGAGCGCAGGTTTGTGGCACCTGAGGTCGGTGGTTCAACTCCACTCAACCGTACCATTCCACTTTTCCCTTGATGTTCATATATCCCGATGCCTTATCAGGCAGGGGGACGCGCGATTAAGGCCCATTTCTGCTGTTATGCGTTGTTTGAACCTGCGTGTGATGTCGTAAGGCCGACACCATCAATCCTCCCGCATCTGTGTGATTCTAAGCCGCGCCCAATCCGGTGATCAAAGGATGCGTCCCTGACTCTGCTGCGTCGGATTGCGGCGCTTTCGGCATGGACAGGACGTCTAATCTCAATGGCCAAGGACTTTATGCAGCCGCGATGACGGCAAGGGCGGGATTTGATGGTGTAAAGACACTCAATGATTGCGCCGATGCCAAGAAAGCATAAAAAGCGTTAACCAGTTGTTAACCATACAAGTGATTGTATCTCCTCATGATTGTAAGCTCATGACGAGCGGTTTCCCTACAGCTCGAGCATTCCATGACCTCCATCCTAACCAATGGTGCGGCAATTTCTGCGCTCCAGACCCTGCGTTCCGTATCGTCCAATATGGAAACCACGCAAAGAATGGTTTCAACCGGACTGCGCGTTGAGGTCGCTGCCGACAACGCAGCCTATTGGTCCATCTCGACAACCATGCGTTCGGACAACATGGCGATTTCTACCGTGTCGGATGCGCTTGGTCTTGGCGCCGCAAAGGTCGACACAGCCTATGAAGGCACTAACTCCATTGTCGATGTTCTCAAGCAGTTCAAAGCCCGTCTGGTGGCTGCGAAGGAAGATGGCATCGACAAATCAAAAATCCAGGAAGAATTGAAACAACTCAATGATCAGGCCGAAAGCATCGTTGCTTCAGCCAGTTTCAGCGGCGAAAATTGGCTCAACACGACGGCCGCGACACATCTGATGGAAACGGATAGCCTCAGTTCATCCGTTGTTTCGGCGTTTGTGCGCTCAAGTGAAGGCTCGGTTGCGGTCAAAACATCAGACGTAGATCTCAGAACCATCAGCATGCTGAATGAAGGCGGTGGCGGTATCCTGCAAAAGGATTTGGGTGGCGTGGCTGATATTGGTGGCTTTGCTGATGCCAATATGAATGTCTATGCCCATAATGGCCACGAGACACATGTATTCACCGGGCCGGCGACCTTTGTCGGCACTGATTTTATCGAATTTTCGGTTCTTGTGGACGCTTTTGATACAGATGTCGGTGTGACAATCACCAATCTGAGAATCGACAAGTCAGTGGTTGACGCCGCCCTTGGCACTTTGGACGGCACCATCAACAATGCCTATGACATGACCCGTGTGCTGCAAAAGGTGTTTGATGACAACGGCGTGCCATTGTGGGCAGTCAAGCCAAATGGCTTTACGTCATTTGGCAGTGATGCGACCCGTTATGAAATCGGTTCTCTCGAGACATCAGGCCATAATGGTTCCAGCGTCGACATTACAGGCGTGAACTCCAGCTTCACCAGCGGCCACCCGGCGGGCTTTGGGCTTGGTCTGGAAGATACTCCCTCCGCCAATCACGATAACATGTTCCCGAAGGGCTGGGTCAATTTCACAGAACCTTTCACGGTATCGGGACTTGCTGAAATCAGCTTCGACGTTGAAGTGAATGGGGGCGGTGTGCAGACGTTGATGATCGACAAGTCAGTGGTCGATGCTGCGCTCGGCACCACCGACGGCCTGATTGGCGACCGCGACGCTTTTGCAACGGTGCTGGCCTATGTCACCGCAGGCAGCGGCATCACGGTGACATCGACGGATACGGAATATCCCGGGCTGATCGTGTTCATGGCCGATCCTGCCATCTATCCGGAGGCCGGTAACCGCGCGGCGGTGTTCAATGTCTCAAACGTTCGCACAAACCTGCCATTCACGCTGGATTTTGATCTCGCTGAGATCGATGTGACATCGACCCGGTTCAAGATCGACAGATACATCGAGGGCGTTGAGCACATGCTCAAGGAGTCGATTTCCAGCGCTGCTCAACTCGGTGCTCTCTCAACGCGTATCGACATGCAGACGGAATTTGCAGACCGGCTGTCTAATGCGATCGACAGTGGTATCGGCCGTCTTGTAGATGCAGATATGAATGAAGCCTCAACCCGGCTCAAGGCAATCCAGACCCAACAGCAGCTGGGTATCCAGACACTGTCCATTGCCAATTCCAACGCCGAAGGCGTGATGCAGTTGTTCCGTTAATCTGCAGGTCCATTCAAAAAAGCCTCTCGCATAAGACATGCAGGAGGCTTCTGGTATTTACCAGCGCGTGTTTCAAAACGGCAGTTTTTTTACGGCATATCTCGCTCGGTGCAGCGTTGGGAAACGGCCCGCAATGCTGGGCGACACATGTTCCGTCACACGCTCTCCATAAAACGAATGCATTCTGTTGTGAGGAAACCAGTCTTAGGGCTTGTCGTTGATTGACGAATCACGCGCAATAACTACTATATATAGTGTTCTAGGTTCTTCTTTGTCGCAAGACATGGAAGCTAAGATGGGAATATGGTGCGTTTGAGAAATCAGGCAATGCCATAGCTGCCCCCGCAACTGTAAGCGGATAGCGTCTACTTAAATCCGTCACTGAAGCATGTGTGCTTTGGGAAGACTAGGTATGATGCCGTGACCCGCGAGCCAGGAGACCTGCCTCGAGCAAAAACAATCCACGGGCGGGGTGTCCGAAGGGTGCATGTTATCCCAGGCAAAGCTTGGCATGCGCATATTTGCCCCCTGCCAAAGCTTCGGGGTGAAAGCATGCTGTATGAAATATGTGTTCCGTTCGTCATGATGCGCGCGCGGCATTTTATCTGATCTGATTTCAGACCCCCAAGACATTTTAAAAACCAACGGTTTCGTCGCCAAGACGTGACCGACTGCATCCGCTTGTCCAAATTTATCGATCAACGAGGAACGTCATGAACATCACAGTCTATAGCAAACCCGCATGCGTCCAGTGCACGGCCACGACACGCGCTCTTGAGCGTAAGGGTATTGCCTACAATGTCATTGACGTGTCCGTGGACGATGCGGCGCTGATGCATGTGCAGAATCTCGGCTATCGCCAGGTGCCGGTTGTTGTGGCGGGTGATACCCATTGGGCCGGTTTCAGGCCTGACATGATCAGCGCCTTGTCGTGATGGGCAGGTCAGATGGGGCTGATTGTCTATTATTCATCGACATCGGAAAACACCCGTCGCTTCGTTGAAAAACTGGGATTTCGGGCGTTGCGCTTGCCGATCGGGGCAGGCGAACCGCCACCCATGGTCACGGAACCCTATGTGCTTGTGGTGCCGACCTACGGCGGCGGCAGCGCAAAAGGCGCGGTTCCCAAACCGGTTATTCATTTTCTCAATGCGACGGAAAATCGCCGCCTCATTCGCGGTGTCATCGCTGCCGGTAACACCAATTTCGGCGAGGCTTACTGCCTTGCCGGCGACATCATATCCCGCAAATGCGAGGTGCCGTTTCTCTACAGGTTCGAACTGTTGGGCACCGGAGATGATGTTGCAAAAGCCAAACATGGATTGGAACGATTTTGGACGTCACAACACACGAACGCCCACTAAAGGTGGGTGAAACGGCGCTGGATTATCACGCGCTCAACGCCATGCTGAACCTCTATGATGATGAGGGCAAAATCCAGCTCGACAAGGACAGGTCGGCGGCACGGCAGTATTTCCTGCAACACGTCAACCAGAACACGGTGTTTTTCCATAACCTTAGGGAAAAACTCGATTATCTCGTGTTGGAAGGATATTACGAGCAGGAGGTGCTAGACCAGTATTCCTTCAATTTCGTGCGTAATCTTTTCGACGAAGCCTATGCACGCAAATTCCGTTTTCCGACCTTCCTCGGCGCCTTCAAATATTACACCAGCTACACGCTGAAAACCTTTGACGGCAAGCGTTACCTTGAACGTTATGAAGACCGCATCTGCATGGTGGCGTTGACGTTGGCGCGCGGCAATGAACAATTGGCCCGTAACCTGATGGATGAGATCATTTCAGGTCGTTTCCAGCCGGCAACACCGACATTTCTCAACGCAGGCAAAAATCAGCGCGGCGAGTTGGTGTCCTGCTTCCTGTTGCGTATTGAAGACAACATGGAAAGTATTGGTCGCTCCATCAATTCGGCGCTGCAATTGTCCAAGCGTGGTGGTGGTGTTGCTTTGTCGCTGACCAATCTCCGTGAAATGGGCGCACCGATCAAGAATATCGAAAACCAGTCATCCGGCGTCATTCCGGTGATGAAGCTGCTGGAAGATGCGTTTTCCTATGCCAACCAGCTTGGCGCTCGCCAGGGGGCAGGGGCAGTTTACCTGCATGCCCACCACCCTGACATCATGCGGTTTCTCGATACCAAGCGCGAAAACGCCGATGAGAAAATCCGTATCAAGACCCTGTCGCTCGGTGTGGTCATACCAGACATCACCTTTGAACTGGCTAAGAACAACGAGGAAATGTACCTCTTCTCGCCTTATGACGTGGAGCGGGTCTACGGCGTGCCGTTTACCGAGATTTCGGTCACCGAAAAATACCGCGAAATGGTAGCCGACAGCCGCATTCGCAAAAAGAAGATCAAGGCCCGCGAGTTCTTCCAGATCATTGCGGAAATCCAGTTCGAAAGCGGTTATCCCTATATCATGTTTGAGGACACGGTGAACCGCGCAAACCCAGTTGCCGGTCGTATCACCATGAGCAATCTGTGCTCTGAAATCCTGCAGGTCAGCGACGCCAGCATCTTTAGTGATGATCTTTCCTACAGCCATATGGGCAAGGATATTTCCTGCAATCTTGGCTCTCTGAATATTGCAGCCGCAATGGATTCTGCCGATTTCGGCTCAACCATTGAAACGGCAATTCGTGCACTGACCGCCGTTTCGCAGATGAGCCACATCTCATCCGTGCCATCGGTCGCCAAGGGTAATGATGAGAGCCACGCCGTTGGTCTGGGGCAGATGAACCTGCACGGTTATCTCGCCCGTGAACGCATTTTCTACGGTTCGCCAGAAGGCATCGATTTTACCAATATCTATTTCTACACCGTGGCTTATCACGCGGTGTGCGCATCAAACCGGCTGGCTGTGGAACTGGGTGAAAGCTTCAAGGGCTTTGAAAACTCCAAATATGCGTCCGGTGAATATTTCGACAAATATGTCGAGCGCGAATGGACGCCCGCGACCGAAAAGGTTCAGGAACTGTTTGAAAAGGCCGGTATTCACATTCCAACCCAGGATGACTGGCAGGAGTTGAAGGAGGCAGTCATGGCATCTGGTCTTTATAACCAGAACCTGCAGGCCGTGCCGCCAACCGGTTCGATTTCCTACATCAATCATTCCACATCCTCGATCCATCCGATCGTCTCGAAGATTGAAATCCGGAAAGAAGGCAAGATCGGCCGCGTCTATTATCCCGCAGCCTTTCTGACCAACGACAATCTTGAATATTATCAAGATGCCTATGAAATCGGCCCTGAAAAGATCATCGATACCTATGCCGCGGCAACGCAGCATGTCGATCAGGGCCTGTCATTGACACTGTTTTTCCGTGACACCGCCACCACCCGCGACATCAACCGAGCGCAGATCTACGCCTGGAAGCAGGGCATCAAGACCATTTATTACATCCGGCTGCGTCAGATGGCGCTCGAAGGCACGCAGGTTCAGGGCTGCGTTTCCTGCACGCTGTAAATTGAGGGACGATATTTATGAATATACAAATCAAGGCTGCCAGCCGCCTGCGTGCAATCAACTGGAACCGTGTTGAAGATGACAAGGATCTGGAGGTCTGGAACCGTTTGACCGGCAATTTCTGGCTGCCGGAAAAGGTGCCGCTATCCAATGACATCCCGTCCTGGGCAACATTGACACAGCAGGAACAGCAGCTCACCATTCGTGTGTTTACGGGCCTGACACTGCTCGACACCATTCAAAATGGTGTCGGTGCGGTAAAACTGATGGCCGATGCCACTACACCGCATGAAGAGGCGGTGCTCTCCAATGTCTCCTTCATGGAGGCGGTGCATGCACGGTCCTATTCGTCGATCTTCTCAACGCTGTGCCTGACGCCCGATGTGGATGACGCCTATCGCTGGTCGGAAGAAAACGAATTTCTGCAGCGCAAGTCGACACTGATCATGGAGCAATATGCCTCCACTGATCCTCTGAAAAAGAAGGTCGCCAGCGTTTTTCTGGAAAGCTTCCTGTTCTATTCCGGCTTCTATCTGCCGATGTATTGGTCCAGCCGCGCCAAGCTGACAAATACAGCCGATTTGATCCGCCTGATCATTCGTGATGAGGCCGTGCACGGTTATTACATCGGCTACAAGTTCCAGCGTGCTTTGGTCCGATTGGGAGATGCGCAAAAGCAGGAGATCAAGGACTTTGCCTTTGACCTGTTGCTGGAGCTTTATGACAACGAGGCGAAATACACCGAAGAGCTTTATGACGGTGTTGGTTTCAGCGAAGACGTCAAGAAGTTCCTGCATTACAATGCCAACAAGGCTCTGATGAACCTGGGATATGAGGCACTGTTTCCGCCGGAGGCATGCAAGGTCAATCCTGCCATCTTGTCAGCGCTGTCGCCCAATGCCGATGAGAACCACGACTTCTTTTCCGGTTCGGGCTCGTCTTACGTCATCGGCAAGGCCGTTGCCACGGAGGATGATGACTGGGATTTCTGATGTCCGGTCGGTGCGTGCTGTTCGTTCATTTTGGTAAGCTGCATTGAGTTTTGTTCCTGTGGTGGCGGTGCGATGTCGCGACCACAGGCCAAAACAAAAAACGGTTGGCTAAAATGCCGGGGGCTGGTATGTTCTGCCCAACGAAACCTTCAAACGCCTGCGGCATTGCTCACGCTTTCGCGCGGCGAAATGGACAAGACAGTGACTGACCCCGGCAGCGGCGAAAAGCCGTCAGAATCAGGGGCGTCGACGGTAAACAAGAGCAGAGCGAAACGCTCTCGTCGTGGTAAAAGCAAGCGCAACGGTAATAACCGTGGCGCGCAGGTTGCTACGCAAGTTGTTGCCGTCGGTTCCCATGCTGATTCTCAGCATGAAACCTCACCCGGCCCGGATGCCGGGGCGCGTAAGCGCAAACGGCGCAGGCGTTCGCGCGGCGGCGGACAAAACACCAATACTCCAGAGACAAGACAGGCCGGTGACGGCGCGCAAGCGAATGGTCCGTCTGCCAAGACAACGGGCCCGCAAAATGGGCCGGCTGAAGGCCGCAAATCACGCGACCGTCGTCGTGGTCACAGAGGGCCACAGGGGCGTCCGCTGGTCCCCTCGCATGTTGCCAAAAATGGCAAACCGCAAGGCCAGTCGTCCGCACAGGACGGAACGGGCGCGACGTCGCGTGCCGATAATCGCCATGGCCAGCGTGCACATGACCGTGATGGTGACCAAGCCGCCGATATGTATGCGGCGCTTGATCTCGGCACCAACAATTGCCGTCTGCTGATTGCCCAACCGACACGCCCCGGCCAGTTCCGGGTGGTTGATGCCTTTTCCCGTATCGTGCGGTTGGGTGAGGGGCTGATTTCAACAGGACGTCTGTCGAATGATGCTATGGATCGCGCGGTTGAGGCCTTGCGTGTGTGTGCCGCAAAACTTTCGGGACGCCCGATTCGGCGCATGCGTCTGATTGCAACCGAAGCCTGCCGTGCTGCCGAAAACGGCGAGGAATTCCTGTCGCGGGTCACTCGCGAAACTGGCCTCAATCTCGAGATCATCAGCCGGGAAACCGAAGCCCGTCTTGCGGTCTCGGGTTGCTCGTCGCTGATTGGTCGTGATGCCCGTTCGGTTGTGCTGTTTGACATCGGTGGCGGTTCGTCGGAAATCGCGGTCATTCGAGTTGGCGAAAACCGCTCCAACCGTCTTGCCAATCACATAACCCACTGGACCTCACTGCCGGTTGGCGTTGTCACGCTGTCGGAACGCCATGGCGGACGCGATGTGACCCCGCAGGTGTTTTCTGCCATGGTGACTGAAGTCGAAGGTCTGCTGGATACATTTGTTTGCCCGCCATTTGCGGCAAGTGATGTGCTGGAAGATTTCCACCTGATCGGCACTTCGGGCACGGTCACGACACTGGCAGGCGTTCACCTGGATTTGCCGCGTTATGATCGCCGCAAGGTTGACGGTCTGTGGTTGTCCGACCGCGAAGTAACCGCCATGCAAAACAAACTGCTGGATTGGGATTTTGCTGGCCGTGCCGCCAATGCTTGCATTGGCCCGGATCGTGCGGATCTGGTTCTGGCAGGCTGCGCTATTCTGGAGGCAATTCGTCGCCGTTGGCCAGCCCGGCGCATGCGGGTTGCCGACCGCGGTCTGCGTGAAGGCCTGTTGACGGATATGATGGCGGATGATGGTGCATGGCGGCGTAACCGCCTGCGTCGCCAGCAAAACGGTGCGAGATAAGGAACCAAGTTTATGAGTAAGCCTCCCGCCGGAAGCAATCGCACCGGCCGTAAAATTGGCCAGAAGGTGAAAAAAACCAAGCTCAAGGCGTCGTCACGCCGTTGGCTTGAGCGCCATATCAATGACCCCTATGTGCAGCGCGCCAAGCTGGAAGGCTACCGTGCGCGTGCGGCCTACAAGCTGCTTGAAATCAACGACAAGCACGAAATCCTGAAGGGTGCGACCCGCATTATCGACCTGGGCGCTGCTCCGGGCAGCTGGTCGCAGATTGCCGCAAAGGTGACGGATTCGACCGAAGACGATATTCGCGTTGCCGCGATCGACTTCCTTGAGGTCGATCCTATTCCAGGCGTGCGCCTGTTGCAACTCGACTTCCTTGACCCAACGGCACCAGAAAAGCTGAAGGAAGCGATTGGCGGCACACCGGATCTGGTTCTGTCGGACATGGCAGCGCCGACCACAGGTCATCAGAAAACCGACCATATTCGCACGATGCATCTGTGCGAAGTCGCGGCGGACTTTGCCATTGAGGTTTTGGCAGAAGGCGGCCACTTCCTGGCCAAGACCTTCCAGGGCGGTACGGAAAAGACCTTGCTCGATCTGTTGAAGCGCAACTTCAAGCAGGTTCTGCATATCAAGCCGGCGTCGTCGCGGTCTGAATCGGTGGAAATGTTCCTGCTGGCCAAGGGCTTCAAGGGTCGTAAAAACACGGCGCTTTCCGAACCGGAAGCCGAAGAAGAGGTTTGAGGGAGCCGCTTGTTCAGCGGCCCCGATATTTCCTTATGCATCAATGCGCGGGCGATGGCCGGAAATGGCCTCGCCCGCGTTTTTATCAAGACGGAAAAGCGGTATCAGCGCCAGAAGCGAGAAGGCCGCGACCAGCACGAACGCCAGATGGAAATCGGCAAGCTGCAGATGCGAGCCCGTCATTGCAGAGCTTGCTTCCAGAATGGTGGCCGCAAATGCAACACCAAGCGCAAGGCTGATCTGCTGCAGCACGGATGACATGGATGTCGCTTGGCTGGCCTGTTTGTTGTCGATCTCAGAATAGCTAAGTGCATTGGACCCGGTGAAGAAGAACGACCGGGCAAAACCTGACACGACAAGAACACTGATGATGATGGAGTGCGGTGTTTCCGGCACGAAAAGTGCGTTGGCCGCGGTGGTCATGGCGCCGACGATAGAGGCGGCAATCAGTGTGGTTTTAAAGCCGGTTGCGGCAAATATCCGCTTGGCGATGAACTTGGTGGTGATGGCACCAATAGCGCCTGCGAATGTCACCATGCCGGACTGGAAGGCATTCAGGCCAAAGCCGATCTGCAGCATCAACGGCATCAAAAACGGAATGGCGCCCGTTGAAATGCGGAAAATCGTGCCGCTGACCGAGGTAATGCGGAAGGTTGTGTTCTGGAAAATCTTGAAATCAAGGATCGGGGCAGGATGCCTGCGTGCATGCAGCACATATAGCACGCCGGCCAATATGCCGGCAAGGATCGAGGCTGCTCCAACCATTGGCGGCAAGGCCGGAAGGCTGATGACCGAAACGCCAAACACCACGCCTGATGCAGCGATGGAGGATAGCAGAAATCCTTTCACATCCATGGCTGGCGGATTGGTGGTCTCGATTTCCGGCAGATAGATGCTGGACAACACGATACCGGCAACACCGATTGGAATGTTGATCAGGAAAATCCAGTGCCAGGAAAAATAGGTGGTGATGAAACCGCCAACCGGCGGCCCGGTGAGCGGGCCAAGCAGCGCCGGGATGGTCAACAACGCCATGGCGGATACTAGCTCCTTGCGGTCGGTGGTGCGTAGCAGCACCAGTCGGCCAACCGGCGTCATCATCGCGCCACCCATGCCCTGCAGGAAGCGGGAAAGCACAAATTCCGTCAGCGAACCGGATATTGCGCAGAACAATGAACCCACCATGAACACCCCGATGGCGAGCCGGAAAATGGTCTTGGCACCGAACTTGTCGGCCATCCATCCGCTGATCGGAATGAAGATTGCCAGTGCCACCATGTAGGAGGTGAGGGCCAGTTTGAGCGTAATCGGCCCGACATTCAAATCGTGAGCAATGGTCGGCAAGGCTGTTGCAATGACGGTGGAATCCATTTGCTCCATGAACAGTGCCACGGCGAGGATAAGCGGTATGATGCGGTTCATGGATATGCCTGTGCTGCGCTTGTGATCAGGTTCACACGGGGTGCGTTTTAGTTTTTATGCGTGTGAATGCCAATCCGTTTGTCATTGAAATGACACGCATCACGTCTGTGTGATCCCTCATCTCTGAGGTATGAAGGTCGTGGTCTTGTCTGCATACTCCTGTCCCGATGAAAAAGAAAATATGTGAGGAGACAGGAAAATGGCTGTGACTTCAAAAATCGGCAGACGTGTACTCTTGGGATCTGCTGGAACCGGAATTCTGGCTGCTCCGTTCATCATGGCGCGGGCGTCGATGGCACAGACGGCGCAACCGCAAACCTCCATGGAGATAAATCACGCAATGGGGCCGGAAACAAATCGCTTCAAGCTGGGCAATTTTGAGGTTCTTGTCATCAAGGATGGCTCCGCCGTATCGGGACCACCAAACGAGACTTTCGGTACCAACCAGTCGGCAGAGACTGTTGGCACGCTTCTGGAAGAAAACTTCCTTCCCAAGGACAAGTTCGTCAACAGCTTCTCACCCGTCATGGTCAATACCGGGTCTGAACGTGTGCTGTTTGATACCGGTTTCGGTGAAGCTGGACGGGCCAACGGCAATGGCCGCCTGACCGAAGGTCTGGCCGCAGCCGGTTACAAGCCGGAAGATATTTCCGTTGTTGTGCTGACCCACATGCATGGCGATCATATTGGTGGTTTGACCGAAAAGGATGCGCCTGCATTCCCGAACGCCCGTTATGTTGCGGGTCAGGTTGAATATGATTTCTGGACCGCCGATGCTCGGGTCGGAACGCCAGCCGAGAACGGTCACAAGGGTGTGTTGGCCAAGGTCAAGCCGCTGGCAGAAAAGATGAGTTTCATCGGTGAAGGGGCGGAAGTTGTGCCCGGGATCACCGGTGTTGAAGCATTTGGCCACTCGCCGGGTCACATGATTTTCCGTCTGGAATCGGAAGGTCGCCAACTGGTGCTGACGGCAGATACAGCCAACCATTATGTGCTGTCGCTGCAACGCCCGGAGTGGGAAGTGCGTTTTGACATGGACAAGGCTGCCGCCGCTACGACCCGCAAAAAGGTCTTTGACATGATTGCAACCGACAAGCTGGCCTTCATTGGTTACCACATGCCGTTCCCGTCCGTCGGCTTTGTGGAAAAACAGGAGGAGGGATACCGCTTCGTTCCCAAATCCTATCAGTTCGACCTCTAAGGCGGTTCCCGCTGCGGTTGTTTTTTCCGCAGCTATGCACAGCGGTCTCGGCTGCTCGGCAAGCCCGGATTAACGAATCCGGGTTTTTTCTATTTCCTTCCTGTCATAGACGTGTTACCAGCCCTCGCCAACTTCCAAGCACTCCTTGTGAAACCGCCGGTGGATGATTCTTCCCGGTGGATACCCTATTCTTTAATGAAGGAAATTGGCATGGCACGCATTATTCAAACGCCCACAGGTTTGGACGCCCTCACTTTCGACGATGTGCTCTTGCAGCCGGGACATTCTGAAGTGATGCCGGGCCAGACGAATATTTCGACGCGCATCGCCCGTGATATCGAGCTGAACCTGCCGATCCTTTCCTCCGCCATGGACACGGTCACCGAAAGCCGGCTGGCAATTGCCATGGCCCAGGCCGGTGGTATTGGTGTTATCCACCGCAACCTCACCCCGGCTGAACAGGCCGAGGAAGTCCGCCAGGTCAAGAAGTTTGAAAGCGGCATGGTCATCAACCCAGTTACCATCGGCCCGGATGCGACCCTTGCTGAAGCCCAGAGCCTGATGAAGGCCCACGGCATTTCCGGTATTCCGGTTGTTGAAAACGGTGGTCAGGGTGGCCATAAGACTGGTCGTCTCGTTGGTATCCTTACCAACCGCGACGTTCGTTTTGCCTCTGATCCAACCCAGAAAATCTATGAGCTGATGACCCGCGAAAACCTCGTGACGGTCAAGGAAAGCAGTGTTGACCAGCAGGAAGCGCGCCGCTTGCTGCACAAGCACCGCATTGAAAAACTGCTTGTTGTGGACGCACAGGGCAACTGCGTTGGCCTCATCACCGTCAAGGACATGGAAAAGTCGCAGCTCAACCCGAATGCGACCAAGGATGTGCAGGGCCGTCTGCGTGCCGCTGCTGCCATCAGCGTTGGTGACGATGCGCGCGACCGTGCAGAACGCCTCATTGACGCAGGTGTCGACGTTCTGGTCGTCGATACTGCTCACGGCCATTCGCAGCGGGTTCTTGACGCGGTGACGCAGGTCAAGAAAATGTCCAACGCCATCCGCATCATTGCAGGCAACGTTGCGACGGCCGATGGCACCAAGGCGCTGATTGATGCCGGTGCTGACGCCGTCAAGGTTGGTATTGGCCCTGGCTCCATCTGCACCACACGTATCGTGGCTGGCGTTGGCGTTCCGCAGCTTGCTGCCATCATGTCGGCGGTTGAAGCAGCCCAATCCCTGGATATTCCTGTGATCGCTGACGGCGGTATCAAGTTCTCGGGCGACCTTGCAAAGGCAATTGCTGCCGGTGCATCGGCTGTGATGATTGGTTCGCTGCTGGCCGGTACGGATGAAAGCCCAGGTGAAGTGTTCCTCTACCAGGGCCGTTCGTTCAAGGCTTACCGTGGCATGGGCTCCGTTGGTGCCATGGCACGTGGTTCGGCTGACCGCTATTTCCAGGCAGAAGTGCGCGATACGCTCAAGCTCGTTCCAGAAGGCATCGAAGGTCAGGTTCCGTACAAGGGACCGGTTTCCGGCGTTCTGCACCAGCTCGCTGGTGGCCTGAAGGCTGCTATGGGTTATGTTGGTGGTGCCACGATTCCTGAATTCCAGGAACGTGCAACATTCGTTCGTATTTCCGGTGCTGGTTTGCGTGAAAGCCACGCACATGACGTGACGATTACCCGTGAAAGCCCGAATTATCCGGGTAGCGTTTGATCGCCTCGCGCGCTAGTTTAGCGACAACATGAACCTTAAATACGCTCCCTGATCCGGATCGGGTCAGGGAGCGTATTTTTGACTGCTGATGAAGGAGAGCCCGATGTCACCCACAACCGCAATGTTCTGGCCGATGATTGCGCATGCTTTCCTTGTTTTCGCTCTGTACTGCCTGCTCTTCATCCGCCGGAAGAAATTCACCTTTTTGAATTCGGACGCTATTCGCAATTTCCGCGATACTGGCGAGGAAGCCCGCGAAAGCCAGTTGGTCAACAAGAATATTGCCAACCAGTTTGAACTGCCGGTGCTGTTCCATGCAGCCTGCCTGCTGCTGTACATCACCGATGCGGATAACATTGTTACCATTGCCTTGGGTTGGGTATTCGTGTTTTCGCGTTACGTGCATTCATATGTTCATGTCACCAGCAATCGCCTGCGTTACCGTGCACCGGCATTTGCCGTCGGTTTTGCAGCGCTTGTCTGCATGTGGATATGGATGGTCGTCTGGCTGGCATTTGAATAGTCGGACTGCCGCATAATTGCGACAGTGCCAGATACGAAACACCGTTCACTTGCGATAAATCAATACCACCTCATGTTGTTTGTCTATTCTCCAACCATGCATTGGTTGAAGGAGGCATGACAAATGGCAGCAATGATGAAAGCCGCAGTCGTCAGGGAATTTGGTAAACCGCTTTCCATTGAAGAGGTGCCAATTCCTGATCCGGGTCCCGGCGAAATCCTCATGAAGTATGAAGCGACCGGTGTTTGCCACACGGATTTGCACGCGGCGAATGGTGATTGGCCGGTCAAGCCCAATCCACCTTTCATTCCTGGTCACGAAGGCGTTGGCTACGTTGCAAAGATTGGCGCTGGCGTCACGGGCATCAAGGAAGGTGACAGGGCCGGCACACCGTGGCTTTACAGCGCTTGCGGTTGCTGCGTGCCATGCCGCACCGGCTGGGAGACCTTGTGTGCCGAACAGAAGAACTCCGGTTATTCCGTCAATGGCAGCTTTGCGCAATATGGTCTGGCTGATCCGAAATATGTCGGCCGTCTGCCGGATAATCTCGATTTTGGTCCTGCCGCACCGGTACTGTGCGCTGGCGTGACCGTTTACAAGGGATTGAAGGAAACCGAAGTGAAGCCTGGTGAATGGGTCGTCATCTCTGGGATTGGTGGTCTCGGTCACATGGCCGTGCAATATGCCAAGGCCATGGGCATGCATGTGGTGGCTGCCGATATTTTTGACGACAAGCTGGAGCTGGCGAAAAAGCTCGGCGCGGACATTGTTGTCAACGGCAAGGCGGCAGATGCCATTGAACAGGTACAAAAAGCCACAAAAGGTGTTCACGGCGCGCTGGTGACGGCGGTATCACCAAAAGCCATGGAGCAGGCCTATGGTTTCCTGCGTTCCAAGGGCACCATGGCGCTGGTCGGTCTGCCACCGGGTTACATTTCACTTCCGGTGTTTGATACGGTGTTGAAGCGCATTACCGTGCGCGGCTCGATCGTTGGCACACGACAGGATCTTGAGGAATCCCTGACCTTTGCAGGTGAGGGCAAGGTGGCCGCCCACTTCTCCTGGGACAAGCTGGAAAACATCAATGATATTTTCCACCGCATGGAAGAGGGCAAGATCGACGGCCGTATCGTTGTCGACCTGAATTGATCCTGACGGCTTAACCGGTAGCCTGTGTTTCCTTTTTGGAAGCGCAGGCTGTTATCGTTTCAGCAAGGGCGATCATATCGGCTGAACGTGCGCTGGACCGTCGCCAGGCAAGGCCAATTTGACGGGATGGCTGTGGTTCAGCAAAGGGCACTATGCGCAGATTGTTGCGTTTGGTTTCCAGAGGCACGGCAATTTCCGGAATGAGGGTCATGCCCATGTCATGCGATACCATTTGCAACAGGGTAGTCATCGACGTGGCGCCAAAATTGACCAGACTGCGTTTGCCGGCAGTGCCGCAAACCGCCAGTGCCTGATCCCGCAGGCAATGCCCTTCTTCCAGCAGCAACAAGCGGTCCATGTCTACCTGCGCTTCTGTGAGAGGCGACGACAAAACACTGTCCTCGTTGCTGGCAACGGCCATATAGAACCGGTCGGTAAACAGGGCCTGACTGGCCAGAGCGTCGTCATCCAGCGGTAATGCGGCAATGACCGCATCGAGTTTTCCCTCTAGAAGGTCACTTCGCAGGCGGTCGGTCATCGCCTCTTTCAATTCGATTTCGATACGTGGATAGACTTTGCGCAGGCGTGGCACCAGTTGTGGCACGAGATAGGGTGCAATGGTCGGGATAATGCCGATGCGCACCAACCCTTCCAGCACGCCTGAACCTCTACGTGCAGTTGCTTCCAGCCGTTCCACTTCGGCCAGAATGATCCGTGCATGCTGTAATATTTCCATGCCTTTTTGTGTTATGATCACTCCGCCACGCCCCCGTTCCACCAATTTGACACCAAGGTGGTTTTCCATTTCCATGATCTGGGCTGAAAGTGCCGGCTGGCTGATATTGGCTGCCACCGCCGCCTTTCCAAAGTGCAGGGTGTTGGACAGAGTTTCAAAATAACGCATTTGCCGAAGTGTAATCATGATAGGAAAATCCTATCGAAAATGATCGGAAATACAATTGGAAATTATGAGAATGGGATGCGAAAAACCATTGTTAGAAGTATTCTAGACAAGCGTCCGGCCTGATTGCCGGTGACTTGCCGCCATCGAGAGTGAACCCAAAAGGAGGAAATCATGGCTGATCGCCCGACAATGACCACCAGCGCAGGATCACCAATTCCTGATAACCAGAATTCTCTGAGTGCAGGCGAGCGTGGCCCGCTTCTGCTGCAGGACTACCAGTTGATTGAAAAACTGGCGCACCAGAACCGTGAACGTATTCCTGAACGCGCCGTACATGCCAAGGGTTGGGGTGCCTATGGCACGTTGAAGATCACTGGCGATATCTCCCGATATACCAAGGCCAAGGCACTGCAGCCCGGCGCGGAAACACCGCTGATCCTGCGTTTCTCTACCGTTGCCGGTGAGCAGGGTGCTGCTGACGCCGAGCGCGACGTGCGTGGTTTTGCCATCAAATTCTACACCGAAGAAGGCAACTGGGATCTCGTTGGCAACAACACGCCGGTATTCTTCGTTCGCGATCCCGTCAAATTCCCTGATTTCATTCACACGCAAAAGCGTCACCCGCGGACCAATCTGCGTTCTGCAACTGCCATGTGGGACTTCTGGTCGCTGTCGCCTGAAAGCCTGCATCAGGTTACCATCCTGATGTCTGACCGTGGTCTGCCGACCGATGTGCGTCACATCAACGGTTATGGTTCACACACCTATTCCTTCTGGAATGATGCCGGTGAGCGTTATTGGGTGAAATTCCACTTCAAGACCCAGCAGGGCCACAAACACTGGACCAATGAGGAAGCGGAAGGCGTTATCGGCAAGACTCGCGAGTCAACGCAGGAAGACCTGTTCAACGCGCTGGAGCGCGGCGAATATCCGCGTTGGACCGTTCAGGTTCAGATCATGCCAGAGCTTGATGCTGAAAAGACATCCTATAACCCGTTCGACCTGACCAAGGTCTGGCCGCATGGCGAATATCCGCCAATCGATATCGGCGTGATGGAATTGAACCGTAACCCGGACAACTACTTCACCGAAATCGAAAACGCTGCTTTCTCGCCGTCCAACATCGTGCCGGGCATAGGTTATTCGCCTGACAAGATGCTGCAGGCCCGCGTGTTCTCTTATGCGGATGCGCATCGCCACCGTCTGGGCACGCACTACGAAAATATTCCGGTTAACGCGCCGAAGTGTCCCGTGCACCACTATCATCGTGATGGTCAGATGAACACCTACGGTGGTATCAAGACCGGTAATCCTGATGCCTATTACGAGCCGAACTCTTTCAATGGCCCGGTTGAACAGCCTGCTGCGAAAGAGCCGCCACTGCGTATTTCCGGTGATGCAGCACGTTACAATCACCGCATCGGCAATGATGACTACAGCCAGCCACGCGCTCTTTTCAACCTGTTTGATGCGGGCCAGAAGCAGCGTCTGTTCTCGAACATCGCCGCTGCCATGGGTGGTGTGCCGGGCTTCATTGTTGAGCGTCAGCTTGCGCACTTCCGCCAGGTTCATCCTGACTATGAAGCCGGTGTAAGGGCAGCCTTGAAGACCGCTCACGGATATCAGGCAGATACGATCAGCGCTGCTGAGTAGAGATTTGATGGCAGTTTAACACTGAAAAGCCGGGCAATTGCCCGGCTTTTTTGGTTGTTCATTAAAAAGCCGACAAAGCGTTTCAACTTTCGTCAAAACTGCCTGTGCCATATCGCGACGATTGTGGTGGCGTGGGGGCTACCCGCATGTGTTTCAGGATGGGAAACAATATGCCGAGACGTGGTAAGCCAGAACGTATTGAGCCGAGAAAGACGCCACAGCAGGACAGAAGCATTCAGCGTGTGCATGCTATTCTGGAGTCGGCAACCCGCCTCATCACACAAAGTGGTGTCAGCGCGCTGACCATGACGGCACTTGCCAAGGAGGCTGGTGTTCCGATCGGGTCAATCTACCAATATTTTCCGGAAAAAGCGGCCATCCTGCGTGCACTTTTCGACATGATTTCTGCGCGTGTGGAGGAGCATATCATTCACTCCCTGGAAAAGGCGACGACACTCGACGAACTCAAGGAACACGTTTTTGTCCTGATCGACTGGTATTACCGCGAATGTCGCGAAAACCCGATCTATCTCAGCATCTGGCTGAGCATGGAAATGGACAAGGCGCTGGCTCAGCTCAACATTGAGCAGAGTTATCGCCTGGCCGAAGTCTTTATTTATTACACTGCACCTTTGCGTACACCCCGTCCCGGTGAGGACTACGAAGCGCGCTGCAAACTACTCAGCTACTTTCTCGGTTCGTGCATGCGGCTCGCTTTGTTGAGTGAGCAGGATCATGCAAAGCGCATGCTTTTGGAGTGCAAGCGCTTGATCCGCGAAAGCATCTAGGCTGCGCCTGAGACAGCAGACAATTTGCCACCTACCAGCCCGGCAGCATATGGCCGGCACGAAGCCGCGGCATCTTTGGATATGTCTTTACATCGCTGTCCAGATCATCGGTTGTTGCCGCTGTCAGCGTAATATTGTCGAGACATGCGGAAATGTGATCAGTGATTGCATTGGCAAGCGACGGCGAGATGCCAGGGCGCTTCATCAAGCCGATTTGAACCGGTGGAAGCGGTGGAAAACCGTCATTGGCGGTTAACACCTTCATGCCGGTACGCAGTGCCGATTCCGGCAATACCGAAACGGCCATGCCGGCCAGCACGGCAGACGCAATAACCGTTGATGACCAGCTGGTGAACAACACCTGATAGTCACGCCCATCCGCATCCAGTGCTGAACAGGCAAGCTGGCGCCAGTGGCAATCCCTGCGTCCGACAGCCAGCGGCACAGGCGCATTGTCGCGCAAGGGGTGATTGGCGGACGCCACCCAGCACAATGGCTCTGTACGCACCACGTCAGACACGCGGGCGCGGGGATTGTGTGTCACCAAGGCAATGTCGAGTTCGCCCCGTTGCATCTTCTCAGCGAGACTGACGGAGGGTTCGCAGACGATGTAAAGTTCGACATTGGGATGGGTCTTGGCAAAGCGACCGATAATTTCCGGCATGTAGCGATCGGCATAGTCATCGGGTGTGCCGATACGCAATGTGCCTTCCAGCCGGTTATCATCAAATGCAGCGATGGCCTCGTCATTAAGACGAATGATGCGTCGCGCATAGTTCATCAGCTTTTCGCCCTCGGCGGTCAAACGGTTACCACGACCATCCTTGGTGAAGAGCTGTTTGCCAATCCGCTCCTCAAGGCGGCGCATTTGCATGGACACCGCAGATTGCGTTTTGAAAATTCGGTCCGCAGCCTTGGTGAAGCTGCCCGTATCCACGATGGCGATGAAAGTATGTAGCTGATCGATATCAAGCGGGGCGGACATGGTGCATCCCATAAAAACCATTGATGACTAACATTAAAAACATTCGTTGGACTGATCAATGGGGCTGCGTCATTTAAGATACAACCAAATGACAGACAGGACAGGACGCCTGACGTCGACATCGTGCCAAGGAAAGGACAATATCATGAGCACGGCAGACCAGATGATTGCAAGCAGTATTTGCCAGCCGGAAAAGAGCACTGAAGTTCGTCGTTCTTCCCGCTTTGGCAAGCACGTGAATATGGTTTGGCGCAACCTCGTGGCCCGCTTTCAGGTCAACCGACTGACCGATCTTGATGATCGAATGTTGGCAGATATCGGGATTGTTCGACAGGACGTACTAAAAGCCCTGAATGTGGGCTTGCTAGACGACCCCGCTCAGCAGTTAATAAAGGCAGCTGAGGTGCACGCGACCACACGGTTCGCACGCAAGACGGCCTGATTTTTGAGAGTTTTCCCCGCAGGGTGATTGCCAATAGCCCTGCTTTTGCCCGGTGCCAGGCTATGCCGCACCGGGCTTTTTTTTGGAAAGCCGGTGCGATATTCCACTGTTAAATCAAATAGCTGAATGCGGCAGATTGCCTGACGCAAATCAGTATTGATATTCGTCGTAAATCGGTGCGACCGACTGAGCCCAACGACCGTTGTAAGCAGCAAGCATATCTTCTGCCAAGGTTGTTTTTTTGGCGATCACTTCATCCAGTGTCGACAGGAAAACGGTCTCGTCCTGCCCTTCGGAGTTAAGACGATTGCGGTTTTTCAGGCCAAGATGGGAAATTTTCAGCACTTCCTTGCCAATATCCAGCAGACTGTGGCCAGCAATGTTTGCCTTGAGTGCTTTTACCGGAACTTCGTCACGCAAAGCGTTTACCTGATCGACAGTCCAGTTGGCGGTCAGTTCATCGGCAGCAGACAGAGCCTGGTCATCATACAGCAATCCAACCCAGAAGGCGGGCAGGGCACAGATCCGGCGCCATGGGCCACCATCGGCACCACGCATTTCAAGGAAGCGCTTGAGGCGAACATCAGGAAACAGCGTGGACAAGTGGTTGGTCCAGTCACCCAGCGTCGGTTCCCAGTCGGTGATTTCGCCCTTCAGCGCACCATTCATGAACTGGCGGAATGTGATGTGGGTGCAATTGTGATATTTGCCATCCCGCACGACGAAATACATCGGCACATCAAGCGCCCATTCGACATAATGTGCGAAAGCGAAATCGTCAGCGAATGTGAAGGGCAGAATGCCGGCACGGTTGTTGTCGGTGTCGCGCCAGATATCGCCACGCCAGGAAAGCTGGCCGTTCGGTTTGCCCTCGGTAAAGGGCGATGATGCAAACAGCGCGGTCGCCAGAGACTGCAACTTCATGCTGACACGCATCTTGCGCCGCATGTCGGCTTCGGACGAAAAGTCCAGGTTCACCTGAATGGTGCAGGTCCGGTACATCATGTCCAAACCCTTGCTGCCGACCTTCGGCATGTAGTCGGTCATGATTGCGTAGCGGGATTTTGGCATGCGTGGCGTTTCGGCAAAGCTCCAAGATGGTGTGCCACCCATGCCGAGGAAGCGGATACCCAGAGGCTCAGCAATGTCGCGCAGCAGGGAAAGGTGCTGGTTGGACTCTTTGCAGGTCTCATGGATGTTTTCCAGCGGTGCACCGGAAAGCTCGAACTGACCGCCCGGCTCGATGGAAATCGCGCCCATGCCGGTCGGTTCGGCCAGACCAATGATGTTTTCACCATCCATGATCGGTTCCCAGCCAAGCCGGGACTCCATGCCTTTCAGCAGGGCTGAAATGCTCGCGTCGCCGAAATAAGGCACAGGCTTATGGCTGTCGCGGAAGAAAACGAATTTCTCGTGTTCCGTCCCGATGCGGAATTTTTCAACCGGCTTGCAGCCGCCTGCCAGATAATCTGTCAGTTCCTGTTTCGATGAGATCGGAGTCTGATCGGTGGTATCGCGAGCCATTGATGTAACCTTACTGCGCAACGTCTGTCTGTCATTCAAAAAGCCAGATAGGGCGGGACGATAGCCTCTGCAAATGAATTTCTTTCAATCATGGATTAATGCCGTCGATCAGCATCATCCGGATTGATTATTGCCAATCGCCAATGCTTGCCTGAATAACCGCAAGTGCCGCGACAGCTGCGGTGTCTGCCCGCAAAATGCGCGGCCCAAGCGGGATCGGTGTCACGCTTTCGTGATTGCGCAGCAACTGTCGTTCTTCTTCCGAAAAACCGCCTTCCGGACCGATCAGCAACGCAAGCTCGCGATCCTTGATGCGCGATAACACGGGAAGAGGGTTCTGGCCCTCATCCCCTTCATCACAATAGATAATACGGCGCGACGATGGCCACGTATCCAGGAGATCACGCAGTTTCATGGGCTGCCGGACCTCTGGTATAGCGAGAATGCCGCATTGTTCGGATGCTTCGATTGCGTTGGCCTGCAGGCGGTCCAGATTGGTGATCTTGCCTTGCACATGCTGTGTCATCACGGGCTGCAGCACACCGGCGCCCATTTCGACAGCCTTTTGGATCAGGTAGTCGATACGGCCCACCTTCAAGGGGGCGAAAAGATAATGCAGATCGCATGGGGCAGGCTGGGGCCTTGTCAGTTCCTGCGGCACCAGAACGATTTTCTTTTTAGAGGGAAATGCCAGTCGAGCTTTCCACTCACCGTCGCGGCCGTTGAAGATCAGCACTTCTGCGCCATCGGCCATGCGCAGCACATTGGCCAGATAGTTGAATTGTTCACTGCTGGTGGCAATGCCGGTGCCGAGGATAATCGGGTCCTCGACATAAAGTCGCTGCATACGAAAATTGGCGCGCATTTTTGCTCTTGTTGTTCTGTTACATGAAGAGCCGGAACATAACCCAATAAAGGCCCGCTGCAAGGGCAGCGCTGGCCGGAACGGTGATCATCCAGGCGGCAATGATGGTCATGAAGTGGGAACGGCGCACCAGATAACGGCGACGCAATTCCACCGTGTCGGTTTCAAAGACATTGGTGGATGGAGCACGGGCAGGCTGAGCCCGGACAGCCATTTTACGCCGTGCGGAATTGCGGGTGTACCATTCACGGAAGAAGCCAACACCGAATACCGCGCCGACAGCCGTATGGGTGGTGCTTACAGGCATGCCGAACCAGGAAGCGAGAAGCACGGTCAGTGCCGTGGCAAGCGACACGCAAAAGGCGCGCATCGGGTTCAGTTTGGTGATCTGTTCACCCACCAGCCGGATCAGTCGTGGCCCAAACAGTAGAATACCGCAAGACAAACCCAGGGCACCAATCAACATGACCCACATGGGCACGTTGACGTCAGCGCTCACGGAATGGCTGCGTACGGTTTGAACAATAGCTGCAAGTGGGCCAACGGCGTTCGAGACGTCATTTGCACCATGGGAAAATGACAGGAGGGCCGCAGAGAAAATCAGCGGTATCTGAAAAAGCTGGCGTAGCGACTGGTTCCGGTTTTCCAGTCCGATAGATTGCCTTTTGACAAGCGGAGCGCTGACCAACCAGGTCAGAACTGCACAACCAAGCCCAACAAGTAGAGCGCCATACAATGAAACATACAGGATTTGCTGCAGGCCAATGAAGGCGAGATAGGTTGCAAAAACGCCGGCCATGATGGCGGAGAGAATGGGCACCCAGAAACGGGCAGCCGCAACCTTTTCCGTGCGGTAGATGATAAATTCCTTGATAAAGGCAAGGAAGCCGATAGCGACGGCACCGGCCAGAAGTGGCGAAATCATCCAGCCTGCGGCAATCCCGGCCATGGAAAACCAGTCAACCGCGCTTAGTCCAGACGCAGCGATGCCAGCACCTGCAACACCGCCAACAATCGCATGTGTTGTTGAAATCGGCGCTTTAAGCCATGTTGCAAGATTGATCCACAAAGCCGCAGCGAGCAGTGCAGACATCATCGTCCACACGAGAACATCGCTGTCCGTAATCGCAGAGGCGTCGATAATACCGTTTGAGATCGTCTGCACAACTTTGCCGCCGGCGAGCAAAGCGCCTGCGATTTCGCATATTGCCGCCATCACAAGAGCGGCAGTCATGCTGATGGCTTTGGCACCGACGGCAGGACCGACATTGTTGGTCACATCGTTGGCGCCGATGTTTACCGCCATATACGCGCCAATGGCTGCGGCAGCGACAATGATCCAGACCTCCGGAGTATCACTGACGGACGCACCAGCAAAGAAACCTGCAACGATCAGGAACAGCGTTGCCGTAGCGTAATTGGCAAACTGCCGCGCGATATAGTGCGTTGCAGCCTCGACATTGGTTATCTTGTCGAGGTCCTTGTCGAGGGTACGTTTTGTCAGGTCTGGCTGCTCCATAGCCATCGTCACCTTTTGTCCGGGTATCCTTTCATCCGTGGTTCAGGCGGCTTAAGGGAGGGTGTAAAATTCATGATAACGCGCGACCTACGAACGGACGCAGGTTTGTGGCGCTTGTTATCCTATGATGGAAAATATCGGTTAGTTTATGGAAACCACAAAAGCAACATCAGGAGGCGTGAAACTCACGCCAGTTATCAAGTCTTTGCAGGGTTTGTGGTGGCAACACGTTTGCCGAAGAAACGGATGAGTGCCTTCAGATCAGGCTCGTTCACACGGCTTGCCGCTTCCTCAACAGAAACCCATTCCAGTTTGCGGCTGTTCTTCTCGGGGAAGTTCTTGACCAGATCTTCCACCTCAAGCGCATGCACCTGCACTCTGCACAACACATTCATGCCATTGGACAGCTTCTTCTGATACTCGAAGAACCCGAGAATTTCCTTCTCGACCTTGCCCTTTACACCAGCCTCTTCGTAAGCCTCCTGTGCCGCAACCGTATGCGCCTGCTTGCCCTCCATGGGCCAGCCCTTGGGGATAACCCAGCGTCCAGTATCCCGGCTCGTCAGCAACAGGATTTCCACCTCGCCCTGCTTTTTCTTGATGCGATAACACAAAGCCGCGTATTGCTGGCGCGGTGGGCGCCGCAGCATCAGATAAACGTCTTTGGTCAATCGGCTAAGCAGGTTCAATAACGGAGTTTCCTTCCATCTCGGCTCACAGAAATATAAGCAATTTAGAATATTACGTTTGAATCATGAAAATATAATGATTCTGTATAGTCTGCGCCCGAAAAAGCACCGTCAATATCCTGTTTGCGCCACGACAATGGCGCTCCACTGGTATTTTGTGGTGAGGATTTTAGGGCTGCTGAGCCAGCCAGTGGGTCAGACCCTGAACGACCCCGTCGGCCATCGGCAAATCAGCGATCATCCCCCGGTCATTATTGTCGCCGAGTTCTCGCAGTTCATCCAGGGCATTGGCGACAATAATGCCGCGCGCACCGGGAATTTCAAACATCGCGCGATCATTGCCAGTATCACCGGCAACAATGATGTTTTCCGCTGTAATGCCTAGTGATTTGGCAAGCCAGAGCGCCGCAAACCCCTTGTTGGCATTGCGGGGCAACACATCGAGATCACGGCCGCTTGAGTAAACGATTTGTGCCTGTAGCCCCTGAGCGTCAAGATCCTGCTGGATCGCATGCAGAGCATCTTGGGTGGAATTGTGCAAGTACCAGCTTGATTTCAGTGCGTGCTGGTATTGGTCAGGCTGTTTTTGGACGCCAGCTATCCGAGAAATGACCCTTTCCACAGCGCGGTCGTCAAAACCGTGAGCAATAGCAGAGCTGAACATGTCGGAAATGCCTGTGTCTGCCTTATTGTACAGCATTGTTCCAACGCCACCGATGATGAAATCTGGCTCCGGCAGCCCGGTTTGGTCAATCAGTTCTATCTGGTCTTCCACCAGACGGCCGCTATTGTAAACCAGAACGGGACGAATGGCGTCCGGCAACGATTGCCAGAACCGCGCGAAGCGAAGGGTCGCCTCGGAATTTCCAACAACCGTGCCATCCAGATCAGTCGAAAAAAGCCGCATCAGTCGCCGTCGTTCCACGGTTCGGCCCAGTCTGCTTCTTCAAGAACTGGCATCATCGTGCGTCCTTCCACCAGTGCAAGCAATTGCTGGGCAATACCGGTCCAGGTGAACAGACTGCGTGCCTTGTGCGCACCCATACGCGACAGGCGACCATAAAGCCGTTCATGTTTGAACGGTTTCATCATGGTGATGCCAAGATCTTCCTTATCGAACGGATCGGCAAACAGCGCATGGCGGCCATAGCTGACAGCCCGGAACAACCCGCCATGAATGGTCACCACCGTTGGAGTACCGCTGGCCATGGCCTCAATCGCGGTCATGCCGAATGGTTCATAGCGGCTCGACAAGACGAAAAGATCGGCAGCGCGGTACATATCGGGTAGGTCTTCATCGGATACGTAACCGGAAAACACCACCTTGTCCTGCAGACCAAGATCATCCACCCGGCGTTTGAGCTGGGTCAAGATGGTGGTTTCGTTTGCATCCATGTTCTCGCCGCCGACGGCCAGATGCAGACGAGCTTGTGGTTCACGCTCAGCCAGCACGGAAAACCCGTCAATCAACAGGTCGTAACCCTTGTTGGTGGCCAGACGGCCAAGGGCAAGAACGGTTTTGCCTTCAAAGCCGAAACGGTTTCGCAACATTTGCCGTGATGCCTCCGACACGGGAAAGAACCTGTTGTCGTCATATCCAGGCGGGATCATGTGCACTTGCTTGCGCTTGAGATTGTAGTCCTCAAGCAGCATGTCCAATTGCACCGGCGTTGTGGCGATCACCAAATCACAACTGCGATAGATGATCAGCTCGTGCTGGATGCGTTCCTTGAAGTTGAACTCCAGTTCAAAACTGTCTGCCTTTTCCGGGTAGTCGGTTTCCATCTGGCGCTTTTTCCAGATGCCGAGCGAGTGCGGCGTGTGCAAGTGTGGCACCTTGAGCGCTTCGGAGAGCCGCTGACCGGCCACGCCGGCATCCCAATAATGGCTATTGATGAAGGAATAGGTGAGGTTATTTTTCTTGATAAACCTCAGCGCATTTTCACACCATTCCATGAGATGGCGGTGCAGATACTCCTTGGGAATGAAGTCGTCGCCGCCGCAAGGAATGCGCACTACGCGCACGCGCTCATCAACCTCATCGAATTCAGGCTGGTCTTCAAAGCGTCTTGTATAGAGGTCTACTGTATAGCCGAGCTGGCCAAGTTTACGTGCAAGTTCAAGAACATAAACAACCTGGCCTCCGGTATCGGCTGCGCCGAGAGGCGGATGAGCGGCTACATAGCCATGTGTCGAAACCAGAGCAATCCTTGGATAGCGGTCATGATCAGTCATGAGAAATATATATCCATCTTGGTATAAATTTTCAACTAATGAATGCAAATGCGACTTCGTTGAAAAAGTTCCACAAAAATGACGCAATTTCTAGTTTTTTTTGTGTTGTGCTGTAATGTGCCTGCCGTTACCGCTCCCAGTAGGGAACAGGCGCATAAAGCGCGGTCAGGTAATCGATGAACATGCGCACCTTGGCAGGCAACAGCTTGCGACTGGAATAAACAGCAGACAGCGACACGTTTTTCGAGCCTTCATAATCGGGCAAAACCTGCACCAGTGTGCCATCCCGCAATTCCTGGCCAATATCCCAGGTGGAACGTAGCGCAATACCAAGACCTGCAATCACTGCCTCACGGATCACTTCACTGGAATTTGTGATCAGCATTCCATCTGGGCGGATGGTAAAGGCACCGTCCGGCCCCTCCAGTCGCCAGCTGTCATTGTTATGGGCCGGCAGGCATCGGTGATTTTGCAGTTCGGAAATCGTTGTCGGCATGCCGTGGTTTTCAACATAACTGCGGGAGGCGCAAAGCAGGCGACGGACCGGTGCCAGACGTTTTGCCACGAGGCTTGAATCGTTGAGGTCGGCAATACGGATTGCCAAGTCAAAACTGCCGGCGACCAGATCGGTAAATTCGTCGCTTAACACCAGATTGATGGCAAGAGCCGGATTGGCATCCATGAACGCCCTGAGATGCGGCGCAATATGCATGCGTCCGAACGAGGTCGGAGCGGAGATTTTCAAAGTGCCTGAAATGGCATTGGCCCGTCCGGCAACAAAATCTTCGGCTTCACCGATGCTGACAAGAATACCCTGTACCCTCTCGTGAAAACCTTGTCCTGCCTCGGTCAATGAAATCTGGCGGGTGGTCCGCTGGAATAGCCGTACACCGAGACGTTCCTCCAATCGCTTGATGCGTTTGGAAATTACGGCAGGAGAATATCCCAGCGATCGTGCCGCTTCCGACATGCTGCCGCAGCTTGCGACGAGATTGAAAATTTCCAGATCACCAAGATTGGTCAAAATCTTTTCCATTTATGCCAGAACTGTCATCAATTCTGTAGCAGTTCGCACCCTTCAAGTCATGGGGCTGGGCATAGGTTCCATGCTGGTCAATCTGGTAAAATTCCAAACACGTCCTAAATGTTGAATATGGAAGTGAATGTTATGAATAGCGGAGGTATTTCATGGCAGACCCTATGTCCAACGGACCGGTGCGTCCCCCAAGCGAAAATTGGCTTGAGCCGGGGAAAACCAACATCCAGCTTGTTTATATCCTGTATCTGCTGAGCTTCGTTGTCGGCATCACCAGCATTATCGGGGTGGTTATTGCCTATCTGAACAAGTCGAAGGCAACCGGCTGGATGCAGTCGCATTACATCTGGGCCATCCGCACGTTCTGGATCGGCATTCTCTATGGCTTCATTTCGCTGATGTTGACAGTGGTTTTCATCGGTTTTCTGGGCATGCTGGCCACCATCATCTGGGTGGTTGTCCGCTGTGTTGTGGGACTGCAGAAAGCCGGCAATCAGCAACCGATCGATGATCCGAACAAATGGTTGATCTGAGGGTCATTCAGCTGCCGACAAGCTGAATAGCCATGACAGGGTACCAAACACCCTGTCATGGCTGATTGATCAGCCGCCGAAAATGGTTCGCAGAATATCGATGCCGCGATCGTTGAACGACACATTACCCTGCTTGTTGCCAGGGCCGACAACAATCACTTTTGTGCCGATACCGGCTCGGGCATAGAGGTGTTCGACATCCTTGTTCATCATGCGGATACAGCCGGAAGACATGTTCTGGCCGATCGTCCATGGCTGGTTCGTGCCATGGATGCGGAAAATCGTGTCTCGTCCACCCTGATAGAGGTACAGCGCGCGTGCGCCGAGCGGATTGTCTTCGCCGCCCTTTTGTACTGCTGGCAAAATGCGCCCCTTTGCGGCTTCACGACGGCGCATTTCTGCTGGTGGGGTCCATGTTGGCCATTCGGCCTTGCGGCCAACTTTCACAACACCTGACCAGCCGAAACCATCGCGGCCAACGCCGATGCCGTAGCGGGTCGCGCGGTTTTTACTTTCAACGAAATAGAGAAACTTGTTGTTGGTATCGACTATGATCGTGCCGGGCGTCTCGCTGGTGGAGAGACGTACAACGCGGCGCTTGTATTTTTCGTCGACCTGTTTTTTTTGAATGGCAACTGGCTGTATGTCGGTATTAACAGCTGGTTTGAGTGTTCTGCCAACCAGCGGCGCTGCTTGCGTTGCTGGTACGGAAACTGCAGCAAATGCTGCCATCCCCATGGCAGATACAAGAATATCTCTGCGATTCATCTATGGTCCCCTCACACCTGAAACGGGGTAAAGTTAGCCAAGCTGTCGATGAACGCAAGTCTTGAAGTACATATATTCCGGCAATACTCACTGTACTGCCGGAATATCCTGTTTCATGATTGGCTTTAAAGCCTTACATGACGATAACCTTGGTGCCGACATTGACGCGTTCATAGAGGTCGGTCACGTCTTCATTGCGCATGCGAATACACCCGGAAGAATTGTTGCTGCCGATGGTCCAAGGCTGGTTCGTGCCATGAATACGGTAAAGCGTCGAGCCCAGATACATGGCGCGTGCGCCCATCGGGTTTTGCGGTCCACCTTCCATGAAGGCCGGCAAATAATGCCCCTTTGCGGCTTCACGCGTGATCATTTCTTTCGGAGGCGTCCAGCTTGGCCATTCCGCCTTGCGGGTAACCTTGTGGGTGCCGGCCCATTCAAAGCCGGGCTTGCCTACACCAACACCGTAGCGACGGGCCTTGCCATCTGCCATCACCAGATAGAGAAACCGGTTCGGCGTATCGATGACGATTGTGCCGGCCGGTTGTTGGGTCTGATAGGACACGATCTGTGGCAGGAACTGCGGCGCGATCTGTGCCTTGGCCGGTGAGTTTGGTCGTACGGCAACCTGCTGAACACCCGCAGGGCGCTGGCTGGTTACACCATTATACTGGCGTGTTGGGCGCACGTTCACGGCCTGCTGGCGCCGATAAATCGGCTGGCGAACGGTCTGACGTTGCTGCACCACAACCGGCCTTGTATTGCCCCCGCCAAGCTGCATCAGCCAGGGTGCAGAAAGATCTGGGCTGACGATCACCGGAGGGCGCTCGCGGTAGCGGTCATTGGCCACCGCGGCGGAAGAAAAAACGGATACAAGGCTTAATGCCAGACATAGAGACTTCATCGTCATCAGATCTACTCGTTACATGCACCGAAACATGCATCGACGTTCGCACTTTCGAACAAGCGAATGGTAAATGGCCGTTCATTAAAACCGGCGGCATCGTGGAAACCTTGTCGTAAGGTTACTGCCGGGTTTTGAAACAGGGTGAATCAATGGTAATTCCATGCTGATTTGCATTAAGGGCGGTATCAGATGAGTGAAAATGGTCTTCAGACAGGTCCGGATGGACAGTTGCGCTGCTCCTGGCATCAGGGACTTGAAGATTACCGCCACTATCATGACGAGGAATGGGGAAAGCCGGTTGTCGATGATATCAGGCTGTTTGAAAAAATCTGTCTTGAAGGGTTTCAGTCCGGTCTGTCCTGGCTGACGATCCTGCGTAAGCGTGAGGCTTTCCGCGCAGCGTTCAACGGTTTCGATTTCACAACTGTTGCGCAGTTCACCGACGCGGATATTGATCGCTGCCTGGCCGACAAGGGCATTGTGCGCCACCGAGGCAAGATTGTCTCGACCATCAACAATGCCCGCCGTGCCGTGGAACTGAAGCAGGAGTTCGGCACGCTTGCCCAGTATTTCTGGTCTTTCGAACCGGGTGCTGACGAACGGCCTGCTGTCATGGATTACCAGACCTTAAGGGCAAATCCCACATCGCTAACGTCGGTCAGATTGTCGAAGGACCTGAAAAAACGCGGCTGGACATTTGTCGGCCCAACCACGGTCTATGCCTTCATGCAGGCCATGGGCATGGTCAACGACCATATCGAAGGTTGTTATTGCCGGGCACGGGTTGAAAAGCTCAGGACGGAGTTTGTGCGTCCGTGAACCGCCAATTGAAAAAGCGCCAGTTCATTGCCCTGCTGATGGCGTCTTGCCTGGCTCCGGCAATTGCCTTTGCGCAGCAAGAGCAGCCATTTTGGCTCAATCCCGGTGAGGTCCTGAAAACCATCGGTCCGCTGACAGGTGATGCATTGCGCACCAGCGGCTGGACACGACAGGGCCGAGGCAACGTCTACCGCCTGGACGTCAAAGCTGGCGACGCCTTGCGCATTACCCTGGCATCATCCAGTGAGTTTTTGAACTTCGCGGTTTTTGACATGGCTGACCCAGACGATGACGCGATCTTTTTCAGTGATGCCGGCGTGAAGATGACGACCTTGACGGCTGAGAAGGACACCTGGTGGCTGATCCGCCCCATTCTTATCCTAAGTGCACCGCGTCGTGGTCTGGGCGCGCATTACGATCTCACCATCGAAAAACTGTAGGTCTATCGCTCGGAACCGACGAACGTCCAGCGTAAGGAATGCGCCATCTCTGGCGCATCCCCGTATTCAGGGGTTAGTGACCTTTGCTTTTCAGCCACTCTTTCATCATGGCGATTTCGCCTTCCTGTGCCTTGATGACCTCTTCCGCCAATTTGCGGATTTCAGGGTCCTTGCCGTATTCAAGCTGAATACGGGCCATGTCGATGGCGCCCTGATGATGCGGGATCATGCCGCGCACAAAATCCACATCGGCATCACCGGTAAATTCCAGCGACATGTCGCTATGCATTTTGTCGTTCGCTTCCATGAAGGCCTTGGTCGACGGGCTTACTTCGGTCTGCGCAGCTGCGCCGTGACCGGCATGGCTGTTGGCGTCCTGGGCCCAAGTCTGGCCAGCAAACATCGCAGCGAACGCTGCTGTGATAAGAAGTGTTTTGGTCATAGCTATTAAGTCCTGATTTTATCTTGTTTCAGGTTGAGCGGATAATCCGCAGTTTTGAACTGTCTGGATGAGCAATCAGGATCGGGGAGGAGGGATCGGCGGTGCCGAACCGGACGTCAGGAACACAGTGCCAAAATCCGGTGCCGGATAGGCAAAGACCTGTTTTCCGCTGTCGAAAATAATCATGTTGGGCGCAATGGTCAGGCAGGCGGTGCAAAAGCCGCTATGTTTCATGTCGCCACGATGCGGGCAGGGCTCACCTTTGTTTGCCATCTGCTGTTGATGGGCGTGCGCCTCACCGGTTTGGTTATGATTGGCCTTTTGATGCGCTGCATGCGCTCCGTCCGAGGCCGCCATGTCCTGCATGGCGGTGCGCATCGACATTGGTTCAATGAGAAAAGCAGACTGTGCGGGAATGGACCCGTAAAACAGCCATGCCAAAATCATCAATGTCTTCGCTGCAAATCGCATGCTTCACGTTAAAGCGCGTGGATCAGCGCACGTCAACCGCAATGACCTTGTGCACCACCTTGTAGTCGCGGCTTTCCTCACCCAGCGGCACCACAGGCCACACCCAGTCTGAAACGGGCGCTGGCGGTGTCACACCATACAGTAAATCCACGGTTTCATGGGTGTTTCCGTTGCGATCGATCACCGTGTAATCGATGTCGGTTAGCAGGCAAACGGCGCAGGGCAAGTGCTCCAGCCCATCCATATGTGCCTTGATCAATTTTGGGAGAACATCCTGCTGCATATCTTCCATCCCGTGTTTGGAGAGACGGTCGCGCGCACCAGTACCGATCTGTGACAGCACGTTGGCCGACACAACGAAATCGAGATAGGGCACCAACCGCAGGAACCCGAGCGGTTCGCAGGGACGATCTTGCGTTGCATTCTCATAACCCGAGAGATCGCGGTAAACGAAGCGCAAGTTTTTCAGTTTGCGGAACAATTGTTCCATTTTCACGCTGGCCGGGTGGACGAGATCGATCAACACAACGGTGTCGAACAGTCGACAGAGCTCTCTGACCGGTACATCGCGCCACAGGCCAGAACCCAGCACGACCGCTGTGCGTCGTTGTTTCAGTTTTGCGGCGCGACCCAGAATGCTGCGTTTGCAGTTTTCTTCATGCACCTTCCAGTCCTGTGTGCAGCGTTTGGCACGCGCCCACAGGTTTATGCTGTAACGAATATGGGGCCGGAATTCACGCGGCGTGACGGCGAACGTGGCAGCATAATGGATGGCTTCGAGAATCATGATGCCTTTATCGGTTTTTTGCGCGCTATTGGAAAGACCATGCCAGGCGGGCCGCGCTCTTGACTGAGCGCGGCACAGCACATCAGGCGCGCTGAGGTGCCACGAGAGTCCCGACGATCCTGCGCACCAGTGGCAACACAAGCAGAAGGGTCGGGAAAGCAACCATCCACGACAGACCCCATGCCGACATCCATTCCTGCACGGAGAAATTGGCGATGCCGACGGCCTTGAGAGTAGAGATCAGTGACACGATAAAGGTCATGATGATGGACAGGATTAAAGGTGTCAGGAGCACACCATATATCGCTGGTAAGCGTGACAGTTTCATTAAAGCTTCGCTTTCTGGAAAATCGTCTTCATGGATAGCACCTTTGTCAGCGCCCTCCGCAAAGCCGAAGGGTGAGGTGCGTTGCTTGACGTCAGACGCTTACGGTTGCTGATTGCAACGTCCAAGCGATTAACAAATGGTCTGACGCTTCGCAAGCGCCAAGGTGGCGAGAGCGACCTAGACAAAAGCAGGTTGCAGATGATCCTGTCTGGTGCTGCCCAGCCATCACGAAATCAGATCGGGCGCAACGCGCCTGATTTATCGGCCGCTTGCCTGTTTCCGCTCGCCATATTGGTCGTGTTCGTGCTTGCCGCATGCAGTTCGATCCTCTAATAACCGGCATTATCTTGAAGAAAGCCGGAACGGTAAAATGAGTGAAAAGCAGAAGAAACCGCAGAAACTGAAAGCACGCTTGCCGCGTGGATTTGTGGACCGTTCGGCTGCCGACATTCATGCCACCAACGAGATGGTGGAAAAAATCCGCAAGGTCTACGAGCTTTACGGCTTTGACCCCATCGAAACGCCGCTCTTTGAATATACAGATGCGCTCGGCAAGTTCTTGCCAGACAGCGATCGTCCGAATGAAGGCGTGTTTTCGCTGCAGGATGACGATGAGCAGTGGATGAGCCTGCGCTACGATCTGACCGCGCCTCTGGCCCGTCACGTTGCCGAGAATTTCAACGAAATTCAGCTGCCATTCCGCACCTATCGCGCTGGTTACGTGTTCCGCAACGAAAAGCCAGGTCCTGGCCGTTTCCGCCAGTTCATGCAGTTCGATGCCGATACGGTTGGCGCTGCCGGTGTGCAGGCCGATGCTGAAATGTGCATGATGATGGCTGATACGCTGGAAGCGCTGGGCATCAAGCGGGGCGACTATGTGATCCGCGTCAACAACCGCAAGGTCCTTGATGGCGTGATGGAAGCGCTGGGACTTGGTGGCGATGAGAATGCAGCCCGCCGTCTCAACGTTCTGCGTGCCATCGACAAGCTGGACAAGTTCGGTCCGGAAGGTGTGAAACTGTTGCTCGGTCCAGGCCGCAAGGATGAGTCCGGCGACTTCACCAAGGGTGCAGGCCTTGATGATGCACAGATCGAAAAGGTTCTGTTCTTCGTCGGTATCAAGAATTACGCAGAAAGTGCTGCTGATCTGGCGGCCCTCGTTGCTGGCACCTCCAAGGGTGAAGAAGGTGTCGAGGAACTCAACATCATCGGCGCACTGGTTGCCGGTGCCGGTTATGATGAAAGCCGCATCAAGATCGATCCGTCTGTCGTGCGTGGTCTCGAATATTATACCGGCCCGGTTTACGAGGCTGAGCTGACCTTCGACGTCACCAATGAAAAGGGTGACAAGGTCGTGTTTGGTTCGGTCGGTGGTGGTGGCCGTTACGACGGTCTGGTCTCGCGCTTCATGGGCCAACCGGTTCCCGCAACCGGTTTCTCCATCGGCGTGTCGCGTCTGATGACGGCGCTGAAAAACCTTGGCAAGCTTGGCCAGCAGAAGCCGCTGGCACCTGTGCTGATCACTGTCATGGACGGTGATGTCGAGAGCATGGGCCGCTACCAGCGTTTTACGCAGGCACTACGCGCGGAAGGCATTCGTGCTGAAATGTATCAGGGCAACTGGAAGAAGTTCGGCAACCAGCTGAAATATGCCGATCGTCTCGGCTCTCCGATCGCCATCATTCAGGGTGGTGACGAGCGTGCGCAGGGTGTTGTCCAGATCAAGGATCTGATCGAAGGCAAGCGCCTGTCTGGTGAGATCGAGGACAATGCGACATGGCGTGAAGCCCGTGTAGCGCAGGAAACCGTGCCGGAGGCCGAACTCGTTGCCAAGGTAAAGGAAATTCTGGCCGCACAGGCTGAAGACCGGAAGCGGGCAGGGTAACATGCCTTTCATCGATATGCCGGAATTTGCCGGCGAACTGCTGGATGAATTTGCCAAGCGCAAGACAGTGCGCATCGATACGCCTGTTATCCAGCCCGCCGAACCGTTTCTGGACATGGCGGGCGAAGATTTGCGCCGCCGTATTTTTCTGACCGAAAGCGAAACCGGCGCAAGCCTTTGCCTGCGCCCGGAATTCACCATTCCCGTCTGCCTCCGCCACATTCAAACGGCAACTGGGACACCGAAGCGTTATGCCTATATGGGGCAGGTGTTTCGCCAGCGCCGGGAAGGTGCCAACGAGTTTTACCAGGCTGGTATCGAAGACCTGGGCGACGCAGATATCGCAGCATCTGACGCCCGCGCCATCGTCGATGCAACGTCGGTTCTGAACCGGCTTTTACCATCACAGGCGCTGTCGATAACACTGGGCGACCAAAAGGTATTCGAAGCGGTTGTTGCAGCTCTTGGCCTGCCATCGGGCTGGCAAAAGCGCCTTGTTCAGGCCTTCGGCAACACCCAGCAGCTGGAAGCATTACTTGAGGGACTGATCAATCCAAAACCGGTAACGGGACTGGATTCCAGAGTGGCCGGTCTGCTTGCCTCTGGCGATGAGGCGGAACTTGTCGGTTACATCGACACGGTCATGCAGCAGACGGGTTATTCCACCAATGCCAGCCGTGCACCGGCTGAAATTGCCCGGCGTCTGCGCGAAAAGCTGGCACTGGCCGCAACACGCCTGTCGGACTACAACTTCAATACGTTGAAGACATTCCTGTCATTGCAGGCGCCGCTATCCGGTGCATCTGAAGCGCTTGCCGCTTTTGCACAGGAGGCCGGTTTGCAGCTGGGTGCAGCTCTTTCGACCTTTGATGGTCGCGTTGCTGCGCTGGCAAATTCGGGGGGCGATCTGAATGTTATCCAGTATAAGGCAGCCTTTGGTCGTCCGCTCGATTATTACACAGGGCTGGTGTTCGAAATCAGCAAAACCGGCAGTTCAGACGTGCTGGCAGGCGGCGGCCGTTTCGACAGGTTGATGACGCTGCTCGGCGCGACGGATCGTATTCCTGCCGTTGGTTTCTCCCTATGGCTGGATCGAATTGAAATGGCGAGGGCTTCCAAATGACCATCACCATTGGACTGCCCTCCAAGGGCCGCATGAAAGAAGAATCCTCGGCTATCCTTGAACGGGCTGGCATGAAGATTTCTGCCATCGGCAATGATCGTTCCTACCGCGCCCGTGTCGAAGGACGCGACGACATCGAGATCGCCTATCTCTCAGCATCGGAAATTGCTCGGGAAATTGGTAACGGCACCGTAGACTTCGGCGTAACGGGCGAAGACCTCGTGCGCGAAGGATTGGATAATGCCGACGGTCGCGTCGAGTTTTGTGCGCGCCTCGGTTTCGGCCACGCGGATGTTGTTGTTGCGGTGCCGGAAATCTGGCTCGATGTCGATAGCATGGCAGATCTGGGTGACGTCGCGGCTGAATTTCGCGCTCGCCACGGGCGCCGTTTGGCCATTGCCACAAAGTACTGGCGCCTGACGCAGCAGTATTTTTCTGGCAGCCACGGTATCCAGCTTTATCGCATTGTCGAAAGCCTTGGTGCCACCGAAGGCGCACCGGCTGCAGGTCAGGCCGATATCATCGTTGATATCACCTCGACCGGCTCGACGCTGAAGGCAAACCATCTCAAGATCTTGTCGGACGGTGTCATCCTGCGGTCCGAAGCCTGCTTTGTGCGGGCGCGCAAGCCCGAACACGAGGGCGACGCTGTGGTGAAAGACATCATCGCGCGCGTACAGTCCGCCGTTTAGACTGTCGGTTTTTCGACTGTTCATTTATGATGGCCTGCCTGAAAGGGGAGGCCATCATGCATATTAGCGGACAGTGCCACTGCGGCCATGTCAGATTTGAAGCAGAAGCAGACCCGAACCGCGTTGGCATTTGCCACTGCACGGATTGCCAGACACTGACCGGTTCACCCTTCCGCGTCACATTGCTCGTTGAGCGGGCCGATCTCAAAATTCTTGATAACCAACCCAAGCTTTACCGCAAGACCGGCGATAATGGCCGTGTCCGTCGGCAGTATTTTTGTCCCGAATGTGGTTCACCCCTGTTTACAAGCGGGGAGGGCGAGGATGTGAAGGAATGGGGCATTCGTTGGGGCAGCACCAACGAGCGTGATGTCCTGGTTCCCAAAGCGCAGATATGGGCGCAGTCCTCGGTGTCATGGCTGTCGCAGATCGACAAGCTGCCATCCCACGAGAAAGACTACGTGGAATAAAAAACCGCCGGAACAATCCGGCGGTTTTTGTGTTTTGCACAGCAGGCTGATCAGTCGCGACGACCATCGATGGAGTAGGCGCCAGCACCTGCTGCTGCCAGGCCGAGGAAGCCACCAGCAACGGCAACGTTTTTCCAGAAGATCAGGCCGTTGAACATGGTCAGAAGGTTGTTTGCGGCTTCCGGGAAGTCAGGAACAACAATTGGACCATTGTGAAATACAAATGCGGTGAACAGGCAGAAGAGTGCCAGCGCGAATGCTGCAATCTTGGTCTGGAAACCGAGGAGGATGGCAAGGCCAGAGATAACTTCAAAGATACCGGCAAGGTACGCAAGAGCGGTTGCCGCAGGCAGGCCAGCTCCCGCGATCATACCGGCAGTGCCAGATGGGTCGATGAGTTTTGGAAAACCTGCGAGCAGGAACATGGCGGCCAGAAGGATGCGTGCGCCAAGCAGGATCAGACTATTGGTATTGGAGTTCGTTGCAGACATAAAAGGCTCCGTGGATCATGCGCCGTTACGGCGATTGTTAGGAAAGCTGAATTCTGCAAGCATATATGAATGAGTTTGGCCGTTTTCGAAAGATGGACGAAACTAGACAATTTGTTCTCAATTAGTGAACGATGAAAACGTCAAAAACGGTCTGCAAGTGATGCCTGAGATATAAACATATTTGGCATGAATATATCTGGAATGCGCATACAGTCTTAGCACGAGCGAGGAGAATGTGCCGTGATCGATCTTTCTGCTTTTCCCATCACTAGTCAGTGGCCAGCAACCAATCCTGACATTATCCAGCTCTATTCCCTGGCCACGCCCAATGGCGTGAAGGTTGCGATCGCGCTTGAGGAACTGGGTCTTCCTTATGAGGTACACAAGATCGATATCGGCACCAATGTGCAGAAGTCCACGGAGTTTCTGTCGTTGAACCCGAATGGTCGCATCCCGGCAATCATCGATCCGCACGGGCCAAACAAAAGGCCGATTGGCATTTTTGAATCCGGCGCGATCCTGCTTTATCTGGCTGAAAAAACCGGTAAACTTCTGCCGCGTGATCCGGAAAACCGCTATCTGGCCATCCAGTGGCTGTTTTTTCAAGTCGGTGGTGTGGGGCCGATGTTCGGGCAATTCGGGCACTTCTTCAAATACGCCTCAGACAAGGTCGCAAACAACCCGTACCCGGTCGATCGCTACCGGGAAGAGACCATGCGTCTGTTGAGCGTTCTGGAAAAAAGGCTGGAGCACAACCAGTGGCTGGCAGGAGATGATTACAGCATTGCCGATATCGCCACCTTCCCATGGGTGCGCGGCATTGATGTTCATTATGGTGCCAGAGATGCTCTCGCGCTTGATCACTACCCAGCGGTTGCTGCATGGCGCAACAGGGCGGAAGCACGTCCTGCCAGTATCAAGGGGTTGAAGGTGCCTGCCTGACACTGCTGGCACTGGCAGCCCCCCCCCGCAGCGGCGGAGTGGTTGCTTCCAGCGTGAGCCGTCAGACTGAGGTAGCGACCTTACTGAGCAAACCGTGTCGAATAAAATGCATTCTGGCCCAGCGGCACCTGGAAACGTGGGAACATGAAGAGACCAGTGATGGTCCCGTAAAAACGCTCTTCCTGACCTGAGGATTCCCCGGCGCAGAAAACTGGCTGACGTTCGTTGCCATCTGTGCGTACAGTTGTGGTGAAACAGAAACGTGACGCAACCATTGATGCCTGTTCGAACAATGACAGAATGTTGGCGCGATCATTCTGATCATAGCAGCGCATCAGGCTGAGTAGACCGCATTCGTTGCTTTCAAGGCCGTGGATGGAAGATGACAGTCGTCCAAGCTCGATGATACCGTTGGACAGGTTGCCGGTCCATTTTTCAGAGACGCAAAGCTGCGAAAAAACTCCATGGTCCCCGTCGTTCCATGAAGAAGAAAATTCGGCATTGTTGTTTCTCGAAATCTTAAACACAGTATTCCCCGAATTTTTATGCCAGATTGCGTTCCCTGGTCTCTGGTGACCTGACAATATTGGAATGCATAAAGGCACTTCAACATTTTCCGAATTCAAGCGCGCCGCGATCTTTCCGATCTGCGTGATGCGCCATAAACTGCTGTTTTACATGTCGTTACCGCAAAGCCGCTTCACATTTACGCGGCATGATCCGACTACACGCCCCCTGAAGTGTGTGCCTTTGCGATACAGGTCACTCATCATGAGGGACCAGAAGAAGTGAAACCTGCGACTGCGCAAAGTATTCACTCATGCGAATGACTGCGTGTCTTGATGAATTCTTTTTATGTGAGACGCGCTATTGAAACTTATCTTATGGTTGTAAATATCTGCTGTTCGCGCAGGATTTATAGTTTCTTTTTTTTAAACGGCAATGCATTTTTGCTAAAAAACATCACGTGCTATGTTTTTTCTGCGATTATCCGAAAATGCGCGGGTTTTCGCGATTCTCGAGCATGTTTGTCAGTTTAGCCCTTCATCCAAGCAGTTGTTGGATTTCTGAAAGACGCTCTCATACTCTATTTTGGCAATGTAACAAGTATTTTCTAACAGCTATGCTGTCTCATAATGATTCATATTAGATAGTTTTGTATTTCTAATTTATTTTAAACGGCATTTGAAAATAAAATATAGGTGCCGATCTACGTTGTTTGCCGTAGGTGCGCGACAAAACTGCACGCTGGCGTTACAGAAAACTGAAACAAGAATCCCAGCGCATCAGCATTGATAAGCGTTGTTGGACGTTTCTGTGCTTGCACGTCTAAGACGTAAAACCAAAAAGCAGCATGGGCGAAAAAAAAGGCGATCCGAACTGCCCTCTCATATCTGTGCTGATAAGGACTATTAGAAGTCCATGCCGCCCTGTTTTACGCGCTCGCGACGCAAAACCAAAAAGCAGCGTGGGCGAAACGAAAAAGGGCGATCCGAAGACCGCCCTCTCATATCTGCGCTGATAAGGACTATTAGAAGTCCATACCGCCCATGCCGCCCATGCCGCCGCCTGGAAGAGCCGGAGCGTCCTTCTTTGGCAGTTCAGCAATCATGGCTTCGGTGGTGATCAGCAGCGAAGCAACCGAAGCCGCGTTCTGCAGAGCTGTACGAACAACCTTGACTGGGTCGACGATGCCGAGTGCGATCAGGTCGCCGTATTCGCCGGTCTGAGCGTTGTAGCCGTAGTTGTCTTCGTTCTTTTCAAGGATCTTGCCAACAACGATAGAAGCTTCGTCACCAGCATTGTCAGCGATCTGGCGAACCAGAGCCTGCAGCGCGCGGCGAACGATGTTAACGCCAGCTTCCTGGTCGTCGTTCTCGCCCTTGACGGAGATCTTCGTGGACGAACGCAGCAGGGCAACGCCGCCGCCTGGTACGATGCCTTCCTGAACAGCAGCGCGGGTCGCGTTCAGAGCGTCGTCGATGCGGTCCTTCTTTTCCTTCACTTCGACTTCCGTCGAACCGCCAACGCGGATAACGGCAACGCCGCCAGCGAGCTTGGCAAGGCGTTCCTGCAGCTTTTCGCGGTCGTAGTCAGAGGAAGTTTCTTCGATCTGAGCCTTGATCTGGGCAACGCGGCCTTCGATGTCGGACTTCTGGCCGGAGCCGTCAACGATCGTGGTGTTTTCCTTGGAGATCGAAACCTTCTTCGCCTTGCCGAGCATGTCGAGCGTGACGTTTTCGAGCTTGATGCCGAGGTCTTCGGAGATCACGGTACCACCGGTCAGGATGGCGATGTCTTCGAGCATGGCCTTGCGGCGGTCGCCAAAGCCAGGAGCCTTGACAGCAGCGATCTTGAGGCCGCCACGCAGCTTGTTGACGACGAGCGTTGCAAGAGCTTCGCCTTCTACGTCTTCAGCGATGATGATGAGTGGCTTGCCGGTCTGAACAACAGCTTCGAGAACTGGCAGCATGGCCTGCAGGTTCGAAAGCTTCTTCTCGTGGAGAAGGATGTATGCGTCTTCGAGGTCCGCAATCATCTTTTCAGGGTTGGTTACGAAGTAAGGAGACAGGTAACCACGGTCGAACTGCATGCCTTCAACGACTTCGAGTTCGGTTTCAGCGGTCTTGGCTTCTTCAACGGTGATGACACCTTCGTTGCCGACCTTCTGCATTGCTTCAGCAATGTCGAGACCGATCTGACGCTCGCCGTTAGCAGAGATCGTGCCGACCTGTGCAACTTCTTCCGAGGTGTTGATCTTCTTGGCCTTTGCCTGCAGGTCCTTGACGACTTCTGCAACAGCGAGGTCGATACCGCGCTTCAGGTCCATTGGGTTCATGCCAGCTGCAACAGCCTTCGCGCCTTCGCGAACGATTGCCTGGGCCAGAACGGTAGCGGTCGTGGTGCCGTCACCTGCGATGTCGTTGGTCTTGGATGCAACTTCGCGAACGAGCTGTGCACCCATGTTTTCGAACTTGTCTTCCAGTTCGATTTCCTTGGCGACGGAAACGCCGTCCTTGGTGATGCGCGGTGCGCCGAAGGACTTGTCGATAACAACGTTACGACCCTTGGGGCCGAGTGTTACCTTCACTGCGTCAGCGAGAATGTCGACGCCCTTGAGCATCTTTTCGCGTGCGCCGCGGCCGAATTTTACTTCTTTGGCTGCCATTGTTCAAAACTCCTGGTTTCGAATGGCCGGAACGATGTCCGGCTTTGAATTGAAAGGAACGACGGGTTCGGCAGATTAGCCGATGATACCCATGATGTCGGATTCCTTCATGATCAGAAGGTCTTCGCCGTTGAGCTTGACTTCAGTGCCGGACCACTTGCCGAACAGAACGCGGTCACCAGCCTTGACGTCGAGAGCGACGATCTTGCCGGACTCGTCACGGGCGCCGGAGCCAACTGCGACGATTTCGCCTTCCTGCGGCTTTTCCTTGGCGGTATCGGGAATGATGATGCCGCCCTTGGTCTTTTCTTCGGACTCAACGCGACGAACGACGACGCGGTCGTGCAGCGGGCGGAAATTGGTGCTTGTCATTGTCTAATCCCTCGATCAAATGACTTCACGAACCCGGTAAAAAGGTTCGCATGATGGTTGTTAGCACTCAGCACTTTTGAGTGCCAGCGATGCCGAGATAAGGTTGGGCCAACTGTGAGTCAAGAACGGCCTGTCGGAAAAATTTCACAGAACATGGTTATCAGCGATTCATGACAGAAATTTCCAATGCTCAGGTCTCGTCGACCAACCCATCCTTTTTTGAACTTGTGGCGGTTTTCGGGCGCATCGGGCTTTTAAGTTTTGGCGGTCCGGCCGGACAGATCGGCATGATGCACCGGGTGCTGGTAGATGAGCGGCGCTGGATATCCGAAGACAGATTTCTGCACGCCTTGAACTACTGCATGTTGCTGCCAGGCCCAGAGGCCCAGCAACTGGCCACCTATTGTGGCTGGCTTTTGCACGGCAGGCGAGGTGGCATCATTGCCGGCACCTTGTTCGTCCTGCCCGGTTTTTTTGTCATCGTGGCGCTGGCAGCAGCTTATGCACTTTTTCAGGATACGCACTGGCTTCCGGTGCTGCTGTCAGGTCTGAAGGCGGGTGTTCTGGCAATCGTCATCGAGGCCTTGCTACGCGTAGCGAAGCGCGCCCTTGTCAGCCGATTTCAGATGGCTGTGGCTGCGACCTCCTTCATTGCGCTTTTCCTGTTTGGCCTGCCATTTCCGCTGGTCATTCTACTGGCTGGTGCTATGGGGTGGTTTGTTTCACGCAAAGCTGCATTCGGTATCCAGCCACGTGACGAGGCAAATTTATCAGGCAATGCACGTAAGGCGGATGTAGTGCCGCTGCGGCAAAAGGCTTTGGGTTTTGTTGCCGGAATCGCGATCTGGCAAATCCCGTTCGCCCTGACATGGCTGTTTGCCGCGCCTCAAACACTGGCGCTGCTCCAGACCTTTTTTTCCAAAATGGCTGTGGTCACCTTTGGCGGTGCGTACGCCGTTCTTGCCTATGTGGCGCAGGTTGCCGTGGAAACCCATGGCTGGATGACCGCAGGCGAAATGCTTGACGGGCTTGCCTTGGCCGAGGCAACGCCGGGGCCGCTGGTGTTGGTTCTGTCCCATATCGGCTTTCTGGCCGCCTTTCGAAATCCAGGCTGGCTGGACCCGACTGTCGCAGGGGTGATGGGCGCAAGCATTGCCGCATGGGCAACCTTTGTGCCGAGTTTCATTTTGATTTTTCTGGGTGCGCCTTATGTGGAAAGCGCGCGCAACAATAAAAGACTGTCTGCGGCCCTGTCAGCCATTACTGCTGCCGTTGTCGGTGTCATACTGAACCTCTCTGTCTGGTTTGGCCTGCATGTGCTGTTCCGTGACGTTGAACGTGTGGCACTGGTTCCGGCGATCAATCTCAACCTGTCGGTACCTGTCTGGAACACGCTGGATCCGGTTGCTCTCGCTTTGTTCGTCGTCTCGGCATTTCTCCTGTTTCGGTTGAAACTGGGTATGGTACCGGTACTGGCGCTGTGTATCGCCGTCGGTTTTGGCCGCCTGTGGTTGGACGGTTAGCCGCCACAAGGTGAAACTGCCTTTCGCAGCTGTGGCTTTTTTTCTTGCCATCGACGTTGTGCTTTGCAATGTCAGCCTCCATTATCCAACATCTGGAAAGTCCTCATGGCCCATCGCATTACAACTCTTGGCGAAATCACTGCGCAGTTCGACGTCGTCCTCTCGGATGTCTGGGGTGTGTTGCACAATGGCGTTTCGGCATTTCCTGATGCTGCCATTGCCCTGGAAAACGCGCGCAAGGCCGGCAAGACCGTGGTGCTGATTACCAATTCGCCGCGCCCGGCGCCCGGTGTTGTGGCGCAGCTGCGGGCACTCGGCATTCCCGATAGCGCCTACGACCGGATCGTTACCTCAGGCGATGTGACGCGCGGCCTGATCGCCGAAGGCCCGAAAAAGGTTTTCCTGCTGGGACCGGAACGTGACCTGCCATTGCTTGATGGGCTGGCTGTCGAGATCGTGCCGGAAGCCGAAGCGGAATCTGTTGTCTGCACCGGTTTCTTCGATGACGAGACCGAAACCCCTGAAGACTACACCGACATGTTGAAGGGCTTCCTTGCCCGTTCCGTGCCGATGATCTGTGCAAACCCTGACCTGGTGGTTGAACGTGGCGAGCGCATCATTCCCTGCGCCGGTGCCATGGCCGCCTATTATGAGCAGCTTGGCGGCGAGGTTCGTATTGCCGGAAAACCGCATACGCCGATCTATCAGGCCTGCCTTGCTGCGGCGCTAGAGGTGCGCGGACCATTTGCGCAGGAGCGTATTCTGGCAATCGGTGACGGCATGCCGACAGATGTGAAGGGTGCCCTCTCGAACGGCTTGCAATTGCTCTATATAAGCGGTGGCATTCACGCGGCGGAATACACGCTGAATGGCGAGACGGACGAGGCATTGCTCAACGCCTATCTCAAAGGCCAGGGTGCGGCCCCCGGCTGGTGGATGCCGCGTCTGGCGTGAACAGGAACAAGGCGGAAATGACAGTATTTCATCGCAATGAAAAAAAGGAACCGCTGCCGGAAAATCTGCGCGGCGGCGTCATTGCCATCGGCAATTTTGATGGCGTGCATCGCGGCCACCGCGCGGTGCTGGAACGTGCGTTGGAACTGGCAAGATCACGCCAGGTTCCTGCGTTGGTGCTGACGTTTGAACCGCATCCACGCACTGTTTTCAAACCGGATGAACCTGTTTTTCGGCTCAGCCCCGCGTCACTGAAAGCGCGTCTTCTGGAGGCCGAAGGGTTCCAGTCGGTGATCGAATATCCATTTGATCATGATTTTTCGCAGCGCTCTGCTGATGATTTTGTCAAATCCATTCTTTCTGATTGGCTGGGCGCAAGCTCGGTGGTTACCGGTTTTGATTTCCATTTTGGCAAAGGCCGTGAAGGCGGCCCGGCATTTTTGATGGATGCCGGCAAACGTTATGGTTTTGATGTGACACTGGTTGATGCGTTCAGAGATGAGGGTGCCGAAGTGGTGTCGTCCAGTCGGGTGCGTGCCTTGTTGGCGCAGGGTGATGTGGTGGGTGCCGCCGGCCTTCTCGGTTACCGTTATACGGTTGAGGCGGAGGTCATCAAAGGTCAGCAGCTTGGCCGTACATTGGGGTATCCGACTGCCAACATGGCGCTGCCGCCTGAAACGGCACTGAAAGCTGGCATTTATGCCGTGCGGTTCCGCCGCGCCGATGGAACGCTTCATGATGGCGTGGCCAGCTTCGGGTATCGCCCCACGGTTACGGAAAATGGCGCTGCCCTGCTCGAAACATTTGTGTTTGACTTTTCGGGTGACCTTTACGGCGAAACCTGTTCCGTATCCTTCTTCGGTCATCTCAGGGATGAACTGAAGTTTGATGGGCTGGAGCCACTGGTTGCGCAGATCAAACGGGACGAGGAAGAGGCGCGGGCGCTTCTGTCTGGTGTGCGTCCGTTGGGCGAACTGGATGCTAGGATCGCGTTCTGAAGAGGATGCGCAGTTTCAGCGCGCCAAAGAAGGTTTTCGTGCATTTTTTCGGCGCGCTGCTGTGCTTTGATGCACCAATGCCATCTATTCTCTTTTCAAATGGGCTGAAAGCGCTTAAAGAACCGGCACCATGTACCAATATCGGTTGACGTTCATATCCCGAATTATTGGCCCGGCCTTCCGCCCGCTGTAACAGCCGGAAGGTCCGGGATGTCGGCGCTTGTCGAGGCGCTTTCCGCTTTTGTTTATCAAAATCAATACGACGCGACCCCCTGAGGGCGCCTCAGTAACGGTACGGTTATGAACGACACCGCAGAAAAACTAGACTATTCCTCCACGCTCTATTTGCCGCAGACGGATTTCCCGATGCGTGCAGGCTTGCCGCAGAAAGAGCCGGAAACGGTAAAACGCTGGCAGGAAATGGGCCTTTATAAGCGCCTTCGTGCCTCGGCCGCAGGGCGTGAGAAGTTCGTGCTGCATGACGGCCCTCCTTATGCAAACGGCAACATCCACATCGGCCACGCGCTGAACAAGATCCTCAAGGACGTCATCACCCGCTCGTTCCAGATGCGTGGCTTTGACAGTAACTATGTTCCGGGCTGGGATTGCCACGGCCTTCCGATCGAGTGGAAGATCGAAGAAGCCTACCGTGCCAAGGGCAAGAACAAGGACGAGGTTCCGATCAACGAATTCCGCAAGGAATGCCGTGATTTCGCATCTGGCTGGATCGCGAAGCAGTCTGAGGAATTCAAGCGTCTCGGTATCGAAGGCGATTTTGAAAACCCCTACACGACCATGAACTTCCACTCGGAAGCGCGGATCGCTGGCGAATTGTTGAAAATCGCCAAGAGCGGTCAGCTTTATCGCGGCTCCAAGCCGGTCATGTGGTCGGTTGTCGAGCGCACGGCTCTGGCTGAAGCTGAAGTCGAATATGCCGATGTTGAAAGCGACATGATCTGGGTGAAGTTCCCGGTTGTCGAAGGCCCGGCCGACCTGAAGAACAACTTTGTTGTGATCTGGACGACCACACCTTGGACGATCCCGGGTAACCGCGCGATCTCCTTCTCGTCGCGTTTCCCATATGGTCTTTATGAGGTTGAAACGGCCACCAATGATTTTGGTCCGCAGCCCGGCGAAAAGCTCATCTTCTCCACCCGTCTGGCGGATGATGCTGCAGCCAAGGCCAAGGTAACGTTCAAGTTGCTGCGTGGTGTCACGGCAGACGAGCTTGCATCGATCACCTGTGCCCATCCGCTGGCCGCACTGGGATATGATTTCCCGGTTCCGCTGCTGGATGGCGATCACGTCACCGACGATGCCGGTACCGGTTTTGTGCATACTGCACCAAGCCATGGTCGCGAAGACTTTGATGCGTGGATGGCCTATGCCGCCAAGCTGGAAGCGCGCGGCATCTCGTCTAAAATCCCGTTCCCGGTTGGCGATGACGGTTTCTACACAGAAGATGCGCCGGGCTTTGGTCCGTCTGCAGAAGGTGGTCCAGCCCGCGTCATGGACGACAACGGCAAGAAGGGCGACGCCAACGACCGTGTCATCAAGGCGCTGATCGCGGGCAACAACCTGTTTGCACGCGGCCGCCTGAAGCACAGCTATCCGCATAGCTGGCGCTCCAAGAAGCCGGTCATCTTCCGCAACACGCCGCAGTGGTTCGTTTACATGGACAAGGAACTGGGCGACGGCACCACGCTGCGCTCGCGTTCGCTTTCGGCCATCGACGACACCCGCTTTGTACCGGCTTCCGGCCAGAACCGCCTGCGCGCCATGATCGAGAACCGCCCTGACTGGGTGCTGTCGCGTCAGCGCGCCTGGGGCGTTCCTATCGCTGTTTTTGCAGACGAGCAGGGCGAAGTGCTGGTCGACGATGCTGTCAATGCCCGCATCCTTGAAGCTTTCGAGGTTGAGGGTGCGGATGCATGGTTTGCAGAGGGCGCCAAGGATCGTTTCCTCGGCAATGAACATGATCATGCCAAGTGGCACCAGGTCATGGATATCCTTGACGTCTGGTTCGACAGTGGTTGCACGCACACCTTCACGCTGGAAGATCGCCCTGACCTGAAATGGCCAGCCGATGTCTATCTGGAAGGTTCCGACCAGCATCGCGGCTGGTTCCACTCGTCGCTGCTGGAAAGCTGCGCAACGCGTGGCCGTGCGCCTTACAAGGCCGTCGTTACCCACGGTTTCACCATGGACGAGCAGGGTCGCAAGCAGTCCAAGTCGCTTGGCAACGTTGTCGCTCCGCAGGACGTGATGAAGGAATCCGGCGCTGATATCCTGCGTCTGTGGGTCATGACCACCGACTACTGGGAAGACCAGCGTCTGGGCAAGGCCATCATCCAGACAAATATCGATGCCTATCGCAAGCTGCGTAACACCATCCGCTGGATGCTTGGTACGCTGGCCCACGACACCGGTGAAGACATTGCTTATGCCGACATGCCCGAGTTGGAGCAGTTGATGCTGCACCGTCTGGCTGGGCTGGATAAGGTTGTCCGCGAAGGTTACGACTCGTTCGAGTTCAAGAAGATTGCCCGTGCACTGATCGATTTCTCGAATGTCGAGCTGTCGGCATTCTATTTCGACGTTCGCAAGGACACGCTTTATTGCGACGCGCCATCGTCGCTCAAGCGTCGTGCATCGCTGGCGGTTATCCGCAAGCTGTTCGATTGCCTGGTGAGCTGGCTCGCGCCAATGCTGCCATTCACCACCGAAGAGGCATGGCTGTCGCGTTATCCACAGAGTGAATCCGTTCACCTGGAGCAGTTCCCAACTGTGCCAGCGGAATGGAAAAACGATGCGCTTGCGGCCAAGTGGGACAAGATCCGCAAGGTTCGTACCGTCGTCACCGGCGCTCTGGAAATCGAACGCCGTGAGAAGCGTATCGGTTCTTCGCTGGAAGCGGCTCCGGTCGTGCATGTGGCCGATCCGGACCTGCTGAAGGCGCTTGAAGGCCAGGATTTTGCGGAAATCTGCATCACCTCGGCCATCTCGGTTGTCACGGGTGAGGGCGCGGCGGATGACTTCCGTCTGCCCGAAGTCTCCAAGGTTTCTGTTGAGCAGAAGCTGGCAGAAGGCACGAAATGCGCCCGTTCATGGCGCATCACGGCAGATGTCGGTTCTGATCCGCAGTACCCTGACGTGTCAGCCCGTGATGCTGCGGCATTGCGTGAATTGGCCGCAGTAAAGTAAGGAAAATGACCGGATGAATTGCACTTTGGTGCTTCATCCGGTAAACCTGCCTGAAAATGGCCGGATTTTCGCAGCATTGCCATGCAAAATGGCTATGTCCTATGTTTCGGCTTGGCTGGAAGGGTTCGATGAAGATGATGCAAGGTTTACGCATGTCCGGCGGTATCGCAGGTGTTCTCACCGCTTGCCTGACCTTGAGTGCATGTACCGGCAGTCCGACCTATGGTACGGGCAAATCCTCCATGGAGCAGCTTGTTGAAGATCTGGGTTCGTCCGTGTCGCTGACCGGCAACCAGGAAAACCGCAATCTGAAATACACGCCGCGTCCGGGCCTCGTGGTGCCTGCCAATGCAAGCACACGCCAGCTCAACCAGCCACAGCAGACCTTGGCCAGCCGCGAAAACAACCCGCAATGGGTTGAAGCACCGGAAGAAACCCGCGAGCGCCTGCGCGCAGAAGCGGAAGCCAACAAGAACAATCCGAACTACCGTTCGCCGCTTTTGGCAGGCAATGGCACCAATGGCCAGTTGACCGAAAGCCAGAAGTGGGAGGCCTTCCGTCAGGCCAAGGCCGAAGCCTCTGGCGGCAATTCTGTCAACGGCCAGCGCAAATACCTCACTGACCCGCCAGCAGGCTACCGTTCTGCTTCGCAGGAAGAATTGAGCGATCTGGGCGAACCAGAACAGAAGAAGGCCAAGCGCCTGAAGAAGGAAGCCGCTGCTGCCAAGAAGGGCAGCAACTGGTGGATGCCATTCCAATAATGAATGACTAAGGTTTCACGCTGCAGCTGTTGGCGCAGCGTGACATCGCTTGAAGTCAATCTTCGCGTTTGCTCTGGAAAAAATCCCGAAGCAGCTGCGCGGACGAAACTTCACCAATACCGGAATATACATCGGGCGCGTGATGGCAGGTTGGCTGCTGATAAAAGCGCACTCCATTATCGACGGCGCCGCCCTTGGGGTCTTCCGCGCCGTAATACAGTCTTCGAATGCGTGCAAAAGAGATGGCGGCAGCGCACATCGTGCATGGTTCAAGGGTAACATACAGGTCTGCGCCACTCAGCCGTTCCTGCCCCAATGCTTCACATGCCATACGAATCGCCATGATTTCGGCATGTGCCGTCACGTCGTTCAGTTCCCGGGTGCGATTTCCCGAACTGCCGATAACATAACCATCGAGGACCACCACAGCGCCAATTGGAACCTCCTGCTTTTCACCAGCCTCTTGCGCAACCGCAAAGGCAAGGTCCATGAAATGCATTGTTTCCGCCATTGTCTGCAATTTCCTCTTAACCACGGCCGTTTGAACTGATAGGACACGGCAAACAACAGGCAAACAACAAATGACATTCAAAGACAAGCCGAAGCGCGGTGGTGACAAGAAATTCGACCGTGATCGCAAGCCTGGCAAGCCCGATGGCAAGCCGGTAGCGAAAAAACAGTCCTTCGAGAAGTCAGCATCTGCGAAGGTGGATGCGGATGCGCCGACCGGTAAGCCGGAGCGTATTTCCAAGATCATGGCGCGTGCCGGGGTTGCTTCGCGACGTGATGTTGAGCGCATGATCATGGAAGGTCGCGTTTCGCTGAACGGCGTCAAACTCGAATCGCCCGTCGTCAATGCAACGCTTGATGACACGATCGAAGTGGATGGCATGCCAATCCGTGGTGCCGAGCGCACACGTTTGTGGCTCTACCACAAGCCTGCTGGTCTGGTGACCACCAACTTCGACCCTGAGGGTCGCCCCACCGTATTTGACAATCTGCCGGAAGAGCTGCCGCGTGTTCTCTCCATCGGCCGTCTCGACATCAACACCGAAGGTTTGCTGCTGCTGACCAATGATGGTGGTCTGTCGCGTGTCCTCGAACTGCCAACCACTGGCTGGCTGCGCCGTTACCGCGTGCGCGCCCATGGTGAAGTTGACCAGGCCGCACTCGACAAGCTCAAGGATGGCATTGCCGTCGGCGGTGTGCTCTACGGCGCAATCGAAGCGACGCTGGACCGTACGCAGGGCCACAACGTCTGGATTACCATGGGTCTTCGCGAAGGCAAGAACCGTGAAATCAAGAACGTTCTCGGTGCCCTCGGCCTTGAGGTTAACCGCCTGATCCGTATTTCCTACGGTCCTTTCCAGCTTGGTGATCTGCCGGAAGGCAAGGTTATTGAGGTGCGTGGCCGCATGCTGCGTGACCAGTTGGGCCCACGTCTAATTGAAGCAGCTGGCGCCAATTTCGAAGCGCCGCTTTATAATGACCATGTCGCTGGCGACGAAGAGGAAGCACCTGCCGCCCGTCCTGCAAAGGGCGAGTGGGCAAAGCGCACCGATGGTGACGAAGGTGGACGACCTGCCAGATCCGGCGACAAGCGTGAGGGTCGCGAGCGTGTGCTCGGCCGCCTCGACACGAAACGTTCTGACAAGCCTGCCGGCAAATTCGGTTCCAAGCCGGGTTCGAAATTCGGCGCAAAGGGTCGTGACGACGACGATGGTGATGATCGCCGTCCAGCGCGTCCGCCAATGGGCAGCAGCCGTACAGCCAATGTCTGGATGGCGCCTGGTGCAAAGCCAACCCGCGATGGCAAGGCACGCAAGACATCGGCGCGTGCCGAAGCTGAGCTTCTGTTCAAGCAGCCTTCCGCTCAGGAAGAGGCACGTCGCAGCGTTGTCCGCCATGCCGACGACGAGGGTGAGTGGATCCGTTCCGACTCCCCGCCGCGTGATGAAGAGCGCGGTCGTGGACGTGGTGACAGGCCATCCCGTGGCGACAAGCCATTCGGTGACCGCCCGGCGCGCGGTGAGCGCAGCGAACGTTCCTTTGGTGACCGTCCGCGCGAAGAGCGCTCGTTCAGAGACCGCCCGATACGCGGTGAACGTTCCGAGCGTCCAGCTCGTGGTGATAGACCTGCGCGTGGTGACAGACCGTTTGGTGACCGTCCACCACGCGGCGACAAACCTTTTGGTGATCGTCCGCCACGCGGAGATCGTGCCGAACGCGGTGAGCGCTCTGAGCGCCCAGCCCGTGGTGATAGACCTGCACGTGGCGACAGACCATTCGGTGACCGTCCGGCCCGTGGTGAGCGCAGTGAACGTAGCGAACGCCCATTTGGTGACAAGCCACGCGGCGGCAAGCCCGGTTTTGGTAAACCACGCGGCGAGCGCTCCGAAGGTGGCGCTGCACGCGGTAAGTTCGATGGTAAAGGGTCTGGGGGAAAACCTGGCGGCAAAGGTCCTGGGAAGGGACCTGGCGGCAGGCCTTCAGGTGGCAAAGGGATGACACGGAATGCGGATCGTAGGCGGTGAGTTTCGTGGCCGTAGCTTGGCGGCCCCAAAATCAAACAGCATTCGTCCAACAATCGACAGAACCCGTGAAAGCCTGTTCAACATATTGAGCCATGCCTATCCGGAATCTCTGGATGGCACGCGTATTCTCGATGTGTTCGCAGGCACGGGTGCCGTCGGCCTTGAGGCCCTGTCGCGCGGCTGTCGTATTGCGCTGTTTGTGGAAAATGGCGTTGAAGGCCGTGGACTGCTTTGGGAAAATATCGATGCACTCGGCCTGCATGGCCGTGCACGCATTTTGCGCCGCGATGCCACCAAACTTGGCGGCGTCAACAATATCGAGCCATTTGATGTGCTGTTCGCAGACCCTCCTTACGGGCAGGGGCACGGCGAAAAGGCATTTGTGGCTGCGCATGAAGGTGGCTGGCTGGTGCCGGGTGCGCTCGCTATTCTTGAAGAGCGCGGTGATGTCGTGGTCAGCGTGTCCCCAGTCTTCAAACCGCTGGAGCAGCGCACCTTTGGCGATACAAAGATGCATTTCTATCGTTACGAACCGTGACGGGATGCGGTTGTCATGACCCGGAAAACCGCCTCTCACTGACAATGCAACAGGGCATGTAACGGCTGGTGTGAAGGACGCTCTCAAAATGCAGGAAACGCCTTCTCATCCAGTCCCCGTTGTAAGCGAGCCGCGATTTGCCATTGCCCTTGGCGGCGGTGGTGCGCGCGGTATTTGCCATATCAACATCATCGAAGCGATGGATGAGCTGGGCATCAAGCCGGTTGCTGTCGCGGGCGCTTCCATCGGCTCCATTTTCGGCGCGGGTTACGCTGCCGGCATGAAGGGCGATGACATTCGCCGTTACACGATTGATCTGATGGGGCGAAAGGGCAGTGTCGCAAACCGCCTTTGGAGCCTTGGGCCGGCCACCATGCGCCATCCTGTCGATGGTTTCCGGCTTGGGCAGTTCAATCTCGAGCTTATTCTTGAAGCCTTGCTGCCGCAGGCTATTCCAAAGACCTTTGAAAAGCTGCCAACACCCCTGAAGGTCGTGACCACCGATTATTACGGCCAATGTGAAGCCGTGGTGAGCGAAGGTGACATCTGCACGGCGCTGGCTGCATCATCCGCCATTCCCGCCCTGTTTATGCCGGTGCGCGTTAATGGTCGGGTGATGATTGACGGCGGCATCTTCAACCCCGTTCCTTATGAACCGCTGCTTGATGATGCCGATATTGTGATCGGGGTGGATGTGGTCGGTGGACCGGAAGGCGACGGCGCGACCATTCCCAGCCGTATCGACAGTCTTTTTGGGGCAAGCCAGTTGATGATGCACTCGGCCATCGCTGCAAAACTCAAGCTCAACCCGCCGCATATTTTCCTGCGACCACCGGTAAACCGTTTCCGCGTCATGGATTTTATGAAGGCGGAAGAAGTTTTGAAAGAAACGGCTTCGGTCAAGGATGACCTCAAACGGCAGATCGAAACCCAGATCGAACTGTACCACCGCCGCCGGGAAGGACGGATATGACACGTGTCAAAATCGTGGTGTCGCAGAACAGGGCTGCAATCCAGACCTGATTTTACGCGCCAGATTTTCCTTTACCCTTGATGATCTGCGCACCGGTCAATAAATGGAGCGTAACGAAAGGCGAAATAATGTCCTCAGAAATCAACTCCTCCACTCTTCTCGACCGTGCAAGCCAGTTGGTTGATCTTGCCAAGCAGGCTGGCGCCGACAAGGCAGACGCCGTTGTGGTCCGCTCCCGTTCGCATTCTGTTGGTGTTCGCCTCGGTAAGGTTGAAAACACGGAATCGTCTGAAAGCGATGATTTTGCGCTGCGCGTATTTGTCGGAAACAGGGTGGCCAGTGTTTCGGCCAATCCCGGTTTTGATCTGAAGACCCTCGCCGAGCGTGCAGTTGCGATGGCGCGTGTTTCCCCTGAAGACCCCTTTGCTTGCCTCGCAGACGAAGCGCGTCTCGCTGGAAAATACGACGATCTCGATCTGTTCGATCCGACCGAAGTTTCGGCCGATGCGCTGCGGGAAGCCGCGCTTGCGATGGAAGATGCCGCGCTTGCCGTCAAGGGCGTGACCAATTCATCCGGCGCCGGTGCTTCAACCGGCATGGGCGGGCTTGTTCTTGTCACCTCACATGGTTTCGCAGGCAGCTATATGGGCAGCCGTTTCAGCCGCTCCGTCAGCGTTATCGCCGGCGAGGGAACGAAGATGGAGCGCGACTATGATTTCGACACCCGTCTTTATTTTTCCGATCTCGATAATGCCGAAGAGATTGGCCGTCGCGCCGGTGAGCGGGTGGTTGAACGCCTGAATCCACGTCAGGCCGATACTGGCAAAAATCTGACCGTGGTGTTTGATCCGCGTGTGGCACGCGGCTTTGTCGGCCATATCGCTGGTGCCATCAATGGCGCATCGGTTGCCAGAAAAACCAGCTTCCTGCGCGACAAGATGGGCCAGCAGGTATTGAAAAGCGGCCTGTCGATCACCGACGATCCGCAGATCGTGCGCGGCTCCTCGTCCCGCCCGTTTGATGGTGAAGGTATTCGCGGCGAACGTCTTGTCATGATCGAGGATGGTGTGCTCAAGCACTGGTTCCTGTCTACGTCTGCTGCAAAAGAAATCGGTGGTTTCGAAACCAATGGCCGTGGCGTTCGTGGCGGCACGACCGTTACCCCCGGTTCGACCAATCTGGCGCTGGAGCCGGGCGATGTCTCGCCGGAAGAGCTGATCGCCAGCGTTGGCAACGGTTTCTATGTGACGGAACTGATCGGCCAGGGGGTCAACATGATCACCGGCGAATATAGCCGCGGTGCGACAGGCTTCTGGATCGAAAACGGCAAATTGTCCTATCCCGTGTCCGAGGTGACCATTGCGTCCAACCTCAAGGACATGTTCATGCGGGTAACGCCAGCCAATGACGTTGACCGCAAATACGGTGTCGCAGCACCAACTCTGGCCATTGAGGGCATGACGCTTGCCGGTCGTTGAACCGGCAAAGCAGATAGCGATAAAACAATGACGGCAGTGCATAACAACTGGCAAGCCGACCTCGCGCTTATTGTTGATGCCGCACGGCAGGCAGGCGAGGTGGCATTTGGCTATTTCGGCAACAAACCGGAGGTCTGGTGGAAGAATGAAGGTCGCTCTCCCGTCAGTGCCGCTGACTACGCCGCCAATGCCGTGCTGGAAAAAATGCTGCGCACGGCCCGACCAGATTATGGCTGGTTGTCGGAAGAGACCGAAGACGGACATGACCGCCTGAGCCGCAAAACCGTATTTGTCGTTGATCCAATTGATGGTACGCGAGCGTTCATCTCAGGGCTGGATACGTGGTGTGTCAGCGTTGCGGTGGTGCATGATGGTGAACCTGTTGCCGGTGTGCTGGTCGCGCCGGCGCTGAAGGAAGAATTTGTGGCCGCCAAAGACGGCGTTGCGCAAAGAAACGGTCAGGCGATTACTGTGTCGTTTCCGGCGCCTGTCCTGAATATTGCCGCACCTGAAGATGTTGTCGCCGATCTGTCAAAGAAAAGCGCCCAGGCCATCAACCGCATCAAACACGTGCCGTCGCTGGCCTATCGCCTGGCCATGGTGGCAGATGGTCGTATCGATGGTACACTGGTGCGTACCGGTTCGCACGACTGGGATTTGGCTGCCGCCGATCTCATTCTGCAATGTGCCGGTGGTCGTCTCGTCAACCTCGACGGTTCGCCCATACTCTATAACAAATCGGTGGTTAGCCACCCTCCCTTGTGCGCGGCAAGTGAAACCGTGCTGGCAGGTCTTCTGAACGCTTTGTGAAGCCATGTACCAGTTGACCTTTGTGCTGAAATCCCGCACAGGAAAGGGACCAGATCACATGGCAAGAGATAAAAGAAAATGACCGAATCCAGTGAAAAAAAACAACTTCTGCACCTCGTTTTTGGCGGCGAGCTTGAAAGTCTTGAAGATGTGCAATTCCGCGATCTGAACGGGTTGGATATCGTTGGTATCTTCCCGGACTACGCCTCTGCACTGACGGCTTGGAAAGCAAAGGCGCAGCAGACTGTGGATAATGCCCATATGCGCTACTTTATAGTGCATATGCACAGACTTCTTGATCCGCAGAGCGCGAAATAACGGGCGTTAGTCTTAAAGAGCCCGAATTATGCTGTAATATATTCCAAAGAATCACACGGCATGGGTGTGAAAACTTCCATGCCGTATTTGAATATTTTTGCCGCAAATGAACGAAAAGATTCGGGTCGGCACAATTATTGACGCATTTCGATAAGACAGAAAGTTCCAATCAAAACACCTTGCAGGGGATCGCACCATTGGGCGCACGGATTGAAGGCATACCGTCATGAAGAGCCGAATTGCGCGGGTTGCACTTTCCGGTTACCGGTTGGCAGGCATGGCGGCTTATCCGTTTGCCGGTCCTTATCTCACCTATCGGGCAGTGAAGGGAAAGGAAGATCGCAGCCGTAAGCTGGAACGCTTTGGCTACGCCAGTATAGAGCGCCCCAGAGGCCCGCTCATCTGGTTCCACGCTGCCAGCGTTGGCGAAACAATGGCACTCATTCCCCTGATCCGTGAAATCCGCAAACGCGAAATTCACGTGTTGCTGACCACCGGAACGGTCACCTCAGCAGAACTTTGCCGCTCCAGACTTGGCAATGACGTCATTCATCAATATGTGCCGCTCGATATCAAAATCGCGGTAAAACGTTTCATCAGTTACTGGCACCCGGATGCTGCTATCACCGCGGAATCGGAAGTCTGGCCCGTGACGATGATGGAACTGGAGCAGGCCCACATTCCGCAAATCCGGGTGAATGCCCGCATGTCGGATCGTTCTTTTGCTCGTTGGCAATCGCATGCCGATTTTGCTGAAACCATTTTCAACAAGATGTCACTGGTTATTGCGCAGTCTGATCTGGACGCCGAGCGCTTCCGTGATCTCGGTGCCTGGCCGGTGATGACTTCAGGCAACCTCAAGGGCGATACTGATCCACCACCGGTGGATCAGGAACTGCTGGAGCGTTACCGCCAGCAGATCGGTTTGCGCAAGACCTGGGCGGCAATCTCGACCTTTGAAGGCGAAGAAAAAATCGCCGGAACGGTTCACAACGCCATCAAGGCGCGAAATGGGCAATTGTCGATCATCGTGCCGCGTCACCCAGACAGAGCCGATGCGATTGAAGCGCAGTTGAAGGAAATGAACCTTGTTGTAGCGCGTCGTAGCCGCAACGATGTGATAACGCCGGAAACAGATGTGTTTCTGGGTGACAGCATCGGCGAAATGGGGCTTTACCTTCGCCTGACGGAAATTGCCTTTGTTGGCCGCTCGCTGACAGGCGAGGGCGGGCAAAACCCGTTGGAGCCAGCCATGTTGGGCTGCGCGGTGCTGTCTGGTGCTCATGTGCAGAATTTCCGCGAAGCTTATCAGAAGCTGCTGCGGGCCGGCGGTGGGCGTATCGTCCGTGATGTCGAGATGCTGGCCAAGGCCGTTCATTATTTGATGGTCAACGACAATGAGCGTTACAAGATGATGGATGCCGGCGACCGGGTCATTCAGGATATGCGTGGCGCACTATCATCAACGCTCAAGGGTCTTGAGCCCTACATCGCTCCATTGATCGTGACTGCCAAGTTGATGCCGAGAAATGTGGCAACTGGCTGAGATATCGCTGCGGGCGCGATGCGTTTTGGCGGTTAGAGCTGGCAACGCGCTTTAATCACACGCCTCGTCACATGTCTTTCCGCCCTGGCAGGTTTGTTGCCGAGGTTCTATTTTAAGATCGGTTTTTCCATTGAACAAAGACACGCAGTCCATAGCCGGTATTCTGTTTGACAAGGATGGAACCCTACTGGGTTATGACGCAAGCTGGGGACCCGTGAACCGGGAGCTCGCCCGTATCGCGTCCATGGGTGATCCTGATTTGGCGGACAGGTTGCTTCTGGCCTGCGGCATGGACCCTGTGAGCGGAAAAGTTCAGGCTGACAGCCTGTTGGCTGCTGGTAATACCCACGAAGTTGCCGCCGGTCTGGTTGCGGCTGGCTCGCCGTATGAAATCGGTGAATTGACCAGACGTCTCGACGCCTTGTTTACCAGCGCGGCTGCGGATTCTGTCCCGGTTACCGATCTAAGAGCGTTCTTCGGACGTCTGCGTGAGCGCGGCTTTCGCATCGGCATTGCTTCCAGCGACAACGAGCGTTCGATCCGCGAGACGGCCCGTCGCTTTGATTTCGAAGAGCATATCGATTTCATCGCTGGTTATGACAGCGGTTTTGGCACCAAGCCGCAGCCTGGCATGGTATTAGGTTTCTGTGAGGCGGTGAACCTGTCACCGTCACAGGTCGCGGTGGTTGGAGATAACAATCACGATTTGCATATGGCAAAAAGCGCTGGGGCGGCTTTGAAGGTTGCCGTCTTGACTGGCACTGGTTCGCCGCAAAGCCTGAGTGATGACAGTGATTATTGCCTGCCTGACATCACGGCGCTGGAGCCGCTTTTGCCGCACCGGGCTGCAATTTAACCGTCTGCAAACAGACCTCCAGGCTCACGTTTCGTCACTTTAGTATATTTTATCGTTTCAATCCGATATTGGCAGATAGGGTATTCGGTAGGAGCGACAAGATGATTTCGGAAGCACCGCCCTTCTGGTGGAGGAAAGCGGGCTGGCAGGCGTATGCACTCAAACCCCTTTCCTGGGTTTACGGCTGGATTGCGGGCAAACGAATGCGCCGCGAAAACCGCCCATCGGTCACTGTTCCGGTCATCTGCATCGGCAATTTTACGGTTGGTGGCGCGGGCAAAACACCGACCGCCATCGCAATTGCCAGGGCTGCCGTTGAAAAGGGCTTGAAGCCCGGGTTTCTCAGTCGTGGCTACGGCGGCACGCTGGATGTCACAACGCTGGTTGAACCCCGCCACCGCGCAGCCGATGTCGGCGATGAACCCCTATTGCTGGTCGATCATGCCATGACTGTCATTTCACGACGACGGGTGGATGGCGCGCGCCGCCTTGTTGAAGCTGGCGCCGATCTCATCATCATGGATGACGGCTTTCAGAGTGCACGTCTGACGTTGGATTACGCGCTGGTAGTGATAGACAGTGTTCGCGGTATCGGCAATGGCTGCATGGTGCCATCAGGCCCGGTGCGTGCTCCGATCAAGGAACAGATGCAGCAGCTTTCCGCAATCCTGAAAGTGGGAAGTGGTGAGGCGGCCGATCCACTGGTGCGCAAGGCAGCACGGGCGGGAAAGACCATTTTTGTCGCGGCTATCCAGCCGGTCATTCCGCCGGGTTTTGTCGGTGCACGTGTACTTGCCTATGCCGGCATCGCAGATCCGGACAAGTTTTACAGGACGGTCGAGAGTCTCGGCGGCAACATCATCGAGCGGCGCTCATTCAGCGACCATCATGCATTTGAGGAAGACGAGATTGCCGACCTTTTGGCGCTGGCAGACAAACAGCAGCTTTTACTGGTCACCACGGCCAAGGATTCCGTGCGTCTGAAAGGGGTTCACGGCAAAGCCGAAGAACTCTTCCGGCGCAGCCAGGTCATCGAAATCGAAATGGTGTTCGATGATCCGCAGACCGCATCCGACATGATCGATACGGCAATTGAAAACTGCCGCACCCGTCTTCTCAAAAACAAGGGCAATTGAGTAGGCCTAGAGCACCTGACGTTTCTGGTTTGGCAGAACGCCAGCAATCTTGTCTGCTTCGAGCGATGCGGCGGCGTCCACATAAGGTTCTTGCCGTGCCACGCTCCAGTAGCGCAACTCGTCCAGAGGGATCTGTTTGCCCGTCATGGCACAGGTCACAAAGGTGCCATTGGTCACGATCTGATAATCGCCATCCAGATATTTGATCTTCGCTTCGCGGCTGCCGCTGCCTTCAAACCGGTTCATCCGCTGTCTCCATCGCGTTTTTGAGGTCAGCGCTGTGTTTGGCTGACCTGTTTGTCTTTATGTCTTAATCTCCACCGGCCTGAAATACCAGTGGTTAGAAAATTGCCTAGCTCCGGCCAAACAGCCGCTCGATGTCGGACAGTTTCAGCTCGATATAGGTTGGCCGCCCATGGTTGCACTGGCCGGAACCGGGGGTGTTTTCCATTTGTCGCAACAGGGCATTCATCTCTTCGGGCCGCAGGCGACGGCCGGATCGCACCGATCCGTGGCAAGCCATTGTGGCAGCCACATATTCCAGCTTGTTATGCAGGGTAGAGGCGGTATCCCATTCTGCGATTTCATCGGCCAGCTGTTTTACCAGCCCCTGCGCATCCACCTTGCCCAGCATCGCCGGTGTTTCGCGAACCGCGATGGCACCGGGTCCAAATCGCTCGATTGCCAGCCCCAGACCATCAAAGCCTTCGGCATGTTCCATCAATCGGTCGCAATCTTCCTCTGGCAGGTCGATGATTTCAGGGATCAGCAGAGCCTGAGATGGTGGGCGACGCGAGTGCAGCGCCTTGCGCATCTCTTCAAACACCAGGCGTTCATGGGCGGCGTGTTGGTCAACGATCACCAGCCCATCGTCTGTCTGCGCGACGATGTAATTTTCATGGATCTGTGCACGTGCCGCACCCAGCGGATAGTTGGATGTTGCAAGGCTTTCGGGTGCAGGTTCTGCAAAACTATTTGCCGTTTCCTGCCGAGCTGTCGGCGAGGTCATGTCGATAAATTCGGCCTGCCTGCTTTCTGCGAAGCCCGTGGCCGGCTGATAGGCGAAGGGGCGCGTGGGTGATGTGGCCGCAGCCCACGGTGCGGCGGATTGCGGTCTGGCAGCCTGTGTCGGCTGGAAACCCTGCCGGAACGCGCTCATCATGCCACTGGTGGCCGTGGTGGAGGCGCGGTCACCCTCGCGGGCCAGCGCCTCGCGGATCGCACCAACAATCAGGCCGCGCACAAGGCCCGGATCACGGAACCGCACATCCGATTTCGCCGGATGGACGTTGACATCGACGAGCGCAGGATCAAGTGTCAGTGACAGGACGGCAACCGGGTAACGCCCATGCGGTATCGTTTCGGCATAAGCGCCGCGAATGGCTGAGAGCAGCAGCTTGTCCTGAACCGGACGGCCGTTCACGAACATATATTGATGCGCGGAATTGCCCCTGTTGAAGGTGGGTACCCCTGCAAAGCCGGACAGAGCGACATCTTCACGGGCGGCATCAATGGCAATGGCATTGTCGCGGAAATCTGCCCCCAGAATCTGGCCCATTCGGGCCAGTGCATCGCCCCCCGTTGCTGGAAGTTCGAGGGTCGAGCGGTCGGTGCCGGATAGCACGAAACGAATATTGGGAAACGCAATGGCCATGCGTTTGACCGTTTCGGTAATAGCTGCTGTTTCCGCCCGCTCGCTTTTGAGAAATTTCAGGCGCGCAGGGGTCGCAAAAAACAGGTCCCGCACTTCGACAACGGTCCCAACATTGGCCGCCGCCGGGCGTACATCTGCAACTTTACCGCCGGTCACAGCCACCACAGATCCCTGATCGGAGCCATGCTGGCGACTGGTAATGGTCAGTTTCGCCACCGAACCGATCGACGGCAGCGCCTCACCACGAAAACCAAGCGTGCGAATATCGTCAAGCGTCTGCGAGATTTTCGAGGTGCAATGGCGCTTGATGGCCAGCGCCAGATCGTCAGGGCTCATGCCCGAGCCGTTGTCGGTAATGCGAATAAGGCTTTTTCCGCCGCCCGATGTGGCAATCTCGATGCGCGTTGCGCCGGCATCGATCGCATTTTCGATCATTTCCTTGGCCGCGCTGGAGGGCCGTTCGATGACCTCGCCAGCGGCGATCTGATTGATGAGCGTTTCTGAAAGCTGTTTTATGGACATGATTCTATTGTCGTGAATTTGGCCCTGCGGGAAAAGAAAAATCGTATATCCAAGGCCTCTTATGCACGGGTTCCCGCGCCATTAAGTATCGCTTAAGACAAAAGCGGTAGTCTCGCAACAACTTGAAATGATTACGGGATACTATTTTCCGTCAAAGCATTGGGTGGTCAACCGGAGGGTCACCGATTTTGAAAATGACAGCTTTGCTTCAAGTTCTGCCCGGTATGTTTCTCAGCAATTTCACCGTTCGCGGCCCCGTGCACGATATTGGTTGTTTTATAAATTTTCGGAATGCCCTTGTGGCTGGAGGATGATAGGCGTGGGGAGCAGCAATGACTGATGTGACGTCGCAAGACGTAGACATCCAAACCTCACTGCTGGAAACTGTGTGTGATGCATTGATGACTGCCGTCATTGTGTATGACAAGAACGATATCATTACCTTCGTTAGCCGCCATATTACCCACTACATGCCCACGCTTGGCGAGCGTGTTTTTGTCGGTATGCGGCTGCGCGATTTCCTGAAAATTCGCTATGATTGCGAGGAAGGTTCCAGTCAGAACATTGCGTCAGGCCGCAAGGCCAGCCGGGATGAGTGGATAGCGGATCGGCTCGCAGCCCACTGGAAAGAACGATCCGAACATCTCGAAAAGCGCAGCGGCGATCGTTGGTATCGTTACGTCAAGAAGCGCCTGCCATCCGGCATCGGCATGTGTGTCATCACTGATGTCTCAGAGCAGAAAAAGCGCGAAGAACAATGGCGCTCCGACCTTGAGCGGCTGCAGCTGACCGAAGAAATTCTCGACAATATTCCATTCCCCGTCGTGGTCAAGGACCGTAATCTGACCTATGTCGCCGTCAACAAGGCGACCTGCGACATGATGGAAGTGGTGCCAGAAGCCATGTTGGGGCGGACTGTTTTCGATATTCATTCGCGTGAACTGGCGAGCCGCATTGATGCCATGGACCGCAGGATCCTCGAAACCGGCCAGAGCAGCACTATCCCCGAACATCTCACCAAGATTGACGGTGAGCACGCCCTGCTCATCACCCGCAAACAGAGAGTTGGGAAACCGGGCCGTTATTTCCTTGTCACAACAATGGAAGATGTCACGGCTCTTTCTGTCATGGATGAGACCGGTGAGCCGGTTCTTCCAGGCATGATGCATTTGCCTTTCGTAAAGACGTCACACAAGGGCAGGCCAATCGAAAAACGCGAAGAGCCGGATTTTGCTGCACGTCTCAAGGGCTGCCGTATCCTGTTCGTCTCACCGGATGAGGGGGTTCGCGACAACGCATCGCAGGTATTTGCCTGCGTCGAAGCGGATTATGCCGCAGCAAGCAGCTTTGACGAAGAGGTGACATTCCTGGATGTTGCCGCATCCTCTGGCGTGGACATCGATCTTGTGGTTGTCGATTCCAATATGAGCCATGCTTCATTGGATATTGCCAAGCAGTATGGACTTGCCGTGTTGACGCTGGATGCATTCCAGATCCAGCAGGATCTGGTGCGGCACATCTACAATTTCCTTGCAACGACCTCACATGCAGCCTCCGCTCCCACCTTGCGGCAGAGCCCATGGGATCGTGACCTGAAAGCGGCTCTTATCGAAACGTCACCATCCGGGCTCGACGTGCTTGTTGTGGAAGACAACGAAGTCAACAGGATTGTATTTTCGCAGATCCTTGAAAACCTGAATGTCAGCTACCGCGTTGCAGGTTCTGGTGAAGAGGCATTGCGGTTCTTTGCAGCGCTTTCCCCCTCCATGGTGCTGATCGATACGACGCTCCCGGATTTTGATGGGTTTGAATTGGCGCGCCGGATCCGTGCCTCAGAGGGTGCCGGAAAAAATACACCGCTGGTCGGCGTTATTGCCCATGCCTTTGAGGGTGACCGTCGCGCCTGCCTGGATGCCGGCATGGATGACATGATCCTCAAGCCGGTCAGCCCTGACATGATCGAAATCATTTTGAAGCGGTTCCTTCACTCAACCGCCACGGTAATTGCCAGCCAATAAGTGCTGCTGTCCCACGGGCGTCACCGCCTCAACAGGGCGATTGCTGAGAAATGTCCGTATTTAATGACCCTTAAATATACGCTATATGTTTCTTAAGACATAGGCATCATTGTGCGCTAAATCGTTGCAGATTCCTTAGGACGCAAACATGAAGTCGGCGGAAGCAAACTACCCGCAGATCAGTCAGCATGAGCTGCAGGCTATGGCATATGGCGACCCTTTGACTGGTCTTGGTAATCGCTATCGTCTGCGGGACAAGGTCCGTCAGCTTGCTGCCGAGCGTGCTAGCGATCCAGCCCCTTTTACTGTTGGAATTGCCAATATTGACGGTTTCAAACCGATCAATGATCTTTTCGGTGCGGCGGCTGGCGATGAAATCCTGTGCCAGGTGGCGCATCGCCTGAAGGCCTGTATTCCTGATGGTGCAACGGTAACACGCCATGAAGGCGATGAATTTGCTTTCATTTTACCGTTGGTGTTCGAACGCACCGGTGCCGAACGCATTGGCCACATGATCAAGGATGTGTTGTCTGCACCCTATGATCTGGGTGACCGCAATGTGCGTCTGTCATCGTCATTCGGTTTTGCGGTTTACCCCTTCGCTGGTCAGGAATTCGAGGATTTGCTGAAAAGCGCCGAGACGGCTTTGTATCGTTCCAAACGCCGTGGTCGCGGCCAGATCACTGTCTATTCCAGCGAAATCGCGCAGGAAATGAAACGGGCGACGCAACTTGAACAGGCGCTCCGTAACGCCATCATCACCGATGCGGTCGAGGTTCATTTTCAACCTATCGTGCGCCTGACGGATGAAATGGTCATCGGTTTTGAGGCGTTGGCGCGTTGGCATGATCCCGATCTGGGTTTTGTTTCGCCTGGTGTTTTTGTGCCCTTGGCCGAAGAACGTGGTTTTATCGATGCCTTGTCAGAAACACTGCTGCGCAAGGCAATAGAAGCCGCGCTGTCATGGCCGCGTGATCTGTTCCTGTCTTTCAACCTGTCTTCGGCGCAGTTGATGGATCCAGGCACCGCTGACAATATCCTGTCTATACTTGGTCGAGCCGGTTTTGATCCAAGTAGGCTGGAACTGGAAATTACCGAAACTGCGGTAATGACATCTGCTGAAACGGCAACCAAAATCATTGCCGACCTCAAGCAGGCCGGTGTCCGTATTTCGCTGGATGATTTTGGTACTGGTCAGTCGAGCCTCGGTCGTCTGCGTGACTTCACCTTTGATAAGGTCAAGATCGATCGTGCCTTTGTGTCGCGTATTTCCTCAGACAGACCATCCGAGCATATCGTCAAGGCAATCGTGACAATGTGTGATGGACTTGATCTGGAAGTGGTGGCGGAAGGTATTGAAAACCGTAGCGAGTCCGAAAAGCTGCGTGGTCTTGGCTGTGAAATGGGGCAGGGTTTCTTTTTTGGCCGACCTGTCGATGCCAGCGCGACACTTCGTTACCTGCGCGACAATTTCCGGGACATTGCCCCGACTAACGCCTGACTTTGCAAGTCATCGAAAACAGGCGGCGGACACAGGTTCCGCCGCCCTTTTTGTTTAGCTCAGGCGATAGGCAAAGTCGTGTACGCCATTGACCTCGATACCCAGATCGAAGGTTGCGCCCTGCAGAGCGTCCGGCGCCAGACCAGCGTCCGCCATGCCATCAAAGGCTGACGTTACAAGAAGTCGGTCGGCGTTCTTGCCAATGAAAGCCGGGCAGGTGGTTTGCAGGCCCGGAACACTGTATCGCTCGAGAAGCTGGCCGCTGGCGCTATAGCGTGCAACACTGCCTGCACCCCATTTGGCGTTCCAGATGTCGCCGTTCTTGTCGCACACCGAGCCGTCAATGCCGGCCTCGTCATCGCTGGCATCCACCAGAATGGACGGTTTGGCAATCGGCAGGCCGGTCGCGGGATCAACTGCTACGCTCATCAGCCTGTTGACCTTGGTGTCGGTGTAATAGGCAGTCGTGCCATTTGGCGAAAAGCAGATGGAATTCGGAATGCTGATATTGTCAAACAGCGTCGTCACGGTGCCGTTCGCCACGTGGTAAATGCCACCGGCGCCATCTTCGGCAGACTTACCCATGGTGCCGATCCACAATGCACCGGAAGCATGCACGCGCCCGTCATTGGAACGGTTGCCCGGCATGCCTGGTTCGAAGTCGGCGTGATGGGTCAACTCGCCTGTTGCGATCTGGCGCAGGAACAGACCATGTTCAGATGCGATCAGCTGACGCTCGTCATCGATCCTGGCCAGAACGCTGGCCATGAAGGGCAGCTTGTGCACGGTCTTGCGCCCGGAGGTAAGCTGCAATTCATGCAGCTCCTTGCCGAGAATATTGAACCACCAGGCCGTATCGGTTGCCGCATCATAGGTTGGGCCTTCGCCCAACTGCAGCGCCGTTTCATCCAGGATCTTACCAGAAAAAGGATGTGTCGTCGCCATCATGCCTCCTTGATCGCAGCGTCATAGGCGTTGATCGTCACGATGGCGCGTTCCTTGACTTCCGTAGCGGTCAGGCCCGGTTTGTAAAGGCTGGTACCAAGGCCGAAGGCGGTAATGCCCGCCTTGGTATAATCGGAGAAATTCTTGTCCGACACGCCGCCGACGGCCGCAATCAGCAGGTCCTTTGGCAGAATGGTGCGAATGGCGACAATACCAGCAGGGCCGATAATGCTGGCCGGGAAGAACTTCAGGCCGGTCGCACCAGCCTTGGCAGCCAGCAGTGCTTCCGTCGGTGTCAGCACACCTGGCAAAGTCACCATGCCTTTTTCGCGCGCAGCAGTGATGACCTCAACATCGACATTCGGGCTGACCATCAGCTTGCCGCCTGCCTTGTCGAGGTTTTGAACATCATCAACGCTCAGCACGGTGCCTGCACCAATCAGGCAATCGGCTGGCGCGAGCTTGGCAGCAATCTCGATTGACTTGAAAGGCTCAGGCGAGTTCAGCGGAATCTCAATGGCGCGAAAACCTGTTTCGATCAGAGCGCTGACAACGTCATGGGTTTCTTCCGGCTTCAGGCCGCGCAGAATGGCAACCAGCGGATATTTGATGGATGGAAATGGAATGCGCATGGGTATCAACCTTTCAAATGCGGCCAGATGGTCGTGGCTGCGGCGTAAAGACCGTCGCGGACGGCGGCATCGGCATCGATGAGCGTATAGGAAATGTCCAGAGCTGCCAGTGCAGCCTTGTAGAGTTCACCAAGCCCGCCGGATGCAACGAGCACAACCTGTGTATCACTGGAAACCTGGGAACGGGCACCGGCAATTTCCACCCCGATCAGAATACCGGAAAGACGTGCCTTGGCGTTTGTCGCGGAAAGGGCGTGCAGCAACTGGCCGGAGCGGACGGTAAAGACGTGGTGTGTCGCCATCTGCGGGTTTTCGACCGCCTTGCGCACGGCCGCGATGAATTCCGGGTTTTCGCCAGTCGTTGTTTCACCTTCCGATACCGCGTGGGCAAGAATGGAGTGTTTGGCAATGACCTCAAAAAGCTCACCGGTCATATAGGTGGAGAAACCTTCAACCGTGCCGTCCTTGACGGTCACCCATTTCGAATGGGTCCCCGGCATGCAGACGAGGCAGTTTGCGTTGACCTCATTGGAGGCCAGCGCACCCAGAAGCTGGGTTTCTTCGCCACGAATAACGTCAGGTGCAGTGTCGGCGCGTTGTGCAAGACCCGGCAGAATGCGAATGTCGCGGCTTTCGCCGGGAATACGAACGGCACCTTTCAGCACGTTGTCGATCTGCGCAGGCACGTCGATGTAACCGGCTTCGATCCAGCCCTGACGTGCACCCGCCATGCCGCAAATCAGCACGGAAATATCATCCGGCGCACCGGTTGCGGCAAGGTGGGCATTCAACACGTCAGCAAAACCTGTTCTGGCTGCCGTCGTCATGCCTTCATTGCTGCGTCTCTCAGCAAGGATTCCACCATCCTTGTCGAGTAGCCACATGCGAAAACTGGTGGTGCCCCAGTCCACGGCAACAAATGCGGGCTGCGCCATCAGAAAATTCCTCCGTCTACAATAATGGATTGTGATGTTATGGCCGATGCTGCCTTGGACGACAGGAAAAGGCAGGGGCCGACAATATCTTCAGCAGTCAATATGCGCTTGAGGCACTGTTTGCCCATGGTCGCTTCAATTGACTGTTCTGTGAGCCAAAGTTCCTTCTGGCGTTCGGTGACGATCATGCCGGGAAGGATACAATTGACGCGAATGTTTTCTGGGCCAAGCCGCCCGGCAAGGCTTTTGGTCAGGCCGATAATGCCCGCCTTGGCTGCCGCATAGGAGGGGAGATCCCCCATATTGAGCATGAAGGAGATCGACGAGAAATTGACGATCGCAGCATCTTTTTCTTGTCTCAGATACGGAAGGGCTGCCTGCGTGACAAAGAACATCTGTTTCAGGTTTATTGCCTGATTGTTGTCCCAGTAATCTTCGGTCACCGTCTCGATATCGTGCCGGTCATCCCAGGCGGCATTGTTGATGAGCACGCGGAACGACCCCCTGTTGCGCCCTGCGTCATCAATTGCTTTCTGGGTATCGCTGACATTGCGCAAATCGGCATGCAAGAAGTGGATCGGATGTTTGCACTCTGCTGAAAGCCGCGCTGCCAAGGCTTCACTGGGCGCCTTGGCAATGTCGATGAATGTTACTCTGGCGCCAGCACGCGCAAAGCCCTCGGTCAGTGCTGCACCGATGCCGGAACCACCTCCGGAAATCAGAATGCCAGCATCCTCCAGATCAGGAAAACCCGTCCGCTGCATATTAGCCGCTCCTCGCCATCGACATTCACTCCCACAAAGTCTTGTTAATTCCATTATTTGGAACTATGTTCAACTAAATGGAATTATTCGTCGCTCTTTTGTAAGCTGTCAAGCTTCCGGCAAAGGATGTGCAAGCAAATGCTAGAACACAACGTCGCATCTTTGGGCAAAGTGGATGCGGAAGAACCCGCAACCGGTACACTTGGCAAAGCCATGACCCTTTTGGAACTGGTTGTTATGGCACCCGAACCTTTGCGATTCACCGAGATATTAAACATCGTTGGCCAACCGCGCGGCACGGTTCATCGGCAATTGACCCATTTGTTGCAGGAGGGATTGCTGGAACTGGATGCCCATCAAGCCTATGTGCCGGGTCTGCGCCTCTTGAAGTTTGCTGGCAGGGCATGGGCGCGCAATGATCTCAGAAGTGTGGCAACGCCTTATCTGCGCGAATTGCAGTCGATCACGGGTGAATCGGTACATCTTGGCATATTGAGAGACACGGAGGTTATCTATCTCGACAAGGTCGAAGGGAACCGCGCCATTCGCATGCATTCGCAAATTGGCAACGCATCACCGGTCTTTTGCACCGGGGTTGGCAAGGCGGCCCTTGCAACGTTGGCGCAAGATCGCCTTAAACAAACAGTTGATAATATTCAGTTTAGGTCATTTACCTCAAGCACCATCACCAACCCGAAGGCATTGCTGGCTGAAATCGAAACCATAAGGGTGCGTGGTTATGGTTTCGATCTGGCTGAACACGAGGAAGGCATCCATTGCGTTGCCGCCCCTATTATCTGTGATGGTCATGATTTCGCTGCTGCGGTGTCAGTAACCGGACCAGCTTATCGGCTTACTCCTCAAAATCTTGAGAGTTTGGCACCGATCGTCTGTAAAATCGCGACCAAAATTGCAACTGATATATCCCTGCGGATATCTCCCTCATCCCTTTAATTCCTGAAATTTCGGACTGGAAATTTGCAGAAGTGATAATGTATGACTTTTTACTTCAACTATGATTTGTAAAAAAATTCGCCGTTGGGTAGATACTCTGGCGGAGTTTTGCGAAGCCGGTTTATTTGTTTTTTATCCTACCTAAAGAAAAAGCCCCATGACCATGTCTGAGACCGATGGACTTATCAGTACGCATGCGGAGCGTGTCACTGAAATTGAAATGCTAAAGACGCAATTTGACGTTTTCCGCTTTCTGAAAGGTCTGACGGAAACATGGGGAATGAAAGCCTTTATGGTGGTCAACCTACCCACTCAGGCGGGTTTGGAACTGTCGCAGCACACCATCATCACCAATTGGCCAGCCGAACTTCTGCAGTCATACGACAATGAAAATCTCATTCGCGGTAGTACAGTTCTGGCGGCACTGCAAAAATCGACAGTGCCTTTCTTCGCTGATGCCGATTTCTTGAACAGAGCGGCAGATCCGGCCACATCAAAAATCGTCAAAGCTCTTTTTGAGCGTTTCGAAATGCTCAATTCCATCTGGTGCCCGGCGCATGATGTTGCTGGGGTCCGTGGTGCGGTCTCGTTTTCTGGTAACAAGCAGGGTTTCACGCATCAGGAAATTGCAGAGATTGCCTATGTCTCCACCCATATTTTCGACCGTCTGTCCTATATAAAACGACTGGATAATCGCGTTCCGGACACCTTGACGGACCGCGAACTGGATTGCCTGAACTGGACGGCGGCCGGCAAGACCAGTGCGGAAATCGCCGAAATCCTCATCCTGTCGGAACACACGGTCAATCACTACCTCAACCGGGCAACAAAAAAGCTCGACACCGTCAACAGAACGCAGGCGGTGGCAAAAGCTTTGCGCGTAGGTCTTATAAAATAAGACAATTTTGCTGTTTTATTTGTTTTCTCATTGTTATCTGTCGCGCCTTGCGCAATCCTCTATACGAATCGTCAGGAGGACATGTGCTTGCCGGACAAACCCAATATCTCGGTCGGTTTTTCTCCCTCCGTCGATAGCGCGATCCTGGCAGTCGCGGCAGAGAAGGGTTTTGCAGCGGATGAAGGCATCCGGCTTTCGCTGATCCGCAAAAATCTCGTTGAAGACATCGTCGAATCGCTACGTGATGGCGAAATGGCGCTGGCACAGCTGCCAGCAACATTTCCTGTTTTATCCGCATTGCAGACGGCCGGCATGCCGACAGGTTTTTGTGCACCTTTTACTCTGTCGCTTGGTGGCGTCAGCCTGGTGGTGTCGCGAGATTTACACAAGAAGCTGGAGGAGGCCGGTGCTGTCGGCTTAAGCCCTTCATCCGTGTCTATTGCATTGTCGCGTCTGTGCGGACGGCGAAGGGCCCAAGGTGTGCCAGTGCCGTTGAAAATTGCCGTTGAAAGCCGTTATGCCACGTCCTGGTACGAACTGCGATATATGCTGGCGCACTGTCGCATCGCGGTGCCGAGTGATGTCAACATTGTGATCTCGTCCCCGCAAGCCATGCCCTACCTGCTGGAGGAGGGCACGATTGACGGGTTTTATGCGTCGGAACCGTTTGGCAGTGCCTCGATTCTCAATGGCACGGGTTTCATGGCCACCACCAAATCCAATATCTGGCACAATGCTCCTGAAAAGGTCCTGGCGGTCAGTCAGGAATGGGCAGACCAGAACATGCATGATCTGGAAGCCCTGATACGTGCGCTGTACCGCGCCGGGCAATGGTGTGCCAATGCCAGCAATATAGAAGAATTGACCGGTATTCTGGCCGCACCGAAATATCTCGGGGAAGACGGAGATCTGATCTTGCCGTCCTTCACCGGTTTCTTGTCGATTTCAGATTTGCAGATGCTGGAAATCGACGAGTTTTTTGTCACCAGCGGCAAGGCAGCCAATTTCCCCTGGCAAAGTCAGGCACTGTGGTACTTTAACCAGATGATGCGTTGGGGAGATTGCCCAGCCGAGCTGGCGGATGATCCCGTGATCTGCGAGGCTGTGCGCGATGCATTCAGACCAGACATTTTCCGCAAGGCCCTGAAGCCGGTTTTTGCACATGTTCCCTCGGCCAACCTCAAGATGGAGGGCACTTTGCGTCAACCGGTGCATGTCGGCTCGTCGCGCTCCGGCCTTGTGCTTGGGCCGGACATGTTTTTTGACGGCCGAATTTTTGACCCCGAACGCTTCGAAACTTTCGATGATGTTTGATCTATCTCAGGGATAGTGAAATCCGGGCATTGGCGAATGGCTCTGACGTGTTTATCTACGCTGGAAACCGGAAGGCAGCGCAGTCATGGCACAGGTCGAAAAACAGAAGATTCTCGAAGTTCTTGCGAAGGTTCAGGTACCCGGCGGCACATCTGATATCGTTAAGATGGGCATGGTTTCGGAAATCTTTATCACCGATAACAAAGTCTATTTTTCCATTTCCGTACCGGCGGGACAGGCAGCGGAACTGGAGCCTCTGCGCAAGGAGGCGGAAACGGCGGTCAAGTCCATGCCAGGTGTAGCCTCTGTCATGGTGGCATTGACGGCGGATAAAAAGGCAGGCGAACCTTCCGGTGCGCCGCAGCCCCGCACGGCTCCGGCGGCCGATGGTCTGCGCCCACCTGCACCTCGTCCTCCGGCAAAGGCCGGCATTCCCGGTATCAAGACCATTCTTGCCGTTGCTTCGGGCAAGGGCGGCGTTGGAAAGTCCACCACAGCGGTCAATCTGGCGCTCGGCCTCAAGTCCATTGGTCTGAAGGTGGGTATTCTCGATGCCGATATTTATGGGCCGTCGCTGCCGCGCCTGCTGAAAATCTCGGGCCGCCCCAAGCAGTTGGAAGGCCGCACCATTGTGCCGATGGAGAATTATGGCCTGAAAACCATGTCGATGGGTTTTTTGGTGGATGAAGAGGCGGCGATGATCTGGCGCGGGCCGATGGTCCAGTCGGCACTGCTGCAAATGCTGCGTGAAGTTGCCTGGGGCGAACTGGATGTCCTGGTCGTCGATATGCCGCCCGGTACGGGCGATGCGCATTTGACAATGGCGCAGCAGGTTCCACTGTCTGGCGCGGTCATCGTGTCGACGCCGCAGGATCTGGCACTGGCCGATGCCCGCAAGGGTATCACCATGTTTCGCAAGGTCGAGATACCCTTGCTCGGTGTGATCGAAAACATGAGCTATTTCATCGCTCCGGATACGGGCGCGCGCTATGATATATTTGGCCATGGCGGCGCTAAGGCCGAAGCGGAAAGGATCGATGTACCTTTCCTCGGTGAAGTGCCGCTGACCATTTCGGTGCGCGAAATGTCTGATGCGGGAACGCCAATCGTCGCCATGGAGCCGGATGGACCTGTTGCCAAAATCTACCGCGACATTGCGGTGCGCGTCTGGCATGCACTGCAAGCCGGAACGGGCAAGGCTGCACCCAAAATCGTCTTCGAGTAATGTCAGCCAATAAATAGAGCTTGATTCCCGATCCGTTTGCGGGCAAATGCCTGCGCCGTTTGGAGCATTCGTCAGAAACGTTAATGCGTTTTTGAGCCACGCGATGTTTCAATCGGAAAAGGGCGTCAGGGTTGAATTTTGAGACATCCTCCCAGCGTTCTGTCGTGACGCAATCATAGTTTGTCGTCCATGCCCGGATCGTGATATTGAACGATCGGCGGCAGGCTGACAGCAGTCAGATTTGCAAACCGGAGAAACTGATTGATCAATGCCTATCGCTCGAATTGCGAGGCAATCACCCTTTCGGTGCAACAGCCGATTGCGGAGCTATTTCAAGATATCATTTGGATCGACCTGCTCAACCCGACGCAGCAAGAGGAACGTTATATCGAGGCATTGCTTGGTATTGAGGTTCCGACCCGCGAAGACCTGAAGGATATCGAACCCTCGAGCCGACTTTATGTGGAAGGCGGCAACGTCTTCATGACCGCCTCTCTGGTCTGTAAGGCCGACACCGACGAGCCGCAATTGACGGATGTGGCTTTCATTCTGGCTGGTAACCGATTGCTAACCATCCGGTATGCAGAACCAAAATCCTTCAGCCTTTTTATCGCCGCGATTTCCCGCGTGTCTGGAGAACACCGAAACGGTGTCCAGTTTCTCTTGAAACTTCTGGAAACAATTGTCGACCGTACGGCGGAAATTCTGGAAAAATCCGTCGCTGGTATTGATGGGCTTTCGACTGGCATCTTTGGCAGCCAGGCGCGTGGCAAACGCAAGGCACCGCGCTTTCTCGAAGATCGCCTGGCCGATATTGCGTCCTACCATCGGCTTTTGTCAAAAGTGCGCGACAGCCTGATGTCGTTATCGCGCCTGCAGACATTTCTGTTCAGCGTACCGGCCATCCAGCAGGATGCAAATGCACGCGAACTCTGTCGTTCGATAGGGCGGGACATTCCTTCTCTTTCGGAACATGCCTCGTTCATATCAGGCAATCTTGCCTTTTTGCTGGATGCGTCGCTCGGGCTTATCAATGTCGAGCAGAACGCCATCATCAAGATATTCTCGATTGCGTCAGTGGTGTTTCTGCCTCCAACTCTTGTTGCATCCATTTACGGCATGAACTTTCACGTCATGCCGGAGTTGGACTGGACCTATGGTTATCCGGTTGCGGTGATTGCAATGCTCGTTTCGGCAGTAATTCCGTTTCTCTTTTTCCGCTGGAAGGGCTGGCTCTGAGGAGCCTGGAGTGACATGTCTCAAGGGTATGGAAGTGATGTGAACGATACGGCGACGAACGAGGCGAAGCATACCGAAGGTTTGCTCGCTGCCACGCTCGGTTCTGTTGGTGTCGTCTATGGCGACATTGGCACCAGTCCGCTTTATGCTTTCAGAGAAGCGCTCAAGCCCATTGCTTATGATGGCGTGACACGTATCGAAATCATTGGCCTTATTTCATTGATGATCTGGTCTTTGACGATCATCGTGACATTTAAATATGTCAGCCTGCTGCTCAGAGCCGATAATGATGGCGAAGGCGGCACGTTGTCGCTGCTGGCAATGCTCATGAAAACGGCCGGATCCCGACGGGCAACATTGATCTTTCTCGGCCTGGTTGGTGCGGCGCTGTTTCTCGGCGACGCCATGATCACACCAGCACTTTCGGTTCTGTCAGCGGTGGAAGGCCTGAAGCTGGTCACGCCGGCCATGGATGAATTTGTCATTCCCATTTCGGTTGCCATTCTGGTCGGGCTTTTTGCCATCCAGTCCCACGGCACCAGCACGGTTGCGAAGTTTTTCGGTCCTATCACTGCCGTCTGGTTTGTGGTCATGGGAGGGGTGGGCATTCTGCACATCTCTGACGACTTCGGTATTCTTGCCGCGTTTAACCCCTGGTATGCGGCCGACTTCCTGTTGCGCGAAGGTTTCCTTGGCATTGTGGTGCTGGGCGCGGTGTTCCTGACGGTGACTGGGGCAGAGGCACTTTACGCAGATCTTGGCCATTTCGGGCGCCGCCCGATCCAGCTTGCATGGTTCCTGCTGGTATTTCCGGCGCTCACCCTGAATTATCTCGGGCAGGGGGCTTTTGTTCTCAAGAACCCGGCGGCGATGTCCAACCCGTTTTATTTGATGTTCCCGCAATGGGCCCTGTTACCGGTGGTTATTCTGGCAACGGCGGCCACCATCATTGCCAGCCAGGCGGTGATCACTGGAGCATTTTCGCTTGTGCGGCAGGGGATCAACCTTGGTTATCTGCCACGCATGGAAATCCTGTTCACGTCGGAAACCAATACCGGGCAGATCTACCTGCCTTCGGTCAACACCATCCTGCTGGTCGGCGTCATCGCGCTCGTGTTCAGCTTTCAGAGTTCGGAGGCATTGGCCACCGCCTATGGTATCTCCGTCACCGGCGCCATGGTGGTGACAAGCCTGATGTTCTTTGAATTCGTACGCAGCCGCTGGAACTGGTCGCTGTGGCTGGCGCTTGCGGTTCTGTTGCCGCTTTTCGTGCTGGAACTGGTGTTCCTCGGCGCGAACCTGCTGAAAATCCACGACGGTGGTTATGTGCCTGTCATGTTTGCCATCGTCTTCACCATTATAATGTGGACCTGGCAGCGCGGCTCTAAAATCCTGTTTGCCAAAACCCGTCGCACCGACGTGCCGCTGAAATTGTTCGTGGCCTCAGTGGAAAAGGATAGCCCGCATGCGCCATTGCGCATTCCTGGCACCGCCATTTTCCTGACCGGTGATCCGGAAACGGCCCCGGCTGCATTGCTGCATAATCTCAAGCACAATCACGTTCTGCATGAGAAGAATGTCATTCTGACCATCAGGACCGAAGACCAGCCGCGTGTCGCCCAGGTGGAACGCTTCACCATGCGCCGGCTGAGTGACCGCTTCATTGTTGTAGAACTGCATTTCGGCTTCATGGAAACCCAGAACGTCACGCAGGCGCTGGCCTATCTGCGGCGCGCCGGTTTCAAGTTCGATATCATGTCGACGTCCTTTTATCTGGGACGCAGAAAACTGGTCCCTGATCAGAACTCGGAAATGCCGACATGGCAGAACCGGCTGTTCATCGCCCTTGCCGAAACAGCCGCCGACCCCTCAGACTATTTCCGCCTGCCAGCCAACCGTGTGGTTGAGCTTGGGTCGCATGTGGTGATCTGAACTGCGGTTTGCCATGTCCCCGGATTTGACCCCGGGGGCTGCTGGCAATCGCTGGCAGTCAGCCAATGCTGTTCCGATGACCTTCATTTACAGGCCGGCCCGTGCGTAAGGCATGGGCCCCGCTACTGCGCGCTCACAAAAATGTGTGCCACGGATCTGGCCACTTTCTTAAAAGCCGCTGCATCCAGCGGTCTCGTTAACCAAGCATCAAGGTTAACGAACTATTTTTGCTCATATACGAGTTCGTGTCGCTGGCCCCTCCGGTCGCGTCATTTGTGTGTGTCTGCGTGTTTGGAGTGCCGGTTTTGCGTTCAAAAGGTGTGATGCGTCGCGGGTCGTTCATTTCGGTTGAAAAATGGACGTCGCCTTTGGTCTTGGGTCTTGCCGCATGGCTGGCATTCCCAACTCTTGCTTCCAGGGCTGATCTTGCTGCCTTGCTTGCCGGTCTTGATGTTGGCAACAGCCAGTGGCGCATGGTGCTCACCAATTCCCCTGCCGGTTCCGTTCATTCGGCTTCCCTTGCTTTTAACAATGCCGAAAGCCAGTCCGCTGCCGCAGGTGCTGGCATGACCTTGCCGGATGGCCGCAAGATTGCCTTCGCGGATGAAAAAGAAAAGCGCCCGGCTACACCCGATAGCGAGCGCGTCAACCGCGCTGCCAAAAAGGGTCGTGTCGTTGCCCTTGAAATCATGCAGCCACCGCCAGCCTTCACGGCTGGTTCCGTCCTGCAGCGCACAAGCATGATCGATGTAGAGCCGCTCAGCCGCAAGGAGCGCCCATCCTTCGTCAAGGCAAAGCGCGACAAGCCGGTTGAGCTGGCTTCCTTCTATTTCCGTCGTGATGAAAAGAAAATGGACAATGGTGTATCGCCAATGCTGGCGTCGCTGGTCACCAACCGCAATGCGGATGTGCTGGCAACGGCCTACGCGCCAGCGGAGCCGGATTTCGCACGCGAGTCGCCTTTCGACGCTATTTTGAAGAAACCACAGGCAGGTCGTTTCATTCCAGACATCGGACCGGATGATCATGCCTGGGCCGCGACCCCGCTGCCGCCAGCCGTGTTTTCCGCAGAAGAACAGCAGTGCCTCGCTTCCGGCATCTATTTCGAGGCGAGGGGGGAATCGGTCAAGGGACAGGCGGCTGTCGCGCAGGTCATTCTCAACCGCGTTCGCAACCCGACTTACCCGTCCACGATCTGTGGCGTGGTGTACCAGAACAAGGATTGGCGCAATCGCTGCCAATTTTCTTTCGCCTGCGACAACATTCGTGATCGTGTCAACTCGCAACGTCACTGGAAAATGGCCCGTGAAATTGCCATGGCGACCACCGCCGGTAAAATCTGGCTGACCGAAGTCGGCTCTGCAACCCACTATCACGCCGTTTATGTTCGTCCAGCTTGGGGCAAGAGCATGAAAAAGGTCGGCCGCATCGGATTGCACGTGTTTTACCGCACATATGGCGGCGGATGGAGCTGAAATTGTGGCCTGATGGCAACGATTGATGTGAACAAACCAGGTGATTCCGTCGCCCTGTGGACACCGGAAATGGCTCTGGAAGCCTAAGTGTATGTTTTTACACTGTTAATTTGTGTTTAATCAAGCATATTCAATGCCTTGACTATGTGGGCACTCAAAACTATGTTGCGCGCGACTTCAGAACGGGCTGGAACATGTCAAAGCCCTTGCCGTTTACAACTTCAAAGCGTTCTGGCAGTGCTTGAACGAGGGAAGAAAAGGCAGGTTGGACATGAATAGCAACCGTGACGATAGTCTGGAAGAACGCCGGAAACGCCTTGCTGACGAATTGGCAAAGGTGAAGACGGAGGACGAGGCGGAAGCTGCTGCGGAGAGAAATGCCGGTGAAACACGTAAGGGTTTCGCAATGGCAATGAAGCTGTCTTCTGAATTCATATCCGCGATCGTGGTTGGCGCCATGCTCGGGTATCTTCTGGACTACTTGGCTGGCACGTCGCCTTGGGGGATGATTATACTTCTTCTTCTCGGCTTCTGTGCAGGTGTATTGAACGTCCTGCGTTCGGCCGGTGTCGTGGCTCAACCACGGTTTTCGGACGAGGCGCAGGCAAAGAAACAGAATGGGAAAACCGGCCTTTAAGGCTGTTTTTCGATACGATGAAAAGGCGCCTTTGAGGGCGCCAAAGGCAAAGAGGGCAGCCGGTGGCAAACGATCCGACACATCAGTTCGTGGTACAGCCGATTATTCCGATTGAAATCGGTGGGGTCGATTTTTCCTTTACCAACGCATCGCTGTTTATGGTCGCCACTATCGCAGCCGCTTCTGGTTTCCTGTATTTCGCAACGTCGAACCGTGGTCTGATCCCGACCCGCTTCCAGTCTGTTGCTGAAATGTCCTACGAATTTATTGCCTCGATGTTGCGCGAAGGCGCCGGAAGCAAGGGTATGAAGTTTTTCCCCTTCGTCTTCTCGCTGTTCATGTTCGTGCTCACGGCAAACCTGCTCGGCATGTTCCCATACTTCTTCACGATCACCAGCCAGATCATCGTGACCTTCGCACTGGCTTGCCTGGTTATCGGTACGGTTATCGTCTACGGTTTCTACAAGCACGGTCTTCACTTCCTCGGCGTGTTTGCGCCGGCTGGTGTTCCCAAGGTTCTTTTGCCTCTGGTGTCTTCCATCGAAGTGATCTCGTTCCTGTCGCGTCCGATCAGCCTTTCTGTTCGTCTGTTCGCGAACATGCTGGCCGGCCACATCACACTTAAAGTTTTCGCAGGTTTCGTTGCCACGATGAGCGCTATGGGCGCCGTCGGTATGGGTGGCGCTATCCTGCCACTGATTATGACAGTCGCAATGACTGGTCTGGAATTTCTCGTTGCCTTCCTGCAGGCATACGTCTTCGCGGTACTGACTTGCATGTACCTGAACGACGCCGTGCATGGTGGTC
>NZ_DAMDBP010000007.1:167899-171116 GCF_032092815.1 Agrobacterium sp. | reverse complement strand
GCAGTCCGTCGCCAGCAGCGCCGCCGCCCTCGTTCAGTGAGCGGACTTATAAATCCATCATCCCAAACAAGTCAACAGGCCTTTTTCATATTTATAATAAAATCAGACAAACATATGATTTGTAAAGGTAATTTCCTGTTTTTCCTTTTTGGGAGCCATTTTTACTCGCATTTCCGATCAATGTTGTCGGCATGAGCGACAAGCCGTCCAATACATCAGAGGCCGCGAGAGGATAGCCGCTCTCTTGGTCTGCCATATCGGGCCATAGTGTAGCTCAGGCGCTGACAAAACCGGGCTGATGCAACGCCCCCTCGCCCCCGGGCGGGATTGCAATCGAGCAGACTATAGGAATTGCTCGTGGAGGACTGTCCATTATCCCAGACAGGGCGCAGGCATACTTATCCTTGGAGTGGCTGCATCACCGGACCATCACAATCCTCGACCTCGGACTGCAGTCGGTAATAGTCATCGGTGTCAATGACCGCGACATAGGTCGCCAATGTGCACAAATCCATTCCAGTGCAATAAAATGCCGCGTTGCCATCACATCCCGGTGGGTAGACATTGGTAACAAAGCCACCAAATCGATCGCAATAAATGGCGGGCGCACCGTCTCTGATTTTTTCAACGCAACCGGCGACCCAATCACCAGATATGATGCGGGTTTGTTGTGCCATCGAACTGACAGGCAAAGACTGGAGTAAAGAGCAGCTCAAAACGACACGGCATAAGATTGACTGTACTGACATGGGCCTACTCCAGATAAGGGTTCGTCAATTCGAGTGTGCAGATGCCGCTGGCAATATCTTCCGTCACACATTCGCTCAAAATGGTGACAGTGCAGTTCTTCTGTTTGTTCTGGCGTGCAAGGTAAGGGCTGTATCGCGGTTTCTCAGCCTGCTTGACCTTCAGTTTCGCAACCCCACCCTCACAGTCAGTATGCGTAAACTGGATATCGGCGTTGCAACCGTTGACCCAACTATCCCCCTGCATCGTCATGCAACGGACATCAGCCAGCGCATCAACGGAAAACAACAGCATGATCAGGATGGGCGAGATCGTAACGGACAACATAGATTTTGAGATTTTGCGCAATGCAGCGGTTCCCCATCGACCTTCCGCATCAGGCTAAAGACATTCCATATAGGGTACATCACCCAAACAGGGGATTTGCCAGCAGGTACGAGCGCCCGCCCCCAATAATGATGACAGCAGCTGGGCTGCCACGTCAGTTCCATTGAATCCTGACCAACATGACTGATGAGCCGTGACCTCAGCCCGAGTTAAAGGGCCAGAGCTAAAGGGAATGGCTCACGAAAAAAGCCCGGCATTGCTGCCGGGCTTTCATCCAATCGACCAAAGGTCAGATTAGAACGAACGGGTCAGACGCAGGAAACCAGAGGTCGTGTCGTCGCCAACGTCCGGGCTTACGTAGTTGACAGTTGCGCCAACCTTCAGGCCCTTTGCGAGCTGGTATTCAGCCAGAAGACCAACGCCCCAGATGTCGTTGTTGTCCTGCGTGGTCCAGTAGGACGCAGTAGGAGCAACAGTCAGCTTGTCCGTAGCCTTGAGAGCGTAGGAAGCAGCAACTGTCCACTCATATGTCGAACCGCCGAACTTCTTGACGTATACGGTGTCACCAGAAGCCCAACCAGCAGCCAGGTTGAGTGTGCCAGGGCCGATCGGAGCAACGAGCGTTGCGTAGAGAGCGCCTTCTTCGGTTTCGAGGTCGTAAACGCCGCGCAGAGCGAGGTTCGAAGAACCGAAGTTGATCTGGCCGTAACCCTGAATACCGAGTTCGTTACCTGCATATGCGGTGCCAGCGTATTCGCCGGACAGGTCGTCAATGCCGAGGCCGAGGCGGAACGAGCCCGCGTCGTACAGGTAGCTCACCTGGTTGAAGTTTACCTTGTCAGCGAAGTCATCGAGTTCGCCGTAGATACCGGTGTCATCCCACCATGTGAGAACCTTACCAGCCTTCAGGCCGCCAACAGTGATGTAACCCTGCTCGAGGATCAGGCCCTGCGAGGAGTTTCCGTCACGTGGACGGTAGTCGCCCTGCAGACGGATGTAGGTGCCGATGGTGCCGAGTTCGGAGTCGGTCTTCGTGTCGAAGAATACGCGACCACGGGTCTGGGAGTTCCAGTCGGACGAACGACCGCCAGGAGCAACGCCACCAACGTCTTCACCGAATGCGACAGTGAAACGAACTTCACCGCCGATGCGCAGGCAGGTTTCAGTGCCTGGGATGTAGAAATAACCAGAACCGAAAGCGTCGCAAACGCGAACATATTCCAGGGGCTCTGGCTCAGCAGCGACGATAGCGTCAGCGGCCTGTGCGCCAGAAACTGCTGCGAGAGCTGCAGCGGAGCCGATGAGAAGGCTCTTGATGTTCATAATGACCTCAAAAGAAGTTTAAAGTTGATATTGGCCGAACTTTTGAAATTTCATTCCAAACCCAAACCAGTTTAATTAAGAATCGGTACACCCCCATTCTCGGCGGCCAAAATACGTAAATGACTTATAGTTGCAATACAGGCCCTTCGAGATTCACAGCACCTCACCCGCTTGGACATGAGATGTTGCGTAAAAAACACAAAAGTTATGATCAGCAACAAATTCTCACTTATGGACTTATATGACTGTTAAATAACAATAATATGACAGTTATGTGAAACGCTAATAAAGCAAAACGCCCTCCGACCAGCAAATCGAAGGGCGTCTTCTGGAGGCCAATGCGTCTCATCAGGGAAAACTCAATGAATTTGAAGCTCCCTCGCAATAACCAGTATGAGTTGTAATTCAATTCAAATATAATGTCTTCAACAAATTTCAGAATTTTTCCGCGTATTGGAAAATTATTTCAACCGGAGATCAACCCATGATACCGCGAGCAAGGCGCAATCGTTCATCGGCCAGGCGGGCCGGTTCAACCTGTCCGCTGGCTTCATGTCGACACAACAGTGCATTCCCGGCGATGATCTCATATTCGGGCACACAGCAGAGACCGCGCGCGGACAACGCGCAGCAGGAGTACGGTTTAGACGTAACCCGCCGGGCTAACGCAGTGTCCTATTTGTCCTGCACTGCTTTCATATCGTCGCGCTGTCGAGCTCAAGATCAGCGGTCAGGCGCTTTGCCGCGTGCTCTACTTCATCATGAAATATCTTGGCGTAGTGCGTGATACCGCCATCGCGGCTGTTGGTGAGAATTCCAA
>NZ_DAMDBP010000007.1:75901-167889 GCF_032092815.1 Agrobacterium sp. | reverse complement strand
ACACCACGGGGTCAACCAGCTCCGCCGAACACAACAGCGGGTCGTCAGTTGGCGGGCAGTTCATGCGCGGCAATGCGCTGACACCCATTTCCGCCTCAACCATGCCGGCAACGGCCGAATAATGACCAAACTCCATGACCGTCCTGAACGGCAGGCCAAGCGACTTCAGCGTCTCATCAATGGCATATCGTGTGCCGCTTCCGGCATTCGCGCCAATGAAATCATACTGCAACAGTTCGGACCATGACACGACTTCACGCTCCGCCAGTGGATGATCACGACGGAACACAGCGCGGAAAGGATCGGCAATAATCTTCTTGAAATGCACATCCTTGTCGTCATGCGGAAGAAAACTGGACACGGCAATATCCAGCTTACCCTGATGCACGAGTTCAAAGAGCTGATCCGCACTGCCATCACGCACAGTGACAGCCACATCGGGATGGCTCTCTCGAAATCGCACCAGTGCCTCAGGCAGATATTTGACCGCGGCAGACGCAAGAATGCCGATCTGCAGTGTTTTGTTGGAATCGGCGCGACGACGTGTCAGCTCAATTGCATCGCGCAGCGCTGGCAATAATGGTGCCAGCCGCTCCTGCAATCCAGCACCATCTGCCGTCAGGCGCACACTTCTGGTGCTGCGCGTAAACAATGTGACACCAAGTGAGCTTTCCAACAGCGCAATATTTTGGCTCAGCGCAGGCTGTGACAGCCCCATGCGTTCGGAGGCGACGCGGAAGGAACGGGCCTGCGCGACGGCCATAAATGCTTCCAGATGTCGGATGGGAGGCAAACTCATTATTTGATTTTCCTTATCGATATCTTGGAAATTTCGATTTGTCTTATAGATGTGCACGCCTTAAGTCCTGCGACAAGTCGGCGCAGGGGATCCTCCCACCCCATGCCACTGGAATAAGGAACACACTTATGGATGCTTCAAGCCCACGGCCGATCAGCGTGATCGGCCGGCTTTATTTGTTTTTGCTGGGGCTGATTATCAGCGCAGCAGGACTGTTTTTCGTTACTCTTGGCGGCAAGCTCGCACTGCTTGGTGGCAGCTGGTACTTCGTGCTGGCTGGCGCCGTACTCGTCATCTCGGGCATCGTAACTGCCATGGCACGTCCGCTCGGCGGCATGCTTTTCCTGCTCGTGTGGCTCGCCACATTCCCCTGGTCATTTTTTGACGCAGGGTTTGAATTCTGGCCGCTGATTTCTCGCAATTTTGCACTGTCCGTGGGTGCCGTGGTCGTGCTGTTGAGCATCCCGCTCATGAACAAGGCGAGACAGAGAACCAGATCAACGGCACGCTACTCGGCTGCCGCCGCCATTGTTGCGGCCTTTTGCGCGGTTGGTGTCTGGGGAATGTTCCAGCCACATGGCGTCATCAGCAATGAAACGGCACCGACGGTTGCGGCAGAAACACCACGCACCGCAGACTGGACAAATTACGCGGGTGGCGACAACCACGATCGTTTTTCTCCGGCGGACCAGATCAATCGCGATACCGTGAAAAATCTGACTGTCGCATGGACGGCCAAGACCGGCGATCTGCCTGAAAGCACCGGCGGCGGTGCTGAGGACCAGACCACGCCATTGATGGTCAACAACGCCGTTTACGTTTGCACCCCACATAACAACGTCATTTCTCTTGACCCGGCAACGGGGGAGAAAAAGTGGGAGTTCAAGTCTGGTGTCACCAATGATGATTGGCAGCGTTGCCGTGGCCTTGCCTATTTTGATGCGTCCAAAACCGTGGCCGAACCGACGGCCGAGGGTTCTACCCCAATCATTGAGGCTGCCGTTCCCGCCAACGGGCTTTGCACGCGCCGCGTTCTGATGAACTCGACGAAGGGCCAACTGGTGGCGATTGATGCAGACACGGGCCTCGCCTGCGCTGATTTCGGCACCAATGGTGTTGTCGATTTGAATGTTGGCATGGGACCAGGTGCAGCGACTGGCGATTATTATCCAACATCCGCACCAACACTTGCCGGCACGACAATCGTCGTGGGTGGCCGTGTCGGCGACAACGTGTCGATTGACATGCCTGGTGGTGTGGTGCGCGGCTTTGACGTGATGACCGGTGCATTGCGTTGGGCTTTTGATCCCGGCGATCCCGGCATGAAGCAACTTCCCGAAGGACAGATCTGGACACGTTCAACGCCGAATGTCTGGGCCCCCATGTCATGGGATGCCCTGTCCAACACGGTCTTCATGCCGGTTGGCTCCGCAGCGATCGATCTTTGGGGTGTAAAGCGCCGCCCACTCGACCGCCAATATGGTGCGACCATGCTGGCCGTCGACGCAACGACCGGTCTGGAAAAATGGCGCTACCAGACGGTACATGATGACCTCTGGGACTTCGATGTGCCGATGCAGCCGACATTCATCGAATTCGACGGCCGCCCTGCCATGGTGTTCGGCACAAAAGCCGGGCAGATCTTCGTACTCGATCGCCTGACCGGCAAGCCTTTGACCAAGGTCGAGGAACGTCCCGTTCCGGCAGGCGACATGCCGAATGAGACATATTCTCCCACGCAGCCGATGTCTGTCGGCATGCCGCAGATCGGCGCCGACACGCTGACGGAATCCGACATGTGGGGTGCCACCCCCTTCGATCAGCTCGTATGCCGCGTCAAGTTCAAGTCGATGCGTTACACCGGTCTGTTCACACCGCCGGGCACCGATGCGTCGCTGAACCTGCCTGGTTCGCTGGGTGGTCTCAACTGGGGTGGCGTTTCGTATGACCCGACGAATAACTACGCCTTCTTTAACGACATGCGCCTTGGCCTTGAAGTGCAGCTGGTCCCTTACGACGGAGATGCAAAGGCCAGCAATGGCGACGAGAGCGCACAGGTGACAGCGTCAAGTGTCCAGCCACTGGTTGGCACACCTTATGCCATCACCGCCAAGAACCGTTTCATGTCGCCACTGGGCATTCCTTGCCAGAAGCCACCATTTGGCACGCTGACGGCAGTTGACATGAAAACCCAGAAGATTGCCTGGCAGATCCCCATGGGAACCGTTCAGGACACGGGTCCTCTTGGCATCAAGATGCATGCACCCATTCCGATCGGCATGCCGACGATTGGTGGATCGATGGCGACCAAGGGCGGCCTGGTGTTCTTTGCTGCGACGCAGGACTTCTATCTTCGTGCGATCGACAGTGTCACGGGTGCCGAGGTCTGGAAGGCCCGCCTTCCCGTCGGAAGTCAGGGAACACCGATCAGTTACGTTGCGCAGGATGGCAAACAATATGTCGTCATCTCAACCGGCGGTGGGCGCAATTCGCCTGAACGTGGTGATTACGTCATCGCCTACGCGCTTCCGCAATAATCTGACAACAGTTGAAAGCCCCGGATTTCCGGGGCTTTCTTTTGTACATTTTGCGCAGTCTCAGCACCGAGTTTCTGTCAGCAATGCTCAATCTGCATAGGCGACGTGAAGCTGGCAGGCGACACTCAGCAAGGTAAAATCTGCCGCATCGGCAATATTGCGCCCGGTCAGGGCTTCGATACGCGCCAGCCGCTGGTAAAGCGTATTGGTGTGGATCTCCAATGTTTCCGCCGTCCGCCGCGCCGATTTTCCCTCACGCACATAATGAAACAAGGTCTGGTAAAGAACACGATGTTTCTGGTCGCTGAGGAGTGGATCCAGCACCTGCCGCGTAAAGCGCAAGATATCCTGCCGATCACGTCCGCTCAGCAAAATCTCGATGCCCATGTCCCGATGGGTCAGAAGGCCCGGCCGACCACGCCGCAAGAGACACGCGGCCGCATTTGTCGCCTGGGCATAAGCGGCACTTTGCAGGTCTATCTGTTCGTAGACATCGCTTACCCCCACACATACCCCTACCGTGCTTATTGCCTCCGACAGCACGGCTAGGTTTTTCTCAAGCGCCGAGATGGTTGCGGTGGAGAACAGCATGACGATCTGCTCCCTGTCGTGAAAAACAAGGGCATTCGTCAGTTTGCTGACATTCAGCAGTTCGACTTCGTGTCTGTGCAAAGCCAGTTGCGTTCCAACAAGCGCCCGTTCACCAGGTGGTGTCGCAACAAGGATTTGACTGAAGCGATCCGGCCTGAAGCCAAATTGTGACCGGAGCGCCCCACCCTCGATACCCTCAGCCAAATCCTGAAAATAAGCTTTTTTGCTGGCGTTCAGCGCATTGACGCGGGACATGTCCCGAACAAAATCAAGCGCAACAAACGCTGCCAATGTGCCAAACAAAGCACTGCGAAAACTGGCGTCACCGGACGCATCGAAATGGAAATATCCAACTGGTGCTTCCGCAACCTCAACAACCTGCTGCAGCACCTCACGCTCACTGCTCCAGTTGCTGGAATGATAGTCCATACCAAGCACGTTTTCGAAACGAAACTCGACATTGAACAGCTTGGCGACCATGGCGAGTTGATCATGCAGACCGCCGCTGGTCGAGAATATCCGCAGCAACGTGTCGTGCAGTTGAACGGCACGATCAAGCTCTGCGTTCTTGCGCGCCAGATCGCTACGCATGGCTTCCAACCGGTCAGATGTGGCAAGCGCATTTTTGTAGGCAAGAGAACGCTGGTAGGCGATAGCGACCTGCGCTGCCAGAGATTCCAACACCTCCCGGTCAAATGCCGAAAACGCACCGTCGCGCGAAAAGCAAAGTGTCGTCAAGGTACCAAGTCGTTTTCCCTCGGCCATGACGGGTACACAAAGCAGCGCATTGGAGATTTGCGAGCGCTCCATAAAGGACTGGTTTTCCGGACGCATGACCCGGTGGGCATCAATGATGTTTTGACGGCCATTATGGATTGATGGCCGGCCTGTGGTGAACACTTCACCGGATACGGATTCGTTCGGTTGCAGGCGATAGTCCCGGTAGTCATCCGGCAAGCCGTCATAGGAAACCGGGACAAGATAACCGCTGTCCTCATCAAACAGGCGAAAGACCCCAGCGTCCGAATGCGGCAGAACATGCATGACTTCGCGCAGGACGTTATCGACAATTTCATTGTCGTCCAGCGAATTGATCACCGCAGCATTGACGGATGCCAGCATGCTGACCGTCTTGCTTTGCATCGAGATCACTTCGTCCCGGACGATTTGCAGTATTTCAGCGACAATCAACGCGCTTTCATTGCCAAAAATTTCAAACCGCGTTTGCTTTGCAGTAAAGTGCGAGTGGTCCACAACCAGCAACACACTGCCGCCGGCACGGGTGATGGAGTGGTCGAGCGATTGTGGTGCGTTTTCAATGTCGACATCAAAATCCTGAAGACGGATCAATCCGGATCTCGCCAATTCGCGCAGCCGTGTATGTGATTGCAAATCGATTTTCATGGAGACCTATATGGATGAACACACACAATAATAAACATTCCAATGTGTGTTTCAACATAGCTTTATTTGAAGGGGGTGCCACAAAGAACAAAAGCAAAGTCCAGGGGAACGTCAAAAATGTTTTCAAATATTCAGCGCCGTCACGTCATCATAGGAATGTTGTTCCTGTGCTGGGTTGTCGGCTTTATCGACAAGACCGCCATCAACATCGCGATCATTCCGATCAGCGAAGAATTCGGCCTGAGCTCTGATCATCAGGGCATGATCATCAGCGCGTTTTTCCTCGCCTATTCGATGACGCAGCTGATTGGTGGTTATCTGGTGGACCGTTTCGGCGCGCGGCGTGTTCTCAGCTCCGCGGTGGCCATATGGTCTGTCGGAACGGCAGTGTCTGGTGCGGTGAGCAATGCGGTTGGTCTTGCCGCTGCCCGTGCCGTCACCGGCGCAGGTGAGGCCGTGTTTCCGGCCGGCGGCTCGGTCGCCATCACGGAACACTTCGAAAAATCCCAGATGGCACGCGCCAAGTCGGTGCTGCAGTCCGGTGCATCGGTTGGTTTTGCGGTTGGCTCCATCGTCATTACCGCGCTGATCGCTGCCCACAGCTGGCAGATGATGTTTTTTGTACTCGGCGGCGTCGGCATCTGCATGTCGATCGCGCTTTTCTTCGTGATGAAGCCGACAAGTGACCAGCCCGTTGCCAAGCAGAAGGTTGAAAAGGTTTCCGAGAAGAAACGTATCGGCGCTCTGCTGAAAAACTCGCTGACCTGGAAAATCACGCTCGTCTATTTCTTCACCAATATCGTGTTCTGGGGCCTGCAGTCCTGGCTGCCATCCTATTGGGTGAAGGTGAAGGGCATGAGCATGGTGCAGATGGGCGCCTATTCGATGATCCCGCCGGCACTTGGTTTCATCTCGTTCCTGACCTGCGGCTGGTTGCTCGACCGCTTCTTCCACCAGAAAGAAAAGTATCTCATCTGCATCGGCTCGGCCGTATCGGCGATCTTCATCTACCTGATGGCCAATGAAGAATCCATTCCGCTCGCCTTTGCCTATCTCTCGGTTTCCAACGTCTTCCTGAATGCGATCTCGATCAGCGTGTTCGTCAGCATCATGAAGCACTTCCCGCAGAACACCGTTGGCACCGCGACGGGCCTGATCAACTCGCTCGCTCAGCTCGGTTCCTTTGCATCGCCAATGCTGATCGGCGCTGTGCTGTCGGCAACCAATCAGAATTACGGCATCGCCTTTTCGGTGATCGTCGCCTGCGCGGTTCTGGTGTGCATCATCGCCACCACCTTTCCCGCCGTCCACGGCAAAAAGCCTGTCGACCAGACTGCCTGAAGGAATAGAATGACTTATCTCGACATTATCGAACGGACCGTTGCGTCCCAATCCGACAATCTGAAATCGGTATCCGACGCAATCTGGTCCTTCGCTGAAATCCGCTATGAAGAAACGCGTTCTGCAGCACTTCTGTCCGACGAACTGGAAAAGGCAGGCTTTGACGTCACCCGGAATGCTGGCAACATCGAAACCGCCTTTGTAGCAAGTTACGGCGAAGGCCAGCCGGTTGTCGCGATCCTCGGTGAATTCGATGCGCTGACCGGGCTTAGCCAGAAGAGCGGCGTGACCAGCCACGACCCAATCACTGTTGGTGGCAATGGCCATGGCTGCGGTCACAATCTTCTCGGCACCGGCGCGCTTGCTGCCATCCTCGCACTCAAGGCCTGCAAGGACGAACTGGGCCTGAAAGGCACGATCCGTTATTATGGTTGCCCGGCCGAAGAAGGCGGTGGCGGCAAGGCCTATATGGCGCGCGAAGGCCTGTTCTCGGATGTCGACGTGGCGTTCACCTGGCATCCGTGGGATGAAAATCTCGCCTATAATGCCCGCATGCTGGCCACCAATCAGCTGTATTTCACCTTCCGTGGAACAAGCGCTCACGCCGGTTTTGAACCGCATCTCGGACGCTCCGCGTTGGACGCAGTCGAACTGACCAATGTCGGCTGTAACTATCTGCGCGAACACATCCTTCAGGACGGCCGCATTCACTACGCCATCACCGACACCGGCGGACGCGCACCGAATGTGGTGCAGTCGCAGGCACAGGTTCTGTACAAGGTCCGTGCCCCGCGCATGGATCAGGTTCGCGATATCACCGAACGGGTCACGGACGTGGCACGCGGTGCAGCGCTGATGACCGGAACCCAGCTGGAAGTCACCTTTGATGCGGCGTCGGCCGATCTTGTGCCGAATGTCACGCTAGCGCGGATGATGCATCAGGAGTTCGAAAAAATCGGTGTTGCCGGTTTTTCAAACAGCGAAAAGGATTTTGCCGGAAGCATCCAGAAGACATTTTCGAGTGAAGTTCAGGCAAGAATTGCCAAACGCGGCAAGATCCTGTCCGAGGACCTGAACGCCTTCGAGGAAGTGCCAACATTCCTGCATGGTTCAACCGATGTCGGCGATGTCAGCTGGCTTGTCCCGACCGGTCAGGTCTATGTGGCGACCGAAGCCTATGGCACACCGCCGCACACGTGGCAGATGGTGTCGCAGGGAACCTCGGGTTATGCCCATAAGGGTATGCTGCAGGCGGGCAAGGTGCTTGCCGCATCTGCCGTGCGTGCCCTGACAGACCCGGAATTGATTGCTGTGGCAAAACGCGAACACCTGGAGCAGCTGGGCGGCGAAAGCTACATCCCACTGATCCCGGCAGACGCCACCCCGCAGCGTCTGCGCTGATAAAAACTCAATTTCCTGCGGGCGGTGTTGCCTTCAGGAAATTCGGCCCGATCGCAGTGCTCGACGGAGTGGCTCCTCCGCCGAGCACAGAATTTTACTTTTTGGCGCGTTCAACGATCGCCGCCTCGAGCTGCTTGCGATAAGCAGCAATTCGCGCCGGCATGTTCACCGAGATAATTCCGGTCAGTCCATCTGCATCGGAATATTCGACAATGAACTTCCGGCTTTCGAGACTTCCGGCAGAAACGGTCATCGTATCGGTGGCACGGGGTCTGCCGAGCGATTGAATTTTGTAATTATACTGATCCGACCAGAATGACGGCAGTGGAATATAAGGCTCCCGCGTATCCGCGATGAGCGCAAGTGCTGCCGCCGCGCCCTGTTCAAATGCGTTGGTCCAGTGTTCCATCCGCATGACTTCCCCATCGAAGCCCAGATGCGGCCAGGCTGCAACATCGCCAGCCGCCGCGATACGACCATCACCGTTGACGGCTAGGCAGGCTGAGTCACACAAAAGGCCGTTGTTCAGCACAAGGCCCGATGCCTCCAGCCAGGCCGTCGCGGGGGCGGAGCCGACGCCGATCAGCACCATGTCTGCGGCAAGCACTTCTCCGTCGTCAAGGATGACGGCATTGACCGCATCTTCGCCGCGGAAAGACATGACTTGCCGCTCCATGCGAAACGCCACGCCCTGTTCTTCGTGTATGTCGCGAAAAAGCCTGGCGATATCCTCACCCATCACGCGGTTCATCGGCCATGACAGGCGATCAACGATCGTGACCTCAAGCCCCATCCGTCTCGCGATCGCCGCGACCTCGCAACCGATGAAACCCGCACCCAGAATGACGAGCGACTTGCGGTTCTGAAGGTCCTGCTGCAAGCGTTCGGCATCTTCGAAATTGCGCAGCACGTGGATGCCGCCCAATTGGTGGCCGGGTATTGGCGGTACAACCGGTGAAACGCCGGTGGCGATCAGCAGCTTGTCGTAAGACAGCGTCTGCCCGTCGCGCAATGTCAATTGACGTTCACCAATGTTCAACGCACTTGCCGGCTGCCCAAGATGCCAGGAAACATCGAGGTCCTCGGCAATGGGGAAAAACACGTCATCAAGCGCCTGCTCTCCGGTCAGGATTTTCTTCGACAAGGGCGGTCGATTGTAAGGCAGTTTGGTTTCTGCCCCAACGATGGAAATCTGGCCTTCATAACCGGCCGCTCTCAGAGCCTCGGCTCCGCGGAGCCCCGCCAGCGAGGCCCCGACAATAACGAAGTGTTCGCGCTCCTGCATTTACTCGACCTTGATTGCAAGCTGGGGACAGGCCTTGGCGGCCTTCTGAACGCGAGCGCGGTGCTCCTCTTCCACCTCTTCGCTGTAAATCAGATCATCATCCTCGAAGCGAAATTCCTGAGGTGCGATGAATACGCATTGGCCGTGAAATTCACACAGGCTCATGTCGACTTTGACTTTGACCATGTCCGGACTCCTTATCCTCAGACGTCGAATTCGATGTAAAAGCTCTTGAACCCGCGCACCCCGAAAATGGGGCTACGGACGACCGGCTTGTCTTTGGCAAGACGGATGTTTTTCAGGCGATTCAGGAGAGCGGTAACGGCAATGACAGCTTCGCGACGCGCAATCGTCTGACCGACACAGGCATGTCGTCCGCGGCCAAATGTCAGATGAAGCGTCTCAGTATTGTCACGGTCCAGATCGAATGCATCACCGTTTTCGTAGAAACGTTCATCACGGTTGGCTGAGCCAAAATTGAGCATCAGCTTCTGACCTGCCGGAATGACGACATCGCCAAAACGCTCTTCATGGAGCGTTATGCGATACATGGCCTGCAAGGGTGCCTCATGGCGCAGGCATTCTTCGACGAAGTTCATGATCTTGCTGTTGTCGGCACGCAATGCGTCCTCCAAACCTGATGTCGTCGCGATCTGGTAAACTGCATTGCCAAGCAGGCTGATCGTGCTTTCATTGCCACCCACCAGGATCTGCGAGCAGATATTGACGATTTCTGCGTCGTTGAGCGGTTCGGCACCGTCCACACCATTGATCAGACGCGACAGAAAATCTGTGCGGTCCGTACCGCGGCGCTCGGCCACGCGGTCAAGGATGAAATTCTCGAAAGCCAGCGTGTCGCGGGCCGCTTCGATCACCACGTCCTCGGAAACAAGCCCGCTCAGGGCGGCAAAGAAATTGTCGGACCAGGCTTTCAGCGTTCCGATCATCTCTTCCGGGGCGTCAAAGATCAACGCGACGAGCGACATGGGCAGCGGAATGGCGATGCTGCTGACGACCTCACAGGTGCCGGTTTCGATAAAACCGTCAATGAACGTGTTGACGCGTCGCTCGATCGTTGGGCCGAATTCACGCAACATCTTGGCTGGCGACAGAGCATTTTGCAGCGCCTTGCGATGTTTTTGATGCTGGTCACCATCGGCAAGGATCAGGGTGCGTTGACGCGGCAAAGCGCGGGAATTGGACAGAATATCAAGTGCAGCCGGACATTTCCTGTACGCATTGGCACTTGATAGCGCTTCCTTCGACGTGAAGCGTTCGGCATTGCTCAGCACGTAGTCGCAATCTTCATAGCGGCTTAGCACCCAAATATTCTGGTCTTCCATATATTTGACCGGCGCGTCCTGCCGAAGAGCGCGATAGGCATGGTAAGGACAAGCACGCACAGGTGGGTCCAGGAGAGAAATTTCGGTCACGGCGGCCCCTTTTATTGATGTTGTTTCGATGTTCCGTTTTACCGACCGACCAGTCGGTCTTCATTAATAAGCACGCAGAACCAGACAACTGTCAATCCCGGCTTTCGCAATAAAACCTCAGGGGCAAAAACTTTTGCCTTGATTTTAATACATCGTGTATTTAATAAACGAATGACACATGCAGAAATCAAAAACGCGGGATCAGATCATGGATACTTGGATTGTCGGCTGCGACGTCGGCGGCACCTTCACCGATTTCTGTGCGCGGGAACTGTCGAGCGGACGGACCGTCATTCACAAGCGGCCCTCCACACCGGAAGATCCCTCGCGCGCCGTGCTGAACGGCCTGAAGGAATTAACCGAAATTCACGACATCAACCCGTCGAGAATATCCCGCTTTGCCCATGGCACGACGGTGGCAACCAACGCGCTGCTGCAGCGCAAGGGCGCGAATGTCGCTGTCATCACTACACGCGGGTTCCGTGATCTTCTGGAGATCGGTCGCCAGGCGCGGCCGCTCATCTATGATCTGCAGGCCGACGCGCCAGCACCCCTAGCAGAGCGTCAATACAGGTTCGAAATCGACGAACGCATTGGCCCGTCCGGTGAGATTGTACGGCCGCTCTCGGATGCTGCAATCGAAGCCGTTATAGAGGAAATCCGTTCCAGGCCGGAAATCGCAGCCGTGTCGGTCTGCCTGATCTTCGCGTTCCTGAACCCCAGCCATGAACAACGCATCGCCGAGGCGTTTCGTATCGCGCTGCCACATGTCTTCGTTTCCGTCTCGTCAGACGTTCAGCCGGAATTTCGCGAATATGAGCGGTTTTCAACGACGCTGATCAATGCCTTCCTGCAGCCTGAGGTCAGCAGCTACATGGCCCGGCTTGAAAGCGAAGTGAAGACTGTCGCGCCTGAGGCCGAGTTTGGCATCTTCCAGTCCAGCGGCGGCCTGATGTCGGTGCAGCGAGCTGGCCTGCTGCCCGTGCGAACAGCACTGTCTGGACCTGCCGCCGGCGCGGTCGGTGCTGCCGGTTCAGGTGCAGATTCCGGCATAGGCGACGTCATCACGCTCGACATTGGCGGAACCAGTACAGATGTCTGCCTTATCCGCGATGGAAAAACCGCACTTGCCAGCACCCGCGACATCTCAGGCTTTAGAATCCGGCTGCCGATGGTGGATATTCACACGGTTGGCGCAGGCGGCGGATCGATTGCCCGTATCGGCGCAGATGGCCTGATGAAGGTTGGGCCAGAAAGCGCTGGCGCCGTTCCCGGCCCTGCCTGCTACCAGAAGGGCGGCACGCTACCGACCGTTTCGGACGCCAACGTGCTTCTCGGTCGCTTGCCCACCAAACTTGCTGGCGGCGGTCTGAAGATTGATCGCAATCTCGCAGTGGAAGCCATTCGCCCGATCGCCGACAGCCTTGGTGTATCGTTGGAAGAGACAGCGCTTGGTATCATCGGCATTGCCACTGCCAACATGACCCGTGCCATCCGCGTGGTCTCGATCGAACGCGGTTATGATCCGCGCCTGTTCACCCTGATGCCTTTTGGTGGCGCAGGCGGATTGCATGCGGCCGACGTGGCAAAATCGCTGGGCATGACACGTATTATCGTACCGCGTGCACCGGGCATTCTTTGTGCCGAAGGCCTGATCCTTGCCGATCTGCAGGAAGATTTCGTTGCCAACTGCCGCACCGTCGTTGAAGGCGACATGCCGATCCTGCGCAACGAACTGACAGACCTCGCCGGAAAAGCAAAACAATGGTTGGCGACAGAAGCTGAGGGTTCGTCCTCACAGCGTTTGATGTTGAGCTTCGATATGCGTTATCTCGGCCAGAACTACGAATTGTCGGTGGAAGTCTCCAACAGCGCCGAGCTGCCGGACTGCCCGAGCGCTGCAACGCTGCGGGACGCATTTCTTGCAGAATATACCCGCAATTATGGCCATTGCGATCCGGATGCTGTCATTGAAACGGTCAACATTCGCCTGCGGGCAACAGCACAACTGGTGCAGGGTGCCGTCGACAAGCAGGCCGCAGGTGCCGATCTCACGCCTTTCGAAACCGTCGACGTGTGGTTTGAGAGTAGCGGTCCGGTCGCCACCCCACTTTACGAAAGATCCGGCCTGCCGGTTGGCGCACGTATCGCCGGCCCGGCAATTATCACCCAGCTCGACAGCACCACGGTGGTGCCCCCAGGTGCCGAAATCTGGATGGACGAAGCCCTCAACATGATCATGGAGATTGAAAATGGCCAAGGCGAAGATTAATCCCATCAGCCTCGAGATCGCCTGGAACGGTCTGAAATCCATTGCGGACGAGTGCTTCATCACCATCATGCGCAGCGCCTTCTCCAGCAATGTGAAGGAGCGCCACGACCACTCGACGGCCATAGCCGATCGTGAAGGCCGGTTGGTTGTTCAGGCGGAAATGTCCCTGCCCGTGCATCTGGCCTCCATGGGCGGCATGTTGCGCGAACTGATCTCCCGCTTCGGCGATGATATCGGCCCGGGTGACATTTTTATTGCCAATGACCCGCATGTTGCAGGCGGCACCCATTTGCCCGACATCAACATGGCCTCGCCCGTGTTCGAGGGCGACCAGCTTGTCGGTTTCATCGCCAACATCATTCACCACGCCGATGTCGGTGGTGCCGCTATCGGCTCGATGTCGGGCGGCCTCGATGAGATATACAAGGAAGGTCTGCGTATTCCGGTGATGCGGCTTTATCGCCGGGGCCGCTGCGACGAAGACCTTTTGAAACTCCTTCTGCTCAACATGCGTCTTCCCGACGAAAGACGCGGCGATCTGAATGCACAAATCGCTGCCTGCCGCTTGGGCGAAGCGCGATTGCACGATCTCCTGCGTACCCATGGTGCGGAAAAAATGGCGGTGATCTTCGATGAGATCATCAGCCGTACGGAAATTCGGATGCGTAAGGCAATTTCGCAACTGCCGGATGGCACCTACCGTTTCAGCGACATGATGGACGACGATGGCGCCGGCACGGAAGATGTTCGTATCGTATTGGCTGTGACCAAATCGGGCGAGAATATTGTCTTCGATTTTACCGGCACGGACCCGCAGGTGAAGGGCAACTTCAACCTGACCTATAATGCCACGCAGTCGGCGATCTGCTATTCCCTGAAAGCCCTACTGGATGCAGAAGTGCCAACAAACCAGGGTATTTTTGACGCCATCGAGATCATCGCTCCGTCAGGCAGCTTCGTGAATTGCGTTGCGCCAGCTGCCGTCGCCATGCGCGCCAATTCCTGCCAGCGCGTCGTTGACTGCGTTCTTGGCGCGCTTGCGCCTGTCATCCCGCAACAGGTGATCGCCGCTGCAAACGGCGCCAACACCTCTGCGGTGTTTACCGGGATCGATCCGGCCAATGGACGAATGTACGTCTATCTCGAAACGCTCGGTGGCGGCATGGGCGCGCGTTATGGCAAGGACGGCAAAGATGGCGTTCAGGTCCATATCACCAACACATCTAACCTTCCGGTCGAGGCCATCGAACTGGAATATCCGCTGCGCGTCGAGGAATATTCGCTGATCACCGACACCGGCGGAGCCGGTCGGCAACGCGGTGGCATGGGTATCCGGCGTGTCATTCGCCCCATCGGCCACACCTGCGAATTCAATGGCGTCGGCGAGCGTTTTCGCCACCGACCCTGGGGTTTGTTTGGCGGCGAGGACGGTGCATCGGGCCGCTTCTACATCTCGGCCGAAGATGGCGGCCAGCTTGCGCTGGACTCGAAAGCAACCCGCATCGCACTGCCGGAGACCTCTTGCGCGGTTATCGAAACACCGGGTGCTGGCGGGTACGGAAAACCCTCTGAACGTTCCAGGGACGATATCACTGCGGATCTGGATGCCGGAAAGATTAGTGCGGAGCATGTCGCGAAATATTATCCGGACTGGTCCAAGGACGTTTCACCCGACGTGATTGCGGCGAAAACGACCGCCCTGGCATCGTGACACGGCTGGGGGCCATCGGCCCCCTTTCCTGAAGACGATTTTGCAGAGATCAACGCTATGGTCCTCGGCGCTTGCGCGCCGACGACCACACTTGCCGGTTTCAGCTCCGGCCACGCGCCCAAAATGCATTTTACGCGGAGCCCGTCATGCCCGAATATACCCTTACCGTCACCTGTGATAGCAAGCGCGGCATTGTTGCAGCCATCGCCGGGTTTCTAGCCGCGAATGGCTGCAACATCAGTGATAGCGCCCAGTTTGACGATATCGAAACCGGCCGGTTTTTTATGCGCGTGACCTTCATCAGTGAAGAAGGACGTGGACTGGAAGAGTTGCGTGCCGATTTCGCGCCAACGGCCCGTGAATTCGGCATGACCCCATCGTTCCATCACCATGGCGACAAGATGAAGATCGTGATCATGGTGTCGCGTTTCGGCCATTGCCTGAACGATCTGCTTTATCGCTGCAAGATCGGTGCGCTGCCTGTCGATATCGTCGCGGTGATCTCCAACCATCTCGATTACCAGAAGGTTGTCGTCAACCACGACATTCCGTTCCACTACATCAAGGTGACCAAGGACAACAAACCCGAGGCGGAAAAGGCGCAAATGCGCGTCATCGAGGAATCCGGTGCGGAACTCATCGTACTCGCCCGCTACATGCAGGTACTCTCGGAGGAAATGTGCCGGATCATGTCGGGGCGGATCATCAATATCCATCACTCTTTCCTGCCAAGTTTCAAGGGGGCTAACCCCTACAAACAGGCCTTTGAGCGTGGCGTGAAGCTGATCGGCGCGACATCGCACTATGTGACCAGCGATCTGGACGAAGGCCCAATCATCGAACAGGACACAATCCGGGTAACCCACGCCCAGAGCGCGGAAGATTATGTCAGCCTTGGCCGGGATGTGGAAAGCCAGGTTCTGGCCCGCGCCATTCACGCCCACATCCACCGCCGTGTCTTCCTCAATGATAGAAAAACGGTGGTATTTCCGGCGTCACCCGGCTCTTACGCGTCCGAGCGAATGGGCTGATTGCCAAACGGGGTCGCGGAGGTGTCGGCTTTTGCCGTACCTCCGCGTCTCCGAAAACAGATGTCAGCTACGCTTTTGCCGGTTGGACGACACCGTGGGCAAGCATGTTCCAGAACGCATCACCAATCTGATCAGGGGCGAGATCCCCACTTTCGCGGTACCAGAAATAGGCCCAGCCCGTCATACCGTCCAGGGCCAGCATCAGAAGATGGGTATCGGCGTCTTTTCGAATAAAACCGGCCTGTTTAGCCTCGTCGATTAGCTGTCGAATTTCCTGTCGATAGCGCTCGGCCATGCGTGACAGTTCGCCAAAGCTCGCAGAGCTAAGCAAGGCGCGCTCCTGCCAGGTCACGGTAAACAGGTCCTGATGATGCGCGACAATCTCCAGACGGGTACGCACATAGGCACGCATGCGCTGTTCCGGATCATCGAAATTCTTGCGCACATCATCAATCTGGCGCAACAGCAGCTCGCCCGAAAGACGAGCAATAACCTGCAGCAACGCCTCCTTGTTGGGCCAATGGTGATAAAGACCGGGTTTGGACAGGCCCACGGCCTGCGCCACCTCTATCATCGAGACAGGAATGAACCCACGCCGGCGAAACAAAGCTGCCGCCGCATCGATGATCCGCCGTGGTCCAACCCCGGCACTACCGAGATAGTCATCAAGCGTGATGAGATGCGATTCCGTCATGCGCGAGACGCTCCAGAAGGGTAGTCGTCCCCTTCAGGCATGTGGTCGGCGAAATTCTGCACCAGCGCATCCAGTTCAACCCGCTGCGTCAGGAAGCTCACAACACGATCTAGGAACAGCTTGGTGTGTTTGCGACTGATCTCCTGAAGCAGATCGCCTTCGCCATTGCGGATCATCTCGATCATGCCGCGGTGCTCATCATAGATTTGCGTATAATAAATCTTGGAGTCTTCGGGGTCACGACCGGCACTCTTGAACATCAGATAACTGAGACGGATGCTGAAATTCAGCATGGTCTCATAGGATTCAGACAGGAACGGATTGTCGGCGGCCTTGCCGACCGCCATGTGGAAATCGTGGTTGCGCTCTGCCATGACCTTATGGTCGTTCTGCTCGCCGGCAATGCGGTAGCTCTCGTTGATGCTGACGAGTTCTGACAGCTGTTTTTCAGTCCGGCGGATTGCAGCCAGCTTGAAGACAGCCGCCTGGTGCAGATCAAGAGCCTCGAAAATCTTGGGGATTTCATCAAAGCTGACAATTTCCACATAATGCCCACGATTGGGCATAAATTTCACCAGCCGGTCGGATTGTAAGCGGATCAGCGCTTCACGGATCGGTGTGCGAGAGACGTCAAAGCGCTTTTCCAGCACAGTTTCTTCAAGATACTGGCCGGGTTTGAGCGACAAGGTCAGGATCTCGCCACGCAAGGCGTTGTAGACAAGTTGCGTTGCCTGACCCTTGGGGCGTCCCCGCTTGATCCGTGTGTCTTCTATCGTGGATTCTTTGGATGCCATCGTTACGTTAGCCGCGCCCTTCCCTCAGCAACTTCAATCACGTATCTCCCGGATGCGAATCATGGTGCCGATCAGTCGACCAGAATAGTCCTAGATGCAGACATAACCCCTCACCGGCGAAATGCAAATGGCGGCCCGCCGAAGGCAGGCCGCCATTCATCTTTGCCTGGTGTGGTGCCGTTAGTTCAGTTCGCACTGGGCGGCATAAACGTCGGTCATTTTCTCCGCGATCAGACCTTCGTTATGAACCGAGAAACCCTTGTCCGGACCGGCCACGACCTTGGCGAGATACATGGAGTGGATAGGATGGTGGTTGTTGGCAAAGGCAAAATCACCACGGACGGACTCGAAGCTTGCAGCCCGCATGGCCGCACGCACGGCGTCCTTGTCGGCGATACCGCCGGCCTTCTTGACGGACCCGTCGATGAGGCGAACCGCATCATAGGCCATCGCCGCAAAATTCGACGGCAGAGAGCCGTATTTCTTCTTGAAGGCCTCAACAAATGCCTTGTTGGCAGGGTTGTCCATGTCATAGGTCCAGGGCTCGATCGAGTAGACACCTTCAGCGGCACTACCGATTGCATCCAGTGACGGGCCGTTAAACAGTGTCCACTGGGTGTAGAGCGGTGCAACATTTTTCAGGCCAGCCTGTTCGTATTGTTTGACGAACTGCACGCCCTGCGCGCCAGGCAGGAACGCAAAAACGGCTTCCGGCGCCTTTGACTTGATGTCTGTCAGTTCGGCCGAAAAGTCGTTCTGTTCAAGCGATGGATAGATTTCACCGGCGAGTTCGCCCTTGTAGGTCCGCTTGAAGCCAGCGGCCACATCCTTGCCCGCCTGATAATTGGCGGTGATCACCATGACACGCTTGATGTTCTGTTTGTCGAGGTAAATGCCGAGCGCTTCCGACGGCTGGTCATTCTGGAAAGGCACCGCGAAATAATTGGCATTGCATTCCTTGCCCGCCAGCGGTGCAGGTGCCGGGTTTGGCGAAATCAGGATCGCGCCGGCGCGCACGGTTGGTGTATGCACGGCCATCATGACGTTCGAATAGCTGGGGCCGATCACAAAATCGACCTTCTCGGACCGCGTCAGACGCTCGGCAGCAACCTTGCCGACATCCGGCTTGCGCTGGTCGTCTTCGTAAATGAATGTCGTATCGAGGCCGCCCAGCTTACCGCCAGCCTGTTCAAGGGCAAGATCAGCACCCTTCTGCATCTCGGTTCCGAGCACGGCTCCCGGGCCGGACAGAGAAAAGATGAGACCAACCTTGACCGTATCTTCGGCGTAGGCCAGACCGGCATTTCCGGCCATCAGGGCGATGGCGCAGACCGAAGCAAATTTTCCAAAGCGCAACATTGTTATTTCCCTTCTGAAGTTTGCATTTTTCCTTCTTGAGAAGCAGGTCTGCAAAGGGCTGTTGCGCCCGGTACAGGCTCTGTTTCCATGCAGTGTGCGGCCCGGCGGGCGGCAACTGTCTCGTCAATCCTCCGCCGTCAAACGCTGAGGAAAGTCCTTGCTTCACTTTCCGGTCTCGCCAGTTCGTCAGACAAACCGCTCCAAACCAGCTCTCCCTTTCGAATGATGTTGTGACGGTCGCCCAGCTTGCAGAGTGGCTTGAGGCTCTTGTCGATGACGAGGATGGTCAGGTTCTCGTCTTTCAACCGCTTCAGCGCGGCCCAGATTTCCCGGCGAATTGGCGGCGCAAGCCCCTCGGTCGCCTCATCGAGAATGAGGAAACGCGGGTTGGTCGTAAGCGCGCGGCCAATCGCCAACATCTGTTGTTCGCCGCCCGACAGCAGGTTGGCGTAAGATCTCTTGCGCTCTTCCAGGCGCGGAAACAGTTCGAAGATTTGCTGCACGGCGGCGTTACGCAATCTGGCCGTTTCATGTCTGGAAGTCGCCACGAGATTTTCCACGACGGTCAATGTCGGAAAAACCTGCCTACCCTCCGGCACCAGCGCCACGCCCATTCTTGCGATTTCGAAGGGGGCCAGACCGTTGATCCGGCGCCCGTCCAGAACGATGTCACCGGTAATGCCGTCCGTCAGACCGAAGATCGTGCGAACGGTTGTGGTCTTTCCCATACCATTCTTGCCAAGAAGGGTCGAAACTGCGCCGGAAGGGAATTCGAGACTGAGGTCGAAAAGCACCTGGCTTTCCCCGTAACGCGCGGAAACCGTATCGAAAGTCAGCATCAGAAATCGTCCTCGTCGGAAAGATAGGCCGCCTGAACCTTGGCAGAGTTGCGGATCTTTTCTGGCAGACCACTTTCCAGAACTGTGCCGTTCACCATCACGGTGATCATGTCGGACAGATAGAAAACGGCGTCCATGTCGTGTTCGATCAGGAGAATGGGGATGCGGCCCTTGATGCTGGTCTCTATCGATTGCACCAGAGCATGTGCATCGGCAGTCGAAAGACCTGCGAGAGGTTCATCAAGCAACAACACCTCCGGGCCGGAGCCGATAGCCATGGCGATCTCCAGTCGGCGACGGTCGCCATGAGACAATGCGGCAGGATGCACGGCCGCTTTGTCCTCCAGTGCAAAACGTGTGAGAAGCTCGTCCACGTCATCAGCGTGACGGCGGGCGTCGCGGCTTTTGAAAAGATCGACCATGGAAAGGATCGGCCGATGGCGCGCGACAATGCTGAGAAGCAGATTTTCGCGCACGCTCATGTGCTGGAAAAGCGCAGTCAGTTGGTATGTTCGGGTCAATCCGAGCCGCGCCCGGCGACAGGCGCTTAAACCGTTGATGGAGTTTCCACCCATCAGCACGTTGCCCTCATTCGGCTTGCGTTCACCGGACAGGACACTGACCAGCGTCGTTTTGCCGGCACCATTGGGACCGATCAATGCATGCACACTGCCCGGCTCGACAACCAGGTTGACCTGATTGAGGGCGACGATACCGCCGAAACGTACCGTGACATTGCGGATTTCAAGGCTGGGTTGCTGCATCATCGAGCCTGCTCCTTCGCCCTTGTGCTGGAGGTGATGCGCATCAGCGCAGCGGCAAGGCCGGAAAGCCCGCTGTTGAAGAACAGAACCACGATGATCAGGATCGGCCCGAGCAGTGCCGCCCAGTGATTGGTGATTGCCGCAAGGCTGTGTTCGAGCAGGACGAACGCAAGCGCGCCATAGATGGGGCCGAAGCGAGTGCCGACACCGCCCAGAATGACGATGACCAGAAGTTCACCTGAACGTTGCCAGTTGGCGTAACCCGGTGTGGCAAATTCGGTCTGGTTTGCCAGCAACATGCCGGCCAGGCCGCAGACGACACCGGCGATGACAAAGGCGACCAGCCGGACGGCCATCACGTTGAAGCCAAGGGCATTGGCCCGTTGGCCGTTTTCGCGCACGGCGACCAGACGTCGCCCAAAATCTGAGCGTATGACATGGTCAATCAGCCACAACAGCAGGAAAGCGATGACCGCGAAGAAACCGTAGAACATCCACGGATCGAAGGCATCATAGCCAGCCCACAGCGTGGTGCGGTCACGGATGACCAATCCATCATCGCCACCGAAGGCGGAGGATGATTGAGACAGGTAATAAACGATCTGCGCCAGTGCGAGCGTGATCATGATGAAATGCACGCCGCTGGTGCGCAGAGCAATCAGGCCGATCACAGCTGCAGTAAAGGCACAGACAACTGCAACTGCGGGTACTTGCAGCCACAGATCGCCGTAACCGGAATTGGCCATCAGGCCGGTAACATAGGCACCGACGCCGAGATAGACCGCATGGCCGAAACTGATCATTCCGCCAAAACCGAGAATGAGGTTCAGGCTGCTTGCGGCCACCGCATAGACCAGAAACCGTTCGAAGATCGTCAGCACATAGGCATCATTGGTGACCAGCGCGGTAACGGGACCAATGCCAAGTGCAAAGATGATAACGGCAAGTGGTTGGAAAAACTGGGTTTGGCGGAACATTTTCAGCTCCTTTTCTGCATGGGAAGCAGGCCTTCCGGACGGAAGAACAGGATGAGGACCATAAGGATATAGACGAGCATGGAGGCGATGGCCGGACCTGCCTCGCTTGCGACCTGGGCCGATACAAAGGTCGACAAGAAATCACGCAGGAACGCTCGTCCCATCGTGTCGATAAGGCCAACCATGATGGCGGCAAGCAATGCGCCCTTGATCGACCCCAGACCGCCGATGACGACAACGACAAAGGACAGGATCAGCACTGTTTCACCCATGCCGGGTTGAACCGACAGCAGTGGCCCCGCAAGTGCACCGGCGAGCCCGGCCAAAAATGCACCAAACGCAAAGACCATTGTGAACAAGAGACTGATATTGACGCCCATGACGGAGACCATGGTGCGATTGGTGGCACCAGCCCGCACCCGCATGCCGATGCGCGTCTCCTTGACGAGGTAGAAAAGCAGACCCGCGATCACGAAGCCGATAACAATGACCAGCAGGCGGTAAATCGGATAGGTGATGCCGAAGGGAAGCGAGACCAGCGACGATAGCGATGGCGGCAAGCCCGAAAAGATTGGGGCAGTGCCCCAACCGATCGTCACCATTTCATTGGCGATCAGGATAAGACCATATGTGATGAGAACGTGGTCAAGATGGTTGCGGGCGTAGATTTTGCGCACCAGCAACACTTCAAAGATCATGCCGATGAGACAAACAGCAAGGCCAGCCAAACCGACGGACAGGAAAAAACTGCCGGTCAATTTCTGGAACATCACCGCGAAATAGGCGCCGAGCATGAACAGCGATCCGTGGCTGAGATTGATGAAATCCATCACCCCGAAAATCAGTGTCAGGCCGGCCGCAATCAAAAACAGCAGAACGCCGAGTTGAAGTCCGTTGAGAAGTTGCTCGATGATGGTTGCTGTCATCCGTTTGTCCCTGGTCCGGCACTGGGCAAATAGCTTTCGGTGCGGCCGTCACTGAAGTTTCATGAACTGTCCGGTCGCGTGTGCGATGACGCGGCCGTTCTGAAAAGTGGAAGCGGAACAGGTCGCCAGCGTGCGGCCTGCGCGAAGAACATGCGCAAAAATATGCAGCGGAGAAGACAGCTCCCCTGACCGCATGAACTTCACATCAAGCGAGATGGTCAGTGCTTCGCCTTGCAGTCCCTCGCGGGCTGCGGCGTGCAATGCGACATCGAACAATGTCGACAATGCACCACCGTGCAGGCCACCAACCGAATTGGCAGCGGCCTTTGCACAATCAACCCGAAGGACGACACCGTCTGCCGTGGAGGCAACATCAACCCTGCCAATAACCGAGAGCAGCGCGTCGTCACTACGAAATGGCACGAACTGAAGGTTATAGATGTCAGGGATCACGCTGCCGCTCCGACCGTCACGACAATCTTGCCGGTAACCTTGCGGTCGAGGATGTCCTGCAAGCCTTGCATCAATTGATCGAAGGGCAGGATGGTGCTGACATTGGCCTGCACCTTGTCCTGCGACAGAAGATCAAGCCAGTAGCTTGTGCCCGCGCGGATACGCTCAAGCGCTTCATCGAAATGAATGTCCAGCGGCGCACCCATCACGGTCAGGTTGTTATAAAGCAGGTAGTTGGCCTTGGCGGCAGGGATGTCGCCGGAGGCAAAACCAACGACCACCAGCTTGCCGGCGAAACCGAGTGCACGCAGTGCTGCATCAAAGGTCGCGCCGCCAACCGTATCGATCGCGACATTGCCACCGCGATCGTCACCCCAGGCCTGTCTGACCTGTGTCTTGAAGGCCTGTTTCAACAGGTCAGGATCACGCTCCGCAATGACAATTGCGCGGGCGCCAGCGCGACGGACCAGCTCTGCCTTTGCTTCCGACGAGACGATGCCGACAACATCAGCCCCAAGATTGACGGCGAGCTGCACGGCAGCGGCCCCCACGCCGCCGGCTGCACCAGTGACGATAACGCGATCACCGGCCTTGACCTCGGCACGAATGGCAACGGCAACGAAGGCCGTATTGAAAACCGTGACGGCACCTGCAGCATCCCGTGCCGATACGCCATCGGGCCTTAAGAACACGCGGTCGACAGGAGCGGCAACCTTCTCAGCAAATGCACCAGAAAACACCTGCGCCACGACCTTGTCGCCCGGCTTGAAAGCGGTCACCCCTGCGCCGATGGCAGTAACCGTGCCTGCACAGTCCCGGCCCGCAACAAATGGTGTCTGCGGACGCTTTTGATACTTGCCTTGCACCATCAGCGCATCCGGGAAATTGAGACCAATTGCCTCGACGGCAATCAGCACCTGGCCTGCGGCCACCTGGGGTTCGGCAACCTCGCCAAGTTGGTGGGACAGCGGTGGGCCGTAAGCAGCAAGTTCATATGCGAGCATGGCTAGTCTTTCTTTCTGACTGTTTTGGTTGGTTGCCGGCTTTCAGCCGCCGGCAAGCTTGCGGCGTATGTCTTCAACGAGAACCGGCTTGATGATCTTGCGCGTCGGCGTCATGGGCATGGCGTCGAGCACTTCAAGGCGTTCCGGCCAGCGCATCTTGGCAACCGAGCGTTCGGCCAGATAGGCGCAGATCTTTTCAAGGCTCAGCTCCGCGCCGCTGGTCAGCACGACATAGGCGCAGATCTTTTCGCCGAGAATGTCGTCAGGCATCGGAACGATGGCCGACTGCACAATGAGGTCATGGGCATCGAGAATATTCTCGATGTCGGCCGGGTTGATCTTGATGCCACCACGATTGATGACGTCCTTGACACGCCCGGTGATCATGATGTTGCCATCAGCATCGAGCGACGCGATGTCACCGGTGCGGAACCAGCCATCATCGGTAAAGGATGTGGCATTGGCGTCGTGACCACCGACATATCCTGACAGGACAGAATAACCGGACAGCTGCATTTCGCCTTCTTCACCGGCGGCAAGCGTGCGACCATCTTCACGGCTGACGATCCGCACGGACAGACCTTGGGCGACGCGGCCAACCGTTCCGTGCCGGACCTCCGGCGGCGAGCGCCAGTCCGTCTGGGTGCTCAGCGTGGTCTCGGTCATGCCAAACAGGCAGCCAACACGGCCGTTTGGTAGTTTGGCCTCGAACTGGGCCGCCACGGCTGGCGGGCAGATCGAGCCACCAACAATCACATCGCGAACCGTATCGGCGGACCGCAGATCCATCGCTCCGCTTTTCAACGTTGCCGCCAGATGAGCGGGTGCCGAATAGACGATGGTCGGCTTCATGTCGAACAGGTACTGGGCGTAAACTTCGGGCGTGAACACCGGGATCGGCACGATCGTTGCGCCAGCATGCAGCGCGTTCCCCGCACAGGACAGGCCGAAGACGTGGGTGAGCGGCGGTGCGATCATCACCCGGTCGGAGCACTCCATTTCCAGCATTCCGGAGAACACTGCAGCGTTGCGGGCAAAACAGCGTTGGCTTCGCAACACGGCCTTGGGAGCAGCTGATGTTCCCGAGGTGAAGCAAAGGGCAGCATCGAGTTCCGGCGCCGGGCGGGATGGAAGTTCACCCGCACCATTTTCATCGATCAGCTCGTTGAAGGATCGCTGGCCTTCGGCCGCCTCGCCAACAACGATGATGTGCTCAAGAGACGGAATATCGGCAGCCAGCTGCGACATGGTCTCGGGGCCGTCATATTTGCCTACCCGCGCAGTCACGACAGCGCGCGGCATTGCAAACGACACCAACGGCCGCAGTTCTTCCAGGCGATAGGGCATGTGCAGTGTCGTCAGCACACAGCCGGTCAGATTACAGGCAATATATGTGGTAATGAATTCCGGAGAGGACGGAATCTGGATTGCCACACGGTCACCGGCTTTCAGGCCAAGGGCCATAAAACCGCGAGCGAGTGCTGTTGCGCGTGCCAGAAGCTCGGCATAGGTCAGCCGTCCGTGATCGAACGTATCGACTGCTATCGCCTCGGGGGTCCTGTCGACCCAGTAATTCATTGCGTCGACCAGAGTGTCGAATTCGTTCAGATTATTCTCGGATCGCACTTCCATTGGTTGGCTCATGTTTAGTTCCCCTACGGTCATTCGCAGCGCTAACGACCGTGGTCGTTGCGCCATCTTTCTTTGAAAAAGCAGCAACATGCCGCGCGCAGAACTCGGGGTTCTGGAGCTGCATGAAATGGTTGGTGTCGGGACAGATGACAGTCTTGAAGCCCAGCGCTTCTTCCATCACCTTTCCGAACTCAACGAGAATGGGCATGTCGTGAACAGCCAGATCGCCCAGCACGAGCTGGACGGGCGTGTCGATACGGGCAAGATCAGGCCAGTATTTCGACATCTCCACGGCACTCACGAAGTTTGACGCTTCCCAGGCGGGCGAACAGGTCAGTTGCCAGCCATTTTCAGCTGGCCGCAGTGTCGCTTTCGCCAATCTGTCGATTGCCTTGGGTGCAATCTGAGCAAAGGATTTTGCGCGTTCGAACGACCGCGAAAGCTCTTCGGGATGGTCGAACTGAAAGCGGCGCTTGGCAGTGCGCGCGGCAAGACCTTCCTGCATGGTCGTGAAGCGATCAATGAGATCGGCTGAAATGGAGGGCACCAGCGGCGGTTCAAACAGCGTAAGCGACGCCCAGGACCGCGGCGTCAGTGCCTGCGCCACCAGCGTGCAGGCCGAACTCATGGAGTGAAATGCACCATGCGTTTCCTTCTCACCGAAGGCTGCGACGATTGCATCGAAAACTTCTGGAATATCAGCGATGTAACGCGGCCACGGCATGTCGGGCTGCTCGGCGGGCGTGTTTTGCCCGTGATTGCGCAAATCGAACACGAAGACTTCGAAATCCTGCATAAGCAGCTGACCGAAATCCCACAGGCCGTCCACAGCGAGCCCATTTCCATGCGAAAGGATGATGCGGCGAGGACGCTCTGGACCCCAGCGTCGGACGATGATTTCCGCGCCATCGGACAGCTTAACCGTCAGACGTTCAGTGACTTGGGGCTCGATATCCAGACTGGTCAAACTTCCGCATCCTCTGTTTTAACAGCATCCGTTTTGGTGACTGGTTATTTTTATACACAATGTATCTTTATGGGCAATAACCTTATTTACGTATTCTGCTCCGCAGAGCGAATTAGTTGGATATTGCTTGGAAATTAGGCGCTTTGGCTAATTTCCGGCCGTCGTTTGCGGCGTTGTGACAAAAAAGAGAGCAACCATGAAGTGTCAATCTTGGTAGATCCACACCACGAAACCTACTTTTGGTTGTGATTGATAATTTTTGATCGCCCCGCGTTTTCGGGCAAAAATTTGCATGAGCATGTCTATGTCTAGTGGATGGCTAGCTGTCCTTGGCGGTCTTGGATGATGACAAAACGGAATCCATCACCAACTCCGTGATTAAACACCGCCGTATTTGACGCTATACCTGCCGGTGATGAAAATGCTGCACGCAAAGCCACGCACGCCCATTTATAACGAAGCCAGGCCCGTTACCGCGTGCTGCAACGCCAGGGCACTGAACCTTGCAGCGAGACCGAATAAGTCTACTCAGCCACCGACAAGGCCGATCTTTGGAACGTCGGGTGAAAGCCTTGCCGCTTTTGGTGGCGCACCGCCTGAAGATCACGCAATTCAACGGTGACTGTGAATTGAGTGAAAAAAGAATGGTGATCGCAATGGACAGAAACGAAAATCCCGGCTAAAGCCCTCTCACACCGCCTCAGGGCGGCGGCGGGTGATTAGCTCAGTTGGTAGAGCAGCTGACTCTTAATCAGCGGGTCGTAGGTTCGAGCCCTACATCACCCACCAAATTTAACCGACAAGCCATCAACCACCCATAAATTCCTAGTCCTTGAGACGTGTCGAACTTCGGTACCGATTGCACATGCCCGGGCAACTTGTTTTGAACATTGAGACGACGAGCCCCAAATCTTGATGCCTGTCTGGTGGCCGACAATCCGACGTTTACTGCACCAACCGAAGTTCGCTTTGTCCGCGCCGCAGCTGTTTATCGACATACATCAGGCGATCCGCCTCTTTCAGCACAGTCTCAATGTCATCCACCGAAGGGTCAGCGATGGCTATGCCAAAGCTGGCGCCGAGATAGTTCAACTCGCAATCGCAAGATCATAAATACCGAGCAGAGGCAGCGCCCAGCTCGACCAGAAAGTTGTTACCGGCCTGATGCCCAACTATCGTGCCGAACCGCTGCCAATGACGCTGCTTTACCCACATCGTCAGCATCTCTCGAGGCGCGTTCGGGTGTTCGCCGACTGGCTTGAGACGACCATAAGAGATGCCATCACTCCGCAGCAAATCCAGGAATAGTTGACTGTTATGGTATGGTTTATTAAATGGACTGCGTTCCAGGAAAGCCGCGATGCATACCAAAGCAGAGTTCACACCAAAAATGCAGACCGACGTTCACTCCTTGAGAACGTTGGAACCGCTTTCATGGCGGCGCTTTGCCGGTGCAATTGCCGATGTCTGGTCCATTCGCGGCAAGGTTGGAGCTGGCGGTTTCTATGTGTCTCCGGATCCACGCATCGTCATCATGCTGGATGACGACATCCCCGCCCATGCTTTGACGACAAAAAAGAATGCCGATGAAAAACGCGGCGTCGGGGCATTTTACATTCCAGCAGGTGTGCCTTTGTGGAGCCGGTTGGAAACGGCCCAGGATTTCAGCCACATCGATTTTCATTTCGAAACGTCAGCGCTCCATGCGCGCCTGGGTGCAGCAGGCATCAATGGCGACCTGACAAAACCGAGATTTATCGGTTCGAATGACGTTCTGGCAACGATCGGCCGCATGGCGGCAAAAGAAGTACGCCAACCCAGCCGTGGCGACGTGATGCTTGATGGCCTTTTCAGAGCGGCACTGGGGGAAATCTTCACCACAGCAGCCGATGTCGTGACCCCTGCTCCCGGCAATATCACACCCCACAAGCTTTCGGCGCTCAACCGTTTTCTGCAGGACAACATGACACGTCAGATCAGCGTGGCAGAGATGGCTGCCGTCGTCGGTCTGTCACCAAGCTGGTTTGCCCATTGCTTCAGCACACAACTTGGCGAGACACCCCAGCGCTGGCAGGCGCGTTTGCGGCTGGAAACAGCCTGCGAATTGATGGCCGAAACGTCCATGTCCTTCGCCGATATCGCGCACGCCACGGGCTTTTCCGATCAGGCGCATCTGTCGCGCATGTTCCGGGCAAAATACGGCCAACCACCATCGCTTTGGCGACGTGAACGATTTCCAAAGGCCTGTTCAAAGCACAACAGCCCTGTTCAAGACATTGCTCAATAGTGGAGTTAGACGCTCAGGATATTTTCTTTGGGGGTACCATGATGTTGCACACCAAAACGACCGCAGCTCTTATGCTGGGCGTTAGCCTGACCGCGTTGCTTTCCGTTTCCGCCTCCGCACAGGACGAACAGAGTAACACTCGCTCAACCTTCCTAGGCGTGATCAACGTTACGGGCGGCGAAAACCCCACAGCCCCATTGGAAAGCAGTGTTGCCAAGACGGCAGCAACCAGCAAGACGAGCCGTACGATCCTTGAGACGCAGTCCTCCGTATCGGTCGTTCCCCGCGCTCAGATGGATGCGATCGGCGCCACCAACCTTGCCTCCGCCCTTCGATACTCCGCTGGTGTGATCACCGAGAACTATGGCGGCGACCCGCGTTTCGACAGCCTCTATCTGCGCGGCTTCAACCTGGAAAACGACAAGTTTCTCGATGGCTTGCGCCTGATGCGTTCAACGCAGTTCCCTACCAGCGCGCCATCATTCGAACTTTATGGCCTTGAGCGCGTCGAAGTGCTGCGCGGCCCGGCATCCGTTCTTTACGGTGCAGGCACACCGGCAGGCCTGGTCAACTCCATCCAGAAGCGCGCTCAGGCTGACGGTGACTTCAGCGAAGTGGGCGTCGGCTTCGACACCAACAGCTCCCTTTCGACATTCGGAGATGTGAACCGTGTCGTAAATGAGGATTTCGCCTATCGCCTTACCGGTAAGGTCAGCAACGAAAGAACCGATGTCCACGAGATCGACAACAAGCGTCTCTATCTCGGCCTTTCCGCCAGCTATGCGCTGGGCGATGCGACCGAACTGGAACTGATGGGCAGCCTGCACAAAGACAAGCCGATGACGCCGACCGGCGTGCCGGACAGTTTCGTGGGCGTTTATAACGACAAGGATTTGCGCGATTTCTACTTCGGTGACGACTCCGTCGCCGATAGTGACCGCACCATGGGAACCCTGTCGGCCGGCATCACGCATGAGTTCGAAAACTACTGGAAGCTCAACGGCACCTTCCGTTATACGAACCATGACTGGAACTATCACAGCATGTATCTCGATGCTGCAACCGGCAGCTCGGTGGGACGCGGCATCATCACGCAGGACGAGTCCTTCAGCGCCCTTGCTGCCGATGTGCGTCTCTCCGGCACGGTTGATACAGGCGACGTGACACATAACCTCGTTTTCGGTCTCGACGCCCAGAAGCTGCGGGAAAAGGCCTATACCGGCTTTTCCTATTCCAGCGCCATCGATTATCTTTCCCCAATCTATGGCGGCCTGAGCATCGCGGCCCCATGGTATACCGCCAACAAGAATGTCGACGCGTCGCAGATCGGTCTTTACGCACTGGATGAACTCGCACTCGGCAACTGGCGTGCGACCCTCGGATTGCGCCAGGAATGGACGGACCAGTCCGGCGCCAATGTCACCAATTTCAGCACGACGAATTTTGACCGCCGCGACCATCAGGCAACCGGCCATGCTGGCCTTGGTTATGTCTGGGATAGTGGCGTCGCGACCTACGTCTCCTACTCCACCTCATACCTGCCGCAGCCCGGCGTCGACATCGAAAATGTCGCGCTGAAGCCGACCCATGGCAAGCAGTGGGAAGCGGGTGTGAAATACGAACCCACCGCCTTTGATGGCCTGTTTTCCGCGGCACTCTACGATTTGCGGGAAACCGACCGTAACACAACCGTGTTCGAAGACATCGGTGGTGGCACGATTTCCGGCGTCAGGCAGATTGGCGAGGCTCAGGTTCGCGGTCTTGAACTGGAAGCAGCGGCAGAAATTGCCGACGGCTGGACGGTCAAGAGTGCCTACACCTATTCCACGACTGAAATTCTCGCGGGCCTGAATTCCGGCAATGAGCTGGCCAACACGCCACGCCACGCGGCAAGCATTTGGCTTTCGCACACCTTCGCCAGTGGCACACTGGAAGGCCTGACGCTTGGCGCCGGTGTTCGCCATATCGGCACTCGCTACAGCTCCGATGCCAACACGTTGAAGCTCGACGCCGTCACGCTTCTCGACCTCGGCGCCAGCTACAAGTGGGACAACGGTCTCGTCGGACGCGTCAATATTTCGAACGTCACGGATGAGGCCTATATTTCGGCCATTGGCCTCAACTCGGCCTATTTCGGCAATGGTCGTAACATTCAGGCGAGCCTGACCTATAAATGGTGAATGGTCCCGCCACGGGCCATCTGACCAGACGCGTGCTTCTCGGCAGCATGGCTTCGGCCTTGCTGCCGTGGAACATTGCCCCAGCAAGCGCGGCATCCAGACCACGGCTCGCCGCCATCGACTGGGCGATGGCCGAAACCGCCGCGATGCTTGGCCATCCGCCCGCAGCGATTGCCGAATTGCGCAGTTTCCGGCACCTTCTCGAAACGCAAGTGCCACAAGACACGGTTGATCTGGGTCTGCGCGGTTCACCGAACCTCGAAACACTGAGCCTCGTCGGTCCTGACCTTATTCTTTCCTCGAATTATTATGCGGCCTACACGCCGAAACTGGAGCCCATTGCACCTGTGTTCTCGCAGCCGCTCTTCATAGCAGGCGAACCAGTTCTGCCGAAGGTTATGGAGCTGTTGGCCAGCCTGGCAGAGCGGATGGATTTACCGCAGCTCGGACAAGACACAAAACGCGCCGCCGCTGACAGGATGGCATCGCTGCGTAGGCGCGTTGAGCGTTGGAATTCCAAGCCTTTCCTTCTGATTGAGATCGGAGATCCGCGCCATGTCCGCATCTATGGAACCGACAGCCTGTTTGGCGGCATGATCGAGGCCATTGGACTGCGTAATGCCTGGGGAGCAGGAACCCGTTTCTCGTTCGCCGCCCCCGTTCCAATGGAAAACATCGTGCAGTTTCCAGACGCGTGGATTGTCATAACAGGCGATGTTCCCGTCCAGACCGAGAACGGGCTTTCCCGTTCGGCGCTGTGGAATGCACTGCCATCCGTGCGTGCCGGTCGGGTTTTGCGGGTCGGCGACATGAACGGTTTTGGCGGCATGCCCTCAGCACTTCAGTTCGCGCGTGAACTGGTGCGAGTGCTGGAGGAACGGGCATGAGATTGTGGCCTTTGGCAACCGGAAGCGTCTTGGCAGCCGGACTCTGGGCAGTTGTCGCATTCTATGCCCTGCCTCTTATGAACTGGCCGCCCCTGCCCTGGCATGCCGCCGACATGTCGATCGAGCAGATCCTTCTGGCTTTTGGCCTGATCCCACGCGCCGCAGTCGCCCTGCTTGTCGGTGGATTATTAGGGCTGGCTGGCGCTTTGATGCAGGCGGTGCTGCGCAATCCCCTTGCCGATCCAACCACATTGGGAACGGCTGCCGGCGCACAACTCGCCATCGTGATGGCCACGGTGTTTGCACCGAGTTTGCTGGCAGGCGGTAATCTTCTGGTCGGGCTCAGCGGCGCAGCCGTCGCAACTCTTCTGGTGATGACGATCGGCGCGCGGCGCAGCTATGCTCCGGTAACGATCACCATCACCGGCATGCTCGTCGGCATGCTTGCTTCGGCAGTCGCCATGGCAATCACTCTGTCGCAGGGGCACTACCTGTTCACACTGGTCTTGTGGAACGGTGGCGCACTCACCCAGAACGACTTCGCCCCTGCTTTACGACTTTTCCTGTGCCTGCTTGTTGCACTGGTCGGCGCCGCCTTGCTGGCACGCCCCCTGACCGTCATGTCTCTTGGCGCGGAAGGTGCCCGGGGTCTGGGGCTTGGCGTTGCGGGGCTGCGCTCAGCAACCCTGTGCCTTGCCGTTCTTCTGTCAGCCCTCGTCTCTGCCGAGGTCGGTTTGGTCGGTTTCGTTGGGCTGGCGGCGCCGGCCATCGCCCGCAGTCTCGGTGCCCGCACCATTTTGCAAAGGCTGATGATCGCCTCGGTCTCCGGTGCCTTGCTGCTGTCCCTGACCGACAATGTCCTGTTGTTGGTCGCCGCACTTGGCGGACCATCTTTGCCGACCGGCGCCCTGACCGGACTGATTGGCGGACCGCTGCTGATCTGGCTTTTGCCGCGCATGCAATCGACCGTGCCGCAGACGGCGGAGGATGGCAGACGCAGCCAGCTGCGCACTGACCGCCCCATTCGGCTTTTGAGCATCATCGCTGTTTTGACGTCAGTCATATCAGTGATCTGCCTGTTGACCGGGCGTGGGCCGGACGGCTGGAATATCGTGCCCGCCGAACTGCGCGATACGTTTTTGCCCATCAGAGCAACTGTGCTTGTTGCCGCCGCTTCCGCGGGCGCACTGCTTGCCATTTCGGGTGCCGTTCTGCAGCGATTGACCGCCAACCCCATGGCCGCACCCGAGGTTCTGGGTGTGACCGGCGGCAGCGCACTCGGTTACGCCGCCGTGGTCTTCCTGATCAGCGAACCCTCGCGCAGTGCGCTGGCACTTGGAACAGCTGTCGGCGGCTCTCTGGCGCTGGCCAGCCTTTCGCTTTTTGCCCTGCGTCGGGATATGGCACCCGCCCGCATCCTGCTTGCTGGCCTGGCGATCGGGGCCCTGGCATCGGCCGTTTTGATGGCAATCATGGCGTCGGGCAGCCCTGAGGCCTGGGCCATTCTTGGATGGCTGGCGGGCAGCGCATCCTCGGTGACATCAGGGGGAGCGACATTCCTTGCATCGCTGGCGCTCACATTGCTCCTCGTTCCGCTCATTGTGGCACGCTGGCTGGAAATGCTGCCACTTGGCACGGAAACCGTATCCGCGCTCGGGCTTCCCGTGCGGCGCGTTCAGCTTCTGCTTGTCTTGATTGCGGGGCTGGCGACGGGTGCAGCCACCACCTTTGTCGGTCCGGTCAGTTTCGTTGGCCTGATGGCGCCGCATCTGGCCCGCGCTGCGGGTCTCGTGCGGCCGCGGCCTTTTCTTCTCGCCAGCTGGATGATTGGTGCCCTGCTGATGGTTCTTGCAGCCTTTGGCGCCCGCACCGCCACCTATCCCTATGAACTTCCCATCGGGCTTTTTGCCACGCTGATCGGCGTACCATGGCTGTTCATTCTTCTTCTCAGAAAAGGGCAAGCATGAACCTCTTCGCTTTGTCCGGGGTGAGCTACGCTGTCCCCGGCCGCCAATTGATCGACAATCTCGACCTCACGCTGCAGCCAGGTGTCGTCACCGCACTTGTCGGGCGAAACGGCTCGGGTAAATCGACACTGCTTCGCATGCTTTCTGGGCAGGCGCGCCCAAGCGCCGGCTCGATTGCCTATCAAGGCCGGGCACTCAATGACTGGCACCAACAGGAGCTTGCCCGCGACCTTGCCTATCTGCCACAGGTCACGCCACCGGCTGAAGGCATGCAGCTCGGCGAACTCGTTGCGCTTGGTCGCTACCCGTGGCGTGGTGCGCTCGGACGTTTGAGAACGGAAGACAGGCAAGCAATCACCTCCGCCATTGCGCGCTGCGGCCTGTCGCATCTGACGGAACGGCTGGTGGATACATTGTCAGGCGGCGAACGGCAGCGCGGCTGGATTGCCATGATGCTGGCGCAGGGCGCCCGCACGCTGCTGCTTGATGAACCGATCTCAGCGCTCGACGTGGCCCATCAGGTCGAAGTGCTCGGACTGGTGCATGACATGTGCCGCGAAACTGGGCTCTCGGCCGTCATCGTGCTGCATGATGTGAACATGGCCGCCCGCTACTGCGACCGTGTCGTGGCACTGGGTGGAGGCAAACTGCTGCTCAACGGCCCCGTCTCTGACCTCATGACCCCGCAAGCCCTGATGCAGGTTTACGGGCTTGATATGACCGTGGCTGTGCAGGACGGCGATCCCTTCGCCCTTCCGCGCAATATACGGACATCCAACGAAGCGCGCTGAAACGCCATCCTCCAAGATGTACAATCCTGGAAAACCTGCCCAACTGTATCACGCCCGCATTACAGACATCTTTCACCATGCAAATCAGCCATGAACGCCCCGGTCGGCGTTTTGCATTCGAGACACCGTCGCAGCAGATGATGCAAGTGGCGGTCAAGCAGGGTCAAGTCGCCTTGTGATATGTGAGCCAGGTCACTTTAAGCCTTGGGCCGCATCATCAGGCGAAACTCCCGCGGTGTTTTGCCGGAACGATCCTTGAATATCTGATAAAATCGGGCACTTGAGCCAAAACCGCAATCAAGCGCGATGTCGAGAACGCCATCTTCGGTTTCGGCAAGACGCTGCATGGCGCGCGCTAAGCGGTAGCGGGTCAGATATTCCATCACGGAAATGCCAAGCACGTCACGAAAGGCACGATTGGCCGTGGTTGGATGCACACCGGCAAATCCGGCAAGCGTTGCCAGTGTCAGTGTCTCGGTAAAATGTTGATTGATGGCCTCGGTCAGAAGCTGCGTGTGCCTGATGCTCTGGTTATGCGGTAACCCTGATGTATTGCTGGTCACTCGCTTGTCGGTCTGGGCAAGGATCAGGCGCCGCACGGCCAGTTTGACCTCATCGCAGACCAGTTGCCGACGCACCTCGCCGCCAGTTGTCCACTCGTCTTTCCATCTTGCCGCCACCAGTGCCGTTTCAGGGCGCAGCTCCGGTTCCGTGACAAATGCCCCTTGCATGATTTCCTGTCGCATACCCTGGTCGATGGCCAGAGAAAGGAAGTCCGAAAGCGGCAGGTAGATGCAGATCAGTGGCGCAGGCGGCGAAACCGCAATCGCCTGATGGGGAATGGCGGCCCAGAACAGCACCAGCCGTCCCGCTTCAACCTCAACCTGACGCCCGTTGAACAGGTATGTCATGCTGCCATCCAGCAGCAGATTAAGTTCGACATGGTCGTGCCAGTGCGCAGCCGCCATGGTGTTGGCGATATGGCTCTCCACAAAGAAGTTGTGTGAGGGCGCTGACCATTCGAGGATGTCAGAAAATTCTTCTTTCATGGGCCGCTATGCTTCGATCCGGGAATAAATAGATAAATAGCAGGAAGAATTCTGGAATTGAAAGATGCAATCTCGCTCCAATCAAATGAAGCGGGAGCTTGTCATGCCAAAAATATGTCTCGTCGGTGCAGGCAGCACCGTGTTTGCACAGAACATTCTCGGTGATGTTCTGTCCACACCCTCCGGGCAGGACTATGTCATCAGCCTGTTCGATATCGATGCAGAGCGCCTGAAAACCTCGGAGATTGTCGCCCGTCGTATCTGCGATGCGCTGAACCTCACCTCCATTCGGATTGAAGCGACACTCAACCGGCGTGACGCGCTGAAAGGGTCGGACTTCGTTATTCTGATGATGCAGGTCGGTGGCTACAAACCTGCGACGGTGACGGATTTCGAAGTGCCGAAAAAATATGGTTTGCGTCAGACCATTGCCGATACGTTGGGTATCGGCGGCATTTTCCGTGGCTTGCGCACCATCCCGGTGCTTGAGGCAATTTGCCGGGACATGGAAGAGGTCTGCCCCAACGCGCTTTTGATGCAATATGTGAACCCGATGGCCATCAATTGCTGGGCCATCAAGGAACTGGCACCCTCAATCCAGACGGTCGGTCTTTGCCACAGTGTGCAGCACACAGCGGGTCATCTGGCCACCTGCCTTGGCGAAGATATTGCCAACATCAATTACGTTTCGGCCGGCATCAACCATGTCGCCTTTTTTCTCAAATATGAAAAGCTGCACGCCGATGGCAGCCGGGAGGACCTTTATCCGCGCCTCAAGGCGCTGGCTGAACAGGGGCGCGTGCCTGAAGATGACCGAGTGCGTTTCGATGTGTTGAAGCGGCTTGGCCATTTTGTCACCGAATCCAGTGAGCACTTCTCGGAATACACCTCCTGGTACATCAAGGAGCGGCAGCCTGATCTGATAGGGCAACTGAACATTCCCCTCGATGAATATATTCGTCGCTGTGAGGTGCAGATTGCCGAATGGCATGCCCTGCGAAGCGAACTGGAGGGGGGCCGGCCGATCGACGTGTGCCGCAGCAATGAATATGCCGCCGGTATCATCCATGCGGCGACAACGGGACAATCGGCCCTCATCTACGGCAATGTTCCCAATAATGGCCTGATTGAAAACCTGCCACCGGACTGCATCGTCGAGGTGCCGTGCCATGTGGACAGGAACGGCATCCAGCCGACCCGCATTGGTCGCATTCCCTCACAGCTTGCCGCCGTGATGAAACTCAGCATCTCGGTTCAGGAACTGACCGTCGAGGCCGCTTTGACCGGCAAGCGTGATCGCATTTATCAGGCGGCACTGCTTGATCCGCACACATCGGCAGAATTATCCCCCGATCAGATCTGGAACCTGGTGGACGACCTCATCGAGGCCCATGGCAACCTGCTGCCGCATTATCACTGACACGGCCAGAGACATTTAAAATCAGGCGGTTGCCCCAATTGAGCACCGCCTTTTTTCTTACCTTGATCGAAAAACGTCAAAAACGATCAGAATCTTGATTGACATTGATCTATTTTTCGGGAAATTTTGAAACATAGAGATCGGCAGGGAGAATTGCAGTGAGCCAAAACGGTGGGGTCAAGACTGATCGACTGGATGAAATCCGTAGCCATCTCTACGCGAATGGTTTTTCAACCATTCAGGATCTGGCCGACGCAGTTGGCGCTTCGCTGGCCACTGTCCGGCGTGATCTTCAGGTGCTGGAACAGAACGGCGTCATCGATCGCGTACACGGCGGTGCACGGATCGCTGAAGGTTCATCGGTCGAAATGGCCTTTCAGGAGCGTGAAAAACGCCAGCTCGCTGCCAAGCGCGCCATTGCCAATGCGGCTTATGAACTACTGTCGCCACGCACTGCAATTTTCCTTGATGCTGGCACCACGGTTCTGCAGCTGGCCAAGCTCATCCGGCTCAATCCAATGCCGCTTCGCATTTTTACCAATGGCCTGATTGTCGCGCAGGAATTCCTCAACATCCCGCATCTTGAGGTCACGTTGCTTGGTGGCCAGTTGCGCAGTGAAAATGCCTCCATGGTCGGCCCGCAGGCCGAGGCAATGCTTGAAACCCTGTGGTTTGATCAGCTGTTTCTCGGTGCAAGCGCCATCAGCCCGGATGGCGCCATCTACAGCGTCGATAGTGCCGAAGCGAGCCTCAACCGCCGCATGCTGACCCGCTCTGCCGATCGTTACGTTCTGGCCGACTCGTCGAAATTCGGCACAACCGCAACCTACAAGGTCGCGCCGTTGACCGATGCCAAACTCATTACCGACGCTGCAATACATGCGGAGTGGCGGAGCAAACTTGCCGAAACAAATGTGCTGACCAGCTTTGCGCCGATCGGAGCCTGATCATGTCTGGCGATCTGATCCTTGGCATTGATGGTGGCGGCAGCAAGGTTCTTGTCGCGCTTGCCGATAGAAGCGGCAAGATTCTGCGCAGCGCTCTCGGTGGCGGCGTCAATCCGATGGACAATCCGGATTGGCGCACAGAACTCGAAAAGACCATTGCGCCGTTTCGAGACCAGGCAAATCTGGTTGCGGTCACCGCCGCCCTGCCCGCTTATGGTGAGGTTGCCGAGCTCTCCCGGCATCAGGAAGAGGCGATCCGCCAGCAATTCCCAACCATTGAAACCACCGTCCTGAATGATGTTGACGCTGCCCATCTCGGCGCCTTTGCCGGAAAACCCGGCATTCTGATCCTGTCTGGCACGGGGTCGATGGCCTGGGCACGGGACGCAGACGGAAACCCGAGCCGTTCGGGCGGTTGGGGTGATGTCATCGGCGACGAAGGCAGCAGTTACTGGATCGGCCGTCTGGCGCTCAACCTTGTCAGTCAGAGTATTGACGGGCGCTGCCCGCCGACCGGTCTGACGGATATCCTGTTTGATCATTTGCAGATCGAACGGGCCGACGCGATGAATGGTCTGGCCGGTTGGGTCAGCACCCTTAAAAGACCGCGTGCCGGCATTGCTGCTCTCTCGCGTCTGGTTGATCTCGCCGCTCAAAACAATGATCGCGCCTCGTTAGACCTGCTCGAGCAGGCGGCTGAAGAGCTGGCAAAACTTCACCGCTCCATTGCCCCACTCTGCGGCAATCAGGCGGAGTGGACTTATGCTGGCGGCACATTTGCCAGCGCCTTCCTGCTGGCTGCTGTCGAGCGCCGTATCGGCAAGGCGGCAACCGCACCAAAACTTCCACCAATCGGCGGACCGCTTCTGGCGGCCGCCCAATCTCTCGGCTGGGCGCTGGATGACGCCTGGCTCGGGCACACCGCCGCATCGGCAAGAGCGGCGATCACGCAGACAATAAATTCAATGCCTCAATAACAACGAAGGATGGGAACATGCGTAGAATTATCTTGTCACTGCTCGCCTCCGGCGCTCTGACAACTGCAGCACCAGCATTTGCACAGGATTCCAAACCACTCGCCGGTCAATCAATCACCGTCTTGATGCCCTCACCACAGGGGCCAAACATTGCCGCAGATTTCGAGGCCGAAACCGGCATTCACGTCGATCTGCAAACTTTGTCCTGGGATGACATCAGACCCAAGCTGGTAACGGCACTGGTGGCCGGCACCTCGCCTGCCGATGTTACCGAATTTGACTGGTCCTGGACCGGACAGTTTGCAGCGGCAGACTGGTACCTGCCGCTGAACGACGTCATTGATGCCGAAACGATCGAAGATATCGGCGTTGCCAAGATTTTCACCGTCGATGGAAAACTGCTCGGCATTCCTTATACCAATGACTTCCGCGTCATGCTGGTCAACAAAAAGCATTTTGCGGATGCAGGCATCACCGAGATGCCCAAAACCCTTGATGCACTGGTAGCGGCAGCAAAACAGCTCAAGGAAAAAGGCATTTCCAACTATCCGGTCGGACTGCCACTTTCGGCCACCGAAGGCGCTTCGACCAGCTGGTATCTGCTGACCAAGGCATTTGGCGGCGAACTGTTCGACAAGGATTTCAATCCGCTTTTCACCAAACCTGACTCGGCCGGTTACAAGGCACTGGCCTTTGAACTGATGTTGCTGAAGGAAGGTCTTGTTGATCCCGCCTCGACGGGCCTCAAAGACAGCCAGATCAATGAAAGCATGTTCTCCCAAGGTCTCACCAGCATCATGATCTCGGGCGAGCCGGGCCGTCTGGGACAGATGAACGACCCGAAACAGTCGAAGGTGGCTGGACAGGTTGAAGCAATTCTGGTGCCGACCGAAAGCGGTGAAACCCGCAGCTTCGGCCTGCCGGAAGCGCTGGCCATTCCCAAGGTCTCCGCCAATCAGGAAGCGGCCATTGCTTTCGTGAAGTGGTTCACCAGCCGTGAATTCCAGAAAGAGAATGTCGAAAACGGCTTTTTGCCCACCCGCACATCCGCCCTTGCCGAGCTGAACAGCGAAGGCAAGCTGAACAGCGGTGATGCGCTGGTGGCACAGTCGAAAACAGTCGAAGCCTTGTTCCCGCAGGGTACACCGCCTTGGTATCCGCAGTTTTCGAGCGGCGTGAACACGGCCATCAACAGTGCGGCCAAGGGTCAGATGACCGTCGACCAGGCCGTTGAAGCCATTGCTGAAGCCGCAAAGCAGGCGATGGCACAATGACAACGATGGTCTCGAGCCAGACTGTCGGGAAAAAGGGTGTCGGCTTTAGCGCCGACACCACCCTCGGCATCCTTCTCGTCTCTCCCATTCTGATTACCATGACGGCGCTCGTGTTTTATCCGATGGGACGAACGCTGTGGGACAGCCTGCACAGGGTCAATCCCATGCAGGCGGGGACGCCCTTTGTGGGACTGGACAATTACGCCAGGATGTTTTCAGACGGGCAGCTTGCGTCCACCTGGGGCAACACGCTGATTTACGTGGTGCTTGCGGTTGTTGCCGAAACGGTGCTCGGCGTGCTTGCCGCCGCCTTGATCAATCAGGTCAAGGTTGGCCGACAATGGATCCTTGCCGCCGTCATTCTTCCCTGGGCACTGCCTGGTGTCGTCAATTCGGTGATCTGGTTATGGATTTACCAACCGGGTGCTGGCCTGCTGAACGGCATTTTGACAGCCATGGGTTTGCCGTTTGAAAACCACGTGTGGTTCAACGACAAAACCAGCGCCATCATTGCAGTAACGGTTGTGCATGTCTGGCGCATGATGCCGCTGACGATTGTCATCGTTCTCGCTGCCATGCAGAGCATACCAAGCCATCTCTACGAGGCTGCCCGCATCGATGGTGCGTCACGCCCGCAGATGTTTACCCTGGTAACGCTACCGCTGGTGCGCAGTGCCATTGCCGTGTCGATGACCAATGCGACGGTCAACGCCTTCAACCTTTTTGACGAAGCCTGGGTGCTTGCCGGCGCCAGTCTCGAAACCCGGCCGATCCTCGTGCAGATCTATCTCGAGACATTCCAGAACCTTCGCTTCTCCTATGGCATGGCGTTGTCGGTAACGATCACCTTCGTTTCACTGCTCGTCTCGCTCATCTACGTCCTTCGCGTCTATCGAAACACAAGGTTCGACTGATGAAACCCTCAATCCTTTATCGCCTGTTGACCTGGTCTGGTGTCGCGGTGCTGCTGGTCTGGTCGCTTGGTCCAATTTACTGGACAATCGCCAGTTCGGTCACCCCGACGGAAGATTTCTCCGCAAGGCCAATCAACTTCTTCCCGCAGAACTTCACACTGGATCACTATGCGCGGCTTCTCGGCATCAATATTTCCCGCATTGGCGGGGTGGAGGTCTGGAAACAGTTCCGTGCCGCCCTGTTCAACAGCGTCATCACGTCGGTGGCTGCCACACTGCTTTGTGTCGCGATTTCCGCTCTTGGTGCCTATGCCTTCACACGCATGAAGTTTCCCGGCCGGCAGGTGCTGTTTGGTGCCGTGGTCGCAACCCTTGCCATCCCGGCTTATGCCGTGCTGATCCCGCTTTATCAGATCATGATCACGATGCGGCTGGTCGATACCTATGTCGGCGTGGCGCTGATCTATGTCTCGGCCTACCTGCCCTTATCTCTCTGGCTGTTGCGCAGCGTGTTTGATGCCCTGCCAATCGCGCTTGAAGAAGCAGCCCAGCTTGATGGTGCCGGTCGTCTGTTCATCTTCTTCAATATCGTTTTGCCACTGGCAGGACCGGGGCTGACGGCTGCGGCCATCCTCACCTTCCTTGGCGCCTGGGGCCAGTATCTGGTGCCGCTGATCTTCTCGCCACAGGCCACCAAACCCCTGACGGTTCTGATCCCTGAATTCGTCACCAAGAACTTCATCGACTACGGGCTGATTACCGCCAGCGGTTCCATCGCAATCATTATCCCTGCCCTCGTCGTCATCTTCCTCAATCGATACCTCGTCAGCGGTTTGCTGGCTGGTTCGGTCAAATAACTGGAGCCATCATGAATACGACAGAAACCGTGATTTTCGAGCAATTCCCCTATTGGGAAAAGGCCATCGGCTCGAATGGCGCGACCGAGAAGCAGGAGCTGCTCGTCTTTGTCGGCTGCGGAACGTCCTATTATCTCGCTCAGACATTGGCGTCTTATGCCAATGGTGCCGGCCGCAAGGCCATTGCCGTGCCTGGTGCCGAATGGCTGAACCGCCCGGCATTTTTCTGGCCAGACTGGACCAAGACCCATGTGGTCGCCATTTCGCGCAGTGGTGAAACGACGGAAACGGTTGCCGCAGCCAAGAACAGCCGCGCCAATGGCGCTTTCGTCACCGGCCTGACGGTTGAGACGGAAAGCTCGCTTGCGAAAAACTGCGACCAGATCGTTGCATCGAAAACCCACCCGTCCGAGGGCATCGTGATGACCGCGTCGGCAAGCCTGATGCTGTTGCTTGGCCTGCAGATGATCGGTCAGACCATACCGGCATCCGTGCCGGCAGTGGCACAACAATTGGCGCAGGCGCTTGACGCATCGCTGTCCACGCATCTGCACAAGCGGTCCCATGTGGTGTTTCTGGGCGGCGGCCCGCTTTACGGCATCGCCTCGGAAGGCGCACTCAAGCTGATGGAAATGAGCCAGGTCATGACCCAGGCGTTCCATCCGCTGGAATATCGCCATGGCCCGATCAGCCTTGTTGATGAAAAAACCGCAGTGGTGATGCTCTACAGCGCCGATCAGAAGGACGCCGAAAGCAAGCTGGTCAAGGAACTGCAGGACAAGGGTGCATTTGTTATCGGTCTGGGTGGACCGGGCGATCTGGCACTTGGCATCGATGTTGGTCTTGAGCTTACCGGTCTGGTGGTCCTGCCTGCCCTGCAGATTCTGGGTGAGCGTGTCGCGCAGTCTCATCAGCTTGACACGGTATCGCCACGCCACCTGACAAAAGTCGTGATGCTGGCATGAGCACCCTACTCGATCAAAACCGGCAGGTTGCGCTTGGAAAACTGTTTGCACCGCGAACGGTTTCCCTGCCGCGCGGCATCACCTCCGTCTGCTCTGCCCATCCGCTGGTCATTGAAGCTGCACTGCTGCGCGCTGCAAGAGAAGATCAGGCCGTCCTGCTTGAGGCAACCTGCAACCAGGTCAATCAGGAGGGTGGATACACCGGCATGACGCCCAAGGATTTCCGCCAGTTCGTGGAAAAGATTGCGGCTTCTGTCGGCTTCCCCGTCGATCGCATCATCCTTGGTGGTGACCATCTTGGCCCCAATCCCTGGCGCAAGCTGCCGGCGGACGAGGCGATGGCACGTGCCGAAGCCATGATCACGGCCTATGTCGATGCCGGTTTTGAAAAACTGCATCTCGACACATCAATGGGCTGCGCAGGTGAACCTGTCGCCTTGGCCGATGATCTGACGGCTGCACGTGCCGCCCGTCTGGCAAAGGCGGCGGAAGAAACCGCAAGCCGGATTGGTGGCAAATCGCCGGTCTATATCATCGGCACGGAAGTGCCGCCGCCAGGCGGTGCCACCCATGCGCTGGATGACATTGAACTGACCCGGCCGGAGGCGGCACTAAGAACGCTTGCGGTCCATCAAGCCGCCTTTGCCGCGGTCGGTGTCGAGGCGGCGCTGGAGCGGGTCATCGGCATCGTTGTTCAGCCCGGTGTCGAATTCGGCAATGAAAATGTGGTGCTCTATCGCCCTGACCGGGCGCAGGGTCTGATTGCTGCACTCGGCAAAATGCCCGGATTGCTGTTTGAGGCCCATTCCACCGATTATCAGCAGACGGCGCAGCTGTCGGAATTGGTGGATGGCGGTTTCGGCATCTTGAAGGTCGGTCCGGGCCTGACCTTTGCCTTGCGCGAAGCGCTTTATGGTCTTGATGCCATTCGCCGGGTGCTGGCACCATCGGTGCAAGGGTCAAGCCTGCCTGAGGTGATGGAAACCGTCATGCTGGACACGCCAGAACACTGGACCGGCCACTATGGGGGGCCCGCCGCAGACCAGAAATTGCAGCGTCACTACAGCTACAGTGATCGCATCCGCTATTACTGGCCTGACACTCGGGTGTCTGCCGCCGTCGAAGAGCTGTTTGCGCAATTGCCGGCGACCATTCCCGAAACGCTGATCAGTCAGCATCTTGGCCGCATCTATCCGGATGTCGTTGCAGGGCGGGTCAAACCGTCAGCGCGTGCGCTATGTCTTGCAGCGATCGATGCAGCTCTATCCCCCTATTCACACGCAACGGCTCATCGATAGGCCGGCCTGACGCCGCCACGATAACGTTCAGATCAAATCCCATTTGCCGGAGGCCAGGATGGCGTCAGTAACTGTCAAGAATGTTCGCAAGAACTATGGGCACTTCGAAGTGCTGCATGGCGTTGATATCGATATTGAGGATGGCGAGTTCGTCATTCTCGTCGGCCCCTCCGGCTGCGGCAAGTCAACCTTGTTGCGCATGATTGCCGGTCTGGAGGAAATCTCCAGCGGCGATATCGCCATCGACAACAAGGTGGTCAACAATGTCGAGCCGAAGGAGCGCGACATTGCCATGGTCTTCCAGTCCTACGCGCTTTATCCGCATTTGACGGTTGAGGCGAATATGGGTTTTTCGCTGCGTCTCGCAAAGGCACCCAAGCAGGAAATCCGCGAACGTGTGCGCCAGGCTGCACAAATTCTGGGCCTTGAACATTTGCTGGACCGTTATCCACGCAACCTGTCGGGTGGCCAGCGCCAGCGTGTTGCCATGGGCAGAGCCATCGTGCGCCAACCGCAGGTCTTTCTGTTTGACGAACCTTTGTCCAATCTCGATGCAAAGCTGCGCGTGCAGATGCGGTCTGAAATCAAACAGCTGCATCAACGCCTGAAAACCACGACCATCTATGTCACGCATGACCAGATCGAAGCGATGACGATGGCGGACCGGATTGTTGTGATGCGTGACGGTTATGTCGAACAGATCGGCTCACCGCTTGAGCTTTACGACCGGCCTGCCAATCTCTTTGTTGCGGGTTTCATTGGTTCTCCGGGCATGAACTTCATTCCCGGCAGCATCTCTGCGAATGATGCATCGGTGTTCGTGACAAAAAACGGCGTCAAGCTGCCCCTGCCCGCCGGCTATTCTCCCGCCTCCGGCCAGAACCTTGTCTACGGCATTCGCCCGGAAGATCTGGTGATCCGCGATGGTGGCGTGAACGCTGAAGTCTCGTTGATTGAGCCAACCGGTGCAGAAACCCAGATCACCGCCTTGCTCGGCGAAACCCCGGTCATTGCCTCGATCCGTGACCGTTTCGATATCGATCCTGGTGACACGATCTCACTTGGTATCAACCTCGCCAAGGTCCATCTGTTTGATGCGGCAACCGGTCAACGGATCATGCAATAACCTGAAAAGGGCTGGCAGCTGATAACAAGGGCGGAATGTCAAACCGCCTTTGTCCAAAATCTCCACCCAATTGAAACCGTGGCACGGTCTGACATCGTTGATGCAAGAATATCACGCCTCAATAAGAAGAGTAAAATTGTCAGATTAATACAACCTGAGACACTGGATCACATATCAGCGCTGTTCTACGACGTATCCATTACGGCATTCGATCCACTGAAACGCAGGCCACATGACAATCGATTTCGTCAGATTGCTGGATTCCTTTGTGCGATTACGGCCCCAGCTGATCTCATTTTCGCGCAAGCGGCGCATGGACCACAGCCTGGCAGAGGATCTTGTCCAGGACACATGGATAAAAATCCAGACCGCCCCATCTCAAGGTGCGATCAACAATCCAGCGGCTTTTATCCGGACAACCGCCAATAACACCACGACCGATTACGTTCGAAAGGTGCGGCGCAGAAAGGACATTGACGCCGAGATCGAGGACATTCTTGGCGACAGCAGTGACGATATTACGCCTGAGCGGACGGTCATGGGGCGCCAGACCTTGCGCGCAGTGACTGACACGCTGAACCAGATGCCCGAACGGACGCGCCGGATCTTTCTCATGAGCCGGGTCGAAGGCTACACACACAAAAGCATTGCCGAAATGGAAGCGATCACCGAAGAAGCCGTCTATTATCATATCAGGCGCGCACTGGAGCGGTTGGCGGTGTTGCGGGATACTCTTGACTATTAAGCTTTTGACTTGTGATCAAACGGTAGCGCACTCTGATCGGTTGTGTGATATGGGCCTGTTCATGCATGCTTCGTTTGTCGCGACAATGGTGGTTTCTATTTGAATGGTCGATTACGACAGGGACACATCTGAACGTCATCGCGCTGAACTCGACGCACGAGACTGGCTCGTGCGACTGACGTCCGGTACGCTGAGCGAGCCGGAACTGGAACGGTTCAAGGCGTGGCGAGACTGTCGCCCCGAGAACAAGGCTGCGTTCGAACGCGAGCGGCGGTTCTGGAACCAGATGCAGAACCTCGAGGGCGCACCGGCGCGACACTCCGCTCGACAAGCGGCTCGCCCATCCACATCAATGACACGCCGCGCCATCCTGGGTGGCGGCGCTGCGACCCTTGCTGCCTCTCTTGCGCTCGTCACCGCTCCAAGGGCTAAACTCTGGTGGAGTTCAGACTACATTGTGCCAACCGGTGGCCTGACAGAAATACCGCTGCCAGACGGAACGATGGCGGCCTTGAATTCCGGCAGTGCGTTGAAAATCGATTTCCGCGATGATCTCAGGCTCGTTCATCTCCTGCAAGGCGACGCGGAGTTCAGCATTGCGTCCTCATCCAACGCCATCCCGTTTCGCGTAGCATCGAACGGCGGCATCATTGACAGCCTTGATGCGCGGCTGTTGATCAGCAGTCTGGATGACACAACGACCGTATCTGTTGTGACAGGGGAAGCCAGCGTTGCCAGCCCCGCTGTTCCCGAAGTCAGGGATGTGGCAGGGCTGACACTGGTGGACCTCGCTGACGCGCAACAGACCAGCTACCTCTCAGGCATGTTTCCAGGCACCGTGTCGAGCGCCGATATCGAGATGGTTCTGGCCTGGCGGCAGGGAAAAATCATCTTTGAGGGGAAACCCTTTGCGGCTGCCATCAACGAGCTTGCTCGATATGTTTCAGAGCCTGTCCTGCTGCGGCCGGGGATCAACCATTCGATACAGGTCAGCGGCGTATTTTTGACACGCGAACCCCTTGCCGCGCTGCAGGCGGTTGCACGGACACAAGCTCTCACAGTGCGCCGTATTCCCGGCGTGGCTATCGTGATTGCCTGATCACAGAAAAAATTCTGAAAACCTGTTTAGGTAAAACCTTCGCTCAGCCGTCAACAATCCGAGAATGCCAGAAATCTGGCGCTCTGATGCGAATGATAAGCAGGGGCAGAACATGAGCGGGACTGACAGCGCAAGACACAAAAACAGCCGGAGTAAACTTCTCCGCGTTCTGATGACGGGAGCGGCACTCGGATTGTCGGGCACCGGCCTGATTTGGCCCACGGCATCGGCATTTGCACAATCAACGCAAGTCGTTGAGTTCAATATCCCCTCAACGGCCATGAATATTGCGCTTCGTCGTTTTTCCGAACAATCGGGCGTGCAGCTTGCGTATCAGACATCGGTCGCATCCAATGCCATCGCGCCGGCAATCAAGGGTCGCTTGACGGCAGAAGAGGCGCTGTCGGCACTGCTTGCGCGTTCAGGACTGCGATACACATTCACCGGCAGTCGGGCCGTTACGATCATCGGTGCTGGCTCCAACGCCGCCACGGTGGACGCGGCCGGATCGACTGTCCTGTCTCAGATTGTCGTAGATGGCGTGGGTGACGCCTTTGGTCCTGTAGACGGTTACCGCGCCGACACGTCTTCTTCGGCGACCAAAAGCGATACGCCTGTCATCGAGACACCTCAATCGATCAGCGTGGTCACGGCAGACCAGATTGCCAACCAGCGGGCGACGTCGCTGGCGGATACGTTGAGCTATACCCCTGGCATAACGACGCAATCCGGCGGCTTCAGCCGCATGGTCGATGACTTCATGATCCGTGGTTTCAACACGGCCAGCGGCAATACCGGCAATCTTCGCGACGGGCTCAAATTCCAGTCCAACGTTTATGATGGCGGCCAGGAACCTTACGGGCTTGAACGTGTCGAGGTCATGCGCGGCGCATCCTCTGTTCTTTACGGGCAGGTCGCACCCGGTGGCATTGTCAACGCAATTTCGAAGCGACCGACAAAAGACGCCCTTCGCGAGGTCAATATCGAATATGGCAGTTACAACAAGAAACAGATTTCGGCAGACTTCGGCGGCCCGGTCGATGATGAAGGAATTTGGAGCTACCGCCTGACCGGGCTTTTGCGCAAGGCGGACAACTGGGTCGACAAAACGCCTGACGACAAGGTCTACATCGCCCCTGCCCTGACCGTGCAGCCGGATGATGCCACGGCATTGACGCTCCTTGCGAGCTATCAGCAGGTCAAGACCCGCTTTGCACCACCGTATTTGCTCTCGGACATCACATCGGGTTGGCTCGACCGCGATACGTTCACGGGCATTGACAACTTCGACACCTACAAATCGGACATCTACACGATTGGCGGCCAGTTTGAACACGAGTTCGACAACGGTCTGCAGCTGCGCAGCTCTGCACGCTATTTCCAGGCAGATGTTCAGTGGGACTACATGATGCCAAACGTCAAGGCAATCAGCGCAGGCGGTGTCATGGAGCGTCTGGCCTCGGCGCGCGTCGAAACGTCTTATGGTATCACCTCGGACAACTCTCTCGAATATGAGTTTGATGCCTTGGGTGCCCAGCACACCGTGCTGGCAGGATTTGACTATTATCGCAGATCCTACGACAGCCATCGTTACCGTGGCGCGAGCTACAGCACACTTGATTTGGCAACGGGTGTCAGCACCGGGCTGCCCAATGTCAGTTACGCAGTCGACCGAGGCTCCGATAGTGTCGGCGATCAATATGGCATCTATCTGCAAGACCAGATCAAATTTGACGATCACTGGGTGCTCTTGCTGGGTGGACGCCATGACTGGGCAGACTCATCGACCCGCAGCTACCAGAACGGTTCGATCGTGGAACAACGCGATACTGCCTTTACTGGAAGAGCTGGCCTCGTTTATCTTTTCGACAACGGCCTGGCCCCCTATGTCAGCATCAGCCAGTCGTTTCTTCCTCAGGTTGGGTCCGACTACATCACCGGCAATGCTCTGAAGCCCAACGAAGGTCTCCAGTATGAGGCCGGCGTTCGATATCAACCGCTCGGCACCAACCTCCAGTTCAGCGCAGCGGTCTATGATCTGACGCAGGAGAATGTTGTCTCCTACACCTCCACCGGTCTGGCCTATCAGCAAGGCGAGATACATTCGCGCGGACTTGAACTGGAAGCACGCGGAGACATCGGGCACTGGGGTGTTGTCGCCGCTTATACATTCACCGATGCCGAGATCACGCAAAGTGCCAAGCCGGCAGAGATCGGACAGCAGGTTGCGCTGGTTCCCAGACACACTGTCTCCCTTTGGGCAGACTATGGACTGGACGATTTCGGTCTTGAGGGAATTCGCGTGGGCGGTGGCATGCGCTATGTCGGTGAAACCAATCTGACCGACAATACCGCAAATGTGCCGGGTTACGTGATGTTTGATGCGATGGCGAGTTTTGACCTCGGCAAGTTCAATGAGGAGCTCGATGGACTTGATCTGAAACTCAACGCGCGCAACCTCTTCGACAAGAAATATTACACCTGCGTTGCAAGTGACGGGTGCCGGTTCGGGGAACCGCTGACGGTATCAGCGACGTTATCCTACAAGTGGTAGACCCCATTTTAGTCAAAAGACGAACCCTCCTGCGGGCAGCACTGTCTGCCCCGGGAGCCGTTGTTTTTCCCGGATTTTCCCTGGCGCAGCCCTCATTGGAGCGGCTGGTCAGCATGGACTTGCTGATAACCGAATTGCTGCTGACAATAGGCGCTGTCCCAGTCGCAACGTCAAACATTCCTCTTTACCGCCGCCTCGTTGCCAGCCCCGAGATGCCGGACAGCGTCTCTGACCTTGGCCCGCTCAACGAACCCAATCTCGAATTCCTGCAGCGCTTATCCCCAAGCCGCATTCTGGTGGCGGACTGGCAGGCACCCAATCTCGAGACGGCCTCGCGCATCGCTCCACTGACAGCGATCCCCGTTTTCGCAGGTAAGACGCCAGCGATCACGCATTGCGAAACGCTGATCAGAAATCTCGGTGATTTGACCGGGCGCAGGGTTGAAGCAAACAAGGCCGTTGAGGCGATGCGAGACAGGATTGAAGAAACGCGCAACACATTGACGTCGTTTGATCGACCGGTCTACGTGTGCCGCTTCAACCGTGACGGACGCAATCTTGCGATCTTCGGTGGCAACGGCCTCCTGGGAGACATGCTGAACCGCGTGGGGCTTCGAAATGCATTCACGGGTCGGGTGAATGCTGCAGGGGTAACAAATGCGCCGCTCGCGCGTCTGGCGGAGGAGCCGGATGCCGTCATCATACATTTCGACCGTGGCCAGGAAACGGATGTTGCCCTGCAACGGCTGGAAAATGGCGCGCTGTGGCATGTGCTTCCCGCCGTCAAAAATAACCGCGTTATCCGAATGCCCGTGATTTATCCCAATGGTGGCATACGTTCAGCCGAACGTTTTGCCACCCAACTGGGGCTGCAACTGATGTCAGTCACCAATGGCTGAAATCATGGCTCGACAAGCGGAAAGGCCACGCTTCCTGCTGCTACCTGTGCTCATGGCGGTTGGCATTGCACTGTTTGTCTTTAATCTTCACCGTGCTGGCTGGCAATTTGGCGTGCCATCATCGCGCATTCCGCCAAACGAGTTCGAGGCGGTACAAATTCTTTACGGCATCCTGCCACGGTTCGTGGTTGCACTGATCGCAGGCGGTCTTCTTGGCCTTTCAACCGCGCTGATGCAGCAAGGGCTTCGCAATCCACTTGCCGAACCGGGCACGATTGGCCTGCTGTCGGCGGCTCGGTTTGCCCTGGCCATTTGCCTCATTTGGTTTCCTGCCCTTGCGACAAACTTCATGTCACCCGTCCTGATCGGCTCCGGGCTGGCTTTGACAATTGTGCTCGGTCTCTCGTTGCGCCGCGGTTTCTCGCCATTGTTTCTGATCATGAACGGTCTGGTTCTCGGGCTGCTGTTTGAGGCTTGTACATCAATCCTCATTCTCACCCATTATGATGATCTGGGTGACCTTCTTCTCTGGCAGGCCGGATCTCTGGTGCAGGACAACTGGAATGTTGCAATCATTCTGGCGCTGTCTCTTGGCGCCATTGCCGCAATCGTCATGGTCCTGCAGAGGCCAATATCGTTGCTCGACCTTGATGATGCGTCTGCAGCCAGTCTTGGCCTGTCGCCGATGACAGCCCGGCTGGCAGCTGTGTTTCTGTCAGCAATTGCCGCTGCAATCGTGACCTCTCAACTTGGCATTCTCGCTTTTGTTGGCCTGGCGGGCACGACGATAGCAAGTGTCTCCGGCGCTCGCCGTTTCCCGCAACGAGTGCTTTACGCGGCGTTGATGTCCGCCGCGATATTGCTGCTGACAGATCAGACAATGCAATTGCTCGAGGCCCTGATCGCCATTCCATCCGGAACGGTAACTGCCCTGTTTGCCGCCCCGCTCCTCTTGCTGTTGCTCTATAGAAGTCGTGCGCCCATTGCGGTTCGTGAGACATTCGGCGTGAACACCCCGACCTGGTCCGCATCACCGCAACAGTTGGCGTTATTGACCATCATTGCTCTCGCCCTGGCTGTGCTTGTTGCATTGGCGCTTGGCCGCACACCTCAAGGGTTTGTCGTGGCAATGGGTGACGAGTGGTTGCAACTTTTGCCCTGGCGATGGCCACGGGTCATGGGCGCACTGACCGCCGGTGGAATGATTGCGGTGGCCGGATGTTTGATGCAACGCATGACGGGGAATGGCCTGGCCAGCCCGGAGCTTTTAGGCGTGTCATCCGGCGCTGCCCTGATCATGTTGCCGGTGATATTCCTGCTGCCGCCGCTGACACGGTTGGAGACCATGGCGACCGCTGGCCTCGGTTCGCTGGTCTTCCTGATCCTGGCTTTACGGCTGGCAAAACGTTCGCAATATGCGCCGGAAAAGCTTTTGTTGTCGGGTCTCGCGGTCACGGCACTCAGTGGCTCGGTCTTGTCGACGGTCGCTTATTTCGGAGATATCAGGCTGACGAGACTGGTCGGTTGGCTTTCAGGGTCTACCTATGCCGTGACACCGTCCGATGCCGTGGCTGCCCTGGTGGTGTTGCTGATCGCCCTCTTGATCATGCCATTTCTGCGGCGTTGGCTAACGCTTCTGCCACTCGGCGAGGTCACCGCGACGTCACTCGGTGTCCCGGTTGGCATCGCACGCCTCGTGCTTGTTGTGCTGACGGCTTTGCTCACGGGCGCAGCCACCGTCATCATCGGCCCCATCAGCTTTGTTGGTCTTGTCGTACCACATCTCGTCAGGCTCATCGGGATCCGTACGCCGCTGTCCCATGTCTACGGCTGCGCAATCATCGGCGCTCTCCTGATGGTGATCGCCGATTGGATCGGCCGTGTCGCTGCTTTCCCCTGGGACATACCGGCAGGACTGGTGGCAAGCGTGGCGGGCGCGCTCGCCTATGCGCTGACCATCCGGGGTCGCGGATGATCAATGAGGTTTCGCACCTGTTTGTCGGACCTCTGGCGGAGCTTCGCGACGCGCTTCACATCAATTCCTGCCCCACAACTCCGCTTCTGGAATTTTTGGCTTCAGATCAATTTGAGATGTTGCTGGCGCGTTTTTCCAGACGTTGGCCAGACAGTGATCCGAAGGCGACGGCGACCCAGTGGTCAAAGACATATTTCTCAACCTTGATCCCGGCCACGCTGGTCCCCACGATCCTGATGGGTTGGCGTTTCCCCCTCGATCCCGGCTTGATCGGCTTACGTCTCAGCGAAGACGGGGCGGTGACGGGGTTTGAACTGCCTCACGCCGGACATCAGGTGCCAGACGGCATCAATCCCTCGCCCAGATATGATCTTCTGGTGGATGGCCACCTTCGACCGGTTATCGACGCGATTTCATCTGCGACACAGCTCCCTAAAAAAGTGCTTTGGAGCAATGCAGGAAATGTGCTGGAAAACACCGTCCAGAGAGCAATCGCTTTTGCGGGACCTGCACACCCCGCCATAGACGAAGCGATGTCACTCATGCGCGAGCGACGCAACCCCGACGGCCGCACAAATCCGCTGTTTGAACCCGTGCGTTATGAAGGGGTTGGCCAGGAGATGAAACGCATGCGCAGGGTCTGTTGCTTGCGGTATTTCACGCCAAGCCTTGGATACTGCAAATCATGCCCGCTTGCGGATTGACTTCAAGATCCTGAGCCACAATGAGCCGCCAAAATCCGGTGGCGCACCTTTACCTTAACAGCGGCCCTTCTCCCAATTGACGTTCCATGAGAAAGTGCGACATCACCGCCACCATCGCCCTGCCCCTCACCTAAATCTGCTGTCGGTGCAAATGGATTGGATGGAAATTCCTTATGTGGCTCATTGAAATATCTTTTGTTGGTTGTTACCTGATCGCAAAAATAAAGGATGTCAGATGGCAGCGCGCGACAGATATTCCCGAAAGCTTGAATGTTCAAACTGTGGTCACCACGGCTTTGCAGAAGTCTCGGAAGCCGATGACAAGCGTTCTGCAAATGTAGATTTTCGCATTGACGAAATGCCGCGCGGATTTCGCGCCGAGCGTCCATCTGCCATTCCTTCGGAATTCATGATTCGCTGCTCGCATTGCGGCAACCAGTTCCGATTTGTGGAAAAGACCGTCTATGCTCAAGGCGGTGAGCCGCGCAAGCTCGGGCGTTAGATTTACAGTTTCATTCGCCCAGACTGGAGGTTGGCTCCGGTTCCGCTTGGCTCATTGCGACATCGTGGAAAAGGGAAACGAGCGCTGTCGGTCAAAAACCGTTCCCACAGGCAATGCCGAAAATCCACATCGCCCTGAATGACATACCCCCTGCAGACGCTCTCCCCCGGCCAGCCTTACGTTGGCCGGGGGGATTGTCTGCAGGGGGTCAGTATTTCTCGCTGATTGCCATTAAAGGCACACAGCGCTGCTTGAACCCGATCTAAGTGTAAATCTTAGAAGTGGTAGTTCACGCCAGCCTTAAGGGTGTGATCGCTTACGGTCGTTTCGCTCAGCGGGCCACCGGTGCTGCTGCGCACGTCGCCTGTGCGCGCGTAGTTGTATTCTACCTTGCCGGAGATCTGCTGGTTGAACTTGTGTTCAACGCCAGCGCCGACCAGCCAGCCGGGCTTCCAGCCGTCCGGGCCCTGGGCCGTGCCGTCGCGCATGCTGGTCATCGTGGCACCTGCCGTGCCGTAGACCAGTGTATCGCCCAGTGGCATACCGGCCTTGGCCTTGGCAGAGACGCGGTAACGCTCGTTCAGATTGCCGCCCGGTACGAGCACCTTGGTGTCGCCCAAATGGGACAGTTCCGCTTCGCCACCAACAACGAAACCGTTGGTTTCCATGTTGTAGCCGCCCTGAACGCCACCCATGAATTCATGGTCGCCAGAGAAAGGGTTGCCGTGGCGCGAAGCCGTGCCGGCATGAAGACCGACATAACCACCGGTCCAGCCGGATGACTGTGATACCGGCTCGTTATATGACGGTGCTTCATAGGAATTGGTGAGGTCGGCTGCGAAAGCCGGGCCGGAAATGACAGCGGCTGCAAGCACTGATGCGAAGTACTTCTTGATCATGACTTTACTCCATACACAGCCCGCAGATGGTGAATGCGCAGGCGAAACATCGGCTTTCGCCACGGGTGAGTTCAAATCGAAACAGCTCTGTCGCTGAACGTAGGCACACCCGCACCGGTATGCCTTTCATTTTCATTAAAACATTAACAGCCTGTTAACCGAGAGAGCTGAAGCGCCGAGATGAAATGTCCAATTGCCCTGCTTACACGGTGGTTTGCACCGCAAGAACGAAGGCGACAAAACGCGAGAGACAACGGAATCAAATGCTTGCAGTTAATCCTGCGATCGCCACGTTTCGTTTTTCAAGCAGAGAACATTTTTTCGTGAACGGCGCGCTACATTGACGCGATCTCGACGTCGCGAAAAGCGATCCGGAAACTTTCGTTTTCGACATTATGACAATTGCCTTTCCTGCAGCGTAGTCGGCGGCTTTTCCATCACCATCCTCCATTGCTGATACTGCTACGCTCTGACCAGTTTCATCGCACGGTGATCGAACGACCTGGCATGACCAAGGCCGAGATCGCCTGCCGATACCATCCCTTGAAAAACCCTGGCTGAAACTTATCCTTCGATCGGATTGCTTTCCCGACTGTCTTTCATCGGCAACTTGATTGGGTATGACGCTGCGGCAGTCACTTAAAACGTCACACACGTGGGTGGGCTGCTCACGTCGAAGAACATCTCTATCCTCTTTCGTCCCTGCAACAGATAGACGAAAGGCATGCTTTAGGGTTACCTGCAGCCATGATCGATCTCCGTAACATCGAAACATTCTTCTGGGCTGCCGCGCTGGGCAGCCTTCGTGCCGCTGCAGAAAAGCTCGGGACAACCCAACCTGCAGTCTCACAACGTATTGCCGCACTCGAGCTTGCGCTCGGCGTTAAATTATTTGATCGGGCTGCTCGGGGAGTAAGACTGACCGCGAAGGGGCAGGAGCTTCTCGCCCATGCCGAGCAACTGATACAGGCCCGCAACGGGATGATCGAAGCTGCGCGCGACAGCACTGCCATGACCGGACGCCTCAATCTGGGCGTGGCGGAAACGATCGTGCAGACATGGTTGCCGCAGCTTATTGCTGAAATTCATAATGCCTATCCCGACCTGACACTCGAGATCGAGGTCGACACCAGTGAAATGCTGCAATCGCACCTGATGAGCCGCCGTATCGATCTTGCCTTTCTGATGGGGCCGGTTCTGGAACCGCGTGTCGCCAACCGGCCACTCTGCACCTATCCGCTGGCATGGATAGCCAGGCCCGGTCTTTATTCCACGCAAGAGAGTGTTTCAGTGGAAACGATCTCTGCCCTGCCGGTCATCACCTACGGTTCCAACAGCACACCCTACCGGCAGGTGCGCGACATACTGCAACGCTATCGTTTTCCTACGCCGCGCATGTATGGCAGTGCGTCACTATCGATGATTGTCAAAATGGCTCTGGACGGCATAGGCACAGCCGTCATCACCCCCGTTTTTCTCGGCGCCGAAATTGAGCGCGGTGAGCTGGAAATCCTGAACGTGGATGTGGAGCCGCTCAACGATCTGCATTTTACCGCAAGCTGGATCGACGGACCAGATAGCCATGCCGCGCGCGTCATTACCCACATGGCGCAGCAGATCGCCAGAAACAGTGCCGGAAATGTTCTTCCGACGGCACCTGCGATCGACGAGATATAAAAAATTCTTATGTCTTGCTTCCAAACATACGATTGGACAAGCGGGCATTATCGACATTTAATCACAAAAAACAAAAGCGATATAAATCGCACGCATGGGAACAGGCAGTCATAGTATCAGCCACGAGGCATAAGGGACGTCACTTCGTCCCGGACTCTCGCTCGCCTTTTCTCGTGCTCTTCAAGATCGAACCAGAGAAAAGGGAACCACATGAAATTACTCTCCTTTGCCACCGCACTCCTCGTTTCCGGCGCCGCCGTTGCCCAGGAACTGCCCAAAACCCAATTGCAGATCATCGGCGGTCTCAGCAATCTTACTGCTTACCAGCAGTTCGAGCAGCCGTTCTGGTCCAAGACCATTCCGGAAAAATCCGGTGGCCAGGTCACCGCGACCATCAAGGGTTTCAACGAAATGGGTCTCAAAGGCCCTGAACTGATGCGTCTCATGTCGCAGGGTGTGGTGCCTTTCGGCACAGCAACACTTTCCTATTTCGCCAGCGACAACCCGATCAATGAAGCCATCGACCTTCCGGGCCTGGCGCCTGATGTCGAGACTGCTCGCAAGGTTACACAGGCTTTCCAGCCGGTCTATGAGAAGTTTTATGGCGAAGGCGCCAAGGTCAAGCTTCTCGGCATCTCGACCTATCCAGCCCAGGTGGTTTTCTGCAATGCCGAGATCAAGGGCCTTGCCGACCTCAAAGGCAAGAAGGTTCGTACCTCCGGACGTACGCAGGCCGAATTCGTCGAAGCCTTCGGTGGCACCAGCGTGACCATGGCCTTTGGTGAAGTGGTGCCTGCATTGCAGAACAATGTCGTCGATTGCGCCATCACCGGCTCGCTCTCCGGCTACTCCGCCAAATGGTATGAAGTCTCGACCCATCTTCTGGCTCTACCGATCAACTGGAATCAGCAGATCCATGCCGTCAACCAGGAAGTATGGGACAAGCTCGACCCGAAGGTTCAGGCGTTCCTTGAGGAAAATATCGCAACCCTGATGGACGACATCTGGAAGGCTGCCGGCACGCAGACGCAGAAAGGCTATGATTGCAACACCGGCGCTGACGCTTGCACTCAGGCCGTCAAGGGCAAGATGACACTGGTCGTGCCGACCGATGAGGACAAGGCGCTTCTGAACACCACGCTGAAGGACAAGATCCTTCCGACCTGGGCGGCGCGTTGCTCTGCCGATTGTGTAAAGGACTTCAACGACACGATCGGTGCAACCTTTGGACTGACGGCTTCCAAATAATCCAGCCTCGGACACGGCTGCATCAATCTGCAGCCGTGTCGTCTCCCCTCCAGCCGGATCGAAGACCATGACAGGATCAATCCCTTTATTTACCGCGCTGTTCGGCTTTGCCGAAAAGGCAGCCCGTTGGGCCGTACTTGCCAGCGGCACACTGACCATCGCCAGCGTTCTGCTGATTACAGTTGACGTGCTGCTGCGCAAACTGTTCGGCTGGACGGTGGGCGGCTCGGATGAATTGTCGAGTTATGCCTTTGCGATCAGCACCACATGGTCACTTGCCTTTGCAACACTGCAGCGCGCCAATGTGCGTGTTGACGTTATCTACCAATATTTGCCCGTGCGTGTTTCGGCAGTGCTCGATTGGCTATCGCTGGTCTGCCTTGGCATCTTCATCGCCTTTGTAACCTATTACGGTTACGGCGTTGTCGCTGAATCGATCAGCAACAATTCACAGGCCAACACACCACTGGGCACGCCACTCGCTATTCCGCAAGGTCTGTGGTTCGCCGGACTTGTCTTCATGTGCCTGATCCTCGCCCTCATGCTGATCCGCGCCTCAGTCGCGCTGGTCACTGGCGATCTTGAGACCGTCAAGGCCATCGCAGGCGTTCGTTCCGTGCAGGAAGAGGCAGAAGAGGAAGCGCTGGCCGGCGAGCGTTTGATCGAAGGAGAACGCAAATGATCGCCACCACACTTATTCTCCTTCTGGTTCTGATTGGCCTGTCCATTCCTGTTGCAGCCGCGCTTGGTGTGCTTGGTCTGGTCCTTGATCCCACATTCTCCATGCTGCCGCTTACACGCGCCATCGGAGAGCTTGCCTGGAGCACCAATAACGAGTTCCTGCTCGTTGCCATTCCACTTTTCATTCTGCTTGGAGAAATCCTGCTGCGCGCCGGGTTTGCCGAACGCATGTATAGTGCCATGAGCCTTTGGCTTTCCTGGCTTCCCGGTGGTCTTATGCATGCCAATATCGGCGCGTCAGCCCTGTTTGCCGCAACATCCGGTTCCAGCGTTGCAACCGCCGCGACAGTTGGTACAGTGGCTATCCCGCAAATCAAGAAGCACGGCTATAACGAGCCTCTCTTCCTGGGCAGTCTTGCCGCCGGTGGCACACTCGGCATCCTGATCCCGCCATCAATCAACATGGTTCTCTACGGCGTGTTGACCAACACCTCGGTCCCGAAACTCTATCTTGCCGGTATCATTCCCGGCCTGTTGCTGACAGCGCTGTTCATGCTGACCATCATTGCCGGCTGCATGATGGTGCCTGCCTGGGGTGGTGCACGCGTCAATGGCACATGGAGCAAACGTTTCGCCAGCCTTGTCCATCTCGCGCCACCGCTTGGCATCTTCCTTCTCGTGGTCGGTTCGATCTATGCCGGTATCGCCACGCCAACCGAAGCTGCGGCACTTGGTGTCAGCGGCGCAATGATCCTCGCTGCCTGCTTTGGCCGCCTCACTTTCGCAATGTTGGCGGAAGCGATTGAAGGCACCATGAAATCGTCGGCCATGATCCTTCTGATCATCATCGCCTCCGGTTTTCTCAATTTCGTCATGTCGGCCACCGGCATCACCGATGTCATCACCAGTTCGATTTCCGGCCTTGGCCTGCACCCTGTGGCAATGATCCTCGTGGTGGTGATCTTCTACCTTATGCTTGGCTGCTTCATGGAATCCCTGTCCATGATGATCACCACGATCCCGATTGTCGCGCCAATCATGCTGGCGCTTGGCTTCGATCCGATCTGGACAGGTATTCTCATCATCGTGCTGGTGGAAGCCGCTCTCATCACGCCGCCCGTAGGCCTGAACCTTTTCGTTGTTCACAGCCTTCGCAAAAGCGGCTCGATGACACCCGTCATCATCGGTTCGCTTCCTTTTGTGAGCGCCATGGCCGTGCTGATCGTGCTGCTTTCGATTTTCCCATCAATCGCGCTCTATCTTCCGAGCCTCGCTGACTAAACTCATCGACTGAACACTGGAATATATCTCATGAAACTGCATTTCACGATCGAAACCACATCGTCCCGCAATGACCTCGACATCGAGATCGATCAACTCGTCGTCGCAGGCTGGGCCGGTCGTGACCGGGCTGCCATTGATCACCATATCGAGGAACTGGCGGCTATCGGCGTGCCGCGCCCAAGCACCGTGCCGCTCTATTACCGCGTTTCCGAAAACAGCGCGGTCCAGACCGACGCGATACAATCGGTCGGCACCGAAAGCTCCGGCGAGGTTGAAACCTTCATCTTCCGCTCAGGCAGTGATCTCTATGTTTCGATTGCCTCCGACCACACCGACCGCAAACTCGAAGCCCATAGCGTTGCTCTGTCAAAGCAGATCTGCCCCAAGCCGATTGCCAGCACTGCATGGCCTTTTGCCGAAGTTGCTGATCATTGGGATCAGTTGATCATCCGGTCCTGGATTGACGAGAACGACGGCCAAACGCTGTATCAGGAGGGACCGCTTTCCAGCCTGCGCACGCCGCAAGACCTGATCCTCGGGCTGACTGGCGGTGCACAACAACTGCCGGAAAAAACCGGCATGATCTGTGGTACGGTCGGCGCCATCGGCGGGATTCGCCCGTCGTCCCGCTTCACAATGGAACTGTTTGACCCGATCCTGAACCGCAGCATCCGCCACGGCTATACGATCGAAACACTGCCAGAGGTTCAATAAAATGACCCGTTATCCGACGATTGCAGACGTATCCGCATCACTTGCGTCAAAGCAAACCACCAGCCGGAAGCTTGTCGATGCCGCAATCGCCGCAATCGACGATCCGGCAGGTCAGGGTTCAAAAGCCTTCATCCGTCGCAATGATGCCCGTGCGCGCGCCATGGCGGATGCGTCCGATGTCTTGCGCGGCGCCGGACAGGTTCGCTCCCCGCTGGAAGGCATCGCCATCTCCGTGAAGGATCTGTTCGATTTTGCCGGTGAAGTGACGACGGCTGGCAGTGTTGCGAACAACCAGTCAGCGCCCGCGACGGCCGATGCTCCCGTGGTGCAGGCACTGGTTCGCGCAGGTGCGGTCATTACCGGCACGACCAATATGAGCGAATTCGCCTTTTCCGGTCTCGGCCTCAATCCCCATTACGGCACGCCGCTCAATGTTTACGACCGTTCCACCGGGCGCATTCCAGGTGGTTCATCCTCCGGTGCTGCAGTTTCCGTTACGGACGGCATGGCAGTTGCCGCCATCGGCACGGATACCGGTGGGTCGATCCGTATTCCGGCCGCGTTCTGCGGCCTTGCCGGTTTCAAGCCGACCGCCAGCCGTGTCAGCCGCGAGCACGTTCTGCCGCTCTCGACCTCGCTCGATTCCATTGGCCCAATTTCGGCAAGCGTTGCCTGCTGCGCCGTGATCGACGCCATCATTTCCGGCGAAACGGACCGTTCGATCCGGCCGATACCACTGGCCGGACTGAGATTGGCCGTGCCACAGACCGTGGTTCTCAATGATATGGACGATCATGTTGCCGCATCCTTTGCCGCAACCTTGAGCCTTCTGTCGGCAGCGGGCGCACACATTGTCGAGATCGACGTGCCGGAATTTGCCCAGCTTGCCACCATCAATGCCAAGGGCGGGCTGATTGCCGCCGAAGCCTGGCACTGGCATCGCAACCTGCTTGAAAGCCGCGGCGACACCTATGACCACCGCGTCCGCAGCCGCATCCTGCGTGGTCGGGACATGAGCGCCGCAGATTATATCGATGTGCTTGAGGCCCGCACCGCATGGCAACTGGGTGTCAATGACAAGCTTGCATCCTTTGACGCCATCCTGCTGCCGACCGTGCCGACCATCGCCCCGACAGTCGCATCGCTCGAAGCCGATGACGCAACCTTCTTTGCCGCCAACGGCTTGACGTTGCGCAACCCGTCGATCATCAACTTCCTTGACGGATGCGCACTTTCGGTGCCCTGCCACACGGCGGGTTCTGCACCTGTCGGCCTGATGATCGCTGGCGGTCCGATGACCGATGCAAAAGTCCTGTCAGTCGGCCTCGCCATCGAACATGCACTGAACGCAAAGGCTGCGTGATATGACCTTCGCACCGGGCTCCGCTGCCCATCACGCCCGATTGAAGGCGCGCTCCGGCGCGCTTTCCGGACCGACGGCCAATCTGGCGCCCGGTTTCGTCCAGGCCAATCTGGCAATCCTGCCGCGCGACCTCGCCTATGATTTTCTGCTGTTTTGCCAGAGGAACCCAAAACCCTGCCCGCTGGTCGGCGTGTCGGACGTTGGTGTGCCGTTGATCGAGGCGCTGGGCCACGATCTGGACATCCGCACCGACGTGCCGCGTTACCGGGTCTGGGAAAACGGCCAACTCATATCCGAACCGCAGGACATAAGCGACATCTGGCGCGACGATCTCGTTACCTTCGCGATCGGTTGTTCCTTTTCCTTTGAGGAGGCGCTTCTCGCCTCCAACGTGCCGGTCCGACATATCCAGGACGACACGAATGTGCCCATGTATCGCACGTCGATGCAAACCGTACCGGCCGGCGTCTTCTCGGGCCCACTGGTCGTTTCAATGCGCCCGATGAAACCGCAGGAGGCCATCAAGGCGGTGCAGATCACCGGCAGATTCCCGTCCGTTCACGGTGCCCCTGTGCATATTGGCGATCCTGCCGAAATCGGCATCGCGGATATTGCCCGACCGGACTATGGCGATGCGGTGAGGATAGAGCCGGACGAAATTCCGGTGTTCTGGGCCTGTGGCGTGACCCCGCAGGCAGCAATCGCCAAAGCCTCGCCAGCATTTTCGATCACTCATGCGCCGGGGCACATGCTGGTCACGGACCTCGTGAATGCCGATCTTTCGATCTGAAACGGTTCGACATCAAGGCAATGGGACAAGGCAGAGATATGTCGGATAATCTTGAAGTAAAGCCAACCGTTGAACCCCTGTCGGAGGACGCATTTTCCTGCTTTGGCGTCATGCTCGGAAAACCCTATCCGGCTGAGGGTGGTCCGGCGGCGTTCTCCAACACTGCTACCGATTTCTGGCAGGAGCATCTGTTCGATGCTGGACAGGATGGTGAGGTTGAAATCCTTTGGGTGAATTACCGCAACAACGAGCCATCGATTGCCGTTTTTGAAAAACATATGCTGACCGAACAGGCCGTCGTGCCGCTAACAGGCTCGATCGTTCAGGTCGTTGCCATGTCCGGGCGGGACGGTACTCCTGATCTTTCCACCATGCGTGCCTTTCACATTGAACCAGGCCAAGGCGTATGCATGAATTCTGGCATCTGGCATGCGACGCGCAGCAGCGGTTCGACTTGCCTGATGCTGACGCGTCGTTCGACCACCTTGGCTCTTGTGGCGCAACTCAACGCGTTGCCACATGCGGATGAAACCATCCTGCATGAGTTTGGAAAACGCCCGGTCTGCATCAATATATAACGTTCGAGAGCCAATACTGGACAGCCTGTCCGGAGACACTGTCACCCATGACGTGCTTTGTCTCTCCAGGCCTGTCTCAGGCTGAGCACTTCTCAGCAAGACAGCCTGTGCGAGCAAACAGGCTGACTCAAATATTTTTTGAGATAACATATTGGTTAACCATTATAAAATATAACAGTCTCAGATTTCGTATAGCTGAGATGAACACAGGAAAATCTGCCCGTGTCAGCTGTCGGATTGTGGACCTTGTCTAAGGCAGATTTTTGTAAATTGCCCCCGGCCAACCACTACGGCCGGAAGCCCGGCGAATGACTTGCTCGTGGCTCCTTTCAATGAACGCCCGGTTCTTGCAGGAGTGCAACGTGAAAAACGTATCGATTATCGGAAAATTTCTCATCATCATGGCCTGCTTTGGCCTTTTCTCTCTGAGTATGGCCTTTTATTCCGGGCATAAGATCTCGGACATAGATGATGCCTACAGTGGTCTTTTGAAGGAAGAAGATACCGCCGCTCTTTATATTGCCCGCTCTAGCAGTGCCCTTCAGGCGCTGCGCGCATCCATGGGCGAACTTTTGATGTCACGCTCAGCTGAACTCAATGCGCGCAGCGAGAACGACATCAAGGCCGCAGAAGCCAGCTTCGTTGAATATATGGACAAGGTGACCGCAGCCATCCCTCATCGCACGGACATCGCTCAACTCAAGGCAGAAGGCCTTCAGGTGATGAAGGGAACATGCGGCCCGACAGTCGCGGCTGCACGAAGCGCAACCTCCGAGGAAGATGTGGCAGCGTCCCAACAGCTGTTCCTGAGCCAATGTCAGCCGGCTTTTGCCGCCATGGCTCCGAAGTTCATAGCGATAACGACCGAAATGGTTGATGCTGCCGCCAAGGAAAATGCAGAATTGACGGTACAGACGAATACGACCGTGACCACGACGCTGGCCGCAGTCATCCTCGGCCTGATCACCGTGCTGATCGCCGGTTTTGTCGCGATCCGTTCATGGCTGGTTCGCCCGATCCAGCAGATGTCTGGGACCATGGCTGTACTTGCCAATGGCGACCTCAGCGCACATGTCGACGGCACCGAGCGACGTGACGAATTGGGAGCGATGGCCAAGGCCGTGCAGGTGTTCAAGGACAATGGCCTGCGAACACGCGCGCTTGAAGAGGAAGCGGCGGCAGCACGGTCTGCCAGCGAGACCGAGCGCCTGCAGGTCGCCGAACTGGAACGGCAGCGCGCCAAGGAGATGGCCCAAGCGACGTCCGGACTGGCAACAGGCCTGAAGCATCTCTCCAGTGGCGATCTCACGTTCCGTTTGCAGGAACCCTTTGCCAGCGATTTCGAAGCATTGCGTTCCGACTTCAATGCAGCCGTCGGACAGTTGGCAAACAGCCTGCGCTCCGTTGCGGACGCCACGGGCTCAATCGACAGCGGTGCACGCGAAATCAGCGCGAGTGCCGAAGACCTGTCCAAGCGAACCGAACAGCAGGCAGCGTCGCTTGAGGAAACCGCAGCGGCTCTGGATCAGATCACGACGAATGTCGCGAACTCCTCCCAGCGCACGGAAGAAGCACGCCATGTCGCAATCGAAGCCAACAAGTCGGCGCGGCGCTCCGGCGAGGTTGTCTCAAATGCAGTCGATGCCATGCAGCGCATCGAGGAATCCTCAAACCAGATTTCCAGCATCATCGGTGTCATTGACGAGATCGCATTCCAGACAAACCTTCTGGCGTTGAATGCAGGCGTCGAAGCGGCGCGTGCTGGCGAAGCAGGCAAAGGCTTCGCAGTTGTTGCGCAGGAAGTTCGCGAGCTTGCGCAACGCTCTGCCCAGGCTGCCAAGGAGATCAAGGATCTGATCCGCAACTCCTCGGATGAAGTCAGCACCGGTGTCAAACTGGTACAGGAAACCGGTCAGGCCCTGAAGATCATTGAAGAACAGGTCATCACGATCAACACGCAGCTGGATGCGATTGCCACCTCTGCCAAGGAGCAGTCCGTTGGACTTGCCGAAGTCAACACGGCCGTCAACCAGATGGATCAGGTGACGCAGCAGAACGCGGCCATGGTCGAAGAATCCACGGCTGCCAGTGCCTCTCTGGCCGGCGAAGTGCAACGTTTGCGCAACATCATCGCGGAATTCCGAATTGGTTCGGAAGCCGGATTTGAACGGGCCAAGCCAGTGGCAGCAAAGTCTGAACACAAGCCTGTGTCTTCACCTGCACGGCGCATGCTTGCCAAGGTTGCCGGTGCTGTCGGGCTGGCTGGTGGTGCTGCGGCAGCGGCGGAAAGCTGGGAAGAGTTCTGATAAAAACCCTTCAACAGGCATGCTGGAGACCGAGTTGAATATCCTGACCGGGGCGCATGCCGTCCCGGTCAGTCTGACACTGCAAAGATTATTGGCGTCTTGCCAAGCACAGCTGCCGTCTGGCGGATTTTGTCGAGATCTTCATCGATCATTGCTGTTGCTGCGGCTCGTGTAACGGCGAGTTTAGAATGCCGGCCGGCAACGGTCTTGAATTCAGGGTCGCCAAAGCCAGAAAGCGTGATGAAGGCCTTTTGCAGTCGCATCCCGACCTCAAGGATGGATGCACCGTCTCGCGCAATCGGCAAGAACAGGTCATCGAACAAATCCTCAAGTTTGATGGCGGTGACATATAAACGAGGATATTGCATCTCGACGGCGTCACGCTGTTCGTCCCAAACTGCCAGCACACGTATCGATCTGGAAATGACATCAATGGCCGTGCCGGGATCATTGACCGCCGGCGACAATGCCCTGGAGGCAATTTCGGCCAGCACCGCAGCGCCAAAGCGCGGATCCTGATCGAACGATCTGACATCGCCGATGGTGAAGGCCGAGGCGATGCTTTCATGGAGTTTTTCATGCGCCTCCGCTGTAATCCATGCCAGGGGCACATTGGGGGCAACCAGCTTGCCTGCAATCGCAACCACTGCGATGTCAATGTCGAACTCTTCCGCGATCTGTGACAGCAAACCGGCGTCGACATGCTGCACATAACCGATCTCACTGCGGCAAACCGGAACATTTGGTTGGGTCGCTCTCGGGTCGTCGTCGCGCAACTCCTGGCCGCCGAGAAAAGGTGCTGTTCGTGCTGCTCTCAGCGCGTCGATTGCCGCCCGTTCGACCCGTTCCGTCGTCTCTGTGACACGTCCAAGGCGGGACAGATGATCAATCCAGCGCAGCAATGTGGCGACGATGAGTATAATGACGCCGATGGTCACGACGAACAGAATGACCCGTCCCTGATCGCCATAGGCACCTGTCGTGAGTGCGATAATCCCGACAAGGCTGAACAGGAACGAGCCAACAAAGGTCGCCAGCACATTTTGGGTCGTGCTGTCTTCCATCACCAGCTTGGTCGCTCGTGGAGTGACATTGGTGGTTGCAGCAGAATATGCTGATACCATCGTGCTCAACGAAAATGTTGTCACCGTCAACATGCTGGAGGCGATGATGCCAAGTATTTTGTCGACGGCATCGGCGCCGATCTTGGTTTGAATGTCATCAGGAATATAGGGCGACAACACAACGGCGAGCAGTGCCGTGACGACGCCAGCGACCGAAAACAGAGTGGCCCTGAACCAAATTCGCCGCACCACCTGGTTCAGCCACCACCGCCATTTTGATTTCATGTCTGCACAAACTCCTCGTGATAAACTAGACCCGAGCAGACGTCGTCAAGCGCCTGCCGGGAATAATGTCCAACGATTGTTCAGCGATCATGCCGTATGCTCGGGAGCACCATGCACAAGCTGAAACTCCGGTGAGTTGACGAGATGCAGATAGCGTTCGAACTGTATGAGAACATCACTGATGATCTGATCCTGTGACATGCCCATGAGATCGTAACCGCTGTTACCGCTTGAGAAGAAAGTTCTCGCTTCATAGCGGAACTCCGCTTCGCCGGCGCGAATGGTGGTAAAACTTGCGACACGGTGTTTCTGAACGGATACACCGTAAATGAAGTCTCGCACATCGCTTGCTGGAGAGCGAAGCGTGACCATGCCAGCCTCCTCGCGATCCACCTCGGTTGGCCTTCCGCGCGATTGCAACTCGGCGGCGACCTTGTCGAGCGCGGGTGAAACCTTTTCGTTGATGAAGCGCAGAACTTCCTTTTCCGTCGTCGTGCTGAGCATCAGGGCAAGTCGCCGCTGCCAGGTCTGACCGGACGCCGGCTCGGCAGGCACTGCGTTGCGGGCACTGTGAACCTCAAGCTGCGCCAGATCCTGCCGCATGCCGAGATAAAGCGAAACGACCAGAGCTAGCATGACAATGGTAAAGGGCAAGGCACTGGCGACGGTGGCCGATTGCAGGGCCGTAAGACCGCCTGCCAGCAACAGGCATGCCGCCACGATACCTTCCAGCGAGCACCAGAAAATTCGCTGACCGGTCGTTGTTTCGGTTTCACCGCCTGCAGCAATGGAATCCACCACAAGAGCGCCAGAATCCGCCGAGGTGATGAAGAAGATTGAAACCAGCAGAACCGCAAGCGTCGAGGTCACGCCCGAAAGAGGCAAATATTCGAAAAACCGGAACAGACCGACGGAAACGTCATCTGCGATCGCTGTTCCCAGCGCGCCGGCCGCTACGCCCGTATCGATGAACATGGCCGTGTTGCCGAACACCGTCATCCAGAAGAAGGTAAAACCTGCCGGGATGAACAGGACGGCGGCCACGAATTCACGAACCGTTCTGCCCCGTGAAATTCGCGCGATGAACATGCCAACAAACGGCGACCAGGAAATCCACCATGCCCAATAAAACAGCGTCCATGAATCGATCCACGGCGTAGGTTCATAGGCGTAGATGTTGAATGTGCGCAGAACAAGCGTGTCGAGATAGAGGCCCAGATTTTGCACAAAATCCCGGAAAAGCTGCGCCGTTGGCCCGGTGACAAGCACAAACAGCATTAACAGCACAGCAACGATGAGATTGGTTTCCGACAGAATGCGCACACCCTTGTCCAATCCCGTAACCACTGAAATCGTAGCCATGCCGGTGACAATGGCAATCAGGACAAGTTGCACGCTGGTGCTGATGGGCAGACCAACAAGGTGGTTGAGACCCGCATTGATTTGCGCCACGCCAACGCCAAGCGATGTGGCTATGCCAAACATGGTGCCCACAATGGCAAATATGTCCACCGCATGGCCTATTGGCCCGTTGATGCGGCCTTTGAGCAGAGGGTAGAGACCGGACCGGACCGTAAGTGGCAGATTGTAGCGGTAACCGAAATAGGCCAGGGACAGACCCACCACCGCATAGATGGCCCAGGCATGAATGCCCCAATGGAAAAATGTGACGGTCATGGCTTCGCGCATCGCGGCCACGCTTCTTGGTTCAGCGGTCGGCGGCGCCATGTAATGTGTCATGGGCTCACCAACAGCATAGAACATCAGCCCGATGCCCATCCCTGCCGCAAACAGCATCGCGATCCACGACACAAATCGGAAATCAGGCACGGAGTCGTCCGGACCGAGCTTCAGCTGACCGAACCTGCCAAAACAAAGCAGAAGCACGGCAGCAAGAAATATCCCGACAGACAGCAGATAAAACCAGCCGAATGCGCCGAGAATGGCTGCTTGGATGGTTGAAAACAGCTCCTGTGCCTGCCCCGGAAGCACTATGCCAATCGCAACGAACAGCGTGATGATAATCACCGATCCGTAGAATACCGGTGGATTGATGATGAACGATTTCATATGCACATACGCCTTCCCTGACACGCAACACACTAAGTGATATCTAATATGACCATATGTTGCGACCCCGATTTCGACAAAACATCGCCATGAATTGGCCATGTTTAACCTGGGGAAATGCATGAATGGCGATTTTGCTCCATCATTCTGTTGAACAAATTGAATAATTCAAATCGGAACCACCCGAGCTTTACAGCTGAGATTGACGCGATGTCACAGCACTTCTATTCGTTAGCAATGGTATCCCGCACACGACCGAGACGATCGCTACCCCTACGCCTTGAAATCCTGCAGATGAAACTGCGTCGGATTGAACGAGGACGAGACAAATGGGCGCTTCGCTGGCAAGCCGTGCTGGCCGTAGTCGATCTCAGCATTATCGCCTTTTTTGTGTTCGGTCCGTTCTTGAGGAGCGGTCCGTCCTATCTGATCATTGATTACATGATTGCCGTGTGGATCCTGGCCGAACTGCTTGCCAGAGCGTTTGCGGCGGGTTCCATCAGATCAATGTTCAGGCGGCCAATGACCTGGATTGATCTCGTTATCCTGGCCACCTTGCTGTTTCCGAATGCCTTGTTCAACTTTGCTTTTTTGCGAGCGATGCGCCTGTGGGCTATAGGCGAAAGCGCATTATTTAGCGTTATTTTAAGACGGCTGGGCTGCAATCACTACCGGGATGTGGTGCGTGCTTCCCTGAACTTCCTTGTCTTCCTGTTCATGGTAACCGGCTTTGTCTACACGACCTTTTTTTATCACCTAAGCGGCCTTGTCGGCTTCATTGACGCCCTGTACTTCACAGTCGCAACGATGACCACAACGGGGTTTGGCGACATAACTCTCCCCGGACCTCTCGGAAAGCTAACATCTGTTATCACGATGATCGTGGGCATATCTCTATTTGTCAGGCTTGCTCAGTCCATTGTGCGGCCCAACAAGGTTCCATACCCATGCACACAATGCGGCTTGCAGAGGCACGAGGCGGATGCTGTCCATTGCAAGGCGTGTGGACACCTGCTGAATATTCCAAACGACAATGATTAAGGCGGCATTCGGTTTCATTGCCTGCTACAGGGGCAAACCACGCTGATTTTTATCAAATCCATTTTTCAAGGAGAAATACTGAAATGAGTGTCAGTTGGACCGATGCGGCAATTCTCGGTGTACTTCAGGGGCTGACGGAGTTCCTTCCGGTCTCGTCGAGCGCCCATCTGCGGATCGCGGGTGAACTTCTTCCCTCTGGCGCGGATCCCGGCGCAGCATTTACGGCGATAACCCAGATCGGTACGGAGTTAGCGGTACTGCTCTATTTCTGGTCCGATATCATGAGCATTGCCCAAGCATGGTTGCGGCAGGTGTTCCGGCGTGGTGACTATGACAAGGAGCGCGCCAGAATGGGCTGGCTGATCATCATCGGCTCTTTGCCAATCGTGGTGCTCGGCCTGTTGTTCAAGGATCAGATCGAGCATGGACTTCGAAACCTCTACATCACCGTCGCCATGTTGATCGGTTTTGCTGTCGTGCTTGGCGTTGCAGACAAGATCGGGCGAAAGACAACAACACTTCAACACCTGACATGGCGAGACGGTGTGCTGTTTGGTTTTGCCCAGGCCATGGCGCTCATCCCGGGCGTTTCGCGGTCCGGCGGCACCATCACGGCAGGTCTTCTCATGGGATATACCCGTGAAGCGGCGGCTCGGTATTCCTTCCTTCTTGCCGTTCCAGCGGTTTTCGGATCCGGTTTCTATCAGCTGTTCAAGACAATGGGTGAAGAGACGGCGGTTGCAGCTGGCCCAACGGCATTGGCAACGCTTTTGGCATTTGCCGTTGGCTACGGGGTCATCGTTCTGTTCCTCAAGCTGGTTTCGACGCGCAGCTACATGCCATTCGTCATTTATCGCATCGCTCTTGGAGTGTTCATTGGCGGACTGCTGCTCGCCGGATGGTTAAGCCCGTTATGAGTTCCGGCGTATCATTGCCGTGACCCCAATGATGTTCTGCCGCTTTACTGAGAAGATCAGCGTTCGTTAAAGCGGCAGAAACAGGTCCTCAACAGACCTATCGGAAACAGGGCATGTTGTGTGGCCAGATGTCTATTGTGCCTCGCCAGACAACTCCATCACATGGTCGAGCACTGCTGCGGCATCGTCATGATCCGGGTCAAGCATGTCAGCAACGCGCTCGAGCGCTGCAACAAGCGTCATTTGCTCCCAGTCTTTCAGACGGGAAAAATGTTGCTGGAACTCAGCGTGGACGGCATTTGGTGCTTTTGCCAGGATTTTCTGGCCATCGTCTGTGATCGACAAAAGGGCCTGTCTGCGATCTTTCTCGCCGCGACGACGGTGGATCATGCCGATGGCTTCCAGCTTTTTTAAGAGAGCGGTGGCTGTTGCCTGGGTAATTCCCATGTGAGCCGCAACATAACCCGCCGTCTGCTCACCATGCCCGTCCAGGACCTGCATGAAGATAAGTTGCGACGGCGTCAGGCCGGTTTCTCGCATGAGCTGTTTCGAGTTCAGCTCCGAAGCGCGCAAAATTTTTCGAATTGCTGTGAGTGCCAGCTTGCTACGATCTTCCATCGTGTTTCCCTGTCGATTTACCGCGCTGTAAACTTAGAGGCAATCAAAGGCAAGTGCGATAAGGTCTGCGATTTTAATATGATTAGAATGATGAAATACTATTGGGCGTTGATTTTATAAAACATATTTCATGCAAAGTTTTTATTCTGAAAATAGCTATACTTAACAGCACTTTATTCTCTTATCTTCGGTCAATCCTAGCAATTTGAGGCTTTTTTGTGGTTGATATTTAGTTTGATTAATCTAAATAAATGGCGTGTGATTTACACCAGATATCTAATTTTAGCCATCACACACCCAAACGGCCTGTCGATTACGGGCGCGCGGCACACCGCGCAGAATGGAGCACGCGGCGATGAAATCAGCTGCATGCCGTATCCATTCGACCAAGAAATCAGGAGACGTGTATGACCAAATTTTCCCATAAAGCTGTGACCTTGCTTACGCTGACCGCAACGGCAGCCATGGCGTCCAGTGCGGTGAATGCCGCCACACTTGAAGAGATCAAGAAAAGTGGAACCGTGCGCATCGCAGTCGCCAACGAAATTCCTTACGGTTATGTGGACCCGTCGGGTGAGGCGAAGGGAGCCGGACCGGACGTGGCCAAGGCGATTATGAAGACGCTGGGTGTTGAAAAGATCGAGTGGGTTGCCACCAATTTTTCATCGCTCATTCCTGGCTTGCAGGCCGATCGCTTTGATATGGTAGCAGCAGAAATGGCAATCCTGCCCGACCGTTGCAATCAGGTGCTCTTTTCCGAGCCGAACACCTCTTATGGTGAAGGCCTCCTGGTCGCCACGGGAAATCCCAAGAACATTCATGCTTTCGAAGATTTCGCCAAAAAGGATGGCCTGAAAGTGGCCATCATGGCGGGTGCCGACCAGCTTGAGATGATGCAGAAACTTGGCGTGGATGAAGCAAACCTTGTGACCATCTCGGCCAATGCAGATGCTATCTCGACCGTTTCCACAGGACGTGCAGATGCTTACGCGGCAACAAGCCTGACAGTCGGCAACCTTGCGGAGCAAAGTGATGGCGTCGAGCTGGCAGACAAGTTCACCGACCCGGTCGTTGACGGAGAGGCCGTGCGCAGTTGGGGCGGCTTTACCTTTGCAAAGGGCAATGAGACCCTGCGCGACGCCGTCAACCAGGCACTTGCTGATGTCAAGAAAACGGACGACTGGTCAAAGATGGTCACATCATATGGCTTTACCCAGTCAGATCTGGACGGTTCGCTCAATCGCAGCACGCAGGAACTCTGCTCTCCTTCGAACTAATTCCGTCAATCCTGTGACAACGCCTCGGAAGCTCGGCCTCCGAGGCGAAACAATTCTTTATCGAAGGATCATTCGATGCATTGGACCGAGTATTTCGGACCGCTTCTCGAGGGAGCCTGGGTTACCATTCAGCTGACCGTATATTCAACGGTGCTCGGTGCCATGCTGGCATTTCTGGCCGGGATCGGGAAACTGAGCAACCTTGTCAGTGTTCGATACCTGTCTGTCGCCTATATCGAGATATTTCGCGGCACCTCGCTTCTGGTACAGCTGTTCTGGCTGTATTTCGCCTTGCCACTTGCAGGCATGGCGATAGGGATTGACCTCCGCCTGCCTCCCATCCTTGCCGGTGTTTTGGCCCTTGGCCTGAACATTGGCGCTTACGGCGCGGAAGTTGTGCGAGGCGCTATCGTGGCGGTCCACAAGGACCAGCGTGAGGCTGCGCGAGCACTGAATTTCACACCGCGCCAAACCTTGTGGACGATTGTCATACCGCAAGCCCTGCCTGAGATGATGCCTTCTTTCGGCAATCTTGCGGTGCAGAATCTGAAGGACACAGCGCTGGTATCGCTTATCAGCCTCGGTGACCTGGCGTTTCGCGCGGAACAGATCCGCAATTTTACGCAGGACAGTACGACAATCTACACGATGCTGCTGTTTGCCTATTTCGGCATGGCTCTCGTTCTGACGGCTGTCATGCGCAGCGTGGAACTTTATGTGAGCCGTTGGCGCGCAGGAAGGAGCTGATCCATGCTTTTCGGTTACGAATGGGACCTTTCCAGTCCATCTGCCTTCGCAGCATCCATCCTGCCGATCCTGCTCAATGGCCTCGTCGTCACGATACAGGCGGCTGTGCTCGGTTTCGCCGTTGCGCTGGTGCTTGGACTTGTGTGGGCAATTCTCAAAAATGCACCGTCGCGGTTTATCTCATGGCCGGCCAAGGCCATGACCGAGTTTATCCGCGACACACCTTTGCTGGTGCAGTTGTTTTTTCTCTATTACGTGCTTCCCGAACACGGCATCGTCCTGCCGGCATTCCTGACGGGTGCGCTTGCTTTGGGCATTCAGTACAGTGCTTATACGGCTGAAGTGTATCGCGCTGGCCTGGAAGCCGTCGGACGTGACCAGCGGGAAGCTGCCCGTGCACTTAATCTCAGTTCCAGTCGCACGTTCAGCCACATCGTGTTGCCGCAGGCAGTGCCACGCATCATTCCGGCCATGGGCAACTATCTCGTTTCGATCATGAAGGACGTTCCGGTTCTCTCGGTGGTGACCGTGCTGGAAATGTTGAACGTCGCAAAAATAGTCGGCGACCGCACGTTCGATTACCTCATTCCATTGTCCATGGTCGGCGTCATCTATCTCATCATGACAATCATTGCGTCTGCAGGCGTTCGCCTTGTCGACGCTTCATTACCCACACGAGGAATTCCCCTGAAATGACTGACCCGATCGTGAAGTTCGACAAGGTGGTAAAGCGCTTCGGTGACCTTACTGTTCTCAACAAGCTGGATTTTGAAGTTCGCAGGGGCGAGAAGGTGTCCATTATCGGACCTTCTGGCTCAGGCAAATCAACTGTCCTTCGTATACTCATGACATTGGAAGGCATTGATGAGGGCAGCGTCACCGTGGATGGTGACCCCTTGTGGCATGAACCCAATGCCAGCGGTGAATTGGTACCGGCTGGTGAAGCGCATCTTCGCAAGATGCGAAGCAAACTTGGCATGGTGTTTCAGCATTTTAATCTCTTCCCCCACATGACGGTCCTGCGAAATATTACCGAGGCGCCGGTGCAGGTCCTTGGCTTGTCAAAAGCCGATGCCCGGTTGCGCGGCGAGGAATTGCTGGAACTTGTGGGCCTGTCTGATCAGGCCAACAAATATCCGAGCCAGCTTTCAGGCGGCCAAAAACAGCGGGTGGGTATAGCACGCGCGCTTGCAATGCGGCCCAGCATATTGCTGTTTGACGAGCCCACCTCTGCGCTTGATCCCGAACTGGTCGGCGAGGTTCTGAACGTGATTGGCAAACTTGCCGATGAGCATGATCTCACCATGCTCCTGGTCACGCATGAAATGCGGTTTGCCAGGGAAATTTCCGATCGCGTGTGCTTTTTCGATCGTGGCAGAATACGCGAGGAAGGCGCACCTGAAGATATTTTCACGGACCCCAACGAGGACCGCACCAGAGAATTTCTTCAAGCTGTACTGAACTAGATGTCTCCTCTGTTCAGTCTGCTGTTGGTGAGGCTGTTTTCCCCGTGAGGGGGATGCGCCGTCTGCAAATCGTTCCGTAAATTTTTGAGCAATAATCTGTGAAGCCCAACATGCCTTTGCGTTACATCGCTGCCATTTTCGTTCTTTTTCTCTCTCTGACGCTGCCAGTTGCTCCTTCAGCGGCCCAGGACAGCGGGGCTACCGCGTCAAAACCTGCCAGCAGCGTTGATGATCTGATCCGCATTCTGGAGAATGAAGAAGCGCGCAACGCACTGCTCAGCCGGCTCAAAAGTGAAGTTGCAGCCCAGGCGCAGACTAAGGCTCCGCCGAATGCAAGTGAACCAACGATAGCCCGCCAGATTGCTGAACAGACAAAGGCGACGGCAGAGCATATTGTTGCCGGTGGAGAGGCCGTCTGGGAGGGCGTTGTCGGCATAGCGACGGTTCTGTCCGAACCCGATAGTGTGAATTATCAGGCTCTCAAGGCCTTTTTGTTCAACTTCTTTCTGGTTGGGGCAGCGTTGTTTGCATCGTTCCTCCTGTTGCGTCTGATTTCCCATTTTCTACAACACCGTTTCGCCAATCGCGCCGCCGGTCGGCACTGGTCTTTGCGTGTCCTTCTCATGGCAAGCTCGACGCTCGCCGATGTCATGACTGTCGCGCTGGCGTGGGGTGCGGGTTACATCATAGCGCTGCAGGTGGTTGGACGCGGCGTCGGACGGATGGATATCAACCAGACCCTTCTTCTGAACGCGTTTTTAATGGTGGAATTGCTGAAGGTCGGGATGCGTATGGTGTTGCAGCCTCGTTTCCCTGCCCTTCGCCTGCCACCTGTGTGCGACACGACAGCTGCCTACTGGTATTTCTGGCTGGCGCGGGTCATTTCCCTGGTTGGCTACACGTTTTTATTCGTGGCACCGGTTGTTGCTTCACTTTCCTCTGACACGGCCGCTCAGGTGGTTCGCGTTGTGGTGATGCTGACTGTCCTCCTCATCGCACTGCTTGTCATATTGCAGAACCGCGACCGGGTACGCCAGGCCTTGTCTGCGAGGGCAGCAAGCGGCCGTACCGATTTTCTCGGCCGCAGCGGCGTCTTTCTAGCCGGAATCTGGCATATGCTGGCAATCGTCTATGTCGTATCGGCATTTGTCGTGTGGCTCGTCAATCCGGCCATTGCTTTGCCTTTCATGGTCTCGGCGACACTAAAATCGATCATCGCCTTCATTTTTGGTGGGCTGGTGATCACTTTTGTTGGCCGTTTCGCAAATGCTGGCCTTCGGTTGCCAGATGACGTGCGGCTTCGGCTGCCGATGCTTGAAGGACGACTTCAGGCTTTCGTTCCGCTGATGATGCAGATCGTGCGCACGCTGGTATCGACTGGCGTTGTCATTGCCGTCGCGCAAGCCTGGGGGCTGATTGATTTTATCGGCTGGCTGGCATCGGACACCGGTCAACGCATCACAACTTCGACAATTGCCGCACTGATTATCCTGCTGCTTGGCTTTCTTGCCTATCTGGCCATGTCGTCATGGGTGGAATATCGCCTTAATCCGGAATTTGGCTCCATACCGACAAGCCGTGAAAAGACATTGCTATCGCTGTTCCGCAACGCATTCAGCATTGCGCTTGTCATCCTGGTGGCAATGCTGGCCTTGGCGCAAATTGGCGTGAACATCGCCCCGCTGCTTGCAGGAGCCGGCGTGCTTGGTCTTGCGATTGGTTTTGGTGCTCAGAAACTGGTGCAGGACATCATCACCGGCGTGTTCATTCAACTTGAGAATGTGATGAATGAAGGCGACATCGTCAGCCTTGGCAACGTCACTGGCGCTGTGGAGAAGCTGACAATTCGCTCCGTTTCCATACGCTCACTGGATGGCACACTTCATCTCATTCCATTTTCATCGGTGGATACTGTTTCCAATCTGATGAAGGATTTTGGCTATCACGTTGCGGAAATCCGTGTGGGGCTCAGGGAAGACATTGATGCTGTCAAGAATGCCATGCAGGAGGCCTTTGAGTTGCTGATGCAGACCGAATGGAAAGACAAGGTAATTGACGATCTGGAGATGCACGGCATCACCGCTTTCGGTGACAGTTTCATCACTGTACGTGCCCGCATCAAGACGATTGCAGGCAGTCATTGGGGAACCGGACGTGCCTATAACGAAATGATCAAGCAGGTTTTCGACCGACGCGACATCAAGATCCCCTTCCCCCATCTCGCGATTGCCGGCGATATCACGCGAAAACAGATGTCTTTACCGGATGCGAGCGGCACCTGATAAGGCAAGAACTTGCGTCTCTGGAGGCCAATGCGATTGCGCGCCATGGCGCGCAACGCCAAGCTCGGCCCAAAGGGCGAGGTCGCCGCGAAAGAGGGTGGGCAACCACACTGAAAACAGTCGTGCCGCATCGAGTGCGACTGTTCCTTATGGCGCTCTACGTTGTCCTTTCTGAATGCCGGGAATGCTATCGACGGCAAAAATCGCATCAAAGAAATCTTTAAGCCGCATCAACGGCAATCACTTCGTTCATTCGGAAACGCCCCTTGCCCTCGCGTTTTGCAGCATAGAGTGCGTTGTCAGCTGAAGAAAATATGTCCTTTGGTGCAGCCGCTACGACAATCGGAGCTCCACCAACGGAGGCGCCGACCTCCACCGAGGTCCCCGACAACGCGATGGTAATTTGCATTCGTTCCACGATATTTTTTCCGATCACCTGCAGATCGAGAGTGGATTCATAGGGCACGATGATTGCAAACTCATCGCCGCCAAGACGGGCAACGATCGATGCGGCGGGCACTGTCGATACAAGACGTTCACCAGCCTCTCGCAGACAGCTGTCACCGGCCTGATGCCCAAGTGTGTCGTTGACGGCTTTGAAACCATCGAGATCGACAAGGATCAATCCTTGTAGAGAGGTAGACTGAACACGACAGGCGCTTTCGAGCGCAGCTTCGAACTTTGAGCGCGATGCAAGGCCAGTCAAAGAGTCGAGTTCTGACATGCGGCGTATCTGATCGAACATAATCTTCTCGGCAGTGATGTCCTGTTTCATGCCGAAAATTCGGACCGGCTCACCACGGGTATCCCGTTCGACAATCGCCGTAATCCTGATCCAACGATGGTTGCCCTTTGCGGTAACGATCTCAGCGTCCAGTGTAAATCCATCACCGTTCTTGATCGCGGCACTTCGCACCTCGGTCAGCTTGGCGCGCGATTCTGGACAGTAAAGTGGGACGATCTCGTCACGGTTGAGCGCAGACTGGGGCTCGAGATCGAAGATTTCGTAGACTGTGTCGGTCCACGTCAAGGTTTGATCCGGCAAACTGCATTCCCAAATCCCGACACGCGCGGCCTTGAACGACTTGTCGAACAACTCTTGGAGCCGATTGAATTGTTCCGAAGTCCTGGGTTCCCTTGAAGCCGAGCGTCCAGTCTCTGCACTGGCTGGAGCGGGTCCGCCAACGGACGATGACTGGAACTTTTTATACACCATACAGACCTTCCGGTTGCCAAGCCTCTACCGGCATTCACAGCACATATTAATGTTCGAATGTTGATTTTCGGTTTCCGGGATCGATAGCATGATATCCACCTGAAGCAATCGAGTTACCTCATCGGGCCATGAAGACAGTTCCTGTTGGTCTTGCGATGATGGAGTCTGTTGTACCACCGAGTATCCGCTCCAGCATCTTCGAATGGCTATAGGCGCCCATCACAACAAGATCGACCTGAGCAACCTCGACATATGTGTCCATGGCCTCAACAACGGTCCGCCCGTTGCTTGGGATACACTCCACCTTCTTTACGCTGATACCATGTCTGGAAAGATAGCTCGTCAGTCGGGACATCTGCATATCGAAGTCGCTCGGTGGATCTACCGATACCAACACAACTTCTTTGGCCAACTGCAAGAGCGGAATGCTGCTTCTGACCGCCGCGGTTGTTTCCGGCGCGCTCGACCACGCGATTGCTGCGCGCTCGATTGGGTGAATCCGCCTTCCAGCGGGAATAAGCAAAACTGGCGCATGCGCATGGAAAAGGGCACCGTCCAGCACGGCATTGAGCGTTTTCCTATCGTCGATAATATCGGAACCCACGACAATCAAATCCGTAAAGCGGGCACGATCGCCAACTGAGTTGTCGACACGGAAAGCTTCCGCGAAAACAGTTTCAACGTCACACGAGAGGCGGACCTCTTCGTGCCAGCGCCGAAGGATCTCTTCTTTGCCCAAAAGCTGAGTTCTTTGTCTCTCCCTATCGTCAAGCCACGGTTTCGAAACAGCTTCGACATGGGTGCCGACTGGCGGGAATGCGGCCTCACCGATCAACAGAACATCAAGATGAGCTCCCATAGCCACAATATCCGTAGCCAGTGTCTTTGCCCCATCTTCCGAGATATCGGCGGCACATACCTGCAATACAGATGGAAACATCATAGATCATACTCCTCCAAGACCACGTGAGAGCATCAAGTGGAAAAAGTCTCTGTTCCTTGATCCCTGTCAAATCATTCCAGTCTTGCAAGATAGAAATAGGCGGAAAGGATTTTGGAAGGTGATAGTCTCAGCGACAAAATTCGAAATCACGGGCAGGTGGCGAACAATCTCGTTCGTCGAAGTACATCGTAGCACTGGCAGCACAAGGGATGGGAACATTGCGCCATTACATTAGCAAAACCCATATTGTCCGGTTACTTCCATCGTTGCTACTGGCGTCACCGATCATCGGGCTGACTGCCGCAGCCGCCTTCTATTTTACCGGGCTTGAGAAGCTATACGCGCCAGCGCTTCTTGCAGCAACGTTGCCTGTCTTGTTCACGCTTTTTGTGCAGATAGTGCGAAGTCTTCACAGAGGTGAAATCGGCCTGGACGTGATCGCGCTTTTATCGATGGCGGCCGCTGTCACCTTCGGAGAATATCTTGCCGCATGTGTTGTTGCGCTCATGTATGCAGGCGGTCAGTTTCTGGAGAAGGCAGCGGAAGGCCGGGCAAACAGGGAAATGACAGCTCTGTTGTCACGAGTGCCGCAGCGAGTGACCCGGCGGATTGCTGGTCGGTTGGAAGATGTACCTGCTGAAAGCATCGAGGTGGGCGACACACTCATCGTCCGAAGAGGCGATTTGATACCCGCAGATGGTGTCGTCCTCGAGGGAATGGCATTTATCGACGTCTCCGCGCTGACAGGAGAGCCTCTGCCGGTTACTCGAAACCAGGGGGAAACCGTTCTCAGCGGAGCGAGCAATTCAGGCGACTTGTTCGCCATGACCGCAACCGCAAGAGCCAGTGACAGTACCTATGCTGGGATCGTGCGTCTCGTCGAGGTGGCTCAACGCAGCAAGGCGCCGATGTCTCGCATGGCTGATCGCTATGCACTCGTGTTCCTTGCCGTTACAATCTGTCTCGCCTCCTTTGCCTGGTGGCTTTCGGGCGATGCGATTAGAGCTGTCGCAGTCCTCGTCATCGCCACACCCTGCCCTATGATTCTTGCTGTCCCCATCGCATGGACCGCCGGGCTGTCGCGAGCTGCAAGGACCGGCCTTCTCGTAAAAGGAGCACGCGTTCTCGAGAGCTTCTGCAAGATAAGAACACTCGTAATCGACAAAACCGGAACGATTACCGACGGGACACCGACGCTTCAGACGATCGAGAGTTCTGTCTCAGAGCAACAACTGTTGCAGCTGGCAGCTTCCCTCGACCAAGCCTCAAGCCACGTCGCGGCGAAGGCACTTGTCGACGCGGCACGACGCCGGAACATTGATCTGCTACCGCCCAGCAATGTCTCGGAGCGGCCGGGTGAAGGGATATCCGGCGATGTTGACGGTCGACATGTCGCCATCGGAGGCACAGCCTATATTGGCGACAAGTTGGGCATCATCATTAACGCTGCAGAACGACCCGGAGCAATTGCAGCTGCCGTCGCCGTTGATCGGTCATTCTGGGGCATACTTTATTTTTCCGACAGGTTGAGGGACGGAATTGGTTCCGTCTTGAATGGAATCAAGGCCGCAGGCGTCACCCGCATCATCCTGGCCACCGGAGACAGGGCGGACGTTGCAAACGCCATCGCGGTTGACCTGCCATTTGATGTGGTAGAGGCAGAATTGTCTCCCGCCGATAAAATCGAAATCGTGAACAGGGAAAAGCGCCGACAGCCGGTGCTGATGATCGGTGACGGTGTGAACGACGCTCCGGCACTTGCCGCGGCAGACATTGGTCTGGCAATGGGGGTGCATGGATCCGCGGCGGCGGCCGAAGCTGCGGATGCCGTTTTGCTGGTCGAGAGGCTCGATCGGGTCTTGCAAGGTATCGAGATCGCATATCGCTGCCGTCAGATTGCACTCCAGAGCATTTTTATCGGTAGCGGACTTTCAATCTGCGGCATGGTCGCGGCCGCAGCTGGATACCTGACACCGCTTCAGGGCGCTATCCTCCAGGAAGCAATCGATGTTTTCGCAATCCTGAATGCACTGAGAGCGCTTAGAATTCGGATTTAACAGAGGCCATCTCGAGCAAATGCTGGGTGAACGAAGCGCACCCCTATGATCTTTAGGAGCTGTCCATAATTTGCATCCTGACAAAAGAAGCGATGTCGCGTATTCGTCACCATCAAACCTATTTTAAACATCCCGCTGATTGAGATATCCAAATGACGATCGCCATCCGTCCTGCAACACGCGCTGACGCGGCAACCCTGCTAAGTTTCATCCGTGAACTGGCCATTTATGAAAAAGCCGAACATGAGGTGGCAGCAACGGTCGAGACGATTGCTGAATCGATCTTCGGTCCGGAATCTGTAACGCGTGCCCTGATCTGTGAAAACGACGGGAAAGCGATTGGCATGGCGATATGGTTCTTCAACTATTCCACATGGCAGGCCAGAAACGGGCTTTACCTCGAAGACCTCTACGTCACACCAAACGCACGCGGACTTGGTGCGGGCAAGGCTCTGCTGAAACATTTGGCAAAGATAGCGATTGAGAACGGCTGCGGCCGCTTTGAATGGAGCGTGCTTGACTGGAACGAGCCGGCAATCAACGTCTATAATGCCATCAGCGCCGAACCGCAAAGTGAATGGCTGCGGTATCGGCTGGCTGGTGACGCGCTGAAGGATTTCGCCGCGGCGTAATGGTTGACCCGTGGCAGAAGCACATCGTGAAAGGTGTGTTTTAGGGCTCCACCCGGGTTTGCAAGACGGCCTCTCAACAGAAATTCACAGAGGACACAAATCGCGACCTCCAAATCCTGTCTATCCCAGTTGCAAGGGCTTCGGGCGGCGTAATCTTTGCTGCAGGAAACTGGCCGTTCTGTATTTCACGCCTGCAGGGCGTTCAGGATCTGCAAAATCAGATTCTGCGAAGACTTCATCAGCCACTGTCAGCTCTCGAACAGGCACCTTCATCAGACCTCTTCCAATTGACCGGCTGAATGTGTCGACTGTTCTCAGCAAGGAACCGGTCGTCTTGACGGCGTCCGTTATCTGTTCCACTGCACAACCAAGATGCTCGGCGAGCAGTGTGTCCCTTACTCTAGATATCTTGCCTCGCGTCGATTGGTCATGTGCCTCGATGGTGATGTCACATTCGGTGTCGAAACCCATCGAACGATTGTTGAGATTGGCCGATCCCAGTTTCAAAACATCGTCATCTGCGACCATGATCTTTGCGTGCACATAAATGGGGGAACGACTTTCGTTGACCGGATACAATATTCGGAAACGATCAAATCGATCAGCGTCCTCGACCAGCCTGATCAATCGCACGCGTGCGGAGTCCATGGTTTTTGCTTCGAGCCAACCGCCAGCCCCTTCAGGGTTGATGACCAGAACTTCCGGACCATCGACTTCTTTGAGACGCGCGGCAATCGCCTCTGCTATGCGTCTGGAAGCAAAATATTGGCTTTCAATATACAGGTATTTTCGGGCTGACCCGATCATTGCAAGCTTGATCGTCTCGATTTCGCTAACCTGTTGCCGATCTTCATATTGAGGAGCCGTCCTAGCAATGCCGATAGCCACATTCTCAAATTCCACATCTAGGCCATCCGGCCAGATCTGATCGTCGCGTTCTGTCTTGCGAATGGTCTGGCCGGTTGCATAGCGCCACCGCGTGCGCGCCAGCTCGCCCAGGGCCACGGCCGCAGGTCCTGAAATACAGGTTGTGGCATCGTGCCATGGACCTTGCGCAAACCCCATTGGCGATCGGCGCCTTGGCTCATTTTCCCGGTGATCACTGGTGTCCCAACGGCCGACCGTCATGTCGATACCACCACAGAATGCAAGCTGGTCATCAATGACAAGGAGTTTCATGTGATGTGCAGACATTGCTGGATGGGCGCCGTCCAGCTTCAAATGGATCTGTTTTGAGAACATCCATTTCAACACGTAGAAAGGTGTTTCACCACGCGCCAACGAATTGACGACGCCAAGGTCCCACTTCAATATCCTGATTTGAAGGTCAGGATTTCGTGCTGCCAGCCAATCGAGCAAAGGACCGACCCTGACAGGCGCATCATCGTTCTGATCGTCATGGACAAGCCCGATCCTCGTATCGAAATCCCAGCCTATCAACATGATACTGTGCTTTGCCTTGAGCATGGCACTGCGCGCATGTCTGAAAAACTTGTCTGCGTCGATAATCACCGAAGCATTGTCTGCCTTGTGTGTCTGCCAACATGTTTGTCCGGCAACCAAAATCGACACGTTTCAATCTCCCCTCAACCCGAAATACATGCTCATCAGTGCAGTCGAGGAATGCCTTGACACAATGTACCACTTGAGTGGTTCTCAGGTGTTATTCCCTACGCGCGCGATGTGAACGTTGCGATGACCGATTGGTTCCAGCCGCCAACAGGCTGGATGTGTTTCGTCTTTCCTCTCCAAGGTCGCATCAACATTTGGTGGAACGAAACCTTTCTTGGGTCGTTGCCCTTGGTACCAAGGAGGCCACAATGAAAAAAATCATCATCCCAGTTCTGGCAGTATTATCGCTTAGTGCTTGTTCGAACACCGAACGCGGAGCAACAATTGGTGCTGCAGGTGGCGCTGTTATTGGCGGCGCGGCGACTGGCAACCTGAGAGGCGCTGCGGTTGGCGCCGCAGTTGGCGGCGTATCTGGTGCCCTGATCGGCAACGTCGCGGATCGACCCGGCCAGTGCTACTATCGTGACCGATACGGCAACCGGTATATCGACCGCTGCTAACCATTGCTTCAGATGAAATTCCCGCAACGACCCAGAATAATCTGGGTCGTTGCGGCGATCTTTTCAGCCACCAGCCCATACGCTGCAATTGAGAGTGCACGAGAAATCTTGGTGATTATTTTGCCGAACTTCGCATAAGCTTGCCGAGTGATGCGGGAACATGATCTGTGTACGCTCTTGCGCAATCTGCGAACATTCAAAAAAACAGGCTGAAGCACATCCTCCGAAATATACAATGCTATCGTCCGCACAGAGCTTTCTCTGGCGCGTATCAGCGAATGCCAGCCTGCAACGAAATCAATAGTCGCACAGCAAAGCGGCCATTATTCTAGAGAACACCCCACGCCCGAAACCTCCCCCTGCCGGTCATCTCGCGCAGGCCAAGCTCGGAAACAATCCGTCGAGCCGCCTGCGGTGTGACGTCGAGAGTGTTGGCAATCATGCCGGCAGACACCAGTGGCTTTGCCATGACCAGTTCAATCAGCTCTGGCAGTTTGGATGAGGTACGGCGCCCCAACAATTTGCGTTCCATCATCTGACGCGCCAGCGCCAGCCGGTCATGTTCCTTCAAACCAATCTCGGCTGTCGCGACAAATGCCTCAGTTATTGCCAGCAGCCGGACTTCGCGGCTGCGATGGCGACGACGATCAACGGGGATGGTTTTCAGGCCGGTATTGATGGCGGCGAGGTGATTTTGCGTGGTGATACCGGCCTGGCGCAGCAGCGATGCGGACAGCAACCGACCCAACCACGGAGCATGCTGCAACACATCAAGGCTGTTCCAGGCATCGAGGACAACAATTGCCTGGAACATCGGGGGCAAGTCTCTTGCCTGCCTCAGCACTACGCGCCATTCATCCAACCGGGCATCTTCATCCCAGTCAAGATCGTAGACCAGCGGATCCCTGTCCTGCTTGTTTTTGACAGCGCCGGGTCGCATGGCGTTCTCGATGGCTGCCTCGGAGCGCGCAAGCAGGGCATCGATCTCCGCGAATTCCTGTGAGGGCTGATCTGCATCACTGTCATCAAATGCCCCCTGCCCTGCTGCCATCCAATCATCAAGTGCAGTGTCGTTGGTTGCAGCAGGACCCGCATCGCCCAAAGATGTTGCTGGTGACGCCTGTCCGGACCACACGCCATCTTGCCGCAGGCTTCGGATGCCTTCAACAGACAGCGCCCAGTCGGGCGGTTGAACAACAATGCGTCGACGGGTTTTCATTACATCGCGGGCAATGGTCAGTTCATGGGTTGGCGCACGGACGTCGCGGGTGGCATCGTGCAACACAAGATCTTCAAGGTGCACCAGTTCACCGTCGATCCACAGAGATGCGCAGGCATCGGAAAAATTCTGGCGCTCACACCAGCCTTCACCGACGGTTGAGCGGGCAATACGCTCATCGAGACGGACAAGCGCTGCTGTAGCGTCGCTGATTGGCCGTAGCAGGGTGGAGACTGGTAATTTGGTGAGATCGTAAGCCATTGAATTTATGGTAAATGATTTATTAAACGAATGCTATCTTCATTTTATCATTCGTCAGTTCCTATCATCGAGAGTCGGGATTTTTACCATCGATAACTACTATTTATCGTTAATTATCGATTTGAAGCAGAAAATTAGTCATTTCGTCCAATGGGATAGCCATTTGAGGCACATGGAGAACCCATAACCGTGATTGAGCAGGGTGCTGGAAACGCTGAGACGGACTTCAGTACGCGCTGGCCTGCTACAATCATTTTTACATCCGTGTTTGCCGGAACATCATACGGCAAAGATAGAACATCGATGAAACGATTTCTTCTGATGTGGCGGACACCACGAAATGGGTCACCGCTTCATCTCACATGAACACGTGCAAGTTACGACAATCCATTGGAAATGGAAGTGGCACCTTATTGGTATCGACCAACAACAAAAACCGCGACTGGGCCCTAGTTCTTGTCATCGGCGCCTTTTGCGCCACGGTACGATTTTCTGCCAATCACCGGCCATGATGGGACCGTAAGGGACCAACTTATCAACCCCTTCGACCAAACGATAGCGGTCAGCCTGTGCCCGGGCGCTCGCGGCCGATTTGTAGGCATTCAGCAATTCGGACATATCCGTGAAGCCCGAGAAGAGCCGCATGTCCAGCCCTGCCGTTTTCGTTGCCATGATATCGGTGATGTTGTTGGGGCGAAGGCGTCAACTGTCAGCACCGGCCAAATGTCGGGTTTCACCAACAGCCAGGTTTCTTCATGGCCCGTGTTGAACTGATCCACAACACCCATTCTGATTGACTGGCCGAGGGCGCATAAAGAATGTCGAGACCATCTCTCCCGCAACGGCGGTGCGCCAGCACATCTTCAATCTGCGTGACCCCATGGATTTTTCCGAGGTCTATACCAGCCTCAGAGATTTCGTCCCGCCACTATAATTTCGATCCGGATAGCAACGATCATCTGGTCAACCTCACCGCAGGCATCCATGTTGCCCAGATTTTCTAGGTCCTGCTGACGGAAGCCCGGACGATGACCAGACCGCTGCTTCAGCTTTCACCATCGCAAGACCCGGAACTTGGAAAGAACGTTCCCTTCACTCACCGCATCATTGATTTCGATCTTTCCCGATACGACGGGAAAAACACCAAACGCTTCGCGTGAGAACGACATAAGGCGGCATCTTTCCTCAAATCCGGCGGCTCGACCCGGAACCCCGCCTTCAACCGAATGATCGATGAAATTGGCCGTGCAGCTTCCGGCCTCCCCACAGCTTTGCCACACCCACACCATAGTCACGGCTATCGGGCAGGCGCTATTCGCCAATTCGCGGTTGAAGAAAGAAGCAGTAACGACGCAGATCGAATTGCCAAATACCTGGCTCGCTTTGGTCTGAGATTCGAGGACGTGCGATGAGCAAACCAGGCAAAGACGAAACAGCTGTTGAGCGGCGTGCCGATGAGCTGAACCGATCCCAATTGTCCTACCCATTAAACGTCGTGACGAACTCGCCGAGCTGTTGACGGATCAGGATGTCGAAATGCTTCGCCATCTCGTCAATGAAGGCATGGGTGAAAATACACTGCGCGCCCTCGCCTCAGACCTCAGTTATCTCCAGGCATGGTCACTGGCCGCAACCGGTGACTCACTTATCTGGCCAGCGCCCCAAGCGCTGTTGTTGATGTTCGTAGCCCATCCTCTGTGGGATCCGACGCGCAGAGAAACCGACCCCACTCACCGCATGCCGCACGCCGTGGAAGACAGCCTTCTCAATCAGGGTCTCCACCGCACGACTGGACTGAACGCGCCTGACACGGTTCCTCGCCGACTGGCGAGTTGGTCAAGCCTCACCAAGTGGTGAACCCAAAACGGAGCGTCCTTCTCCCCTGCCCTCGAGTCAACCATCTGGTTGGCCGTCGCCGTTACCTCAAGATGGCGCAAACGCAAGAGCGCCGAAAGCCGTAACAGTTGATATCTTTACGCAGATGATTGCCACCTGCTGTGCAAGCGGTTTTCGTGATATCCAAGATCAGGCCGTTCTGATGTTGGCATTTGCCTCGGACGGTCGGCGCCACAGCGAAGTCGCAAGCTTGCGCGTGGAACACTTGACCGTAGAACAACCCATTGATGTTGCGGCTGGCCCTGCCCTCTCTTGCGATCCATCTCGGGCGCACCAAAACATCATGCAGCGATCATGACAGATCGTTTATCTGTGCGGAAACCGGTTGACGCGCTGAATGCGTAGAAGGCGATAACAGGCATTTCTGCCGGCAGCATATTTCGGAAAATCGACCGTTGGGGCAATGTTTCCAAATGGCCGATCGACCCGAAATCGATCAATGATATCGTCAAACAGCGGGCCAAACTTGCAGGCTTGGATCCGGCAGAGTTTTCTGCCCATAGATCACGCTCCGGTTATCTCACCGAAGCCGCCAATCCCGGCATAGCCCTGCCCGAGGCCTTGCAACAATCGCGCCATCAGCCCGTGCAGTCGCCATCCAATTAATACAACAATTCGGTCCGCCGTAGCGGTCGGGCCGCGTACATAGTCGACGAACAGAAACGGCAGGCATTGCTGCCTGCCGTTTTCATTTACCGTGTACCAGCGGGCAATATTTCCCACTTCCACACATGGCTTGGTTGGTAATAGGTTTTGGCAAATTGCTGGACCTGCTCAGCAGTTACCTTGCCAAAAGCCTCCAAGCTGTAACGGAGAAAATCCAGCTGTTTTGGTTCCGTTTGTGCGTTCTGCAACCCCCGCACCCAGAAATCATTGCTCTGCTGCTGGTGTTTAAGCGCCTCGATTGCCGGCTCACGCGCGCGAGAAAGCTCATCTGCAGATACCGGATTTGCCCTTAAATCCTCAGTTACCTTGTCAAAAAGCGTATAAAACCGCCCGACTTTTTCTGGCATTGTTTCCAGATAAAAATATGCAAACCCGTATCCGGGCAGATTGCGGGACAGTTCAGCGTCGCCCTGCAGACCATAGGTCGCGCCCTCAGCTATTCTGAACTGATCAATCAACCGGTTTTGGAGGATTTGTGCGGAAATGCTTGCGATGAAATTGCGCGGAATGTCTGAAAACAGATCACCAATCGGCATGCCGACAACAATCGCGGCGGTGTCATCCCTGCCCGTGTGTGTTGAGATTACCGGCTTTTCCGTCGGTTTTGGAAACTGAACGACATCCTGGTCCTGCTTTGGCGCAACGTCTGGCCGCTGTGGAAGTGCACCAAAAGTACCGGCCACCAGGCGAACGACATCGTCCACCTCCACGTCACCTGCGACAACCAGCTCAATCGGACCCTTGGAAATCAGTGATCCGAACAGGTTCGAAAAATCATCTGGTGTCGTTGCTACCAATTGTTCCCGGTTTGGGAAGCTCCAACGCGTATCACCGGAATGCACCAAACCGGCAAAATCACGCCCCAGCACGCCACCAGCTGTCGCGCTATATTGGTCGAAACCACTGAGATAAGCTTGCTGAACGCGCTTGAACACTTCGGGACGGTAGGCAGGGTCCGATGTATAGGCAGCCATCAACTGTAACTGCGTTTCGAGATCTTCGGTCCGCGTGCGACCATCAAATCTCACCGAGCTATCACCAACCGAGAAATCGATACCGTAGATTTTCGCGGCGAGCGCCTTTTGAATCTCCTCGAAATTCATCGCCTTTGTTCCTGACAGCACGACAGCTGGAGATGACCAAAGCGGCAGATAGGTGTCTTTCGGCATATCCAGCCTGCCGTGACCGATGTGCTCACGCACAAGAACTTCGTTGGCGCGAAGCTTGGTAGGTTTCACGGTAAGGCGAACGCCATTGGCGAAACGAACCATCGTCAGCCCCAGATCATCAACAGCACTGCGTTCCACCACGGCACCCGGCTCGCCAAACGACGTGTATGGCCAGACAACGTCTTTGGCGCTGGCAAGTGCGGAAACACCAACTGCCCGTGATGTCTCGTAGGCCTCACGAACAGCCTGATCACCACCCTCAGGTGCCTGAGCGGTTTGCAACAAGACCTGCGGACCATTGCCGGAAAATGCCTCGCGAAGTGCCGCGTTGACCCCGTCCACTGTCACTTTGCTGACAATTGTTTCAAACAAAGCCAGGTCATCCTGAGGCGAGGTGAAAACCTCATCACTGTCAACGCTGCCAGCCAGCATGGACGCCAGAGCCGTTGAGGTTCTCGTTGCAGATCCAGCCGCTTCCGCTTGCAAGGAAGAGCGATATTCAACAATTTCGCGCTGGATTTCCGCGTCTGTCGCACCGAATTCTGCGATACGGCGTTGCTCCTGATCAATCGCAGAAAGTGCTGCTTGCCATTTATCCGGTTCGGAGCTGGCAGCAACCATGGAAAGGCGGGCCGATTTCAGGAGATCCTGAGTACCGGCACTGGCGCTGATAAAAGGTGCATCGGCCTTGGTGGCAATCGAACTGAGGCGACGTTGAAGAACCATGAAACCAAGCCCCTCAATCAGTCCCTTGCGGCGCGTTTCAATTGTGTCGTGGGAATCGTCAAACGGACGTGTCCAGGCAATCTGCACCCGGGTCATGTTTCCAGGCACTGCAATCACACCGAAAGTTTCGTCCTTGGACTTCAGATTGCCAGGGTTGGGCGAGGGCGGATTTGGACCATCGGCTTTCCAATCGCCAAAACGCTGACGGATTTCAGCCTCCAAAGTGGCCGGATCGACATCGCCCACCACGATCAGCGTTGCGCGGTCCGGGCGATAATTGGCCCTGTAATAATCGCGCAGAAGATCAACCGGCGCATTGCTGATCACCTCCGGCTTGCCGATCGGGGTGCGTTTGGTCACGCGCTGTCCTTCAAGCAGCGAGCTGAGGACTTCTGTTCCGGCCCGATATTGCGGCGTGTCACGCAAACGCTCTTCTGCGAGAATAACGCCACGCTCGCGGTCGAATGCTTCTGCATCCAGCGTAAGTTCACTTGCCGTTTCGCGCATCAATTTCAAGCCGGTGGAAATCGTATCTGCATCGACCTGTGGAAGATCAAGCGAGTATACGGTTTCGGTATAGGACGTATGGGCATTGGTATCCGGTCCAAAAGCCAGGCCCTTGCGTTGCAGCATCCGCACCATCTCGTCTTCCGGAACGTTGGTCGATCCCTTGAACGCCATGTGCTCAAGAAAATGGGCGAGGCCCTGCTGGTTGTCCGCCTCCTCGAGCGAACCGGACCCAATGCGGAAACGGATCGCGGCCTGATTTGGCGGCGTCGAATTGCGCTTGATGGCAAATCGCATTCCGTTTTCCAGCACACCAAAATGGACATCCGGGTCGGCGGAGAGATCGCTTTGGTTTTGCGGCCATGATGTCCTCACGGTCTCTGCCACAGCAGCATGTGTCAGCCCCAGGCAGACAATCATTGCAGCAAGGGAGGAAAGGGCTTTACGGGCTGAATACTCTATATATTTGAAAAACATCAGTGTTCCGGATGCGTTGTGTCAACTGGAAGGGGAATATCTCAAAGGGTTGATGCCACTTCAAGGCACATATCTACAAATGACCAAGCCGTGAAGAGTGTGTGTAAAACAGGTCTAGCGCAAATGGTGGCTATAAAACGGCGCTCAAAGCACGTGTGAATTTTGCCTTCTGCCACACCGCTCCAAGCTGATGCCTCCGGAAAAAAACATCAAAAGCCATATCACCGGCATCCGTCAAACAGATGGGTTTGTGACGCCAAGCCCAAATCCCATATCGATCAAGCGGAACGCGGCAGCCGGCCAAAATGGCGACTGCCGCTATTGTCCATCACTCAGCGATTATAAACGGCCGTGATCTTGGCGCTTCCGATGGCGTTTGCATTGATCATGAAGCCGGTCAGCGCATTGCTTGGATTTTCTGGCAGGTCGAGCTTTTCGACGGCAAGCGCATGAACCGTGAAGACGTAACGATGAACCTCGCCAGCGGGCGGGCAGGCGCCGCCGAAACCTACAACCCCGTAGTCGTTGGCAATTTCAACAGAACCTTCTGGCATCTTTTTTTCGCCACTGGCATTCAGTTGAAGTGAGGTGACGGAGGAGGGAACATTGACGACATTCCAATGCCACCAGCCTGAACCGGTCGGCGCATCCGGGTCATAGGCGGTAATCGCAAAACTCTTTGTGCCGGCTGGCGCATTGGACCAGGACAATGCAGGTGACTGGTTATCGCCGTCGCAGCCAAAACCTTTGAAGACAAATGTAGGGGCAAGCTGGGCACCTTCAGCAATTGATGTGCTGGAGAGTTTGAAATCCTCGGCATGGGCTGACATCGCCACGACTGCGGTGAAGAACAGAGAGGTGAGGGTGGTCTTCATCAACATGAGTTTTGGTCCTTTCTGGGCGGTTGATCATGTTGTGGTGATAGACCCTGGTTTGATGTTCCGCTTCCGGATGCCAATCATATTGTATCGGGAAACGATCATTCCTCGACAGAGCGGATCAGCTTGGGTGGTATTCCAAACCGTTTTCTAAAAGCATCCGAAAAATGAGACGGCGTTTTGAAACCGCAATCAAGCGCAATCCGGGATATGGGGACATCTGTCGTCTGCAGCATGGTCAAACCTCTTTCCAATCGCGTGCTCGACAATATCTGCGAGAAGCCGGCGCCTGACTTGGTGAGCCACCGACGGAAGGTCGCTTCGCTCATCG